>DATEEP010000054.1:0-19105 GCA_035281095.1 Novosphingobium sp. | reverse complement strand
TGGCGAAGCTTGCGGTGTCCACGGCTGTCGTCGGCGCCCTGGCGCTTGGCGCCGGCACCGCTTTCGCGCAGGCGCCCGAGGCGGAAGGCGCGGCCAACAGCCGGGACATCGTCGTCACCGCGCAGCGCCGGTCGGAGCGTCTGCTCGACGTGCCGATGTCGGTGACGGCGCTGACCGCCGACACCCTTGAAAAGTCGGGCGTGGCCAACACCGCCGATCTTGCCAAGGTCACGCCGGGCCTGACGATGACGTTCTACGGCGCCAACCTGCAGCCGTCGATGCGCGGCGTGTCCGCGACCGGCGGCAATACCGGCGACAACCCCAGCGTCGCGATGTACGTCGACGGCGTCTATCAAGCGCAGCAGATTTCCGGCCTGTTCGATCTGCCGGACGTCGAGCAGATCGAGATTCTCAAGGGGCCGCAGGGCACCCTCTATGGCCAGAACGCCACCGGCGGCGCGATCATCGTCAACACCCGCGCGCCGAGCTTCGAGCCGATGGGCAAGTTGAGCGCCAGCTACGGCAACTACAGCGACATCGCCCTTCGCGGCTTCGTGAGCGGGCCGCTGGTCGCGGACGTGGTGGCTGTCAGCGTCGCCGGATCTTACGAGAACCGCGAGGGCTTCCGGCGCAACATCAGCACCGGCACGAAGGATCGCGGGCTCGATTCGAAGCTGGTTCGCGGCAAGCTGCTGATCCAGCCCAGCGACGCGATCAAGCTGACCCTGTCGGGATATTATTCCGAGCGCGACGATTCCACGGTCTATGCTTTCGTGCCGCTCAACGACAATTCGCTGGGCTATGCCTTGCGGCCGAATGCGCCGCGCGCAACCAGGCCCTCCCGACAGTTCGTGGGCTACCCCGACCCGTTCATCAACTCGGTGCTCTGGGGCGGAAGCCTTCGGGCCGAGTTCGAGCTTGAGGCAGGCACGATCAGCTGGGTCTCCGCCTATGCCAAGTCCGAAGTCAACGCCAACGAGGATCTGGACGCGAGCCCCGTCAACATCTCGCAATACCGGTACGACGCGCTGTTCGACGAAACCAAGCTGCACGAGGTGAACTTCGTGTCGCGCGATTTCGGGGCGCTCTCGTTTCTGGTCGGCGGGCTTTACCTCAAGACCAAATCCTTCTTCGATCGCGGCCAGTACATCCAGTATCCCGATTTCAACGATCCGAACTTCTTCGCCAAGCTGACGCTCACCGGCCAGCCGCTCCCCACGCCCTTCACCGCGTTCCGCAGCTATGGCGAGGTCAACAAGGAAATCCTCGCGGCCTATGCCGAAGCCACCGTTCACGTGACCGATCAGCTGACCCTCACCGCCGGCGGACGCTACACCCGCGAGAAGCAGTCCGCGATCACCGACGTGGGCTTCCTGCCAGCACCGATTCCCTTCGTCGACAATCCGCTGAAGTGGAGCAAGTTCACCCCGCGCCTGACCGCCCGGTACGAACTGACGCCCACCTCCAACGTCTATGCGACGTATGCGAAGGGCTTCAAGGGCGGGTTGATCAACACCGGGACGGGCTTCCTGGTCGGCAACGTGGTCGATCCCGAAGTCATCACGTCTTACGAGATCGGCTACAAGGGCCGGCCGATCGACGAGGTGACGGTAACTTTCGCGGCATACCGGTACGATTACAAGAACCTCCAGGTCGTCGCCTACGGCGCGAACAACACCTACATCACCCAGAACGCGGCGAGCACGCGGGGCAAGGGCGCCGAGCTGGACTTGAGCTGGGCGGCAACGCCCGAGTTCCGGCTGAGCGGCGGTCTGGCCTATACCGATGCGAAGTACCGCCGCTTCCCCGACGCCGCGACTTTCGTGCCGACCGGCTTCGGCGGCAACACCACCGTGACCGCCGACCTCAGCGGCAGGCGGCTGCTGCGCGCGCCGAAATGGACGGCCAACGTCTCGGCGAACTACGAGGAGGAAATACCCGGCGGCACGGTCGGCGCGTTCGCGTCGTTCTACTACAACGACGGACAGTTCATCGAGACGTCGAGCCGGATCTTCCAGCCGGCTTATGCGACGGTCGATGCCGAAGTGTCCTTCGCTCCCTCGGGGGTCGATGGCCTGCGCCTGGTCCTCTGGGGCAAGAACCTGACCGACGCCGACTACATGAACGTGGGTTTGATCACCGATTTCGCCGACGCGGTCGCCTATGCCGAGCCCCGCACATATGGCGCGCGGGTGGAATTCTCGTTCTGACCGGATGATGCGCTGAAAATCGGATGGCCGGCCCGGTTGCGATCGGGCCGGCCTTTTTTATGTCAACGAACGCCTTCCGCCGCCTTGAGCAGGGCTTCGGCGCCCTTGTCGAAATCGCCGAACGTCTCGGGCGCGTCGAAGGCGCAGGCGGCGGCGACGCAGCCGGCTTCCTTGTAGCGGAACAGCAGGTCGGCGGCCTCCGATGCGTCCATGTCGCAGCGGAAGCGGATGGTGCGCTTGACCGCCTTGCCGGCCATCTCGTCCAGCCGCTCGCCGCCGATCCTGACGTCCTCGGGCGAGATCGCGGTCGGGTGCCAGTAGTCCGCGTACTTCGCGGCCCGGCGCAGCGGCGCGGGCGCCAGTTGCGCGCCGCCGACCCAGATCGGCACCCGGCCGCCCTGCAGCGGGACGGGATCGAACGCGATCCGCTCGAAATCGAACCACTTGCCGTGGAAGGCGACTTCGCCGCCCTTCCAGCAGGTCAGCATCACATCCAGCATCTCGTCGCTGTAGGCGCCGCGATCCTCGAATATGTCGCCGCGGCCCAGCGCGATGAACTCGCGCCGCGCCCAGCCGGTGCCGACGCCCAGGTCGATCCGGCCGCCCGAAAGGTTGTCCAGCGTGGCGACCATCTTGGCGACCAGCACCGGATCGCGGTACGGCAGCACCAGGATGCCCGAGCCGATGCGCACGCGCCTGGTCTGCGCCGCGACATAGGCCATCGCCACCATGATCTCCTGCCAGTGCTGCCCGTACTTGGGATTGCGCGTGGCGTAGGCCTTGGTGCCGATGACATGATCGGTGAGCCACAATCCGTCCCATCCCATGGCCTCGAAATGCGCGCCCTTTTGGAGACTGTCGCTTGCGAGCGGGCCCTGGTTGGGCAGAACGAGATCCAGTCTCATGGCAATCATCCCCTTGCTGTGGACCGCTTCGGCGCGAGACCGACCCCCGCATTCCCAAGAAGCAGTCGCTTCGCAAGTCCCTTGCCCATGCGGCGGTCGATTTGCAATTTGCCTTTTGCCGGGGGCTCACCGATGGTGATCGAGGTCATGCGACGCTACCGGCGGAGGGCGTGGCTTCCATACATCGAGCGGGCATACATCAAGAGCGGGGTGGACGATGATAAAGGCGCTGTTCTTTCTGAAACGCAAAGCGGGAATATCCCACGAACAGTTTCGCGAGCATTTCGAGACATCGCACGCGCATCTGGCTCACGAGCACTTCGGACACCTCATGATCGGGTATCAGCGCAACTATCCGTCCCAAGTCCGCCTGGGTGCGACCCACGCGGCGCAACAGGACGTCGACTACGACGTCGATTGCGTTTCCGAGTGGTTCCTGGCCGATGAGGAAGCGCTCGAAAAGATCTTCGCGATCCTTTCCAGCCCCGATATCGGCCCGATCTTCCGCGAGGACGAGGCGAAATTCCTCGACGTCAGCAAGACGGTGGTGATCCGCTTCCACGAAGGCGACGTGGTCGATACCGGGACCGACGGCGAAGGCGGGAACCGGATCGTGCTGCCCGCCTGATCGCGGCCGTGCCAACATGAGTGGGAAAGGACACCGCAAAATGCTGTCGACCGAGGACCGCCTCGATATCACGCAGATAATCAACCTTTACGGCCATGTGATCGACAACCGCCAGTGGGACAGGCTCGAAGAGATCCTGACCGAAGACATCGCCTTCGATTCCACCGGGACCGGGGGGGCGGTGGTGAGCGGTCTCGACGCGCTGCGCGACCGTTGGGTGAAATCGCGCAACCATCCCCTTGCCCACCATGCGATGAACATCGTCATCTGGGAGGACGCGGACGGGACGGTTCGCGCCCAGTCGAAGGGTCTGGGCGTGGGTTTCAAGGGCCGGGTGGGCTCGCTCACGTACTACGACGTGCTTCGGAAGACGCCGGCGGGCTGGCGCATCGCCGCGCGCCGGTCCCAGACCATGCTGCCGCAGCCGCGTCCGGAAGCGGCCGAGGACTGAACCGGTCTTCCGCGTCGCGCATTCCGGGCCTCGACGCGGCGTGCCTTGCGACCTAGACTCATTCCCGATTCTCCTTGAATCTGAATGAGTCTGAAATTTCCTTTGTTGCCGTGATTTCCGAGCCGGCAGGTGATTCCACCCGCCTCGAAATCACTCTAGAGCGGCGGCAGCGACAACAATCCCCCTGGAGCATCCGCGATGAAGACACGTGCCGCCGTAGCCTTTGCCCCCAAGCAGCCGCTTGAGATCGTCGAACTCGATCTCGACGGCCCGAAGGCGGGGGAGGTTCTGGTCGAGATCATGGCGACCGGCATCTGCCATACCGATGCCTACACGCTGGATGGCTTCGATTCCGAGGGCATCTTCCCCTCGGTCCTCGGCCACGAGGGCGCGGGGATCGTGCGCGAGGTTGGCGCGGGCGTCACCAGCGTGAAGCCCGGCGACCACGTGATCCCGCTCTATACCCCCGAGTGCCGCCAGTGCAAAAGCTGCCTTTCGGGCAAGACCAACTTGTGCACCGCGATCCGGGCGACGCAAGGCCAGGGGCTGATGCCCGACGGCACCTCGCGCTTTTCGTACAAGGGCCAGACGATCTTCCACTACATGGGCTGCTCGACCTTCTCGAACTTCACGGTGCTGCCCGAGATCGCGGTGGCCAGGATCCGCGAGGATGCCCCGTTCGACAAGAGCTGCTACGTCGGCTGCGGCGTGACCACCGGCGTCGGCGCGGTGGTCAACACCGCGAAAGTCCGGCCGGGCGAGACCGTCGTCGTCTTCGGGCTGGGCGGCATCGGCCTCAATGTCATCCAGGGCGCGAGGATGGCGGGCGCGGACAAGATCGTCGGCGTCGACATCAACCCGGACAAGGCCGAATGGGGCCGCCGTTTCGGCATGACCGACTTCGTCAACCCGAAGGAGGTCGGCAATGTCGTCGAGACCCTGGTCAACATGCTCGATGGCGGCGCGGACCATTCGTTCGACTGCACCGGCAACACCGAGGTCATGCGCCAGGCGCTGGAATGCTGCCATCGCGGCTGGGGCCAGTCGATCGTCATCGGCGTGGCCGAAGCGGGCAAGGAGATCGCCACCCGGCCGTTCCAGCTCGTTACCGGGCGGGTGTGGAAAGGCTCGGCCTTCGGCGGCGCCAGGGGCCGCACCGACGTGCCCCGGATCGTCGACTGGTACATGAACGGCAAGATCGAGATCGACCCGATGATCACTCACGTGCTCAGCCTCGAGGAGATCAACAAGGGCTTCGACCTGATGCATTCGGGCGAGAGCATTCGCAGCGTGGTGGTCTATTGATGGAACGGGTCTCCGCGTGGAAGAGCCACGGCGGCACGCAGGGAGTATACCGGCACGCCTCGGCCGCGACGGGCACGCCGATGACCTTTTCGGTCTTCGTGCCCGATCGTCCGGCGGGCTCGACGCTGCCGGTGCTGTGGTATCTTTCGGGCCTCACCTGCACCCACGCCAACGCCACCGAGAAGGCGGAATATCGGGCGGCTTGCGCAAAGCACGGCGTGATCTTCGTCGCGCCGGACACGAGCCCTCGCGGTCCGGCCAGCGATGGCGCGGCGGTCCCCGACGACGAGGCGTTCGACCTGGGGCAGGGCGCCGGGTTCTATCTCGATGCCACCGAGGCGCCGTGGAGCACGCACTACCGCATGCGCTCCTATGTCGAGAGCGAGCTGCCGGCGCTGATCGCGGCGCGGTTTCCGGTCGATATGGACCGGCAGGCGATCATGGGCCATTCGATGGGCGGTCACGGCGCGTTGACGGTGGCGCTGCGCAATCCCGGCCGGTTCCGCTCGGTCAGCGCCTTCGCGCCGATCGTCAGCCCGCCGAACAGCGGGTTCGGGCAAAAGGCGCTGCCCGCCTACCTCGGGACCGATCAGGCCACATGGCGCGAGTACGACGCCTGCGCCCTGATCGACCAGGGCGCGCGTCTGCCCGATCTGCTGGTCGACCAGGGCGCCGCCGACGAATTCCTCGCCGGCCAGCTCAAGACCCACCTGCTGCAAGAGGCTTGCGAGCGCGCCGGCCAACCTGCCACCATCCGCATGCGGGAAGGCTACGATCATTCGTACTACTTCGTCTCGACCTTCATGGCCGAGCATGTCGCGTGGCACGCGGAGAGGTTGAAGGCATGATTCTGGGTATCGTGCTCGCCGGGGGGCAATCGACCCGGTTCGGCGGCGACAAGGCCTTGGCCGAGCTTGCCGGGCACACGCTGCTCGCCCGCGCGGTCGATACCCTGTCGGGCTGGTGCGAGCACGTGGTCGTGGTCGGCCGGTCCATGGCGCCGGCGCCGACGCTGCCCGACTGGCCAAGGCCGGGCATGGGCCCGCTGGCGGGCATCGCCGCGGCGCTGCGCTTTGCCCAGGACGAGGGATACGAAGCGGTGCTGACGTGCGGCGTCGATTCGGTGGACCTTCCCGCCGACCTGCTCGCGCGGCTGCAGCCGGGGCCTTCGTACCTCGAAAGCCAGCCCGTCATCGGGTTGTGGCTGCCTTCGCATGCGCCGGTCGTGGAAGGCCTGTTGCGCGGCGAGGAGAAGCATTCGATGTTCCATTTCGCCGAGACGATCGGCGCGCGGGCGGTCACGCTTCCGACGCCGCCAGCCAACATCAACACGCCCGAGGATCTGGAAAGGGCCGCGAGACCGGATTGAGCGGCGGGGCCGGATTGAGCGGCGGGGCCGGATTGAGCGGCGGGGGAAGGCAGGCGATGAAGGAACTGGGGACCCGCACGGTGCTCGATGGCCTCGTCTTTCCCGAAGGCATCCGCTGGCACGCCGGGCTGATCTGGTTTTCGGACATCCTCGATTTCAAGGTCTGGACTTATGATCCCCGCGCCGGAACGGGCGCGGTCTTCGCGGAGCTTCCGGTTCGCCCGTCCGGTCTCGGCTTCACGCCGGCCGGAGACCTGCTGGTCGCGGCGTGGGAGCGCGAACTGATCCGCCTCGGCCCCGACGGTCCGCAAACGGTCGCCAGGCTCGACACATTCGGCGCGCAGCTCAACGACATGGTCGTGGATCGAGGCGGCCGCGCCTACATCGATTACTACGCGGGCGACCCCATCAAGGACACTTTCGCCGGCACCCGCAAGGGCGGCCTGCTGGCGGTGGAGCCCGATGGCACGGCGCGGATCGTCGACGATGCGATGACCGCGCCCAACGGCATGGCGATCACGCCGGACGGCAAGGCGCTGCTGGTCAACGACCACGGCCGGATCTGGAAGTACGATATCCGGCCCGACGGCGATCTGGCCAACCGCCGCGAGTTCGCGCCGCTGGCGGGCGACGGGCTGTGCCTCGACGCCGAGGGCGCGGTGTGGATCGGGGCGAGCAGCGGCGGCAGCCCCGCTTTCACCCGCGTCGTGGAGGGCGGCGACGTGACTCACCGGGTGCGGGTTGCGGGCGAGAACATCCACACGATCGCGCCGGTGCTGGGCGGACCCGACCGCCGCACGCTTTATGGCACGGTCAGCCGGTGGCGGCTCGCCGACCTGCTCGATGCGATCGGCGATATCGTGGTGCCACGCCGCGCGCCCGGTCTACGCGATCGGGTGAAAGGGTTGATCGTGATGGCGGAGGGGATCGAGGCGCCCGGCGCGGGAATACCGTAAGCCGAAGCTTGTCATTGCAAGCCCTTCGGGCGGCTGTTGCAAACGGCCAGCGAAGGGCTTGCAATGACGATGCATGGCTGGATCAAGCCGCCGAGCTGTTCACCCCCATCGAGGCAAGGTAGCGCTTGATGTTGCGCGCGGCCTGGCGGAGGCGCTGCTCGTTCTCGACCATGGCGATGCGCACGAAGCCTTCGCCGTCCTCGCCATAACCGACGCCCGGCGCCACCGCGACTTCGGCATGGGTGAGGAGCTGCTTGGAGAATTCGAGGCTGCCCATGTCCTTGAGCGCCGGCGGCAGCGGCGCCCAGGCGAACATCGAGGCCTTGGGCGAGGGGATGTCCCACCCGGCGCGCCCGAACGCCTCGACCATCACGTCGCGGCGCTTCTGATAGAGCTGGCGGTTCTTCTCGACGATGTCCTGCGGGCCGTTGAGCGCGGCGCAGGCCGCCGCCTGGATCGGCGTGAAGGCGCCATAGTCGAGATAGCTCTTCACGCGGCTGAGCGCCGCGATCAGCCGCTTGTTGCCCACCGCGAAGCCGACGCGCCAGCCGGCCATCGAGAACGTCTTGCTCATCGACGTGAACTCTACCGCGACGTCCTTGGCGCCCGGCACCTGCAGGATCGAGGGCGTCGGGTTCCCGTCGTAGTAGAGTTCCGAATAGGCGAGGTCGGACAGCACCCAGACCTTGTTCTCCTTCGCCCAGGCGACCAGCCGCTCGTAGAACGCCAGGTCGACCGTCTCGGCGGTCGGGTTCGACGGATAGTTGACGATCAGGATCGAGGGGCGCGGCACGGTGAAGGCCATCGCCCGCTCCAGCGCGCGCCAGTATTCCTCGTCGGGCGTCGTCGGCACGGAGCGGATCGTCGCCCCGGCGATGATGAAGCCGAAAGTGTGGATCGGGTAGCTGGGGTTGGGCGCCATCACCACGTCGCCCGGCGCGGTCATCGCCGTCGCCATGCTGGCCAGGCCTTCCTTGGATCCCATCGTCATCACCACTTCGGTGTTGGGATCGACCTCCACGCCGAAGCGGCGCGCATAGTAGTTCGCCTGTGCCTTGCGCACGCCGGGGATGCCCTTGGAGGCGGAATAGCCGTGCGCGTCGGGCTTCAGCGCCACCTCGCACAGCTTGTCGATGACATGCTGCGGCGGCGGCAGGTCCGGATTGCCCATGCCAAGGTCGATGATGTCCCGTCCCGCCGCGCGTGCCGCTGCCCGCATGTCATTCACTTCATTGATGACATAAGGTGGCAGTCGCTTGATGCGGTAGAACTCGTCTTCCATGACTTCTTGCAATCCAATCGGTTGCGGCGGAATTGCCGCAGACTGCATTTAGAGCATCGCGCGCAAAAGTGGATACCGGTTTTGCGCAAAAGCGATGCGACGAAAGAAGGATCGCGATAAAGTCCTTCTGGCAAATGGCCGACAAGCCGTTGTATGATCAAGGGACGTCGACGCGCGGTGGGTCACGACCCGTGCGGCGCACCTTGTCGAAGGATCCTTGAGCGCATGGCAGAGCAGCCGCCTTCGAATTTCGATCCCGACAAGTTCTTCGCCGACGTGGTCCGCGGGCAGACCGGTCTGGCGGCCAGCGTGTTGGGCGAACTCGCGCCGCTGGGCGGCAAGCTGGCGGGAGAGCTTGCCGGCGGGCTGGTGGACAAGGGCGCGCATGGTGCCGAGGCGACCGTGCAATGGGCCGATGTCGCCAAGCGGATGCAGGCGCTGTGGCTGGATTTCCAGGCGGCGCAGGCGGATGATGCGGTGCGCCAGCCCTCGCCGCTGCTCGATCCCGCGAAGTGGCTGGGCGCCGCGCAGGCGGTGCTGACGCAATTGCCGCTGACGGAGCCCGACACCCAGAAGCGCTTGTGGGAAGACGGGCTCGACCTCGCGACCACGGTGCTCGGCCAGTATGGCATCGGGCCCCGCTCCACGGATGGGGGCGCGGGCGAAGGCGGCGCGCCGGCCGTCCTGCCGCGCAGCGATTCACGCTTCGGCGATCCGCGCTGGCGGGAAAAGCCGGCCTTCGCGCTCCTCCACCAGACTTATCTGATGCTGTCCGAGCAGTTGGTCGCGCTCGCGGAGAACGTCGACGGGCTGGAGCCCGGCAAGAAGCAGCAGCTGATCTTCGCGACGCGTATCATGGTCGACGCGCTCAGCCCCGCCAATTTCCCCCTGACCAACCCCATCGCGCTGGAGAAAGCCGCCGAGACGCGGGGCGAGAGCCTCGTGCGCGGCATGGAGAACCTGCTGGGCGATATCCGGCGCGGGCAGCTGACCCATTCGCGGCGCGACATCTTCCGCGTCGGCGAGAACCTTGCCAACACTCCCGGCAAGGTGGTGCACGAGACGCCGCTGTTCCAGCTGATCCAGTATTCGCCGACCACGGACAAAGTGCTCAGGACGCCGGTGGTGATCTTCCCGCCGTGGATCAACCGGTTCTACATCCTCGACCTCAACGCCAAGAAGAGCTTCGTGCGCTGGGCCGTGGAGCAGGGGCTGACGGTCTTCATGACCTCGTGGCGGTCGGCGGACGAGAGCATGGCGGACGTGGTCTGGGACGATTACATCGCCGCCCAGATCGAGGCGATCGATGTCGCCCGCGCGCGCCTGAAAGTCCCGTCCGTTCACGCCGTGGGATACTGCGTCGCCGGAACGACGCTGGCGGCGACGCTGGCGGTGCTCGCGCGCAAGCAGGAGGCGGATAAGGTGAAGAGCGCCACGTTCTTCACCGCGCAGATCGATTTCGCCGAAGCCGGGGATCTCAAGAACTTCATCGACGACCACCAGATCGAGACCGTCAGCCGCCTGGCGACCGACGGCTATCTGGATGGCCGTTACATGGCCGCCGCATTCAACTTGCTGCGCGGTAACGACCTGATCTGGAACTACGTCGGCAAGAACTATTTGGAGGGAGAGGACTATCCCGCCTTCGACCTGCTCCACTGGAACGGCGACGTGACGAACCTGCCGGCCAAGTGGCACCGGCAATACTTGCGCGACCTCTATCGCGACAACCTGCTGGTGATCCCCGATGCGCTGGAAGCATGCGGCGTGCCGATCGATCTTCGGCGGATCGAGACGCCGTGCTATATCCAGGCGGGTCGCGAGGACCATATCGCACCGCCGCAAAGCGTCTGGAAGCTGACCCGCCACCTGAAGGGGGCGATCACTTTCATCCTGGCCGGTTCGGGGCACATCGCCGGAGTGGTCAATCCGCCCGCCGCCAGGAAGTATCAGTACTGGACCAACGACGCGCCGGCCGACTCGCTATCCGCCTTTCTCCACGGAGCGACCGAGCATCCGGGAAGCTGGTGGCCCCACTGGCGGCGCTGGCTGGCGTCGATCGAGGACGAGAAGGTTTCGGCGCGCGGCCGGCGCAAGCCAGGGCGCCGGGGAGACGCCGTGATAGAGGACGCGCCGGGTCGCTACGTCCGGAGCCGGTGACGAAAGTGTCGGGAAACCGACATTTTCCGGCGCTATGATACGTTATGTTGCACTGCACAATATTTCTTGACTTCTGGATTTGATTCGCTATTGTGCACTGCAACATAGCGGTGGATCATGCCGCTGAAAGTCGGGAGTCAGCTGGATGGCTGCGAATGACGAATCGAATGCGGATGCTTCCGCCGAGAAAGCCTACGCCGCCGCGTCCAGCGTGACGGAGGGGGCGGCCAAGGCTGCGCCCGTGGCGACCCCGTCGGTGCCGTCGGCGGCGGCCCCGCTTCCGGAATCTCCCCTGGCTGAACCGGCCCCGGCTCGGCAGGCGGTTTCGGCTCCGCCGAAGTCCAAACCGAAACCCCAGGCAGTCAAGCCGCCGCAGGCAGCCAAGCCCATCGCGGAGGCCGCGGACACGCCGGCGCTCAAGAAGGAGCCGGCCAAGCCGCGCATCAAGCCGGCGCCCAAGCCGATCGACGCCGCGCCCGAACCGGCGCCGCTCCCCGTCGCCGCCCCCGCGGTTGCCGTTCCGGCCGCGAAGATTTCACCCAAGACCGTGAAGCGGGCCCTGCCCATTTCACCCAAGACCATCCCAGCCGAAATTACCACGCCAGCCGAAATTACCACCCCGCTCCCCACACACTCGACGAACAAGGAAAAGATCATGACCAGCACCACCGAGAATTTCACCGCCGGCATCCAGGAAATCGTCAACGAGGCGCAGACCAAGGCCAAGAAGGCCTTCGAGAAGACCTCGTCGGTTTTCGGCGACTACGGCTCGTTCGCCAAGGGCAACGTCGAAGCGTTCGTCGAATCGGGCAAGATCCTCGCCGACGGCCTCCAGGACATCGGCACCAACCTGGTCGCCGAGACCCGCAGCGCGTTCGAAACCGCCACGGCCGACATCAAGGACCTCGCCGCCGCCACCTCGCCGACCGACTTCCTCAAGGTCCAGAGCGAAATGGTTCGCAAGAACTTCGACCAGGCCGTCGCCTACGGTTCGAAGAACAGCGAAGCCATCCTCAAGCTCGCCAGCGATGTCGTCGCGCCGATCTCGGGCCGCGTCAGCCTCGCGGTGGAGAAGGTTCGCAGCACCAGCAGCTTCTGATCCAATCACCTGGATCACAGCGGAGGGGACCGGGCGGCGTAGGCCGTACCGGTCCTCTTCGTTTTTCGGGACGGCCCGCGCGCACAACAATGTGACACGGGCATCTTGTGATTCGGGCACCGCTTGCGATATTCAGCCGGTCATGTCGTTTGTTGCCAGACCCGCCTTCCTGGATCCCCTTCGCCTGGCCGCTGTCGCCGGGCCGAAGGAGCATTCGCCGGATGGCACGCCGGATGACGACAGCCAGGTCGGCGTCGCGACCAAGACCCGCACCCGGCCCAAGAAGCCCAGCCAGTTCAAGGTGCTGATGCTGAACGACGATTACACGCCGATGGAATTCGTCGTGATGGTGCTCAAGCGCTTCTTCCAGATGGACCTGGAGCAGGCCACCCGCGTGATGCTCCACGTCCACCAGAAGGGCGTGGGTGTCTGCGGCATCTTTCCTTACGAGATCGCCGAGACCAAGGTGAATCAGGTGATGGACTTCGCCCGGCAGCACCAGCATCCGCTGCAGTGCACGCTCGAGAAGGCTTGAGTTAGCTAAGCAGGTTAGCTAAGTTGGCGGCATGGCCACCGTCACCGTCCACGAAGCCAAGACCCATCTGTCGCGCCTGATCGCCGATGCGCTCGCCGGCAAGGAAGTCATCATCGCCCGGGGCAAGCAGCCCGCAGTGCGGCTCGTCCCCGTCGACGAGACGCCCAAGCCCAAGCCCAAGCGTGTTCCGGGTCTGTGGAAGGGCAAGATCGAGCTTGGACCCGAGTTCTTCGATCCGCTTCCCGAGGAGGAACTGCGGCTTTGGGAAGGCGGGGGCAATGAGCCTTGAAGGGCTATCTGCTCGATACGCATGCGCTCATCTGGTGGAACGCCGATGAAGGCAAGCTTGGCGCTGCCGCACGCGCGGTTTTCGAAGAAGCGGATCAGCCAATCTTCGCCAGCGCGGTGAACGCGTTCGAGATCGCCACGAAACACCGGCTGGGAAAGCTTCCGGTCGCGCATTCCCTGCTGCAAGCCTATCACGCCAGTTTGAACGAAGCAGGCTTCATGGAACTTTCAATCCAGACCGAGCATGCCTTGCGAGCCGGAACTCTCCAGATCGAGCACCGCGACCCCTTCGACCGTCTCCTTATCGCGCAGGCGCTTGTGGAAAATCTCACCTTGTTGTCCAACGAACGACTGTTCGACCGTTTCGGCGTCAACCGCGTCTGGGAATAGCCATGCACACCGAAATCCTGATCCTCGCCTGGGGCGCCGTGCTGTTGATGGCCAACATCCTCATCGCGATCCAACTGAAGACGCGGCAATACGGCCGGGACTGGAACGCCGGCAATCGCGACGGCGAGATGCCGCCGCCGGGCGAGGTGGCCGCGCGTGTTTCGCGTGCGCAGGCCAATCTCGCGGAGACTTTCCCGGTGGCGATGGTGGCCTTGCTGGGCGTCGTGCTCGCGGGCCGGACAAGCGATACGACCGCGCTGGGCGGTTGGATCTGGCTGGGCGCCCGCTTCGCCTATCTCGCGGTCTACTGGGCCGGGATCAAATATCTGCGTTCGCTGGTTTACCTTGTCAGCCTGATCGGTCTGGCGATGGTCCTGTGGCCGCTGTTGCGGCTTTAGGTTCACGCCGGAATGCTTGAGGCCGGCGGCGGGAGCGGATAAGGGCTGGGATCACCGATCCGGCCGGATCACCGACGGTTCATCGACAGGACAGGCGCGCCGCTTGAAATTCCTCACCGCCATCGACCGTTACATCTTCCGGCTGACGCTGATGCCGATGTGCGCGATCTTCGTGCTCGCCGCCTCGCTGCTCGTGCTCGACAAGATGCTGCGGCTGTTCGATTTCGTCGCCACCGAAGGCGGGCCCGTCGGGGTGGTGTTCAAGATGCTGGCGAACCTGCTGCCGGAATACGCCAGCCTCGCCATCCCGCTGGGTCTCATGCTCGGCATCCTGCTGGCGTTCCGCAAGCTCGCGACGTCGAGCGAGCTCGACGTCATGCGCGCCGTCGGCCTCAGCTATACGCGGCTGCTGCGGGTGCCCTATCTCATCACCCTGGCGCTGGTCCTGGTCAATTTCGCCATCGTCGGCTATCTCCAGCCGCTCGCCCGCTATTACTACGAGGAGCTGGAGTACGAACTGCAGTCGGGCGCGCTCGGCGCCTCGATCAAGGTGGGCGAGTTCACCACGCTCAAGGACAAGATGGCGCTGCGGGTGGAGCAGAGCCGGGACGAGGGCCGCCAACTCGTCGGCATCTTCGCCCGCGTGGCCAACGACAAGGGCCAGGTGCTGTCGATCTCGGCGCGCGAGGGCCGCTTCCTGGCGCTGCGCGATCAGCCCGACACGATCGTCCTGCGGCTGGTCGACGGACAGATCATCCAGGACATGCCCGGCGACACGCCCCGCGTCCTCAGCTTCTCCCGCCACGACCTGCCGATCAGCCTTCCGGCTATCGCCGCCTTTCGCGAGCGCGGGGGGAAGAACCGCGAGTTCATCCTGCCCGAACTGCTGAGGATCGGCTGGAGCGACCAGAGCAACGCGGCCGAGCGCGCCGCGGGCCAGGCCGCATTCAATTACCGCATGGTCGAAGTGGTGATGATGCTCCTGCTGCCGCTGATGGCCGTCGCCCTGGCGATCCCGCCCAAGCGATCGACGTCGGCGCTGGGGCTGTTCGTCTCGATCGTCATGGTCGTCGCCTATCACAAGGTGAACCAGTACGGCGCCGACGTGGCGGAGCTGGGCCGGGTCGATCCGACCCTGGCGCTATGGGGTCCGTTCGCGGTGTTCGCCGGGCTGATCCTGTGGATGTACCACCGCATCGCCTATGTGCCGGGCGGGCAGCCGCTCGGCTGGCTGGAGCGGTTTACGGATACCGCGCTGAAGCGGCTCAAGACCCTGCTGGCGCGCCGCCGCCTGCCGTTCCTCACGCCGCTGCCCGCGAACTGAGAGGGGGCGAACCGACATGCAGCTTGAATTCTTCCCCTCGAAGACGCTGACGCTCTATCTCGCGCGGCTGTTCATCACGCGCATCCTGGCGGTGCTGGTGATGCTGGTGCTGGTGCTGATGATGCTCGACCTGCTGGGCCAGAGCGGCAGGATCCTGGAATATCCCGGCAACGGCGAAGCGCAGCTGATGCATTATGCCTCGCTGCGGGTGCCGCAGCTGATCGCCCGGTTCCTGCCCTATTCGGTGCTGCTGGCGACGATCATCACCCTGGCGACGCTCAACCAGAACAGCGAGGTGATCGCGATGAAGGCTTCGGGCCTCTCGGCGCATCAGGTGCTGGCCCCGCTGGTGCTGACCGCGCTTCTGGTCTCGATCGGCAGCTTCGCGTTCAACGAACGGGTGGTGACGCGCGCGACCGCGACGCTCAACGCATGGGAAGCGGTCGACTACGGCCCGATCCCGCCCGATTCCGACGTGCGCAGCAACGTCTATTTCAGCGACGGGCGCGATATCCTGCTGGCCGCGACGCTCAGCGGCCTGAACGACGCGACGGACGACACGACGGGCGACACGGCGGGCGACGCGATGGTCATGCGACAGGTGACGTACTATCGCCGCGACGAGGGCGGGATGATCGTGGAGCAGCTGCGGTCCCCGCGCGCGACGTTCGCGAACCCCGGTTGGCGGCTGGAGCGCCCGACGCGCTTCGATCCGCGCGGGGCGACTTCGGCCAAGCTCGCCTCGGCGACGGTGGCCAGGGGCATCACCCCCGCGCAGATCGCGGTCAGCAAGGTCGATCCCGATGCCCAGAGCCTGTGGCAGCTCGACGATTCCATCGCCGCGCTCAAGGCGGCGGGGAGGCGCACCAGCGAGCTTGAAGGATCGTGGTGGCACAAGCTGTCGGGGCCGCTTTCGGCGACGCTGATGCCGCTGCTGGGCGCGGTCGCCGCTTTCGGGCTGGCGCGGTCGGGCAAGCTGCTGATCCGCGCGGTGATCGGCATGGCGCTGGGCTTTGCCTATTTCGTGATCGACAACGCCGCGCTGGCGATGGGCAACTTCGGCGGCTACACGCCGATGGTGGCGGCGTGGACGCCGTTCCTGCTGTTCTTCCTGATCGGCGAGACGGTGCTGATCCGCACCGAGGAATGATGCGCCTGCGGGGTGATTCCACCCGCCTCGAGATCACTCCACAACGGGATGACTTTAGGTTGCTTCGTCATTGCGACCCCGGACTTGATCCGGGGGCTCCAGGCCGCCGCCCGGATGCGGGACGCGCGCGGGCTGCCCGCGCCGTTCCGCGATTTCGCGCTGGACGGGCGGCGGGTCTGGACGGCCCGGCCGATCCGGGGTCAGACGGTCGCGCCGTAAGGTCTTCACAAATCCGCCCCATTCCCGCCGCATTGCATTCATACCGCGATTTCCGAGCCGCCGGATGTTCCATCCGGCTCGAAATCGCTCTGGTTGCGCTTATGGCGCGCCTGCCCCAACTCTGGTATCAGCCGCGTCCAAACGAACAGGATCACCGCGTGTCGCAAACGATTACCGACGAAAGCAAGCTGCCGTTCTGGAAGCGCTCGCACTACCTCGACCGGATGGGCTTGCGCGATCTGGTGGCGGCCTATTTCCAGCACTACACCATCGTCGTCTATCTGGCGGTGGCGGCGCTGTGCGTCGTCGGTTTCGTGGCCATGCCCGCGACGCTGCCGCGGACCCTGGCCGCCATGGCGGCCGCCATCGTGATCTATCCGCTGGTCTGGCACTTGCTGCACCAGTACGTGCTGCATGGGCAGTGGATGTACAAGGTCAGGTGGCTGTCGCCGACGTGGAAGCGCATCCACTACGACCACCATCAGGACCCGAACCATCTGGAAGTGCTGTTCGGCGCGCTCCACACCACATTGCCGACCATCGCCCTGGCCACCATTCCCGTGGGCTGGCTGATCGGCGGCCCCGACGGACATTGGGGCGGCGCGCTCGCCGCGTTCGCCACGGGCATCCTGACCACCTGCTATTACGAGTTCATGCACTGCATCCAGCACCTTTCGTTCAAGCCGAAGTGGAAATGGGTCCAGTTCATGAAGCAGCGCCACAACGAGCATCACTATTTCCACGAGAACGGCAACTACGGCATCACCAACTATGCCTGGGACCGCCTGCTGGGCACCTATTACGAGAAGAAGGACATCCCGCAGCGCAGCCCGACGGTGTTCAACCTGGGCTATACCGAGGAAGTCGCGCAGACGTATCCGTGGGTGAAGGAGCTTTCGGGCGGCATCGCCAGCGGCCACCCGCGCCGCCGGGCAAGCGGTCCGGCATCCGGCGACGGCAAGTCCGCCCGATAGCGGCGGGGCAAGTCCGATGAGCGGTGTGACGGTTTCTCCCGTGGCGACGAAGCGCGATCGCAACGCCTTCATCGACCTCGCCTATCGCCTGAACGCGAATGACCCGAACTGGGTGCCGCCGCTGCGCATGGACGTGGCGGAACTGCTGAACGAAAAGAAGAACCCGTTCTTCAGGCACGCGCGGATGCAGTTGTTCCTTGCACGGCGCGCAGGCATGGTCGTGGGCCGCATCTCCGCGCATATCGACGAACTGTCGCACACGCTCCCGCCGGAACAGGGCATGGGGCCCGGCACCGGCAACTGGGGCCTGTTCGAGGCCGAGGACGAGGAGACGGCGGCCGCGCTCATCGCCACGGCGGAGCAATGGCTGCGCGATCAGGGCATGACCCGGGTGCTCGCGCCGATCAGCCTGTCGATCTGGGACGAACCGGGCCTGCTGGTCAAAGGCCACGATCACCCGCCCACGATCATGATGGGCCACCACGATCCGCGCTATCAGGCATGGATCGAGGCGCAGGGATACGACGTCGCCAAGAAGCTCTACACTTACGATCTGGAAGTCCATCAGGGGTTCCCGCCGCTGATCCAGCGCATCGTCCAGTCGGGCGAGCGCAACCCCCGCATCCGCATCCGCGAGGCGGACGTGAACAAGGTGCGCGAGGAAGCGGCCATCGTCTTCGGCCTGCTCAACGATGCCTGGTCGGGCAACTGGGGCTTCGTGCCGATCACGCAAGGAGAGATCGACTACATCTCGAAGAAGATGCGCCCGCTGGTGCGCCCCGACCTCTTGCGCATCGCCGAGCTGGACGGGGAGCCGGTCGCCTTCATGCTGACCTTCCCGGATATGAACCACGTCATCAAGCCGTTCGGCGGCAAGCTGTTCCCGTTCAACTGGATCAAGCTGCTGGCGTGGATCAGGAAGCCGAAGTCCACCCGCA
Organism: Novosphingobium sp.; assembly: GCA_035281095.1. Classification (GTDB taxonomy): domain Bacteria; phylum Pseudomonadota; class Alphaproteobacteria; order Sphingomonadales; family Sphingomonadaceae; genus Novosphingobium. The sequence continues at coordinate 524 of DATEEP010000054.1, read as the reverse complement.
TGCGCGTGCCGCTGATGGGCGTCGCCAAACGCCTGCAAAGCTCCCGCCTCGCCAGCCAGCTCGCCTTCATGATGATCGAATACATCCGCCGCTCCGCCGTGCCCGACTATGGCACCAGGAACGCGGAGATCGGCTGGATCCTGGAAGACAACCAGGGCATGCGCGCCATCGCCGACGCCATCGAGAGCAAGGTCAATCGGGTGTATAACATTTACGGGAAGATTCTGGCCTGATCGATCGGGGCGCAGGATGAAGCGGGACCCCGGATCAAGTCCGGGGTGACGGGATAGTGCGAGAAGCAAGAATGTAGCCCCGCCCTTAACGGTATTGCTTATGAATTTGATGGGTCATCCGAGCCAAGCACAGCGCCCGTGAGGCACCCCTTCAACGCTCCCGCTTCTCGCTTGCCGAAAGGGTCGCCGCGCCGCGAATAAGCTCGCATCTCGCGAAAGGATCCGTGGTCAAGGATGTCGATCACGTAGTGCCGAACTGGGTTGTCCAGTCGGATGGTCCTTTGCGAAGGC
>DATEEP010000053.1:0-2408 GCA_035281095.1 Novosphingobium sp. | reverse complement strand
ATCGGCGCGAGTCAAGCGCATCACCACTGCCGATTATCCGACGCCTGCCAAGCGGCCCGCCAATTCCCGGCTCGATTGCGGCCTGATCGCGCGGATGCATGGGATAGCCTTGCCTGATTGGCGAACGTCGCTGGAAACTATGATGACGCGACTTGTTCCGGACTATTGCGCCTCAGAAGGTGAAGTGTTAGACTAAGTCTAACAAACTAAGTTTGAAAGTGTATTTATGGATACGGTCAACATCCACGAAGCCAAGACCCATTTGTCCCGGTTGATCGACCGGGTCGCCAGCAGTGGCGGCTTCATCATTGCCAAGGCAGGCAAGCCTGTGGCCAAGATCGTGCCGCTCAACGCGCCCGATAGCGGCAAGGCGAAAAGGCTGGGCTTCATGGCGGGCCAGTTGCGCGTTCCTGATGACTTCGATCGCATGGGCGAGCAGGAGATAGAGGCGCTGTTCGGCGGCCAGTCGTGAAGCTGCTGCTGGACACGCATCTGCTGATCTGGGCTGCGGGTTTTCCGGAGCGCCTGCCGGTGGAAGCGCGCGAACTGATCGAGGACAAGGACAACGACCTTTTCTTCAGCGCAGCCAGCCTGTGGGAAGTCGCGATCAAGAGCGCATTGGGGCGGGAGGATTTCGCCGTCGATGCGCGGCTGTTGCGGCGCGGGCTACTGGACAATGATTATCGTGAACTGCCGGTGGCTAGCGAACATGCTGTTGCAAGCGACGGGCTGCCACCCATTCACAAGGATCCCTTCGACCGGCTGCTGATTGCCCAGTCGACGGTCGAAGGGATCGCGCTGCTCACTGCGGACAGCCTTGTCAGTCAATATCCGGGGCCGATCCGTAAGGTCTGACCGGCCCACAGCAACGGGAAAAGGACGCATGAAGGGGATCATTCTCGCCGGCGGCAGCGGCACCCGCCTCTATCCAATGACGTTGGCGACCTCCAAGCAGCTGATGTCGGTCTATGATAAGCCGATGATCTATTACCCGCTCAGTACCTTGATGCTGGCGCGCATCCGCGAGGTGCTGATCATTTCGACCCCGCGCGACTTGCCTGCTTTCCAGGCCCTGCTGGGCGACGGATCGCAGTGGGGCATGCACTTCGAATATGCCGAGCAGCCCAGCCCGGACGGCTTGGCGCAAGCCTATATTATCGGCGCGGATTTCGTCCAGGGCGAGCGGTCGGCGCTGATCCTGGGCGACAATATCTATTATGGCCACGGCCTGCCTGAATTGCTCGCCAGTGCATCTTCGCGCGAGCAAGGCGCGAGCGTCTTCGCATATCATGTGAACGACCCGGAACGCTACGGCGTGGTCAGCTTCGATGAGAGTATGAAGGCCGTTTCGATCGAGGAGAAGCCCGAAAGGCCCCAGTCCAATTGGGCGGTCACTGGCCTCTATCTCTATGACGAGCAGGTGGTCGACATCGCCGCGAACCTGAAGCCGTCGGCCCGGGGCGAACTGGAGATAACTGATGTCAACAGCGCCTATCTGGAACGCGGTCAACTGAACGTCGAGATAATGGGGCGTGGTTATGCCTGGCTGGATACCGGCACGCCCGATAGCATGCTGGACGCGGCTGACTTCGTTCGCGTGCTGGAAAAGCGGCAGGGCTTCAAGATCGCCAGCCCGGAGGAGATTGCCTTTCGGCAGGGCTTCATTGGTGTGGCAGAATTGGAGCATGCCATCGCGAAGCTCGGTAAGTCCGACTATGGCCGGTATCTTCAAAGGTTGCTGTCTTAAGAGGCAGCGTGGGGCTGGACATTACCCCCCTACGTTGCCCATTGGAAGGGGGGTAAGCGTCGGTGATCCGCCGGCTGTGAAAAAGCCTATTCAAGGTCAAACTGGTTGCCAGGCCTCGGCCGCTCTGCCTGGCAACCGATAACTGCATTCAGTTCAGCTTATTGATGGATTCCCGCATGTGATCCACGCTGACGGTGGAATAGCGCTGGACCATCCGCAGAGACTTCCACCCGCCCATGTTCATGATGGTGATGAGGTCGATCCCCGCCATGACGCAGTGCGACGCCCAGTGATGGCGCCAGTCATGAACGGTGAAATTCTCTATCCCCGCGCGCTGGCAGGCGGTGGCGTGCTGGTTCTTTATCGGATTGCCGCCTGGGATCTTGGCCTGGCGCGTATCCTGATAGGGCTGGCCGAACCGGTTGAGGAAAACATGCCCCTTCGTCGGCTGCCCCCGCTTTTCCCAGATCGGACGTAGAACGTCCATGACGCGAGGGTGCATCGGCACGGACCGGATGACGGCATTCTTGCTGTGGTTAAGCCGAATCGACCCTTCGTGCATATCCACGCCGTCGACGCCCCAAGGGATTTGCAGGGCCGTCTGGATGCGCGGGCCGTGGAAGGCAAGCATGGTGATGACCGGCTGTATGTGCGGCGCATA
>DATEEP010000052.1:0-17070 GCA_035281095.1 Novosphingobium sp. | reverse complement strand
GGGAGTTTTGTCACTCCCTAAAAGAGATGTTGGCGCATTCCGCGCGCGCGAGGGCAAGTCTTGGTACATAACCAGCGCAAAATTCCGCGCAAGATGCCCATGGTGAATGTCGGTTAACCCTTGTGGGGTATGCCCGAGAATGCCGGGCCTCGCTCACCCCATGACGGGGTTCGGCACGTTACGCGCCGGCATCTGGCGGACCACCGACGAGCGGGGCAACGCCTATTCCATGGTGATGGTCGATGGTTGCCCACAGATGACGGACGTGCATGATCGCATGCCGGTAGTCCTTCGGCCTGAGCACTATCACCTGTGGATGCGGGCGCCGGCCGATAAAGCGCTGGTGCTGGTGCGGACGTGCGGGGACGCGCGGGCGGTTGATCGGACGGTGGCCGTGGGTGAAAGCGCGGCCAGCGGAGCGTGATGGGTCGCTATTTTGACATATGAATGAGATTAAAAGGGCATCTGCCATGAGCCACGCACGAATCCCTCTCGCACTTTCGCTGGCCGTCATGCTGCTCGCCAGCGAGGCCGCGCATGCGAAAGGGGCTCAGCCCGCGCTTCCAGCAAACAATCCCGCTAAATGGGCAACGCCAAAGGACACGCCCAGTTGGCTGATGAGGGGACTCCAAGTTGTCGGGGTAGATATTGATGTCGATCCAGCGGGGCACGTTACCAATTGCCGGATAACCCAAAGCGCTGGTGGCCTGCTTGATGACCACACGTGCTATCTGATCCGAAGTCGGGCGCGCTTTAAACCAGCGCGGGATGACCAAGGGAAGCCAACGGCCGGAATCTTCTCTACGCGCGTCCGATGGCAACGGTACTGAACGAGACTGGGAAGCGGCCGACGTGTCCTTTGTCCGCGAGCGAGAGCCATGGGCGGTCGCACTTTCCCGTTATGCCAATCAGCACCACCTACTGGGTCCACACCGTTTGATAACCTGTAACTGGCGGGCTTGGTGTCCATTGTTGCGCCGTCAAAACGGCGGGGCTGAACCAGCGCGTTTCCGAACTTGGCCCAAGCGTTCACGCAGGCGGGCAAGCACCTCAGGCGGAACATCGCGTTTCGGCACCAGATAAAAGTTCCGAGGCGTAGGCAGAACGATCAGCACACTGTCGGTTTCGCGCCAATCCCACAGCTGCGTCCAAGGGTAATCAGCCCGTGTGTAGGTGGAGCGCACAGCGAAGTGCTCAGAATCGAAAGAGTACGAGATTGGATCGCGCATGCCGGGGTGAGTTTCCAGCGTATTACGTGCCGCACGTCGACGCAGTGCTGGGGCGACGATCAGCAGGGCAACGACCAGGGTGACCGCCAGCATAATCGCGCCGACCAGGCCCATGGCCAAGGGCGATGTTACGAGGCTTTCGCGGGCAGCTGGAAAGCGGATGAGCAACCCGACGATGAGCAGCGCCAGCGTTGTCGCCAAGAGTAGTATCAGGATGGAAAGGCGCTGGCGGCGCGGGATCGGGCGATAAGCCTCGATGAGGTCGGCTTCCCAGAGCGTCACGTTGATCTCGTCTCGCATCAGTCAGCGCCCGTTCGCCATACAGAGTGCGCGCGCAGGGTCATCCAATCGCGCAGTTTCGGCAATACTCCTATTTCCCAGTCGCTCGACCTGGCCGATGCGAGCTGTATATCCCTAGGCATGCCGCGAGATTGGATCAGCGCTCGGCCTTCATGGTTGAGACTTGGTCTCTCAGCCTCGGGCTGTTCTCGCTTGCTCTTCATGGTCTCGCGGCCTGGCTGCGATGACGATTACCGCCGAGCACGAGCTATGGGCCGTCAAGAAGCACCACGGTGCGAACGCAGAGCAATACATTGCCGAGCAGGTGAAGCGACTGGCGGACCAGGACGACCGCGCCGGGGTTGCGATGTGGCTCCGGGTGGCTGATCGGTATGATGCGCTACGGGTTGGCGCGCACGCCTAGTGCGAACGCTATAATTCGTTCCCATTCGCTCACTATCGGCACACATTGTGGGTTCCGATGTGGGAACGAATTTCAATGTTGGGAAAGTTATCGCTAGTTTTCAACGCGTTAAGCGCAAAATCTGGCTCCCCGAGTAGGATTCGAACCTACGGCCATTCGATTAACAGTCGAATGCTCTACCGCTGAGCTATCGGGGAGCAGCCCCGTCTCCGGGGCAGGGGAGGGCGTATAGCAGCGCGTTAGAGGTTGGCAAGCCCAGGAACGGGCATGCGTGGCAAATTCCGAACCTTAAACCTGAAACTGTTCCGCAAAGATACGCTCTTCCAGACTGAACCCCGGGTCAAACAGCAGGGTCAGTTCCTTCTTCGCCGAGGCGGTGATCCGGACGTCGCGGACATCGCGGACCTCCTTCTGGTCGGCCACCGCGGCAACCGGCCGCTTCTTGGATTCGCGCACGCGGAATTCCACCTCCGCACTGTCCGGCAGGATCGCACCCCGCCAACGGCGCGGGCGGAACGGGCTGATCGGCGTCAGCGCCATCAGCCGTGATCCCAGCGGCAGGATGGGACCGTTGGCGGAGAGGTTGTAAGCCGTGGAACCGGCGGGCGTCGCCACCAGCACGCCGTCACCGGCCAGTTCCTCCATCCGCACACGGCCATTGACCTTGACTTCCAGCTTGGCGGTCTGGCGCGTTTCGCGAAGCAGCGAGACCTCGTTGATCGCGTAATAGCACAGTTCGCTGCCGTCCTGGGTCGTCACCCGCATTTCCAGCGGGCGCACCGCAACCCGGTGCGCCTCGGCCACTCGCCTGGCGATGGGCACCTCGTGGTGCGGGCCGTTCATCAGGAAGCCGACAGTCCCCAGGTTCAGGCCGAAGCAGGGCTTCACCCGATGAGTGTCCAGCATCTCGTGCAAGGTGTGCAGCAGATATCCGTCGCCACCCACCACCACCACCACGTCGGCCTCCGCTGGTGACACCCAGTCGTGGGCGCGGCGCAGCGGCTCGAAGCCCTCCTGCGCCTTTTCGCTGTCCGACACCAGAAGCGCGAGTTTCTGTCCCAATCCCGGATTCCCGCTCACAGTTCGTCCCCACGGTCTCGATTTCGGCCGCTTTCGGGTGCAACGGCTGTCGCAAATTCTGTACTTTGGCAAGCGCTTTGCCGCTATGCTGCGGCGATGCAAAATGCCAACCAGGAATTTTCGGACGAAGTATCGCGGGGGCTGCGGCCCGGCCTGACCGGGCGCCTGATCGGACTTCCGGGAATGGAGACGGCGCGCGCGCGCATCGCCGAATGGATTGCCGAAGCCGCATCCCCCGCGCATACCGGCGATCTGCATATGATGCTTCTGGGGCTGCGTCGGTTCGACACCGTGAACCTCGCATACGGGGCGGTGTCCGGGGACGGCGCGCTCGCCGAAGTCGCGGCCCGGTTGCAGCATTGCGCCGCGAGCGAGCTGGAGGACCCATCGATCGTAGCCCACGCTGGCGGCGGCAAGTTCATGCTCGCGGCAAGCGAGCCATGCAGCCGCGAGCGCTGGCAGCTGATCGCGGAGCAACTGGCCGACGTGGTGTCGCGACCCATTGTGGTGCCGGCGGGGGTCGTCCGGCTGTCGCCACGCATCGCCCTGTTGCGACGACAGCCGCGAGAGGCGGTTGATGCGATGTTGGACCGGCTCAGCCGAGCGCTCGACCGCGCGCAGGAGCTGCGCGGACAGCGGCTGGCGTGGGCCGAGGAGGGCGGCAAGGGTGGCGTCGCTCCGCCCGGACGCTCCGCCGCGCAGCTCGAAGCCGATCTCCTGGGCGCGATCGACAGAGACGAGATCGGGATACTGTTCCAGCCCCAGTTCGCGCTGTCGGGTGGTGGCGTCGAGGACGACCGGCTGATGGGAGCCGAAGCGCTGGCGCGGTGGGATCACCCCGAGGTTGGCCGGATCGGTGCCAGAGCACTGTTTTCGATCGCCGAGCGGACCGACCACCTCGCGCCGCTCTCACGCCATATCGCGGGACGCGCGTTGACGTTGGCGCAAGGCTGGCCGGACCACGTGCGCCTTTCGCTGAACGTCACACCGACGGACCTCGCATTCGGGAGCTACGTTCAGCAACTGCTCGATCTGGTGCGAGAAAGCGGCTTTCCACCGCGCCGGTTGACGCTGGAAGTAACCGAACAGGCACTGCTTCACGATGTGGAACAGGCGGCCGAGATGATGGCCGAGTTCTCCGCGGCCGGCATCCGCATCGCGCTCGACGATTTCGGCGCCGGGTTCTGCAACTTCCGCTACCTCAAGATCCTGCCGCTGCATTACCTCAAGCTCGACCGCTCGATGGTCGATGGCATCGCCACCGACAGGCGCGACCTCGCGGTTCTGCGCGCCATCGTCGCAATGGCCGGGGCCCTCGACCTTCAAGTCATAGTCGAAGGGGTAGAGAGCGAAGCGCAGCGCGCGCTGATCGCGGCCGAGGGCTGCACATTCTATCAAGGGTTCCTGCGAGCCCAACCGATGAGCGCCGAAAGATTCTTGGCGGTAGCCCAAACGTCGGCGTCCGGGGCTTGATCCCCGGCGGTGATGATCAGGCCTTCGCCGCGATGGCGCTTAGTCCCTTGGTCAGCTGGACCAAGCCGTTCAGCCGCGACTTCGGATCACCCCACGCGCGATTGACCTGCAGGCGGTTGTCGGGCCGCAGCTTGATGGTGCCTTCGCGCTTGGCGGCATATTCGATCAGACCCTCAGGATTGGGGAACGCGTCGTTGTGGAAGCTGACGAGCGCGCCGCGTGCGCCGACGTCGATCTTAGCGATATGCGCCTCTATCGCCTGGCGCTTGATCTCGATCAGCCGCATGAGGTTTTGGGTCGCGTCGGGGAGAGGGCCGAAGCGATCGATCATCTCGGCCGAAAGCGATTCGATCTCCGCGGTGTTCTCGGCGTCATTCAGGCGCCGGTAGAGCGTCATGCGCACGGCGAGGTCGGGCACGTAGTCCTCCGGGATCATGATCGGCGCATCGACAGTGATCTGCGGGCTTAGGCCATTGGTTTCCCGCTCCAGCCCCGTACCGCCGGCGCGTGCTGCAAGAATCGCGTCTTCCAGCATTGACTGGTACAGTTCGAAGCCGACTTCGCGGATGTGGCCGGACTGCTCGTCACCCAGAAGATTGCCGGCACCGCGGATGTCGAGATCGTGGCTGGCAAGCTGGAAGCCGGCTCCGAGGGAATCGAGGTCACCCAGCACCTTCAACCGTTTCTCGGCGACTTCTGACAGGGTGGTGTCGCCCGGATACGTGAGATAGGCGTAGGCACGCAGCTTGGACCGTCCCACGCGACCGCGTAGCTGGTAGAGCTGGGCGAGGCCGAAGCGATCCGCACGGTGGATGATGATCGTGTTGGCGCTCGGGATATCGAGACCCGATTCGACGATGGTGGTTGAAAGCAGCACTTCGAACTTGCCCTCGTAGAATGCACCCATGCGCTCCTCGACCTCGCTCGGCGACATCTGCCCATGCGCGGTGACCGCCTTGATCTCCGGCACGTTCTTGTGCAGCCATTCCTCGACTTCGGGCATGTCGGCGATGCGGGGGACGACGATGAAGCTCTGGCCGCCGCGATGATGCTCGCGCAGCAGCGCCTCGCGCATCACCATGTCGTCCCATTCCATCACATAAGTGCGCACCGCCAGTCGGTCGACCGGCGGGGTCTGGATGGTCGAAAGCTCGCGCAGACCCGACATCGCCATCTGCAGCGTACGGGGGATCGGCGTGGCGGTGAGCGTCAGGACGTGCACATCGACGCGCAGCTTCTTGAGCTTTTCCTTATGAGTGACGCCGAAACGCTGTTCCTCGTCGACAATGACGAGGCCGAGGCGTTTGAACTTGATTGTCTTCGATAAGATGGCGTGCGTGCCGATCACCACGTCCATCGTGCCGTCGGCAAGGCCGGCGCGGGTTTCCTTGGCCTCCCTATCGGGCACCAGGCGAGAGAGCCGCCCGACGTTGAGCGGAAACCCGGCGAAGCGCTGCAAGAAACCCTTGAAGTGCTGCCGGGCGAGCAGTGTGGTCGGCGCGACGACCGCGACCTGCTGGCCAGACATCGCGGCGACGAAGGCGGCACGAAGCGCCACCTCGGTCTTGCCGAAGCCAACGTCGCCGCAGACGAGGCGATCCATCGGCTTGCCTTCCGCCAGATCGCCCAGCACGTCCTCGATCGCGCGCTCCTGGTCATCGGTTTCCTGCCACGGGAAGCCATCGGCGAACTTGTCGTACTCCGAGCCGGGCGCGACCATCACCGCACCTTGCCGCAGCGCGCGCTCGGCGGCGGTCTTCATCAGCTCGCCGGCGATCTCGCGGATACGCTCCTTCAGGCGCGCACGGCGCTTCTGCCAGGCCTCGCCGCCCAGCTTGTCGAGCGTGACGCCCTCGCTCTCGCTGCCATAGCGCGAGAGAACATCGAGATTCTCAACCGGGATGTAGAGCTTGTCGCCGCCGGCATAAGTCAGCATCACACAATCGTGCGGGCTCTTGCCGACGGGGATCGACTGCAGCCCTTCGTAGCGACCGATGCCGTGGTCCATGTGGACCACGAGGTCGCCCGGGGTCAGCGCCGACAGCTCGGCAAGGAATGCGTCGGCGTCCTTCTTGCGCTTCTTGCGGCGCACGAGGCGGTCACCGAGGATGTCCTGCTCGGTGACGATCTCCAGCTCGTCATTGGCGAACCCGGTCTCCAGCGGAAGCACCAGCACGGCCGGCCTTCCCTTCGCGGCAAGACCCAAGGCCTCCTGCCAGGAGTCGGCCAACACCGGAGCAGGGGCTTTCGCCTCACCAAGGATCGCGGAGATGCGCGCGCGGCTTCCTTGCGAATAAGTCGCGACGAGTGCCTTGCGCCCGGATTTGGCCACGGCATGGAGGTGTTGGGCCGCCGCCTCGTAGGCATTCTCGCTTCGCGCACGCTCGGGCGCGAAATCGCGGGCGTTGGAGAAACCGAAGTCGATGGCCTTGGCGCTCTCGGGCTGCGCGAAGGCGTCGGCGCGGTGAACCGGCCAACCCGCCAGCTTCTCGTCGAATTCGTCCCGGCCGAGATAGAGACCATCGGGTTTGAGCGGACGGTAGCTTCCCGGCGCCTTGCCGCTCGTATCGGTACGGGCCGTGTAATAATCGGCGATGTCGGTCAGCCGCTCGGCGGCGGCACCCAAGGCAGCCGTGTCGACGACGACCGTGTCATCAGGCGACAAATGATCGAACAACGTCACCAGACGCTCTTCGAAAAGCGGCAGCCAGTGCTCCATGCCCGCCAGCCGACGCCCGTCGCTGACCGCCTGATACAGCGGATCCTCGGTCGCCTTGGCGCCGAACTGCTCGCGATAGCGGCCGCGAAAGCGCTTGACCGTGTCTTCATCGAGCAGCGCTTCGCTGGCGGGGAGCAAAAGATGCTGCTCCACCGTGCCGGTCGATCGCTGAGTGCTGGGATCGAACAACCGCAGCGTTTCCAGTTCGTCGCCGAAGAAATCGAGCCGAAGCCCGCCGTCGAGCCCGGAAGGCACGATGTCGAAGATCGAGCCGCGCACGGCGAAGTCGCCCGCGTCGATCGCGGTGTCGGCCCGCATGTAACCCTGCCGGCGGAGCAATCCGGTCAGAGTCTCGTGCCCGATTTCCATGCCGGGTTTGAGCAACCGGATCGATTCGCGGATGCGAAAGGGGGTGAGCGCGCGCTGGAGCACGGCGTTGACGGTGGTGACGAGAAGCTGTGGCCCTTGTTGCTGGGCCTGCAAGCGATGGAGCGCCGAAAGGCGACGCGCGCTGACCGACAACGCAGGGCTCGCGCGATCATATGGCAGGCAGTCCCACGCGGGAAACTCTATCACGTCCAGTTCGGGAGCGAAGAAGGCCGCTGCTTCCGCCGCCGCGCTCATCGCCGCGTCGTTTTGCGCGACGAACACGGCGCGGCCTGTGGAAGCACGAGCGAGATCGGCCATGACCAGCGGCTGCGCGCCGCGAGTCACGGAGGCCAGTGTCAGCGGCGTCTTGGCGGACAGGATGCGGGTGAAATCGGTCATGCGGACGAGCGAGAGGCGGCCGTCAGCGCCGGAGTTCGACGTAATCGAGCTTCTTGAGGGAGGTCATCATATCGCCCGTGAAACGCGCGGGAACCGGCTCGGTGCCGAGCGCCCAGGCCATGACCCTCGGATCATCCTCCTCGAGCAAGGTCTCGAACCAAGCGATCTCGGCTTCCCCCCACTCGCCGTTGTAGCGGTCGAAGAAGCCGCCGATCACGTAGTCCGCCTCGCGCGTTCCTCGGTGCCAGGCACGGAATTTCAGGCGTTTGAGGCGGGCGTCGCTATCCATGGCGCGCGGTTAGGGGAGTGCGACGCGGCAGGCAAGCCCACCGCGCCAGACTTCGCGAACTTCACCCTTATCAATGACCGGCAAGTGCCGAATCAGCGTGAAAATCAGCGCTTTTCGAGCGGGATATAATCGCGCTCCAGCGGGCCAGTATAAAGCTGGCGCGGGCGACCGATCTTCTGGCCGGGGTCGGAGATCATCTCGTTCCATTGCGCCACCCAGCCGACGGTGCGCGCCAGCGCGAACAGCACCGTGAACATCGTGGTCGGGAAGCCGATCGCCGAAAGGATCACGCCCGAATAGAAGTCGACGTTCGGGAACAGTTTCTTCTCGATGAAATAGGGGTCGTTCAGCGCCATTTCCTCGAGCCGCAAGGCGGTCTCGAACAACGGATCGTTGACCTTCAGCGCATCGAACACCTCGCGCACGGTCTTCTGCATCACCGTAGCGCGCGGATCATAGTTCTTGTAGACGCGATGACCGAAGCCCATCAGGCGGAACGGATCGTTCTTGTCCTTGGCACGCTCGATATAGTGCGGGATCTTGTCGGGCGTCCCGATCTCGCGCAGCATTTCCAATGCCGCCTCGTTGGCGCCGCCATGCGCCGGCCCCCACAGGCACGCGATGCCGGCCGCGATGCAGGCGAACGGATTGGCGCCCGACGATCCGGCAAGCCGCACGGTCGAGGTCGAGGCGTTCTGCTCGTGGTCGGCGTGGAGGATGAAGATCCGGTCCATCGCCTTCTCGACCGCCGGGATCACCTCGTATTCCTCGGCCGGAACGCCGAAGGTCATGCGCAGGAAGTTACCCGTATAGGACAGCGAATTGTCGGGATAGAGGAACGGCTGGCCGACCGAGTACTTGTACGCGGCCGCGGCGATCGTCGGCATCTTGGCGACCAGGCGGTGAGAGCTGATCTTGCGGTGCAGCGGGTCCGAGATATCGGTCGAATCGTGATAGAACGCAGACAACGCCCCGACCACGCCGCACATGATCGCCATCGGGTGCGCATCGCGCCGGAAGCCCTTGTAGAAGCTCATCAACTGCTCATGCAGCATGGTGTGGCGGCTGATCGTGTAGCTGAAGTCGTCGAGCTCGGTCCTGGACGGCAATTCGCCATTGAGCAGCAGGTACGACACTTCCATGAAACTGGAATTCTCGGCCAATTGGCCGATCGGATAGCCTCGGTGCAACAATACGCCTTCGTCGCCATCGATGTAGGTCAGCGCGCTTTCGCAGCTGGCTGTCGAGGTGAAGCCGGGGTCATACGTGAACATGCCGGTATCGGCATAAAGCTTGCGGATATCGATGACGTCCGGTCCGACGCTGCCTTGCAGAACGCTGTATTCGGCTTCCTTGCCACCTGCGCTCAGTCGTGCCTGTTCACCCACCTGTCTTGCTCCTTACACCTAAGATTCCGCCGGGGTCCGGGCGTCGGTCTGCGCGGCGATGCGCGCAAGACTTTCCTCCCGGCCGAGCAGAACCAGTACGTCAAAAATTCCCGGCGATGTCGTCTGCCCCGTCAAAGCCGCGCGCAGCGGCTGGGCTAGCTTGCCGAGCCCCACCTCAAGCTCCACCGCCATCGCCTTGAGCTTGGCTTCGAGAGCCTCGATTGTCCACTCCGATTCGCTGGCCAGCCTCGCGTGGATTTCACCCAGCACGCCGCGCGCCTCCCCGGTCAGCAGCGCCTGCGCCTTCTCGGTGATGGAAAGCGGGCGGGAAGCAAACAGGAACGCGGCCCCTTCGGCCAGCTCGTTCAGATCCTTGGCCCGGACTTTCAGCACCGGCATCGCGCGAGCCAGCAGATCGAGGTCGGACGCCGCCTCCATGCGCGGAGCAACCAGCGCGGCGAGACGCGCATCGTCCGCCTCGCGCAAGTAATGCCCGTTCAGATTGTGAAGCTTGGCAAGGTCGAAGCGGGACGGGGACTTGCCGACACCTCCGATATCGAACCAATCCACCGCCTGTTCGCGGCTGATGACCTCGTCGTCGCCATGGCCCCAGCCGAGCCGCAGCAGGTAGTTGAAGACGGCTTCGGGGAGGATGCCCAGTTCATCACGATAGGCATCCACGCCCAGCGCGCCATGGCGCTTCGACAGCTTGGCGCCGTCCGCGCCGTGAATCAGCGGGATGTGGCCATATTGCGGCTCTTCCCACTCCATCGCGCGGATGATCGCAAGCTGCCGGAACGCGTTGTTGAGGTGATCGTCGCCCCGCAGGACGTGGGTCACCTCCATGTCGTGATCGTCTACCACTACGGCGAGCATGTACGTCGGCGTGCCGTCGGAACGCAGGATGACGAAATCGTCGAGTTCCTGATTCTGCACCGCAACCCGGCCCTGCACGAGGTCCTCTATCACGGTTTCCCCTTCGCGCGGCGCCTTGATCCGCACCACGAACGGCCGATCCCCCGGAGCGTTCTCGTCGAGGGCATCGCGCCATTCGCTGTCGATCCGGAACGGTCGCCGCTCGGCCTGGGCCTGGGCCCGGCGCTCGGCCAGTTCATCCGCGGTCAGATAACAGCGATAGGCGTGGCCCGAGTCCAGCAGCTTGCGCGCGACCTCTGCATGGCGGTTGGACCGCGAGAACTGCAGCACGGCCGGCTCGTCGCCCCCAAGGCCCAACCATTCAAGCCCGTCGAAGATCGCGGCGACCGCCGCGTCGGTGGAGCGCTCCCGATCGGTGTCCTCGATCCGTAACAGGTACTTGCCGCCATGGCGTCGCGCGAACAGCCAATTGAACAGCGCGGTCCGTGCGCCGCCGATGTGAAGGTAGCCGGTAGGCGACGGCGCAAACCGCGTCACGACAGCCGGAGAGGCCGAGGGGCGAGTGCCCTCCTGCCCGCCGCTGACGCCACTGCTTGCCATTGCCGTTCCCTTCCTGTCCTATGGTATGCATGGCGAGCCAAGCCACGCTTGAGGGTGATATCATTAACGCGACGCCGCAAGGCGCTGCAGTGCAACATCGCACTAGGCGCAGCTTTGCCCTTTTGTCGAGAGGGTTGGATGCGTCGCTGCGTTTTGCGGAGCGATTTCTTGCTGAATCGGGCTTCGACCGGGGGCCCTGGCTGGCCGTTGCATTCGGCGCCGGCGTTGCGCTGTGGTTCGGCCTGGACAACCGCTGGCAGTGGCTTGCACTGATCGCCGCTTGCCTGGCGACAACCTTGACGGGTTCGACAGTTCGGCGCGAAGGCGATTATTCCCATGTGCGTCAAGCGCTTGTCATCGTTCCGCTGGTGCTGGCGCTTGGCTGCGCGACGGTGTGGACCAAGTCGACACTGGTCGGGCGGCCCGCCATCGATCGGCCTGGCGTATCGTGGTTGACCGCGACCGTCCTCGATCGTGAGGAGCAGCCCGCCAACGCCCGCAGCCGCGTCATCCTCGCGACCCGCGATCCCGATACCGGGCAGGCGATCCGGGTGCGCCTGAACATTCCCGACGAATTCGATCGTCCCGGAGTCGACAAGAGGACAAGGGTGCGGGTTCGCGCCCGGCTCATGCCCCCGGCGGCGCCCATGCTGCCGGGGGCCTACGATTTCGCCCGCGCCGCGTGGTTCGCCGGGCTCTCTGCGACGGGCAGCGCCATCGCGCCCGTCCAGATTATCCGGCCTGCGCCACGCGATGGCCTGACGGCCGATGTCCAGCTGCGCCTCGCGCGGCATGTGCGCGAGCAGTTGCCGGGTTCGAGCGGGGCGATCGCCGCCACACTGGCGAGCGGCGATCGCGGCGGCATCGCCGAGGACGACATCGCCGCGATGCGCGATTCGGGCCTGGCGCATCTTCTCTCGATTAGCGGCCTGCATGTCAGCGCCGTGATCGCCACCGCCTATTTCCTCGCCCTTCGCCTGCTGGCGCTATGGCCATGGCTGACGCTTCGGGTGCGGCTGCCGGTCGTCGCCGCCGGTGTCGGCGCATCGGCGGGGATAGCCTATACCTTGCTGACCGGCGCCGAGGTTCCGACCGTGCGGTCGTGCATCGGCGCGCTGCTGGTTCTGGCTGCACTGGCATTGGGACGCGAGGCGCTTTCGCTCCGCATGCTCGCCGTTGCCGCGATCGTCGTCCTGCTTCTTTGGCCCGAGGCGATCGTGGGTCCAAGCTTCCAGATGAGCTTCGCCGCCGTCGCCGCTCTGATCGCGGTAGGCAGCAGCGGCCGGGCACGCGCTTTCCTCGCGCGGCGCGAAGAGGCCTGGGTGCTTCGGCAACTGCGCAACCTGACGATGCTGTTCCTGACCGGTGTGGTGATCGAGATCGCGCTGATGCCGATGGGGCTCTATCACTTCCATCGCGCCGGCGTGTACGGCGCGCTCGCCAACGTCATCGCCATCCCGCTGACGACGATCGTGATCATGCCGCTGATCGCAGCCGCGCTGACCCTGGACTTGGCAGGCGCCGGAGCACCGATGTGGTGGCTCGCCGGCAAGGCCATCGACGCGATGCTGGCGATGGCACACTGGTTCGCCGCGAGGCCCGGCGCGGTCACGCACATGCCGGCGATGGGAACGGCGGGG
Source organism: Novosphingobium sp. (assembly GCA_035281095.1). Lineage (GTDB taxonomy): Bacteria > Pseudomonadota > Alphaproteobacteria > Sphingomonadales > Sphingomonadaceae > Novosphingobium. The sequence continues at coordinate 4,305 of DATEEP010000052.1, read as the reverse complement.
TTCATCCTCTTTGTCGTCGGCGGTTTGTGGATAGCGCTCTGGCGGAAAAGTGTACGATGGCTCGGTCTCATTCCCGCCAGCTTGGGCGTCGCCCACCTCGCGACGGTCGAGCCTCCGGACATCCTTGTCTCAGGTGATGGGCGGCATGTCGGCATCATGGGAGCCGAGAGCGGCGGAAAGCTTCTGATCCTTCGGGCAAGCCGCAGCGACTATGCGCGTGAAAACCTTGCCGAACTCGCGGGCGCCGACGGACCGGCCGTCACCATCGAAGATTGGCCCGGCGCACGCTGCAGCCGGGATTTCTGCGCTGTCACCCTGGAACGCCGGGATCGAGCCGACGGGAATGCGACGAAACGCACATGGCATATCCTGATCGCGCGAGGACGCGACCGGGTGCCGGCGCGCGCGCTCACGGCAGCCTGCGACCGCGCCGACATCGTCATCGCCGGGCGCTGGCTGCCGGGAAGCTGCCACCCTTCATGGCTGAAAGCGGATCGCCACATGCTCTCGGGAACCGGCGGCCTCGCGATCGATCTCGATCGCAAAACCGTGGCGACCGTGGCCGACGGGCAGGGGGACCATGGTTGGTGGCGCCGCGAAGAGAGCCGCAACCGCGTGCGCGAGCCAAGGCACCGAACTGCGCCCGACGCCGGCACCTATACCCGCCCAGTCGCTGCCTCGGCCGCGATGACGGGCTTCAAGGGATCGGCTGCGGCCGGGCCGTACGACAGGTCCGAATGACCGCCCGAAGCGATCGATCTTAGTGATAGCGGCGCAGCAGTCCCGCAAGCTTGCCCTGCACGACCACCTCGCCCGGCGGGTATATTTGCGGCTCGTAGGCGGAATTGGCCGGGTCGAGGCAGACCATGCCGTTCTGGCGCCGCAAATATTTGAGCGTCGCTTCCTCGCCCCTGACGAGCGCCACGACGATCTCCCCGTCGCGCGCAGTGTCGGTACGCTTCACCAGGGCAAAGTCGCCATCGAGAATGCCGGCCTCGATCATCGAGTCGCCCGATACTTCCAGAGCGTAATGGTCGCCCGCACCCAGCAGCGCCGCGGGGACCGGCAGCATCGTCTGCCCCTCGAAAGCTTCGATCGGAACGCCTGCCGCGATCCGGCCATGAAGCGGAATTTCGATCACGTCATTGGCGGCGGAAGGCCGACCGTTGATCACGCCCCGACCGGCAAAGGCATTCGCCGAGACGCCCGAGGAATTACGGCCCGCCGCCTGCGGCCCGAGCGCCGGGGCCGCCTGTGCCTGGGTACTTCCGCGCGGCGCCGTCGCGTCTTCGGGCTGGCGTATCACCTCCAGCGCCCGGGCGCGGTTGGGCAAACGACGAATGAAGCCGCGCTCTTCCAACGCGGAAATCAAGCGGTGAACCCCGGACTTGGATTTGAGATCGAGCGCATCCTTCATCTCTTCGAAGCTGGGCGAGATGCCGGTGTCTTCAAGCCTGATCTGGATGAACCGAAGCAACTCATGCTGCTTTCGCGTCAACATGCCCAATCTCCCTGATCACCACTAAGGAACACATGAGGAACATGTAAGCAACAATTCAGGACTTTGTCAAGCGACGCCCCCATTCTGGAGCAAGAACACGACGACGCTGTCTCCCGCTTGGGCAGCTGGCGAGTGGGCGGGCCGATCGATCAGCACGTTGCTCGCCGCCAGCGGTGAAAGCGCGCCGCTATCCTGCAGGGCATTGGGAATGACGATTTCGCCGTCCCAATGCGCGCGCAGGAACGTTCGGCGGGCACCATTGGCCCCGACCGGAGCCCCCAGCGTGGTGCGGATGCGGCGGGGCATTGCCTCCGTCGCACCAAGAAAGCGACGGATCATCGGCAGCAGGAACAAGTATGCGGTGACGTGGCTGGAGACCGGGTTTCCGGGAAGTCCGAGCACGAGCTGACGGCGGCCGCCGCTTGTCCGGTTGGCGACCAGCAGCGGTTTGCCTGGCTTGATCGCCACACGCCAGAAATCGATCCGGGCGCCCCAGCGCTCCAGCGCAGGTCGGAGCAGGTCATGGTCGCCCACCGATGCCCCGCCGCTGGTAACGATGAAGTCCGCGTCCTCGGCACGCGAGAGCGCTTGCGTCAGAGCATCGATATCGTCGGCGACCGGGCCGAGGCGAATTGTCTCGCAGGGGAGGGCCGCTGCCATTGCAGCGAGCATGGCGCCGTTGCTGGCCGGGATCTGGTGCGAGGCGCAATCCTCGACCGAGCTCGCCAGTTCGTCGCCGCTGTCGAGGATGGCGATGCGCGGCATACGGCGGACCGGTACGTGCCGGTGGCCCGCCGAGATCGCCAGCGCGACCTGCGCCGGCCCGAGCCGGATGCCCGCGCGGAGGATTTCATGGCCCTCGGCGACATCCATGCCTTTGAGGCGGATATGCTTGTTCGCCGGGCGCGGAAGCTCTCCCGTCAGGCTGACCTGATCGCCTTCCCGACTGACGTCCTCCTGAAGAATGACGGTATCGCTCCCCGGCGGCAAGGCAGCCCCGGTCGATATCCGCGCGGCCTCCCCGGCGCGGATCGTCCGCTCGCACGGATGGCCAGCGGCGCTTTCGCCCACGACCCGCCACGGCCCGTCGAGATCGTCCGAACGAACGGCGTATCCGTCCATCGCGGAAGTGTCCGCCCCGGGATTGGTGCGCCGCGCCAGCAGGGGCGCCGCAAGATAGCGGCCCAGCGCTCCTTCGACATCGACGTGCTGAATCGGCAGCGGCTCGACCAGGGCGAGCAGGCGCTGCTGCGCCTCTTCCAGCGGCAGTGGCTGGGGCAGGCTCATCCGCCGGAACTTTCGATCCCCGGCGCGCGCCACACGCCGGACTTGCCACCGCGCTTCTCAACCAGGCGGACGTCGTCGATGACCATCGCCTTGTCGATCGCCTTGGCCATGTCGTAGATCGTCAGCAGCGCCACCATGGTCGCGGTCATCGCCTCCATTTCGACGCCGGTGCGGCCGGTCAGGGAGGCGGTGGCGGTGGCCCGCACGCCGTCATCCAGGAATGCGAACTCCACGCCGACCGCTTCCAGCCCCAGCGGGTGACACATCGGGATCAGGTCGGCCGTGCGCTTTGCCGCCATGATCCCGGCGATGCGCGCGGTGCCGAGAACGTCACCCTTGGGCGCGTTACCCTCGCGCACCGCTTCGACGGCCGCCGCGCTCATCCGGATGCGGCCGGAAGCGATGGCGACGCGCGGCGTTTCCGGCTTGCCGCCGACGTCGACCATGCGCGCATGGCCCTCTGCATCGAGATGGGTTAGGCTCTTCATCGACTGTCCTTCGCATCCTTCGAGACAGGGGGTAAACGAGATGGCCCGGCGAGGCCAGAGTCGGCCCCTCCGTTCGACAGGCGCGATTTCGATTTTCTTGCGGCTGCCGGAACGATATTCGAACGCAATGGACACCAAAGAGCCCGATCACAGCCAGCGCCGTTTCGAGGATGGCGCTTTCCTATTCCTCGTCCTGCTGATTTCGATCGCGTTCGCCTGGCTGATCTGGCCGTTCTTCGGCGCGATTCTGTGGGGTTTGATCGCCGGCATCCTGTTCAAACCGCCCTATGAGGTGCTGGTCGGCCGGCTTGGCGGCCATCGCAACTTGGCGGCGGCGCTGACGCTGCTGCTGATCCTGCTGCTCATCGTCGCCCCCGCGATCCTGCTCGGCGTGGCGCTGGTGCAGGAAGCCGCGGCTCTTTATGTCCAGCTTCAGACCGGCAAGCTCGACCTGGCGGGGCTGTTCGTCCAGGTGCGCGGCACGCTCCCGCCGTGGGCCGACCAGATGCTGCGATCGAGCGGTCTGACCGACCTCGACACCGCGCGCGAAATGCTGGGCGCCAGCGTCACGTCGGTACTCCAGAGCATCGCCGCCCGCGCGCTGCTGTTCGGGCAGGGCGCTCTCGAACTGCTAGCAGCGCTCGGCGTGATGCTCTACCTCACCTTCTTCCTGCTGCGCGACGGCAGGGAGATTGGCCGCAAGGTCCGCGCCGCAATCCCTTTGCGGCCCGAATTGCGGGACGATCTCATCCGCCATTTCGTGGTGGTCGTACGCGCGACGATCAAGGGGACGTTCGTGGTCGCGATCGTGCAGGGCCTGGTCGGCGGACTGATCTTCTGGATGCTGGGAATCGAGGCGCCGCTTTTGTGGGGCCTGCTGATGGCGCTGTTCTCGCTGTTTCCGGCGGTCGGCACGGGCATCGTGTGGGTACCGGTCGCGATCTACCTCCTCGCCACCGGCTCCGTCACCGAAGGCGTGATCCTGACGCTGTGCGGCTTCTTCGTGATCGGACTGATCGACAACCTGCT
>DATEEP010000051.1:0-6628 GCA_035281095.1 Novosphingobium sp. | reverse complement strand
TCAAAAACAGCTCCGCCCACCAGGCCAAACCCAGAAAGGAGAAACCCGCACCTTGACCCACATATGACATCCGAAACATAACCATCAGGCGGGTCACTTCTCGGTGGAAATCCCGGGTCAACTCTCAACGGCAATCAACATAATATCCGCAGAGGCGGCGACACGGTCAGTCCCGCTGTCCAACTGGTTTCCACAGCGCGGGCCAGGCGGTTTCCCGAGACGTCGGGAACCGATTGACCCGGATTGATCAGGCTTCGACGGATCGTGCAGAAGCTCGATGTGGTCACGCCCGGCGCCAGCCCGCAAAAGGCGCTCCCGCCAGGATCCTCGCTGCCCCCCTTGAAGCGCGGAAGGGAATGGCTGTAGGCGAAATCGAGTTGCAGCCATGGCGCGGGTGCCAGTTCTGCGCCGATCTCGATACCTCGGGTACGCACACCTCGGGTGTTGCGCACGATCAGCGCGTTAACGCCGGGCGTTGACGCCAGGCCGAGGATCTGGGTGTTGCGCCAGTCGATGTCGTAGATCGATGCGTGAACCATGCGGACAAAGCCGGAACCCGAATATTTACCCCCCAGTTCCGCTGTCCAGTTGGTCTCGGGCTCGAAGCTTTGCTTGTCGGCCAAGAGGTTGGGGATCGTATTGATCCCCCCCGAGCGAGAGCCCTTGGCGTAGGAGGCGTAGAACAGCGCTCCTTTCGCCGGGCGCCAGTCGAGGCTGAAACGCGGGGTGATATCGTGGAAGTTCCGTTCACCAAGGCTGGTGCCGAAGCTGGGCGCGAAGTTTGCCCGACGGCTGTCGATGACCTGGCGTTCCCAGGTCGTGCGAACCTCGCCGCGAAGCCTCAGGTCCTTGGTCAGGCGGTAATCGGCCGTGACGAACAGCGCGAGGGTCCTGCGGGCTTCCACCACTTCGCTCTGAACGACCTGGCTGGCATTGGGATCGTCGACGAGGGCAAAGTTGATCACCGCCGGCGCGCCGACGCGTTGCGGGTTCGCCAGGACGAGCGAGCTGAACCGCTCGCTGAGCGCCAGGTTACCGTGCGCGGCGCCCCAGGCCATTGTGGTTCGCACCCGCGTTTCGAAGATCGTGCCGCCGATCTGCCAGCCGAAGCGACTATCGCCTGTTCTCCGAATGCGCAGTTCCTGGGCGAGCTCCCGCGCCGAAACCGAGCGTTTCAACACCATATTAACATGCTGCAGCCGGACGACCGGAATCGTCAGGCTGCCAATGCCACTGCAATTCACCCCTGCTGTGCACACGCCGTAGAGCTCACCCTCGGCGTCGCCGTCGAAATCGCGAAACTCATCGGCCGCCGCGCGATAGTAACTGGTATCGGATCGCAGTTCGACGCCACCCGCATCAAGCGCCAGGTGCAGCGCGACCTGCCCGCTACGGCTATGGCTGTCGGGAATGTCGGGAGAGAGCGACACTTGCGAGGCAGTCGGTGCCTTCCCGCAGAAATAGCTCCAGACGCCGGAACCGGGGGCACGGCCACCGCAATTGTAGCTGCGGTAATCGAGCGCGAAAGTAGCCGGGAGGTTCAATCGCCCCCTCCCGTAGCGCGCCGAAATCCGTGCGGCGAACGGCCCACTGCCGTCGCGCGTGGCAAGGCTGGCGGCGATGGCGAAACGCTCCGAATTGCCAAGATGCTGACCGGGCCGGGCGGTATTCTCGTGCGTTCCCGCTTCGGACCTCCAGGATGCCGCCAGCCGCGCCTTCAACAGGGTGCCGACCGGGCCGGAAATCGTCTCGCGCATGCCGAAGAGCTTGTCGGTGCCGATGTCGGTGATTGCACTGACATAAAGGCTTTCGGTCGGCTGCGCGGGGATGAAGTGGATCAGCCCCGAAAAGCTGCTGTGGCCGAACAGCGCGCTTTGCGGTCCATGCACGACTTCGATGCGTTCGAGATCAAGCGGTTCGGCATCGACGGCGTCGCGATTGGCCTGGTAGACCCCGTCGATGAACATGCCCACGCCGTCGATCGTACGGACGTTGGGCTGGTTCTGCCCGCGCAAGGCCGGGGTGGAAAAGAAGCCGCCCCAACCTGCCTCGAAGGACAGGCCCGGCACTCTCGCGGCCAGTGATTGCAAACTGTAAATCGCGCCGGCCCCAATATCGCGGGAATCGACCCGGCTGATGGCCAGAGGGACTTCCGATTCTCGTTCCTCCTGGCGGCGCGCGGTTACGATGATCGTCGTGCGATCCTCGTCAGCAAGCGCGGGCATCGGCAAGGTCGCCACCATAAGGAAGGCAGCGCGCAATGCCCGCACTCCGCTTTGTCTTGATGCGGCGCTCCCCATTTATCAGGTGCTACCTGAAGCCTGCCTGGCCGGTACTTTTCCCGCCCGACGCAGGGCATCCAGCTTGACGCGCTGAATGTGGGCCGCCTGACGGCAGTATTCGGCAATCGATTTGAAGCGTGGATCGCTATGTACCGGCATCCAGATCGGGTCCTTTTCGACAAGATACCACCAGTGGCGGATGTCGTGCCCGGTTTCGATCGCGGCCTTAAGGTCGCTCAGCGCCTGGTTCCGCTCGCCAAGCAGCATCAATGATGCCGCTTTGATGCGGTAATTCCCCACCAGCCCATAACGCGGATGGTCGTCGATCCACTGAATCGTCTGCGCGAGCAGCCTCTCCCCTGCCTGCCGTTTTCCCGCCGCCAGCAGGATATTACCCAGCACCGGCGCGACCGTCGACTGGGGCAGGCTATCGGTGCGCGGATTGCGCAGATCGAATCCGTAACGCGAGGCGATCGCCTCGGCCCCGAGGTCGAACTGTTCAGTGTGCAGGACATAATCGCGCACGGATTCCGCCCACAACCAATTCTGGAAGCGATTGAACAGGAACCCCCTGCGCCCGAGCGCCGCCCTTCCGGCGCTGCGCCACCCCCCCTGATACTGGGCGAGCAGAGCGCGGGTCGAATCCCGAGAGGCCGGCGTCGAGTTCGCCACCGCCCGCGCAGCGGCAAGGTCGTTCGCATCGAGATAGAAGGCGGCTGCGTGATGCGGACCCCATGGGTTCTGGGGGTCGGTGCCAATGATCCGTTCCGTCCGCTCAATGGCCTCCGCCGTCTCGCCATGGAACATCCAACGGCGCGAGGCATAGCGATTGGCCAGCGGATAGTTCCCCGGATCCAACTCAAGCGCACGGACCTGTTCCCGCTCGATCTGTTCGGGGGTGAGTTCGCCGAGCTTTTGCATGATGGCAATGAAACGGGCGCGCGGGTTGAGCGGATCGATGGCCAGAACTCGGTCGAGCAATTGTTTGCGTTCCACACCACCTTCTCCGTCACGGGTGACATTGCCATCGCCGATGCCGTCATAGGCGCCGCCATTGGGACCGCCACCAAGGAACTGGGCAAAGGCGGTAAGCCCCCGGCTGTTGCTGGGATCGAGCGTAACGGCGCGGCGAAATAGCGCGGCCTTCTCGTCCCGTGGCACATTCGTCCACATCGCCTGCGCGAACAGGGCCTCGCCGTCGTCAGGATCGATCCGCCGGGCCTTCTCCAACAGCGGCCGATAGCGTTCGCGGACGGGACCTAGGTCGTCTCTGCGCAAGTCGGCCTCCTGCATGCGCGCATCGAAGAGCGCAACCATTGCGGGCGCAAACTCGGGATCGAGCCTGACAGCCCGCTCGAATTGCCCAGCAGCAGCATCGGTTTCGGCAACGGTGAACCGACCGAGCAGTGATTTGCCCTTGAGATATGCGAGGTAGGCATCAGGATTGCGCGCCGTAATTCCGGCGGGAGCAAGTTCTCCGATGCCGCGTGTACGGCCTTCAAGAGATGCGGCGACACGATCGGCTATGCGATCCTGCAGCGCGTAGAGCCGTTCGACCGGCCAATCGAAGCGCTCCGACCACAGCCGCACCCCGGTGCCGGTATCGACGACGAAACAGGTTACCCTGAGCGTGTTGGCGGTGCGCTGGATGCTCCCCTTGACGACGTAGGCGGCCTTCAACTGTTGCCCGGCTTCCCTTGCCGGAACGCCCGAAACTGGACTCATCAAGGCGGATTCGCGAGCGATCACCGTCAACCCCCGGATCGACGATAGCCGGTTCAGGACCATTTCGGGAATGCTGCGCGCAATATAGGCATCGGCAGGATCGCTGCTGAGATTATCGAAGGGCAGTACGGCAACGCGAAGGCTCGCGCCTTGCGCCGCTTCCTGCCTGCCCGGCCAGACTGTGATCGCGGTCAGCCCGCTGAGCGAGATCAGCCCGAGCGATGCCACACACAGAGCGAATTTCCGACGCCTGGTCAGGCCATTGGCAGGGACGGACTGGGAGTTTCCCTTTGCATCGAGCCGCACCGCAGGTGGTATCAATTGATAACCGGCGCCACGACGCACGGTGAAGTAGCGCGGGTGCTTTGGATCGTCGCCCAGAGCGTCGCGTAACAGCTTTGCCCGCTGGGTCACAGTTTCGGAATTGACAAAGATGCCGGCCCAGACCTGCTCCATCAACTCGTCGGCGGAAACGAGCCGCGGGGCCGCCCGGACCAGCGCAAGCAGAAATTTGAACGAAAGTTGGGGCAACGTTATGGGAATAGCATCGCGAACGACCGCTCGACCGCTGACGTCTATCGTCAGGTCTCCCACTTGCCAGCGTTCGTCAAGGACGTCCGCCATTCATGTTGCCCCGATCTTGCTATTTCCGCCCGTCACCAACATCCCCCAGCTTAAAAAACAACCGGGTCAGCCACGTCCAGACAAATCCGGCTGCTTTGCCAATCTTTGGACAGCCCGTACGCACACAAAGAGCGTGATCAGGCGGAAACCACAGCTTTTCCCACTTTCTTCAAAGACAAAAGTACGAAACTGGATGGCCCCGCCTCAGAAGGGGTTGAGGCGGGGCTAGGGTCGACTCTGCGAGAGTCGGGCAAGCTTATCATTTGGGCTGCGGTACGGGCATCTTCCAATCGATATAACCCGCCTGCGCTCTCGCAAGGATCACGTCCGTCAGCCTGGTGCAATTAGGGTGTAGCCGATGGCTGGCTGGCGTTCGCCTCCTATGCGCGCGGCTCGCGCTCAGGAGGGATCAATCCCGGGGAACTGGTGCCCGATATTTCGGGCAGCCCATCGGTTCACGCGCCTCGTCCTGGGCGGACAGCGGATCGAAGTGGCCCTGAGATTTTCGGCTGATCGGGGCCGATTCTCAAGCATTTTGACACAGCTTGGGCCAAATTTTGGAGAGGATTTGGTTCCGCTTCACGGTACCCGAACCAACAAGGTGGTAGTCAAATTGTTGCTGGGAAGCGCCCAAACTACCGGTTCTCGATAGCATAGCGCATCGGCCGGCATGGAGACAGGAGGCAGTCATGACCAGACATTTGATCATCAATACGCTGGCGATGCTGGCGTTAGCATACCCCTCGGTCGCGGCGCTGGCCGACGAAACCTATGACGGTGACAACATCATCGTATCGTCACCGAATGTGCAGGTAACCGGCCGGTCCATGATCGGAGCCCCCATCCGCCTGTACACTACGTCGGTCAGGATCAATGTGAGAGACCTCGACCTGCGCTCCGAGCCAGGCTGGGATGCGCTCGGGCAGCGGGTGCGCACCGCCAGCCGTGTGGCGTGTGACATGCTCGATCGCATGGTGCTGTTCACCGACGGTTCCGACTCGGGTGAGTGCCGGAACGATGCGGCGCGCAGCGCGATGCGCGTGGCTCGCGAGCTTCGGACCTCACCGACGGCGGTCGCCGCGCTCATCTTCAGGGTCGGCAAGGGCTAGGTCGACGTGAAGGGTGCCAGTTGCAATGCTCCCGAGAGAATTGCGGGAACTTGCAACTGTCGCGCCGTCAGCCCGTGACGGCGCGACAGCTGGACGAAGGAGCCGTTGGTGAAGGGCTCAAGCATTGAGCAGACGTCCATTTACGTCGAGCGACATTATGCCTCTTACCGACTGTGTCCGGTTTCGGGAATTCAAGTTTCGCGCGGTAACGGCAATAAATGGCGCAGTGCAGTAACTACTGCCTCTTTGCCGCATCCCGGTAGACAGCACTCCTCTCCCGTTTTTCTACCGCAACCACACTGACGATAAGTTCGGCGTCTCGGACCTCATAGACCAAGCGATAGCCAACTGATTGGAGCTTAAGCTTATATCGGTTTGCGGAGCCGTGGAGCTTGGCGGAAGGGACATGTGGGGTTTCCAGCCTCTCAATAAGCTTCTTCTTAAATTGAGCGCGGATCGTCGCGCCTAGCCCATCCCATTCCTTCTTGGCCTCCGCGCGAAAACGCAGATTATAGCTCATCCAGCGACACGGCGATTTCAGGACTCGCGCTCCGTGAGTCAGCGAGGGCATTCAACTCGGCATCCTCGATCAGATCAAGAATCGCCTCGTATTCTTCCGCTGGAACACAATAAAAGGCAGGTTCATTACGATTCAGGATCGCAACGGCACCCCCGTTCCCAGCAGCCATAATGCCCATGGGGTTACGCTTGAGTTCCGTCACACTAGCCGTCACGCTGGCGTGGATTGGATGAACCATCTCATTTCCCCGAATGATGCATTTCAGAGCGCCTTGTATGGCATCATTCAAGGCATCGTTCAATATGCTACTGGTCTGGCCTACGTAGTCGCCCGCTTTCCTACATCATCTTCTACGCTAACCTGCAGTC
>DATEEP010000050.1:0-2482 GCA_035281095.1 Novosphingobium sp. | reverse complement strand
GTACGCCGGACATGGTCTGATTCATTGCGATGCGGTTCCTATACCGCGCAACGATGGGGCCTTAGCTCAGCTGGGAGAGCGCCTGCATGGCATGCAGGAGGTCAGCGGTTCGATCCCGCTAGGCTCCACCACCCCAATATGATCCTGCTCGCGAGGGCAAGCGGGTACTATCCGACAACGCATGCTTGCTTGAGCCTTGCGGTTCAACTCTGCTGCGCATCGACCTGCACAGGCCGGCTGCTGCAACGTACCAGCCTCAGGGCGTGAGCGCATCGTTCGGGTCGATGGCTCTGATGCTCCTCGATTCGGACGGCGGCGATGAAGCTGCCGCTTCGGGAGCCGTGGCCGCCGGCATGGTCGGGCCGATCGCAACCTCCTTGTCGACATAGACTTCGAAGGTCGTGCCCGCAGGCAGCTTGACGTCCTTGCCCCGCACGAGGATGGCCAGGGGAAGGAAAACGATCCCCGCGCCTACCGAGCCGAGCGTCCCCGACCTCCCCTTGGCATTGCGGTCGCCGCGCACGGGCACGTCCTGCTGCCCGACTTTCACCGTGTTGACACGGATATCCAGCTTGCCCGATCGGCCGAGAAGGCCGTTGTCGCGAACGCTCGCGACTTCGCCCGTGACCGGCGTGCCGGCGGCGATCAGGGTCACGCCGCCGATCGTCACCGCCTTGGCGACCGCCAGGTCGACCACGTCGCCCTTCTTCGCCGATTTGGAGGAAAGATCCTGCCGCGTCTCCAGAGAGATGGTCAGCCCTTCAGGAAGGATCATGGATTGGGCGGACAGGGCATGCGCATGGATCAGGGAAAGGGCCATCAGGGGGAAGGCCAGCCGCCTTGCCCAGCCTATGCGGACTGCGTTGCAGATCATCGGACATCCTTTCCGCCCGATGCCGGGCTCGAGCGGTGCCTTGCCCGACAAGATTACGCCCCCGGCTCCACAGCGTCAACGAACGGCAGCTCCTATGATGCCGGTTGGACGAAGCTGTCCATGACGCGCTTGCGCCCCGCTGTTTCGAAGTCGATCTCCAGCTTGTTGCCTTCGATCTCCGCAACGGTGCCGTAGCCGAATTTCTGGTGGAAGACGCGCAGGCCGACGCTCATGTCGTCGCGGCCCTTGTTCCCCAGCGAGACGGCCGAGGCGCGCGCTTCGACGATTCGCGCCGGTTCACGACTGAACTGGCCGCCTTGCTGGGCGCGTTGCCAGCCGGGGCCTCTGCCCGTGCCGCGCTGGACATTGGCGAAGGGATCGGCGCGTTCCGACCAGTTGGCGCGCCAGAGCGAGGCGCCGCCGGACATGCTGCTTTCCTCCTCCACATGTTCGGGCGGCAGTTCGCCCACGAAGCGCGAGGGGATGGAACTGGTCCACTGGCCGTAAATGCGGCGGTTGGCGGCGTGGAGGATGAGGCACAACTTGCGCGCACGGGTGATCGCGACATAGGCGAGGCGGCGTTCTTCCTCCAGCGAGTTAAGGCCGCCTTCGTCCAGTGCCCGCTGGGAGGGGAAAATGCCTTCTTCCCAGCCCGCGAGGAACACGGTGTCGAACTCCAGCCCCTTGGCGGCGTGGATGGTCATGATCGTGACCTTGCGCTCGTCCGCTTGCGCTTCATTGTCCATGACCAGCGAGACATGCTCAAGGAAGGCGCCCAGCGTCTCATATTCTTCCATGGCGCGGGTGAGTTCGTTGAGATTTTCCAGCCGCCCCGCGCTTTCGGCGGTGCGCTCAGCCTGGAGCATGGCGGTGTAGCCGCTTTCGTCCAATATCTGCCGGGCGAGTTCCGCATGAGGCAACTGCGCCGCGCGGTCGCGCCAGCGAGCGAGGTCGCCGATGAAGGCGCCTAGGGACCGGCGGGCCTGCGGGGTCATCTCGTCGGTGTCCAGGATACGCGCGGCGGCGAGCGCCAGCGGAATGCCCTCCGCGCGGGCGAGGCGGTGGAGCTTTTCGACCGCCTTGTCGCCGAGGCCGCGCTTGGGGACGTTGACGATTCGCTCGAAGGCGAGGTCATCAGCGGGCTGGTTGACGAGGCGCAGATAGGCCAGCGCATCGCGGATTTCGGCGCGCTCGTAAAAGCGGAAGCCGCCGACGATGCGATAGGGCATGCCGATCTGGATGAAGCGGTCTTCGAACTCGCGCGTCTGGTGCTGGGCGCGGACGAGAATGGCGACCTCATCCAGCGAGGTGCCGCCGCGCTGGATCGATTCGATTTCGTCGCCGACGCGGCGGGCTTCCTCCGGGCCGTCCCAGACGCCGATGATGCGAACCTTCTCACCCACGTCGATGTCGGTCCAGAGAGTCTTGCCGAGGCGATTGCCATTTTCCGCGATCACGCCCGACGCTGCGCCGAGGATATGGGGGGTCGAGCGGTAATTCTGTTCGAGGCGGATGATCTTGGCGCCCGGAAAATCCTTTTCGAACCGTAGGATATTGGCGACTTCTGCGCCGCGCCATGAATAGATGGACTGGTCGTCGTCGCCCACG
>DATEEP010000049.1:0-3056 GCA_035281095.1 Novosphingobium sp. | reverse complement strand
TCCGCCGCTTCCGCCCGGCCCGCGTCGGTGGTTTCCGCTTCCAGCTTCGCCGCCTCGATCTCAGCCGCCTTGGCTTCGACCAGGCCGACAATATGGTCGATCATGCCTTCATCCTGGATCGTGTGGTCGGTGAGGCCGGAGAGATAGACCATATGCTTGCCCGCACCGCCGCCGGTGAGGCCGATGTCGGTCTCGCGCGCTTCGCCGGGGCCATTCACCACGCAGCCAAGCACGGACAGCGAGAGCGGCGTGTTGATGTGCTGGAGCCGTTCCTCCAGCGCCTGCACGGTGCGGATGACGTCGAAACCCTGCCGTGCGCAGCTGGGGCAGGAAATGACCTTGACGCCACGGGTACGGATGCCGAGCGACTTCAATATCTCGTAGCCGACGCGCACTTCCTCCTCCGGTTCGGCGGAAAGAGAGACGCGGATCGTGTCGCCGATCCCGGCCCAGAGCAGGTTGCCGATGCCGATCGCGCTTTTCACCGTGCCGCCGATCAGGCCACCGGCTTCGGTAATCCCCAAGTGCAGCGGGCAATCGACCGCTTCGGCCAGCTGCATATAGGCGGCAACGGCGAGGAACACGTCGCTCGCCTTCACCGCGACCTTATATTCGTGGAAATCCTGGTCCTGCAGCAGCTTGATATGGTCGAGCGCGCTTTCGACCAGCGCCTCCGGGCAAGGTTCGCCATATTTTTCGAGCAGGTCCTTTTCCAGGCTGCCGGCATTGACGCCGATACGGATCGAACAGTTGTTCGCCTTGGCGGCATCGACAACTTCCTTCACGCGCGCTTCGCTGCCGATATTGCCGGGATTGATGCGCAGGCAGGCGGCGCCCGCATCGGCGGCTTCGAGCGCGCGCTTATAGTGGAAATGAATGTCGGCGACGATCGGCACACGGGCGGCGCGAACGATCTGCCTGAGCGCGGCGGTCGATTCCTCATCGGGGCAGGAGACGCGGATGATATCCACGCCGGCCTCCTCGCAACGGCGGATCTGGTCGATCGTCGCCCTGGGATCGGAGGTCAGCGTGTTGGTCATGGTCTGGACCGTGACCGGCGCGCCGCCCCCCACCGGCACATTGCCGACCATGATCTGGCGGCTCTGCCGGCGGGCGATGTCGCGCCAAGGGCGCAGGCCGGGATTGTGGTCGGACATGAAAAAGGGGCTCCGTGCGTGACAAGAGCCCCTATAGTGCTTCGGACGCGAAGTTAAAACCGCGCCGTCACCGATGCGGCGATCTGGTCGGCATTGCCGCTGGTGAGCGAGCGCGTCGTGATCGTCGTCAGCAAGCTGTTTTCGGTGCGGATAAGGTTCGCCTTCCCTACGAAATTATGCGCGTAGCTGAGATTGAGGGCGAGGGCCGAGGCCATGTTCCAGGTCGCGCCGCCGGACAGCCATACGCGATCGCCGTCTGGCACGCGGGTGGTCAGATATTGCGGATTGGTCGGCGTGCGGTCGAACATCGTGCCCGCGCGCAGGGTGAGGGCTCGGCTGACATCATATTCGCCGCCGGCGCTGACGCTGTAGCTGTCGCGATAATGAAGTTCCTTCACGGAGGTTCCGGTGCCGGACGTGATGGAAATGTCCTGGAACACGGACCAATTGTACCAGCGCGCCGTCAGCATCGCGCGGGCCTGTGGCGTCAGGCGGCGCGTCATGCTGACGGTCACGATGTCGGGGAGGTTGAGCGGCGCGGTCGCGTGGGTCGTTCCGTTGAACAGCTGGAGCGGTCCGGACAGGTGCGACAGGGTCGCGCTGCCCTCGATCCGGTGCTTCATGCCCGAACGATAGTGGATGCCCCAGTTGGTGCCGCCGCTGGTGTAGAAAAGGCCGGCATTCCAGCCGATCGACAGATCATCGCCCTTGATCCGGGCGAGGCCGTCCGCTGCCGCCGGCGAGAGGTTGGGAAGCGCGTTGGTCAGCGTCACCTTGGCATATTGAAGGTCGACGCCGCCACCGACCGACAATGCGTCGGTCAGCCGATAAGCGGCGGAAGGCTGGACATTGTAGGTCTTGAGGTCGGTATGCAACGAGTCGTAGCGACCGAAGAAATCGGCGTCATAGTCGAGCTTCAGCCCGAACGGCGCGGCGACGGCGAGGCCGAGCCAAAGACGGTCTGTCAGTTGCGCGGTGGCGTAGAAGCTGGGCACCGGCGTCATACTGTCAAAGGGATCGCCGCCCGATCCGCCGGTGACAGGCAGCGTGACCGGCACGGAGAACGGGCCAGAAGGTGGCGGCGTGCGCGTCGTGCCGCGATTTTTCTGCTGCGTTGACGGGAACAGCAGAACGGCGCCCGCGGAGGTCTGGATTCCCGGCAGTTGCGTCATCCCGGCGGGATTGAAATAGACGGTCGATGGATCATCCGCCGCCGCAGCGCCACCGGACAAGGCCCGGCCGGTCTCCTTGGGCGACTGTTCCTGCAGGTAGAAGCCGCCAGCAAGCGCCGGAAGAGGAACCGCCATCATTCCCGCAAGCAGCAGGCTGGCGATGGCGGGACGGCTGAAACGCATGACAAAAATCCTCTCTGAACAGATCGGCGGCCGCTCTCCGGCGGGAAAGCACCGCATCACGCCGTTGGCCTATCAGGCACATGGTTAATTTCCGGTTCGTTATGAAACGAAGCGGCAGATTAAGAAGGGCAAAAAAAAGCCGTCCCGAAGGACGGCTGTATAAGTTTTTAGGAGAGGATGCCTGAAAGGCCCGCTCCTTTTGCGGTGCAACGGCCATCGTCGCAAATGCGAAAAACTGATGACCGATTGCGTTTTCTGCAACCGCACTCGACTGGGGAGCTTTACGTAAGGGAAAGTGGGAGAAAATTTATGATCCCCTGTCGCCTATTTTCTGACATCGCTGTCAGACCTTTGATTTCCCGCCTTCAAATCACGCCCGAATCACGCAACTGCGAATGCAATCGCGCCACCAGTCGATCCAGCGCTTCGGGCTCGCTCGCTTCCGCGCGGCCGACCAGGTCCGCCTGGGTGTTGGAGGCCCGCAGCAGCCACCAGCCGTCTTCCGTCCGCACTCGCGCGCCATCTATGTCATCGAACGCGGCGC
>DATEEP010000048.1:0-14632 GCA_035281095.1 Novosphingobium sp. | reverse complement strand
CGATGGAGGATGCCTTGTCCGATATATTGACGCTCGATCTCGACCCCGAGGCGACGAAGCAGAAGTACGGCCCGTGGGCCGTGATAGCAGGAGGATCGGACGGCACCGGAGAAGCCTATGCGCGCCACTTGGCCAGCGTCGGCATCAACATCATGCTCGTCGCGCGCCGGGCCGAGGTTCTCGATGCCTTGGCAAGCGATTTGCGCGCCGCGTACAATGTCGAGACCCGCACCCTCGTGCAGGATCTGATGCAGCCGGACGCCGCCCGCAACATGCTGGACGCGGCGGCCGACATCGATGTCGGCATCTACGTATCCAACGCGGGATGCGACGGCACCGGGGCGCATTTCTTCAAGGAACCCGTCGAGCGCTGGCACCGGCTGGCCAGCATGAACGTGCGCACCCTGACCGAGGCGGTCCACGGCTTCGGCAATCGCTTCATCGCGCGGGGCAGCGGCGGGATCGTGGTGATGTCCTCGGGCGGCGGTCTTGGCGGCACGCCCTATCTCTCGATGTATTCGGCCACCAAGGGGTTCGAACTGGTCCTGGTCGAAGGGCTGTGGGGCGAGCTGATCGGCACGGGGGTCGAGATCGTCTGCGTCATCGCGCCGGCGATGGACACCCCGTTCTTCCGCCGCGAGATCGCCGGCGAGGATTTCATCATCAAGCATCTGTTCCAGCCGGACGAAGTGACCAAGGGCGGCCTGGAAGGGCTCGGCAAGACGCCGATGGTGATGTTCGAAAGCGCGCGCCGCAAGGACCCGGAGACCGTGGTCAACGCTCGCCACGAAGAGCTGCTGCAATCGCTGGAGGCGGGCAAGAGCTTCTTTAAGAAGGGCGAAAAGGTAGCCTGACCGGCCCGGACCCCTCGTACAGTTCATGGCAAAAAGCCCAGGCCCGCGATGGCGGGCCTGGGCTTTTTGCTGACTGGCCGACCGGACATCCGCCCGGCCGGCGCGCGTCCTTCAATCAGAACTCGAACGTCAGGTCGACGCCATAGGTCCGTGCCGACTGATAGGTCGAGGTCGCGGCGAAGGCGAAGTCGATCGGCTGGCCGGGATTGTCGCTGTCCGTAAGGTTACGGCCCCACACCGCGAGTTCGGCCTTCGATCCGGCAAGGTCGAAGTCGCGCAACGCGACACGCGCGTTCACCAGCCACATCGCGTCCGAGGTGATGATCGGGCCGAACGAGGCGGGATACATGCTGATCGGGTTGCCCAGCTGCCGCGACTTGGAACGCCACGCGCCGTCGACGCGGAACATCAGGTAGGCGTCGCCGACCAGGGGTTGCGTGTCATACTGCGCCGAAAGGTTGGAGGTCCACTTCGGCCGCACCGTCGGCACGCTGCCCACCGGCCGGAGCAGCGGGTTCACGTTCTTCAGCTTGGAGTCGGTGTAGCCCGCGGCGGCGTTGAGCGTCAGGCCGCGAACCGGAGCCGCCGTAAGCTCCAGCTCGAAGCCCTTGGTGTCGAGATCGCCTTCGCGAAGGATCAGCGTGCCGACGTCGGGATCGGGCGTCAGCAGGAAGCGGCCGCCCGAAACGGCCTGAAGGTCCTTGTAGTCCGCCTTGAACAGCGCAAGGTTGGCGCGCAGGCGACGGTCGAAGAAGTCCGCCTTCACGCCCGCTTCCCATGCCTTGACCGTCTCCGGATCGAAGCCGTACTTCGCCACGGCGCCGCCCGACACGTAGCCGGTCGAGTACTTGGCATAGGCGAGGATGTCGTCGGTGACCTTGTAGTTGACGCCCAGCATGTAGCTCGAACGCGTGTCGCGATAATCGAAGGTGTAAACGTCCTGCCGCGCCGGGGCCGCCGGGTCGGTTGCGGTGGCTGCCTTCGCCGGGACGAAGACGTAGCTCGTCCCGTTCTTCTCGTCGCGGGTCAGGCGATAGCCGCCGATCAGGTCGAGCTGCTCGGTGACGTGGACTTCCGCCTGGACGTAGCCAGCATAGGAGACGCCATCGAAGAACGCGAGGTTGCGCTGGCCGCCCGCAAGCACGCCGCCGAACACCGGTTGAGCGAAAACGCCCTGCGACAGGCCGTCGGACTGGCCGACGGTGGATTCGATATCGAAATAGATACCGCCGGCGGTGAGCGTGAGCAGGTCCGAATCGTAGTTGACCTGCAGTTCATCGCTCCACTGCTTGACATGCGATTCAGACTGCGTGCCGAACACCGTGAACGGCGAACCCGCCAGTGCGGGGAAACCGAACAGTGCCGCCGTGGCGGGAGTCAGGATCGCGCCGTAGCCGCCCACTTCCGAATTGGCGACCACGCCGCTGGTGCGATAGCCGAATACGTTCTTGATCGAAATGCTGTCGCTGACGACGTAGGTCGCGGTCAGGTTGTGGCCCTTGGTCTTCGACAGGCCCGGCGTGGTCCAGGGGTTGGACACCGCCTTCGGGCGGTGCGCGCCGGGCGAAGCCACCGGGAAGCTGTCGAGGACCGCCTGCACGGTCGCGCCGTAGGCGCCCAGGAAGGCCGGGACGAAAGCGACCAGCGAGTTGGCTTCGGGGGTGAAGACGTTCTCGTTCCAGTCGAACTTGTAGACCATCTTGAAGGTGTCGCTGGGTTCGAACTTGAGCGCGCCGAACACCGATTCGCTGTTCTTGCCGCCCAGCCACTCGGGCGAGACTTGCGAGATGCGGTGCTGCCACGAGGTGGGCGCCGCCGCGTCGCGGTTCCACACCGTGCCGGCGCCGAGGTTCCGCACGTCGCCGCGCCGCTCATTGTGCGTGTAGCTGATCGAGGCGCTGAACGGTCCGACCTGCGGCAGCTCGACGCGGGTCGAGGAGCGGAACTGATCGTAGTTGCCATACGTGAACTGCTGGCGCAGACCGTAGTCGCCGCTGGGATCCTTGGTGACGATGCTGATCGCGCCGGCGGTGGAATTGCGGCCGAACAGCGTGCCCTGCGGCCCGCGCAGCACTTCGATGCGCTCAAGGTCGGGAAGCTCGAACGCCGAGCCATAGGCGCTGCCCATGTAGACTCCGTCCAGATACATCGCGATCGTGCGGTCCTGGCCGGAGACCGACCCATACGTGACCGAGCCGCGCATGGTGAAAGTCGGGACGCCGACGCCGCCGGCCGTCGCCCGAACGTTCAGGTTCGGCGCCTGCGCGCCGAGATCCATCACGCTTTCGATGCGGTTGACCTGCAGCGCTTCCGACGAGATCGCGGTGATCGCCACCGGCACGTCCTGCATGCTCTGCTCGCGCTTCTGCGCGGTGACGACGATGTCGGTGACACCGAACGAGTCGGCCTCGGCCTCCTGCGCCAGCGCCTGGCCGCCGGTCGCGAGCGCGACGACGGCGCAGCAGCCGAGCAGCGCGGCGCGGTTCCGAAGGACCAGCTTGGTGATGTTCGCGGAATTCATTGGTGTTCTCCCAACTCGAAAAAAGGGCGCGCGATCGGGCAGCCGGAACCGCCCCTTGGAGAAGGGGTCGATCAGCATGGAATGCGGGGAAACCCGATAACGTGTTCTAGTTTGCGGGGCCGGGCCCTAGATCAATCCCGGGGGGCAGGCAACCGGCCGGCAGCGCGTCCAATATGCATAATTGCATATTTTTGAGCGAGCGTGTCTCATATGCAACACAGCCCTCACTCACAGGCGGAACGGCACGCGGAACGGCACGGAACCGCCTATGAAAGCGGCCCGTGCCGTCGAAGGAGCGCACCGCTCCCGGTGGCAATGCGTCAGGTATGGACGACGCGCAATTCGGCCGGCGGCAGTCCGCCAGCCTCCACCTGGCCCATCAGTTCTTCCTTGCGGGCCAGCATTTGGTCGCGCAGCGCCACAAGGTCGACGCCGGCTTCGCGCGCCTGCGCGAACATGCCTTCCTGCCGCGCCTCTTCCTCGTGGACGTGATGCTTGATCTCTTCGGACAGGACCGTGACCTTGGCATCGTAGAACTCGTCGTCCGGCGTGCCGGCCATGATGTCGTTCACCAGCACTTTGGCCCCGTCGTGCTCCACGTAGGCTTCGGTCAGCGTCTCGGTTTCGATCTGGCCCTTGAGCGCGGGATAGAAGATCTCCTCCTCGATGGCGGTGTGGATCTTCAACTCGTTGCAAATCTGTTGCGCGATCTTCCCCTTGGCGCTGTCGCGCGCGGATTCGAACTTTTCGAACAGTTCCTCCACCTTGCGGTGATCGGCCTTGAGCAAGGCGATCGCGTCGGCGGGGCGTGCGGTAGCCATTGTGATGCTCCTGTTGGATTGCGGCTTTCCCGAGAAATGCACGCGCCTGACAGGAGTTCCCGCGTAGGAACCCTTGGACGCGTTGCGGACCGGCGGCGCGGGAACGAAGCCTCCAGGCCGCCGTTTCCCTTGTCATGAAAAAGACCACCCAGGCCCGGCACGCTCTCTCCGATGCAAGGCTATCCCCGCTCCTGGCACTGCTGCTCGTGACGGTGCCGGCCTGCAACATGGATCCCACCGGCTCCCGACAGGAAGACGGCCCTGCCGCCGCAGCGGTCTCGGACGCGGCCACGGACCCCATGGCCGCGCACGACCTCGACCGTGGAAAGGCCCTCCCCCCCGCCCTCGCCGACGATCGGCCCCGGCCGGTTATGCAGATGCAGGTGGTGCTCGACCGGCTGGGCTTCACCCCCGGCGTGGTGGACGGCAAGGAAGGTCTGTCGACCCGCAACGCCCTCATGGGGTTTCAGGAAGCCAACGCGCTCGAGGTGACCGGCACGCTCGACGAGGCGACAAGGCAAGCGCTCTCGCCATGGGCCAACATCCCGGCGACGCGGGTGGTGACGATCGCCGAAGGGTTCGCCCGCGGCCCCTTCGGCCCGCTGCCCGACGATCCGGCACGACAGGCAAAGCTGCCGGCGATGAGCTATGAGACGCTCGACGAAAAGCTGGCCGAACGGTTCCATACCACCACCGAAACGCTGGCGGCGCTGAACCCGCAGTTGATCGGGAGCACCCCCGCCCCGTCACCCTCCCCCAAGGCGAGCGACGCGCCCGCCCCCCGATTCCGTGCCGGCCAGAAGATAAGGGTTCCGAACGTCGGCGGCGACCGGATCGAGGCAGCGCGGGTCAAGGACCCGAAGTGGCGCGCGACGCTGACCATGCTGGGGGTCGGATCGCAACAGCCCAGGGCCGACCGCATCGTCGTCAGCAAGTCCAAGGGCACGCTCAAGGTCTATGACGCCGCCGACAAGCTGGTCGGCATGTTCACCGCGACGATGGGATCGAGCCGCGATCCGCTGCCGCTGGGCGAATGGAAAGTGCTCGGCACGTCCTACAACCCGCCGTTCCACTACAATCCCGAACTGTTCTGGGACGTGTCCGACAGTGATGCCAAGCACCTGCTTCCTCCCGGCCCCAACGGCCCGGTCGGGGTCGCCTGGATCGATCTCAGCAAAGAGCACTACGGGATCCACGGGACGCCCGAACCCCAGACCATCGGCCGCGCCCAAAGCCACGGCTGCGTGCGCCTGACCAACTGGGACGTGGCCCGGCTGGCGCAGATGGTCTCGTCGGGCACCCGGGTGTTGTTCGAGGCGTGATATGCGAGCGGGCCCGGCCGGCGCCTGGAAATGGCTGGTTGTCGCGGCCCTTCTGGTCGTGGCCATGATCTTCGCGGCCTTGCGGTTCGATCCGGCCGGCGGCCTCGCCGCGCTGCGGCCGGGCCCGCCTCGCCCGCTGTCACCGCCGGAGCGATCGGCACAGCCCTGCCTGAGGCCGTCTGGCCTGATCGTGCCGGTTCAGGGCGTGCAAGCCCGGCAACTGGCCGACACTTTCAGCCAGGCCCGCTCCGGCGGCCATCCGCACGATGCCATCGACATCATGGCGCCGACCGGAACACCGGTCCTCGCCGCCGCCGCGGGCACGGTCGAGAAGCTGTTCCTGTCGAAGGCCGGAGGCAAGACCGTCTACGTCCGCCTGGTGGACGGCCGTGCGATCCACTACTACGCCCACCTCGACGCCTACGCGCCCGGCCTGCGCGAAGGCCAGGCGCTGCGCCAGGGCGCAGCGGTCGGAACCGTCGGCTACACCGGCAACGCCAACCCCGCCGCCCCGCACCTCCACTTCGCCGTCCTCGCCACCGATCCGGCCCGCAAATGGTGGGAAAAAACGCGTGCGATCAACCCCTACCCCTTGCTGGCGGGCCACGATGACAAGTGCGGCACCGAGCAACGGCGGTGAGGCACGGTCACACGGCCGCGCATCGCCATAGCGGTTGAAATGGTGCCAGAAGAGGACTCACATCTTATTATATTTTATGTGGTATAATAGTAACATAGACGATGTGGTTTTGGCGAAGGCCCGCAGGAAGGCCCGCAATTCAATGTGGCCTAGAGGTTCGAGTCCAAATCAGGGACTCGAAACTTACAAAAATGGCGGATTTCCGCCATTCTATAGCCGTGAACAAAAGTAGAAACCTGCGTCGGGCAAGGGACCGAAAGGCCCGCAAAAATTCGTTCCTGCAACGTTCCGGGTTGCCCCTCCAAGTCTCACACGATCCGCCCTCAGCGCCGTCCCCGGGCATAGACGGGTTTACAAGCTTCCGCTTCCGCTAAGCCAGACTTGGTAAAGCTCGAAAGTCATAAACCTTGCGATGCAATCGGCAGGCCTGGCCCAATTACCTACGCCGGGGTGAGAACCCCAGAAAACGATGCGGGGTCCAGGCCTGCCCCTCCGTCAGGAGGAACTTATCATGTGCGAGCCGGGTCAAAGGAAGATCCAGACTTCCACATGTGAAGCATGACGACCGCCAGCTTTCGAGCCACAGCAACCCTGGCCTTCGACAATCCTACTTTCTTCCTCAGTGCCAGCCCCCATGCCTGCAATGCGCTTTCTGCCTTTGTCGAGCACAGCAAGACGGTGGCAGCCGAAACCAAGTGGGTCCGCGTGAGCTTGCTACCGAACCTGCTGATCCGGCCGACCCGGGCGAGAACGCCCGACTGATGGATTGAGGGGGTTAAACCGAAGTAGGGGCCTACATCGCGGGTTCGCTGAAAGCGCGATGGATCGCCGATGGCGCTGTAAAAGGACAAGGCGGTGATTGGACCGACGCCAGGGACGGTCATGAGGTTCGAACAGACTGGATGAGCAAGAGCTGCCGCACGGAGCCGCTTGTCCATCCCTGTGATATGCGAACGAAGGTTTTCCGCGATCGAAATGAGCGGCCGGACATCGGCATCGACATCGAGACCGTCCGCCCGCAGAACTTCCAGCTGATCTTCGATGCCGCTGGCGAGTTTGCCAACACCGCTGCTCGTCTTCAGCTTTCCTCCGTGCAGGCGGACGATGGACTGAACCAGGGCGTCGATCTTCATGCGCTGCTGAATGAGGTTCTTGCGGACATTGAGGAGGCTGCGCAGGTTCTGACAGTCGAGCGGCTTTACGAATACCTCTGCCCCGATGGTGCGGCCCACTCGGCCAAGCTCGGCAAGCCCTCTTGCATCATTGGAATCAGTCTTCTGACGCCGGATGGCGAGGAACTTGGAGGCACGACGAACCTCTGCGACATAGACAGGAAACCCCTGAGCCTGGAGTTCTCGCACCATGTGGGTGCCGACACCCGCTTCGATGGTAATGCGCTGCACCGCTTCGACACCAAAGGGGCGCAGGATATCCTTTATCTGGCCGGCGTTCGTTTCCCGTTTTCCTTCGAATAGGACTTCACCGAATTCGTCGATAAGGCACACTGCTGTTTCCGCAACTCCGGTATCCAGACCAACCCAGTACTTCCGACCTGCCAACACTATCCCCCATGAAAACATAGCATTTTGGCGCGGCGTCATTTAATCTCGCGGCAGGAGCCCTGCAAACTTCCGACGTCCGCAAACCAATGTGAGGTTAGCAATCGGAAATAGATTCGCCGAATGGGATTGGTCCTTTGAATCACGAAACATGTTCTAGGAAATCGTAGGAATGGCCAAGCTCGATCCCCGCCGCGCACTCGATGAGCTCATCAAGGAACGCGGCGAGTCTTATTCGTCAGTCTCGCGCCTGCTGAGCCGGAATGCGGCCTATATCCAACAGTTCATCAAGCGAGGTAGCCCGGCGCATCTCGACGACAGCGACATCGCGCAGCTGTCGGTACATTTTGGCGTCCCCGCCGCTATCTTTGGCGGAGACGAGGTTCCGGAAAGTGCGGGGCTATCGACGATCGCGATCCCGGTTCTTGGCGCCACCGATGCTGACGATAGCCTTGGCCGTGTCCGTCTCGTCGACGAGGCATGGCTGCGCAGTCTCAGTCACAAGCCGACCGGAGTTTCGATCGTCATGGTCGAAGGCGACGCGATGTATCCGACATTGCGGGATGGCGATGAGGTGCTGATCCAGCGGTATCTCGCCAACGAAAATCCTCGCGACGGGCTCTACGTCATCCGAGCCGATACCGGATTGCTGGTCCGAAGAATCGCGCTTGAGCCGTCACGAAACCGCATTTGCGTTCTGACCGACAATCCAAACTACCCCAACTGGGACAGCCTTCCGCGGAATGCGGTGCAGATCGTCGGTCGGGTCATATGGGCAGGTTTACACATCGCCTGATCGGTCTTCGGTCCTACGGCGTAAACAAACCTGCGGGCTCCGCATAACTCTTGATCGTGCGCTCAGGCCGCTCATGCCAGCCAATGTTGAACGCCCAGTAGGTCGGGAAGAAGTAGAGCGTCGAGTAAGGCAGGTTCTCGTGCACCCAGCGAGCAAGGATCCGCCAGTCGCCGGGCTCCTGATGCTTGGACCAGAAACTCGGGACGACGACGCAAGCCATCGCTCCCATGTGGCCATCCTCGAGCGCATGACGCGATGTCCGATGTGCTTGCGACGGTCGAGCTCTGCCGACTGGTTCATCAGCGGTCCCCGGAGCTTTGGCAACGGTTCGTGCGTTTTTCCAACAAGGCTACCGTTTCGGATTTCGTCGACACCGAAGATGGTTTCGTGCTGACCGAGTTCTACGGCGGGCAGGCTTATCATGCGCCGGTCGTATGTATCGGTGTTGACCCTGGCCAAGCAAACGGCCGAATTTGCCTCAACCTCAATGAAAACGTTGACCATCTTGCTGCGATGGGCGATTTCGAGCTTCAGGCCCATCTCACGCAAAAGCCCAGTCCGATCCGTCGCTTCAGGGTCAATGCAGCACCGACGCTGACCGCTTTCTTCGATGCTCCCGAACATATGTTGGATGGTGGTTCGATTGGCCGCATCGAAGACCAGGCCCGGCGCGTAAAGGCTGACTCGCATCTACGTGCGAGGCTTGTCGCCGCTTACAACGCTGTTCGCGAGCCGTTTCCCCTTTCGCCTCATCTGGAGGAGCGAATTTACGACGGCTTCCCCGGGCCGGAAGACGAGGGACGCATGAACGCTTTTCACCAAGCATCATGGCCGGATCGCCTCGAAATTGTACAAGGCTTGGAAGACGAGCGTCTGCGGTGGTTTGGCTTACGCCTGATATATTCCGAAGCCCGAAGGGTTCTTCCCGCAACGGTAAGAGCCGAAATAGAGCTCCGCTTAGCAAATCAATTGGCGGGAGATGGATCCGGCTGCCTCACATACGAGCTTGCTTTGACGGAAACGGATAAGTTGATTGGGGAAGGAGCAGATCACGACGGCCTTCTCTCTCGCTATCGCAACTACTTGCAGGATCGTAGCGCACGGGCTGCCACTTTGATGGCGCAGATGGTGGTTTGAACTTTATTCCTCCCGCAATATTGCGCGTCTGTAGATCATGCAGTGACTATGGTTGGTTGGGTGGAAGCAGTGTTCACATCACCCCTTGTTCAACGACCACTAATCGATCCTCGACGTCATAGAGCGGCCTGTCTTAGAACGTTCCAGTTACCGCGTCTTGCGAGAGCCGGAACGTATGGCAGCTCTTGTTAGGCCAACAAGAAGCAGGGTGTACGGCTTGTAAGGGGGACGCTTCCTATTCAGTCATTGCTTGGCAAATCGACGATACGGAAAACGGCTCCAGATCCGGCATCGCGGACAAGGTCAACGTGCGCCCCATCCCAGTGATAGTCGAGGTGCCGCCCCTGTAGCGGGTTTAACGCGCAGTCGGGGTAGAAGAGCGCGACGCATTCTCCTCCGTGATGCCGGATGCTCGGGCAGGCAATCCCGTCCGATCCCGCGCCCCTGAGGTGCCGCGCGAGCGCTTGGGATGCGGTGTAGCTGTCAGGATCGAGCGCCGGATCCGGCTTCCCCGCCAGAGTTCGGAGATCATGCAAGTCTGCATCGACCGACATGACGATCTCGCGGAACTGCGAAGTCCAGCCAGGCCTTTCCTTGGTTCGCGCCATGAAGCGGGCGTGGTGGTGGATTGTCTCGAACAGCGCGGTCTCGAACCGGTCGCCAACGTAGAGCACGCCGAAGCTGCCGTCGGTAAAACGGCTCGGCCGATCGGTGCTGACATGGGTGAATGGCGCCATGAGGTAGGAGGCCCCATTGCCACCGACGCGCCGACCCTCTGGGACGAGGTCGAGATTGCCAATCGTCGCCATGATGCGGGGATTGGTCTTCTGCTCCGCCGAGATCAGCAGCGGCCAGTCGGCCGGATCAGCAATATCCTCGAACAGGTCGATAGGCGGAAAGGCGCTGCGGATGATCCTGACAGCGCCGTTCCACTTAACTCTTGAAACGGGGATATCCGCAATTCCGCTCACCAGCCACCGCGCTCGGCGTCGAGGTAGCGACGCACCCGCATGATGTCAGTGAGTTCGCCCCCGAGCATCACGTCAAGCGCGCTGGAGCCCCCGAAGGCATCGTTTGCTGCCTTGATCCAGGTATAACCACGGGTCGCCTCCGAGAAGACGCTCCGGAGCGCCTTGTGGATGCCCATGAGGTTGGAGAGGCGCGCACGCCCATCGCGCGAAACACGTCCGGGGCCTTCCGCCTTCCATCGGCGATAGGAGCGCACCGGCATGTCGAGCAACGTTGCCGCCTGCTCGTCGGTCAGCTCCCATTTACCGAACAGATTGAGGACTGCCCGGAACATGGCAGCTGCTTCGTCCTGGGTGATCGGATCGGGACGGAAGGCGGTAACGGCAGTATCAACGGGTTGCAGAGCCAGCATGGCAGTTCTCCATATGGCATCATATACACGAGATAATGCCATTTGGCAAGAAACTATGCCAGCATTGCCAATCTGGCGATCACGCTCGCTGCGCCTTCGATCGGCACAAAGAGCCGCGTCTGGTAGCGGATGATCTCGGTAAAGCAGCCTTGGGCCTTGTACCAGTCGAGCCGAGCAGCGCTCCATCCCGTGAGTTCAAGTCGCTGCGACCCATTGACCAGGCTGCGCTTGACCATCGGCTGTTCGCGGCCGGCGAATTCCATGCCTCGGCCCGTCGCCAGGACGGTCTGGACAATGTCATCAGCGGACAACGTCTGTTCGCGTTCGAGACCCAGCGCCCGGCACAGTTCCGGGACACAATGGACCGGAACCTCCCGGCCAAGGAGCGAACGGCCATCCGCCGCCGAGATGCGGCTGACCCTCACGAAATCCGAAGGGAGCTTGTCCCAGACCGGGAGCAGGAGGCCCGTCGCAAGATAGAGGCGCTCACGCTTGTGGCTGATCCGCGCTTCCTCGACCTCGGTTGACCAGGCATCGCGGAAAGCGTCGATGGAAATATCCTCCCAGCTGCTCTCCGCCAGCTGATCTGCGGTGACGTAGCTGCGCTTGAGCGGGCGCAGCACTTCGAAGCGGGCCACGCGCGTGCCGTCATCGGCAAGAATGCTGCGGGCGGGCACCAGCAAGGCGATCCGACCTGAACGGCAGTTCCGAACAGGCTGCTGGCGCTGGCCGCTCAACCCGTGAAGTTCCTCGAGCCGCCGCAGCGTAAGGGGTTTGAGGGCTCTGGCGATTTCCAGTTCCAGCAATTGGGTGGTCGCGCCGGAGGATGGATCGTTCCGCAGCAGCATGTCCGACAGGACCGAGAAGTCCTCGACTGCAATGGTCTCGAGACCGAGGTCGAGTGTCCCGGCCTTCCGGGCGCCATCGATGCGCGCCTCGACCAGCCCCACGAACTCGTCAAAAATCGCGTTCTGCAGGGCTATGGGAAGCGCAAGGATGCGATTGAGCCAGCGCTGGATCGTCGGCAGGTCGTCGACCATAGAACCGTCGGGCCCTTCGATCCGCAGGCCCGTCAGTTCCTGAAAGCGCCCGAGGCTTACCGCTTCGAGCTTGCCGGAGAACAACAGACCGAACCAGCGATGGAGCGCTTCCTTGGCGTAGATGCTTTCGAGATTGTCGGCCGGATCGAACAGGTTCTGACCACCGGTCTGCCGCTGCCCGCGAGTCAGAGCGCCGAGGCTGTCGAGGCGCCGCGCAATCGTCGAGATAAACCGGCGCTCGCCGCGCACATCGGTGGTCACCGGCCTGAACAATGGCGCCGATGCCTGGTTGGTGCGATTGGTCCGGCCAAGCCCCTGTATGGCTGCATCAGCCCGCCAGCCTGGTTCGAGCAGGAAGTGGACGCGGCGCGCTTGGTTTCGAGCGGCAAGATCGGCATGGTAACTGCATCCTGTTCCTCCGGCGTCGGAAAAGACCAGGATGCGCTTGGCGCCGTCCATGAACGCCTGAGTTTCTGCGACATTGGCCCGCGGCGACCGGGTTTGCAGTTTCTGACGACCATCGCGGCCGACGATAAGCCGGCGCGTGCGACCGGTTACTTCCGCCACCTGATCGACGCCGAAGCGTTCGATGATGGCATCAAGTGCGGTGGCGATCGGTGGCAAGGCGCAGAGCTGCTCGATCATCCGGTCGCGTGCGGCAAGCGCGGAGCGGCACAACACGGGAGCGCCTTGCTCGTCACTCATCGGCTCGGACCGCGGATTGCCGTTTTCGTCGGTGAACACCGCCATCAGGCGGACGGGAAAGCTCTTGGCGAGATAGTCGATCACATATTCCCGCGGGGACACTCGCGGTCGATGTATCCGTCTTCGTCGACTGCGATATCCGGCGTGACGGTAATCTTCTGCCCGTCCAACTGACGAATGATACGGGATAGCTCATCGAACATGCGGCCCTCCGCGGAATGCAGGGGAAGATTATCGTGTTTTTGTTTTGTTCGCCAGCGTGAGGAATTCGAAACCCACCACAATATCGCTTGCCAGTTTGGAACCGAGCTCCGTCAAACTGAGCTTATCCCTTGGCGAACGCCACATTTATGACCTTACCGCCCTCCCGGATCGTATCGAGGTAGTCGCTCCACCACTGTGCCATGCGGACACGTTCATCCCAGTGCTTGCCACGGTGATAGACGCCGCGAACGGCGTTGCTGTCACCATGAGCCAATCCTCGTTCGATCGCGTCCGGATTCCAGAGGCCGCTCTCGTTCAGCATGGTAGAAGCGGTTGCCCGCAGACCATGAGCGGTGACCTCGTCCTTTGTGAAGCCCATTCGGCGAAAGGCGGCATTCAAGGTGTTCTCACTCATCGGGCGAACAGAAGCACGGGCGGAGGGGAACACATAACCCTCGGTACCGACCATCTCGGCAAGTTCCTTGAGATACCCGACCACCTGCGTGGACAACGGCACGGCATGTGGACGGCGCGCCTTCATCTTGCCTTCCGGGATGCGCCAGACGCCTTCTTCCAGGTCGATCTCCTTCCAATCGGCATGCCGCAGCTCGCCAGGGCGTACAAAGACATGGGGTGCGATGAGCAGGGCATACCGGGTGATGAAGTTGCCAGTGTAGTCCTGGATCGCGCGCAGCAGCCCGCCAAGGTCCTTCGGCTCAAGGATCGCGGCATAGTGCTTTGCCTTGGGCGTGATCAGCGCCCCGCGGAGCATGGTCGTAGGGTCGCCTTTGCAGCGCGTCGTGGCAACCCCATAGCGAAATACACGGCTCGCAAAGGATCGGGTCTTCTTGGCGGTTTCGTGCTTGCCCTTCGCTTCGAGGCGCTTGAGGGGAGCCAGCACCTCGAATGGCTCGATCTCGTCAATCGGACGACTGCCGATGGCATCTGTCAGCTGGTCGAGGAAGAAGTTCGCCTTGATGATGGTCGCATCCGCCCGGCCGTTCTGCACCATCATCTCATCGATGTACTCGCGTGCCACCGCCTCGAATGTCTGGGCGGAAAGGAATTCCGAACGGATCTTCTGCTTGCGCTTGTCCATCGCCGGGTCACCGCCCGACGCGACTTTGACGCGAGCCTCGTAGGCGGCTTGGCGCGCGTCCTTGAGATTGATTTCGGGATAGGAGCCGATCGAGAGCTTCTTCTCAACGGTGCCGATTCGATAGCGAAATCGCCAGAGTCTGCCGCCCGATGGAGAGACCTCGATGTACAATCCGCGATCATCGGCGACCTTGTACGGTTTGTCCTTTGGCTTGAGCGCGCGAAGCCGAGTTTCGTTCAGAGGCATGTGCGGGCCTTTTCCCAATGTGGTTTTTGCAAAGGCCCGCAAAAGGCCCGCAAAAATGTGCGGAACCCCCGAGAAAAGGCGGGACGATCCGGCACGATCCAAGGGCCAATTCCCTTGGATTTCTGCGGGTTTAATACACTTTTTGGGATGTTCCGAGAAGAACAAATGGTGCCCAGAAGAGGACTCGAACCTCCACGCCGTTTCCAGCGCCGCCACCTGAAGACGGTGCGTCTACCAATTCCGCCATCTGGGCACGGGACTCGGCGTTTCTCGTGCGCCGCGTCGGGTAGGAGCGGGCCGATAGCGG
>DATEEP010000047.1:0-41758 GCA_035281095.1 Novosphingobium sp. | reverse complement strand
AACAGCTCGCCCTATATGGGGCCGCCCTTGGCGTGGCAGCAAAGGATCGACACCGTGCGGGGACAGGGTATGGGCGCGATCGCCGACGCTGTGATCGAACGCTGGTTCACGCAAAAGTTCCGCGCCTGCCCAGATAATATCGCCGACGTGCGCACGGCCTTGCTTGCCACGTCTGCCACTGGCTATGCCGGATGCTGCGCGGCCATACGCGACATGGATATGCGCCCGGTCCTTGGCCTGGTGCAAGTTCCGGCGCTGGTGATCGGCGGAACGCATGATCCCGCGACGCCGCCGGACCATTGTGCACAGCTTGCAAGCGGTATTCCGGACGCCCAATGTGCAATGTTCCCGGCGGCTCACCTGTCCAGCTTCGAGTTGCCCCGTGAATTCAATGCCGCTGTCCTCTCTCATCTTTTGGGCGCACTATAGGTGTGCGTGCGCCAGCCAATCCAGATGAAAGAGATGTAACCCCCTCGTCATGCTCTGGTTTGGCGTGGGTGCTAAGGCATCGGCATGGCTGACGGCATTCTGGGGCCCTGATATGAAAACAATGGGGACGGTGCTGATCGCCGCCACCTTGGCGGTACTCCTGTTTTTCGTTGGGCTGGGCTATTTCGACCGGGACCCCATTTTCATTGTCCCTCCTACGGCCCGGCCTGCTCCATCCTGGAGGGACGTTGCCGCCATCATCCTGTCAGGAGACATGGGATCGAAAATCGGTATGGCCCCGCCGCTCGCGAAGGCGATTTCGGGGCGCGGCATTCCGGTGGTGATGGTCGACAGCCTTGCCTATTTCCGGGTGCGCAGAACGGCGGCTGAGGCGGAGGCACTGGTGCACGCGGCGCTGCAGCGGGCCCTCTCCCTGCCGCATGTGGACCGGGTCGTGATGATCGGCCAATCCTATGGCGCTGACATGCTGCAGGTGGGCCTGTCGCGATTGCCGCCCAAGGAACGGTCCCGCATCCTTCTTGCCGCCATTGTGGTGCCTGGCAGGACGGTCGAATATCGCGCTTCGCCAGGCGAGATCTTCACTTTCGCCACGGCCGGGGAGGACGCGCTTCCGACCGCCCGCCGCCTTCGTTGGCTGCCGCTCCTTTGCATCTATGGAAAGGAGGAAAGTCAGAGCCTCTGTCCATTGCTGCATTCGCCCAATGTCCGCAGCGTTGCGCTGCCGGGCGGGCACATGCTGCACCATGACTCCGCCGCGGTGCTGCGGGAGTTGCTGCCCGCGATGGGCCGCCACATAAGCAGCCGGGGACCGAGGGCAGAGATTTCACTCTAATCATCTGCCTCGCGGGGTGAGTCATTGGGCATTGGCGTCCACAGGCGTCACGACATAGTTTTGCGAATGCCATTGCCAGTTTCTCGAAGGGGACGAACATAAATGCTATCTTTTCCATCTGGACCATATTATGCGCCGGGAAAGACAAACCGCCGAGGCCAGGTCGGTCCAGGAAAAGCAACTGGTGGGAGAGAGTTTTAAGCGATGCCTGACGCCTTCATAATGGGTATTTATGAACATCCGACGCGGCGGGCCGATGGGCTGACGCGCGCGCGGCTGCATGCGGATGTCGCGCATGGCGCGCTCGCCGATGCGGGGCTGACGATCCATGATGTCGATGGATATTTCTGCGCTTCCGATGCGCCGGGGGTCAGTGCCCTGGCGATGGCGGAATATCTGGGGCTCACCAATGTCCGCTACGCCGACAGCACGGAGACTGGCGGATCATCCTATCTGTTCCATGTCCAGCATGCGATCGACGCGATCCGGGCGGGCCGTTGCAATGTCGCGCTCATCACCATGGCGGACAATCAGGTGGCGGAAAAGCGCTCATTCGGCCTGACCGGGCCGGACTTCGCTTCGTCACCCGATGCGCCCTTTGCCGGCTTCGTGCCAGCTCCGCTTTATGCAATGGTCGCTGCGCGCCACATGCATGAATATGGCACCACGAGCGAGCAGCTTGCCTGGATCAAGGTTGCCGCATCGCATCATGCCCAGCACAACCCCAATGCTCTGCTTCGCGATGTGGTCACGGTGGAACAGGTACTCGACTCACCTCTGGTCGCCGATCCGCTGCACAGGCTCGACTGCTGCGTGATGACTGACGGCGGGGGCGCCGTGGTGATCGCGCGGCAGGAGATTGCCCGCGCAAGCGGCAGGCCGCTTGTCCGCGTGCGCGGTACCGGCAGCGCGCTGGGGCACGCCAATGGCGGCAGGATCGACCTAACCCGCACGGCAGGTGTGCGTTCCGCCGCCTATGCCTTCGAAGAGGCTGGCGTGGCGCGAAGCGACATCAAATATGCCTCGCTCTACGACAGCTTCACCATCACCGTGCTCGTGCAGATCGAGGATATCGGCTTTTGCGAAAAGGGCGGGGGCGGCGCTTTCGTCGCCGACGGCAATCTTATCTCCGGCGTGGGCAAATTGCCGTTCAATACCGACGGCGGAGGCTTGTGCAGCAATCATCCGGGCAATCGCGGCGGCATGACCAAGCTGCTGGAGGCGGCAAGGCAGGCGCGCGGAACCGCTCATCCGGCAGTGCAGGTCCCCAATTGCGACCTGGCGCTCGCTCATGCCACGGGCGGCGTCATCGCCGGTCACCATGGCTCCTCCACCATCATCCTGGAACGGATCTGACCCATGTCCCCTTCTCCCGATGTCGATGACCTCAAGACCTATTCCGAGACGCTGGCGCAGGGCCGGCTGCTCGTGCGCCGCTGCAACAAGTGCGGCGAGCACCATCATTTTCCACGCAGCTATTGCCCATTCTGCGGCAATGGCGACACCGGCTGGACGGAATCCTCAGGCACCGGAGAGATTTACGCATTCACCCGCTGGCGGCAGCGGGACAAGGTGACCGTGCCAGCCTTCGTCTCCCTGCCGGAGGGGCCGAGTGTGCTGGGCTTGATCGCCGATTGCGACCCGGAAGCGCTTCGCATCGGGGACCGCGTGCG
This sequence comes from Novosphingobium sp., assembly GCA_035281095.1. Classification (GTDB taxonomy): domain Bacteria; phylum Pseudomonadota; class Alphaproteobacteria; order Sphingomonadales; family Sphingomonadaceae; genus Novosphingobium. The sequence continues at coordinate 38,803 of DATEEP010000047.1, read as the reverse complement.
TCTGGCTGAAACCCAGACCCATGGCTCGATGCCGGTCTTCACAAGGGACATTTGATCGAAACGCCGGAAAATCAGCATCGTCACCGCAAGTTGCGCAGGCGCGACGCGTCCACGGTTCGCATTCAGTCCATGGCTTGAGCTTCGCAGATAATCCAGTATCGTGGCATAACATTGGACGCGAAACAGGGGGATGGCTGATATGGCGATGGAGACGATCTCCTACCATGCGGATGTGCCGATGTCCGGCACATTGTACCGTCCAGCGGGGAAGGGCGCGGCTCCTGCCGTACTCGTCTATCCTGATATACTTGGGATCGGGGATCATTCCCGCGAACGGGCCGCCCGCTTGGCTGACCGCGGATATGTGGCGTTTGCGGCCGATCTGCACGGCAACGGCCAGTCCCTGTCGATCCCGGACGCTTTGGAGCGCCTTGAGCACTATTTCGAAACGCCTGAGGTCACCATTGGTCGAGCCGAGGCGGCGTTTGCCCGGCTGCGCACTATCCCCGGAGTGGATGCGGGGCGGTTCGCGGCCATCGGCTTTTGCTATGGCGGCATGCTTTCCCTGGAAATGGCGCGCCGCGGTGCCCCTCTCTCCGCGGTGATCGGCTTCCATAGCCGGTTAGCGACATCAAATCCGAACGGCGGGAAGCTGATCAAGGGCAAGGTGCTCGCCTGCATCGGCAGCGAGGATCCGGACGTGCCTGCCGATCAGCGGGCGGCGTTCGAAGCAGAGATGCGCGAAGCGGGTGTTGATTGGCAGCTTCACCTTTATGGCGGCGTATATCATGCCTTTACCGATTGGCGCTGCGATGCTGCGGGAAAGCCCGATTTCGCGCGCTATGATGCGGCGGCGGACCGGCGATCCTGGACGTCAATGTGCGCATTGCTCGAAGAGGTTTTTGCGGTCGGCGGACTGGGCGAAGGCTGACCGGGCCAATTCGCTCGACCTTTTGCCGGGGAGATAGCCTGACGGGGTCAGGCAGGCGAGTTCAGTTCATTGCCTCCCCAAGCGTCGCCTCCTTCTCTGCGGACGCCGGATGTCCGCCGCGCCGCTCGCGCATGAAAAGGATGGCGCCGCCGCCCATGAGGCAGATCGCGCTCAGGCCCATCAAGGCCGGCATATAGCTGCCCGTCATTTCCTGTACCTTGGCCAGGAGCGAGGGGGGTAGGGCGCTGATGGGCAGGAAAAACATCAGCATTCCGAATGCACGGCCGACGCCGCCCGCGCCGAATTCCGCTGCGGCAGCCGCGGGCATCAGCGTCCAGATGCCGCCGGTAAAACCGACCAGCGCCGCCCCGACCATAAGGGCCGGCAACCCTTCGCCGAACGCGAGGAAGGCCGCGCCAGCTGCGATCAGCCCTGTGAGGCTGGCGAGGGGCAGGCGGTTGCCGAACCGGTCGGAAGCCAAGCCCAGCAATAATGTCGCGAACACCTGCGAGATGCTGAAGACGGCGATCAGCATGCCGGCGGTGCTTTGGTTGTAGCCATGGCTGGCCGCGATGGGCGCCATGTTCTGCTGAACCGCGCCATAGAGGCCAAGGATCGGTGTGTAGCAAAGGACCAGCAGCCAGAAGTTCTTGCGCTTGAGAATATCGGTCCAGCGCAGCTCCTCCCGGCCTTGGGGGCCCTCCGCGTGCGATGCGCCGCCGCTCAGATAATGAAGGCCTTCGCGCTCGGTCGGCCTGTCGCGAACCACCAGGGCAACCAGCGGCAGGATCAGGAGGAAAGCAACGAAACCGCCGGTACGCCAAACGCTGCGCCAGCCGATCTCCGGCATGACCTCAGCGATGATCGGCGGCAAGATCACGCCCCCGATGGCGGAGCCCAAGGCGGTAATGCCCAAGGCCAGGCCCAGCCGCCGGACAAACCAGCGAGAAACAACCGCGTTGGCGGTTGCAAGCGCACTTAGGCCAAGCGAAATCGGAAACAAAATTCCGTAAAGCGCCCACATCTGCCAGACCGTGTTTGCCATGCTCATCAGCAGGCAGAAGGCCGTGATCCCGGCCATCCCGGCCGAGATCAGCAGGCGGGCAGAATATCGGTCGGCGAGCGCGCCAATAAATGGTGAGGAGATCGACACGACAATGGAGAACGGCAGAAGCGCCAGCAAAAGCGAACTGATTGGCGCATGCAGGTCTCTCGCCCAATCGTGAAGAAACAGCGACATCGAATTGAGCGCCAAGCCATTGGCCGCGATCTGCGACAGCACCGCCACCGCGACAATATTCCATCCGTAATACCAGAATGGTCGGGATCCGGTGCCCGCTTGTGCCGTCATGCCATGTCCTCCCCAACAGGCGCCACTCAGAATATCTTGCCAGGATTGAGAATGCCCTTGGGATCGAGCGCGCGCTTTAGGATGCGCATCATCTCGATTTCCTCGGGAGCGCGCGAAAAATGCAAAAATGGTTTCTTGTGCAAGCCGATGCCGTGTTCGGCCGAGACCGAGCCCTTCCATTCCCCGACCGTGGCATAGATCACCGCCTCGACCTCTTTTTCCCACCGGGGATCGCCATTGCTCCTGAAGGCCAAATGCAGGTTGGAATCGGCGACATGGCCGAAGAAGACAGCCAGCGTGCCCGGCCAGCGCGCTTCGACATGCTTTTTCACATGGGCCATAAAATCACCCATCTGGCCCGGGGGGATGGAGATGTCGAAGCCGAAATTGGGCTTCGGGAAATCCAGCGTGGTTTCGCGGACGGCCCAGAGCGTCTGCGCCTCAGCGCCGGACTTTGCGATCACGGCGTCCTGCACAATGCCCGCCTCGATCGCCTCCGCGATGACCGCTTCGAACCGTTCCTGGTCCGAGGCTTGGTCGTCGCCCATGGTTTCGACCAGCACGTAGCAGCCATATTTCGGCTCCACCGGCGGGCGGCGGCCAAGCCCGATCGTTCCAAGCCTGTAGAATTCCGCTTCCATCATCTCGAAGGACGAAAGCGTGGTTCCCAGGCCCGAGCGGGCCGCCGCCAGAAGATCAAGCACGCCCTGGAAATCATTCACGGCGCACAGACCCGTGCAGGCCGAGCGCGACTTGGGAAAGCAGCGCAGAACGAGGCGGGTAATCACGCCGAGCGTGCCCTCGGACCCGATGAAGAGCTGCTTCAGGTCATAGCCGGCGTTGTTCTTGATCATCTTGTTGAGCGAGGTGACAACGGTGCCGTCCGCCAGCACCCACTCCATGCCCAGCACCAGAGCCCGCATCATGCCATACCGAACCACCCGGTTGCCCCCGGCGTTGGTGGAAGTGTTACCGCCGATCTGGGCGGTGCCGCGCCCGCCGATATCGAGCGGGAAGAACATGCCTGCCTCGTCCGCCGCGACCTGTACCGCCTCAAGCGGTGTCCCCGCCTGCGCTGTGATCGTGCCAGCCGCCGAATCCACCTCCTCGATGGCCCGCATCCGATCCAGGGATAGCAGCAGCGCGGGGCCGATCGGGACGCTGCCGCCCGCAAGACCGGTCATGCCCCCTTGCGGAACCACTTTGACATCGTTGGCGTGACAGAAATTCAGAATTTGCGACACCATCTCCGTCGAGCGCGGCCGGGCCACGGCCAGGATATTCGCCTCTGGCGGCGCCCTGGTGATCTGATCGCGCAGGTGCGGGGCCGGATCGAACTCGCCGGGAAGCTGAATTACGCCGGGGCCTAAAAGAGTACACAGAGGGGTGAGCGGGGTCATGAGCGATATCTCCCAATGCGCCGGCGGTGTGCCCTATCAAAGCCGTGAGGCGCGGGTTTCCTGACAGGTGATGAATTCCAGAAGGACCGGAACCCCCTTCAGCGTTTGCTCGATGCCGCGGCGGATGGCCGGGACGATATCCTCGGGGCGGGTGATGCGCTCGCCATAGCCGCCAAGCGACCGGGCAAAATCGGCATAATTTCCCGAAATGTCGGTAGAACGGTACTTTTCCGTTGCGATCGGCATGACGGGCAGCTCGATCGCCATCGCCGAATTGTTGAGGAGGATCGACAGGATCGGAATGCGCTCCCGCGCGGCAGTTTCGAAATCCATGCCGGTGAAGCCAATGGCCGCGTCGCCCCAGACATTGATGCACAGCTTGTCGGGGCAGGCGAGCTTCGCGCCCATGGCGAGGCCCAGCCCATAACCGAGCTGGGTAGTCTTGCCCCAACCGATATAGCTGAGCGGCGCGGTCGATTTCCAGAAGGGTGTGAGCTGGTCGCGCGGGCTTCCCGCGTCATGGGTGATGACGACATTGTCCATGTCGACCGTCTGTTGCAGATCCCAGAGCACGCGGTAGGGGCTGAGCGGCATGCCGTTCGAGGTCAGGAGGGGCATCCATTCCTTCAGCCATTCCGCTTCCACCGCCTTGATCTCTGCCGCGACGGCGGACGGATCGCGCGGCGATGGGACCAACTCGCGGCATGCTTCCAGAAGCGCCGCCAGGGTCAGCCTGGCGTCGCCGATCAGGGCATGTTTGGTGGGATAATTTTTGTTGAGGTCGGCCGGGTCGAGCGTGGCGTGCAGAATGGTCTTGCCGGCGGGCATGGCGACGCCGAAGCCGGTGTAGGAAAAACTGCAGCCGATCCCGAAGATAAGGTCCGACTCGTCCAGGAAATGGCGAACGGTCTTCGGGATCGCCGCGCCGCCCGAGCCGAGCGCCAGCGGATGGGTCTCGTCGAAGGCGCTCTTGCCTTCCAGGCTGGTGCAGACCGGCGCGGCGAGCAACTCGGCGAGTGCCTTCAGCTCTGCATAAGCGTCCGACCAGTGGATGCCCTGGCCCGCGTAGATCACCGGCCGTTTGGCCTCCACCAGCAGCCGGGCCGCGGCGCGGACCGCCTCGGGATCGGGACCGAAGCGGGTTGTCATTACCGGCTCATACTCGAAATCCCCGACCTCGTCATTGTTCACATCATAAGGGATCTCGACCACGGCCGGACGCAGACGGCCATTGCGCAGGGCGGTGAAAGCCCGGCGCATGATGTGGGGCGTTTCGGCCGGCAGGTTGATCGGTTCGGCCGTCTTGGAGACGCTAGCCATGTTGAGGGTCGAACTCCAGTTGTCCGGCACATGCGCCAGGCGGCGCGCATAGCCAGCGGGCAGCACCAGCAGCGGCACCGATTCCGAATAGGCCTGGGCCACTGCGCCATAGGCATTCTCGGCGCCCGGTCCATGCTGCATGGCGAAGGCGCCGATCTTCCTGCCGCGGGTCATGCGCGAATAGGCGTCAGCCATGTGCAGGCCGGTGCGCTCCTGGCGCACGATCACCGTGCGGATGTCCGCTTCGGCGGCTGCCTCCAGCACAGCGTTGCGCGGATATCCGAACAGGATGTCCACGCCCTCGCGCTTCATGATCTCCGCGATCGCCGCCGGTACCTTCATTACCCACTCCCTTCCTAAGTTAATTCTTCGTTCCGCCCCTGAGCGATTGGGGTCTCTAGATTTGCGAAGAATCTTGTGTCCTTGTCCCAAGCTGCCGAGGGGCTTCAACGGAATGACACAAGCGATATAATCGATTTTTCGTATATGCAATCACAATCGGACGGCAGTCTGCAAAAGGTGGCGCCATGATCCTGTACATTGCGGGAAATGGCTGAGAACCGCCAGGAAAGAGACTGAGCAATGGAGCGAAACAAGCGAACGGGAGCCTGAGCGAGGGGGTTCCTTGACCCGGAATTGCACCCGTGTTGGCCGGAGGTGCTTGCCATCCATTCAGAATATGTAGTATCGATTATTCTATTAAGGGTCGTCCGGCAGGGAGCTCACCTTTAGCGAAGCACGCAGGCACAACATTCTCCGCAACACCGATGGGAGGGGGCGAATGACGATTCGTACAAAGTGTACACTGCATCTTTGGCTGCCGTTCAATAATGACCTTGGCCGCGACGCGACAACGCCGGGCGGCAACAGGTGCGAACGGAATTCGCGCTATAACAGCGCATGCTCGGGCAATCCCTAAACATGTAATTTTCCCGAAATTGCCCGCCAGAATGTAATTAGAATAGGAGAAAACAAGAAGTTATATTTGAATACAAAGACAACAATGGGGAGGATTATTATGACGACAACTTATGCACGCCTGCTCATGGGTGCGGCGTTGGGAGCAATGGCCTTCATGTCATCGGCAGCCCAGGCGCAGCAAGATCAGCCGCAAGTTGATCAGGCCGGTCTGGAACCGATTATCGTTACCGCGCAGAAGCGCAAGGAGTCCGCTCAGCAGGTCCCGATCGCCATTTCCACCTTCACCGCGGCTGCGGTTGAAAATATGGGCATCAAGACTACGGCGGACCTTCCGTTGCTGGTGCCTGGCTTCACGTTCGCGCCCGCAGGCGGCGCGCTGAACTATTATTTGCGTGGCGTCGGCACGGGCACCAACAATCCTGGGGTGGAGTCCGAAGTATCTACTTTCGTCGACGGCGTGTACATGCCGTTCCAGCTCAACAATCTTCAGGCATTCAACAGTATCGTCAGCATCGAAGTCGACAAGGGACCGCAGGGTACGCTTTTCGGGCGGAATGCGACTGGTGGCGTCATTCAGATCACGACCAAGGACCCGTCGTTCAAGACTGAATTCGATGCAGAAGTCGGGTACGGAAACTATGATAGCGTGACGTCTTCATTATACGTCACCTCGCCCATTTCCGATAAAGTCGCTGCGGACGTAGCGCTTCATTACTATAATCAGATGGACGGCTTCGGCAAGAATCTCTTCAACGGTAAAGATATCTTCAAACGAAAAGGCTTTGCGGCTCGCAGCAAATGGCTTTTCAATCTTTCCGACGCGACGACCGTCCGGATCACGGCGGATTACGGTGAGAGCGAGGGCGACGACGGATCGGTCGTCAAGCCCGCCGTGAAAAACGGGACCATCTTCAACATCATTAACGGCACCAACGATTTTATCCCCGGCTTCTTCAATATCAATTCCGACAACCAGCCCGGCTGGGAGGGGAAGCAGGGTGGTTTGAGCATGAAGCTCGACACCGATTTCGGCTGGGCCAGGTTCGTCAGCATCACCGCTTGGCGTAAAATGCGGAACGAGTTCCATGTCGACTATGATGGCACGCCCATCCCCTTCGCGCCTCTCTTGCTCATAGCGAGAGACGAGGCCGAGAGCCAGGAATTCCAGCTTCTTTCCCCGGACGATTCAAAGCTGAAGTGGGTGATTGGCACCTTTTTATACAATGAAAGTGGGGCAACCGATCCATTTCGTTTTGGTGGCGTGTTGGGCCAGATCATCTCCGGCCAGTTTGGCGGTCCGGCGGTGCCTATAAGCATTGTCGACTTCAATAAAACCCGTTCCTATGCTGTATATGGCGAGGCTACGGCAAAACTGGCCTCTGATACACGGCTGACCCTGGGGCTGCGCTACACGATCGACCAGAAGAAAATAAGAGGCCAGTCGCTGTTCGACACGTCCCCCGTGCAGACGCCGGTGCCGGGTACGCAGGGGAACCAGACCAAGAATTATTACCGGCCGACATGGAACGTCGCTTTCGATCACAACTTCTCGCCAGATTTTCTGGCCTATGCCTCCTATCGCCGCGGTTTCCACTCAGGGACGTTCAACAGCAACAATTTCGGCTTTTCTCCGGAGGCCAATCCAGCGCTCGATCCCGAAATAATCGACGCCTTCGAGGCCGGTTTCAAATCCGAATGGCTGGACAGGAAGCTGCGTATCAACGCCTCGGCTTTCTATTACAAGTTCAAGGACCTGCAACTCCAGCTCTACGAAGGCGGCGCTGTCGTGACCGATAACGCGGCCAAGGCCGACATCAAGGGCGTGGACGTCGATATTACTGCGCGGCCCATCAGCTCACTCACCCTGTCGGCGGGTTTTGAGTATCTGGATGCAAAATATAAGGACTATCCCAGCGCCACCATCTATTCCCTCGCCCCGAACGGAGCCCTGGTGCAATCGGAGGGGTCCGCTTCGGGACGGCGATTGACGAAGGCGCCGAAGATTTCTTACAATATCGTAGCTAATCACGAACTTTCGACCGGGATCGGCACCTTCAACACAAATGTGGCGCTGTTCTACAATAGCGGCGCCTATCAGGATCCCGGAAATTTCTATAAGGAGCCGAGCTATTACGTGCTCAACCTGTCGGAGAAATGGACCGCACCCGACGGGAACGTCGATGTTACTATATGGGCGAAAAATCTTACGGACACGCTGTACAACTACGATGTTGTTCTTGTTGAAGGGGTTGGCCCTGTGGGAAATGCGGCGCCCCCGCGCACATATGGCGTCACTCTCGGGTTCCACTTCTAAGCCTGATATTTGAACAGAGCGGGGCTCCTCATTGCATGCGAGGGGGGCCCCGTTTCCGGGGTGATGCAATTGGGCGCCTCCATTTACCCGGCGGATTTGACGGTGTGGGCGTGGTGCAGCGCGGACCTTCCAGCGTTTTGCATTGGCTCTGGCTATCCGTTCGGGCAGCGGCCGCCTTGGCAACCGCTTCTGGTGGATATTGCTGGTGAACCTGCTTGCGATTTACTGTGTTCTGAGCTGGCGGATGTTCTGGATGACCATGATCAACCGCACCGCGCCACGGCTTCGCCAAATATCGCGCTGACCAAAGATGAAATCGACCTCATCGATCGCATTGTGATAAACCGGACGGGCCAACCACCGCCACGAGAATTATCAAGTTACCTAACACAGATCGCCAGATTTGGCGGCTATCTCGCTCGCGAGCGCGACCCGCCTCCAGGAAATATCGTCATATGGCGCGGCTGGTCCCGTCTTATGGACATGGTGCGGGCCGGTCAGCCTTCTTGTTGAGGACTTCAGTTCCTGGCCAGGATTCGAACAGGCACATCGCGTTCCCATTTTTGACCATCTCCAGCTCAGGTTCGGAAAATATCTGAGCGCTATCAAGCCCGCGAATCGTCTCCACACTGGTCCGATACCAATAGTCGCTGCCGAAGAGGATTTGGGATGGGAGAACCGTGTCTCGAAGGGCCCGGAGCGCGATCGGGTTCGAGCATTGCGCGGTGTCGTAGTACATCCGGCGCAGTTCATGCAGGATTCCCCTGGACGGTTGTGGCGGCACGAACGGCGGGCTCTTCCCCTTCGTGACGATGCCGGGGATGATCTCGGCCGACGTGCCGGCGAGAAACCGCTCGATCAGAAAGGGCATCGTTCCCCCGCCATGGGAGAAGATAAACTTGATGTCCGGGAAGCGTTCGGTCGTGCCGCTCCAGATCAGGCTGCCGATCGTCCTCGTCGTGTCGGTGGCATATTCGATGATATATTCCGGAATCTCCGGGACGAGGCCGCAACAGCAGGCCGGGGTATAAGGATGGGTGTATACGACTGCTTTCCGGCGGTTCAGTTCCTCCCAGAGCGGTTCGAAATAGGGATCGCCGAGCCACTTGCCGTCGATGCTGGTCGAAATCGCGACGCCATCCACACCGAGCACGTCATAACCATATTCGATTTCCGTAAGGCAGTCGTCGATTGATGGCAGGGGGAGCGAGGTGAACAGGCCGAACCTGCCGGGATGATCCAGTGCGTGGCGCGCCGCCGCCTCGTTGAGGCCGCGCGCCAGGGCTTTTCGTTTGGTCGCGGTAGAAAGGTGGTAAGGCGGAAATTGGGACAGAATGGCCGTGCTCACGCCGCTTTCGTCCATATCCTCCAACGCCTTATCGACGCGCCAAATATTGGGCGGGAACATCCTGTCGGACGGATTCTCGGCCATGAACCGCGCGAACTCGGGCGTTCCATGATGATGATGGACATCGATGCACCCGCATTGCGAACGGGCAGAAGGCTCTCCGATCATATTATTCTCCAGGGATTGGCTGGTCCGAAGGCGGCCTGCGGAATGTTCCGACAGCTAGGCCGAGTGACAGCAGGCTGTCAATTTCGAAATTATTTGTCAAGCGCAGGGCGGTTCGGCTCCCGAAGTCTCTCCCGCGAGAGCCAGCGGCCGTCGGTAAGACAGGTCGTTCCGATCCCATTGGCCTTGCAGGAAACTCGCCTTGTCGAACGGGCTTTTGGCCGCCTGCAGTTCGCCATGCCATTCCACGATGCACGCTCGTTCGGCGATCGCCCAACGGCCCTCCCGGCGCTCCAGCCGATCGATGTATCGTCCCCCTACCATTTCGGTGAGCCCGTCCTTCCTGAACAGCCCCGCCAGGAAGTAAGTTTCCGTATGGGCGAGGTCGCCTTCGATATCGATCGTGTGATTCGACAGATGGTGGAGATGGCTGCCGCAAAAAGCCGCGTGCTCATCAGCGGACCCGGACGCGAAGATATGGGCATCGCCTTGAAATACACCATGAATCTCCCGGGCTCCTTGATGATATGCCTCGGCGAGGCCGTCGCGGTCGTGCCGGTCGAGCGCTCTTGCGTGACCGACCAGAACGGCGCGTATCTCTTCCCGGTCGAGCAGTTGCCGGACTTGGCTTTCAAGAACGTCCATGTTCCTCTCCTTGATCTTTTTCCTTGCCGCCCAAAGGGGCGGGTCGATGATATTTCGCCGCGATTGCGCGGATGTGACTTCTTGCCGGGCGACCCCGTCGGTTTGTTTCCATTGCCCGGCCGATCAGATGCCGGGGCTGGACTGGGTGCCTGATTTCCTACGAACCCGTCCCCCCCCCCGGCAGGCTGCCCAGGCTGATCCACAGATCACCCGATCGCTGCGCTTAAGTCAACGTACTTGACATCTTTCGGAGAGAGGAATATGAGCCTAAAGAAATTTCGAAAATAACATGAGGAGAGGGGTTATGACCATTCGCGTACCTAAGAGGCTTTCGCGTCCGGCGCTCATGCTGACGGCCGTAAGTCTTGGCTGCCTCGCTGCGAGCGAGGCTGCGGCACAGAATGCGGCGCAAACATCCGCGCCCGGCATTGCCGACATCATCGTCAGCGCGAACAAACGCTCCGAAAGTATCCAGAAGGTTCCGATCGCCATCACTGCAGTAACCAGTGATCGCCTCGAGCAGGTTGGCATCACGTCGACGAAGGATCTTGCGCAGGTCGTCCCGGGCCTCGTGATTCAGACCAGCCTCAGCGGCACCCAGGCACATTTGCGCGGTGTCGGCACCACAGCTTTGAGCGCGGGTACGGAGAATTCCGTCGCCACCTATGTCGATGGCGTTTACATTCTCAGTCTCAACGGTGCGCTTGCGCAACTCAACAGCATCGACCAAATCGAGGTGCTGAAGGGTCCGCAGGGCACGCTGTTCGGTCGAAATGCAACCGGTGGCGTCATCAGCATCCGGACGAAGGATCCCAGCCACGAGTTCGGTGGGAACTTCAATCTGCGATATGGGAACTACGACACCGTCTCCGGGCAGGCCTATCTAACAGCTGGCATAACCGACGATGTTGCGGCCGACATCGCGGGCTTCGTGTCGATCCAGGGTGACGGCTGGGGGAAGAACCTGTTCAACGGGAAAGACGTCAACAAGCTCGACCAATATGCCGTCCGGTCGAAATGGCTGATCGAACCGACCGACAAGGACACGTTCCGTCTCATCGGCGATTATTCGGAGATCAGGGGCAATTATCTCAACAGCTTCGCGCCATTTACCGCGGTCAACTATGGGCCGGGGACAACCACTGCCGCCGAGCGTGCGGCGGCTGGAGGCCCTGACGGCCAGACGTTCCAGACCGCGGTTGCCACCTGGCTGGCGACGGGAGGCGCCGCGGGTCTGGCACCGTTCGCGGTGGTGGGCGATCCTTATACATTCACCGGCGGCTTCTACGACATCGCCATGGCCCAGCAACCGCGCTATCTCTTCAAGACCGGCGGCGGCAGCCTGCAATGGGATCATGAGTTTGATGCCGTCCGGTTCACGAGCATCACGGCGTATCGCAGGGCGTTCAACTCGGTGGCATGGAGCAATGTCCCTGTCCCTGCCGATCGGGCCAGCGCTTCATGGCGGGAGAAGGAGTCGCAATTCTCCCAGGAACTCCAACTGGCTTCGGGGGCAGGATCCGCAGTCAAATGGGTCCTTGGCCTCTACTATCTTAACGGAAAGGCTGAATATACCGACTTCTCGATCGTAGGGACAACATTGGTGCCCCTGCAGTCGCTGGGTTTCCAATCCAAAGTAACGACCGAGTCGGGTGCCGCATTCGGCCAAGTCACGGTCCCGGTCTGGGCTGGGGCGAACATCACGGGTGGCCTTCGCTACACCATCGAGCGTCGCGGCGTGGATGGCGTGACCCTGCTCACTCTTCCGCCGGCCGCCGGCGGAGTTGTGATCCCCGTCGGGGCGACTGATGCGCACACGACCTTCAAGAAGCTGACCTGGCGCGTCGCGCTGGACCAGCAACTGGCGCCGGGCATCCTTGCCTACGCATCGTACAACCGGGGATTCAAGAGCGGCCTCTACAATTCCATTCCGCCAAGCGCTGAGGTTATCCAGCCGGAAGTTCTCGATGCCTTCGAGGCCGGCTTGAAGACCGACCTGTTCGATCGCCAGGTACGGCTCAACGTGGCCGGCTTCTACTATGACTACAAGAACCTCCAGGTCACTGTCTTCACCCCCACCTCTGCGGTTCTCCAGAACGGCGCGAAGGCCCGCATCTACGGTGCGGACGTCGACCTGACGGTGAAGCTGGGCACGCACCTCACGCTGACGGCGGGCGGCACGCTGATGAAGTCGGAGTTCCTCTCCTATCCCAACGCAGGCTTCTTCACGCCGCAGCCTGCCTCCGCCGGCGGTGGAACGGTGAGCACGATTGGCAGCGCGAAGGGTAATCGTCTTCCTTACGCACCCGATTTCACTTTCAACGTCGGGGCGGCGTACACGACGCCCGTCGGCGATGGGACGCTCAACGCCAACGTCAACTACAGCTATTCTGGCCGTTGGTATGCAGGCCCCGACAACATCGCCAGCCAGCCAGCCTATGGGCTGCTCGACGGTTCGATAAACTACACGTTCCCGGGCGACCACCTGCAGGCGGGTGTCTGGGTCCGAAACCTCACCGACAAGAAATATCGCGTCTTCATTGCCGAGCAGGGCAACCCGGGCGGCTATTTCCAAGGGCTCGTGGGCGCGCCGCGGACCTATGGCGTGTCGCTCGGCTACAAATTCTGAACTTCCCGGGACTCAAGAAAGGAACATATTGTGGCCGACATTGACCAAAAGGCAGAAGCGAGCACCGGAACCCAGACCGCCCGGTCCGGTGCCGAGGCGATTGTCGAGGCCATGCACGCCAGCGGCATCGAGATGGTGTTTGGCTATCCGGGCGGGGGGACGGGCGCGATCATCCACCAGATCGCGACAACCGGGCTGGCCAACATGAACGGCCGCACGGAGCTGTCCGGCGCATGGATGTCCTATGGCTACAACCGGGTGAAGGGGCGCGCCGCATCCGCCTGCGTCTTCCACTGCGTCGGCACGCTCCACGCCAGCCCAGTGGTCCATGCCGCCAAGGTTGACAGCACGCCGTTCTTCATGATGGACGTCAACCTCGACAATGCCCTGGACTTCCGGGAGGGGCTGCAGGACTCCGCTGAAGTCTATCCGGCGCTCAAGCAACTTTCGAAATATGCGAGGAAGGTCGTGACGGCCGACGACCTTCCCCTCGCGGTCCGACAGTCGGTCATCTCGGCGAGCACGGGGCGGCCCGGGCCAAGCGTGCTGGACCTCGGCTTCCAGGTCCTGGGCAGTCAAACGGCCTGCGTCGCCGAACCGCTGACCCTGCCGGAACCGCCGGCGGCCTCCGATGCGACGATCGGCCGCGCCCTGGAGATCATCACCTCGGCGAGAAACCCGGTGCTCTTCGTCGGCGCAGGCGTGCAGCTTTCCCAGGCCACCGAGGAACTGCGTACATTCGCCGAAGCCCTCGGAATTCCGATCGTCTCGACCTCATGGGGTGGTCGAGGGGTGATATCCGACGATCATCCGCTGTTTGCGGGCGTGGTGGGTTCGTTCGGGTGGAACAGCGCGAACGAGATCGTGCAGAAGGCCGACGCCTGGATCGCGATCGGCACCACCTTCTCGCAGATGACCACGGGCGCCTGGAACCTCGACAAGCCGAGCCAGGTCATCCATATCGACATCGATCCCAACCAGATCGGGAAGATCTTCCAGCCCTCGCTGGGGATCAATGCGGACGCGAAGGTTGTCCTGCGGCAACTGATCGACCGCGTCGAGCGGGATGGCCTCCGCCGCCCGACCGACCAGGCGAAGCTCGATGGCATAGCCGCCAGCAAGAAGGAATGGTTCGATTACCACGCCGAGCTGTGCAGCGACGGCGGCACGGACGGCAAGATCAACCAATATTATGTCATCGATCGCATGGCCCGGACCTTCCCGCAAGGCACGATCATGGTGGGCGACAGCGGCGGGCAGGCCTTCATGCTGTACCGCTCGTTCCACTACAAGGACGTGACGCCGATGCCGCTCGGCTCGCGCTACATGTCGCTGGGCGCCGGGCTCCCCGTTGCCATCGGCGCGAAGCTCGCCGCACCCGACAAGACGGTCGTATGCTATCATGGCGACGGCGGCTTCTACTATGACGCCATGGAGCTTTCGACGCTTGCGGAACGCAAGATCAAGGTGATCGTCGTGATCGACAACAACCACTGCCTCTACGCCAATCGGCAAGGCATGAAGCTCTGGGGCATCCAGAACCCGTGGGTCGATCTGCCCGAGACGACGGACTTCGTGGCCTTGGCCAAGGCGCAGGGCGTGGATGGCGAACGCGTGACCGACCCGAACGACCTAGAGGCGGCATTCAAGCGCGCCTTGGAATCGGAGGGCAGCTACATCATAGACGTGTTTACGGATCCCGAGACACGCATCCGCAGGGCCATTCGCGATGTGATCCCGATCCTGTCCGACCGGAAGCCGGAACAGGGTGCGGATCGCCACATTTCGCCACCTCTTTCCGGAAGCTGGCCCAATTAAAAAGGCCGCGGATCGGCCTTCCCGCGCGACACGCGGGAAGGCCGGCGGACCGACAAAGTCTTCCGTGGAGCAGTCGATGCCAGAGTTCAACCTGCGATACGCCCCTCATCTTGGTTATCTGTCGCCCGTGCCGCAGTTCGCCCAGACCGTCGGCGGCAGCGATCCATATGATCACGCACGCTTCGCCCATGACCAGGGGTTCGCGGGCCTCTTCCATCCTTGGGCGGGGAACTCTTCCCCACAGCGGCTGGACCGGTTCCGCAAGGGGCTGGAGGATTTCAAGCTGGAGGCGGGGACACTGGCCTACGCGCCTTTCGACGAGGCGTTGAGGCCCTTCTGGGTGAGCAACAAGGGCGCGGACCGGGACCGCTTGATGGAGCTTGTGACATCGAGCGTCGCTCTTGCCCGCACGCTCGGATCGCGGACGATTGCCGTGCTGATCATGGCCGCCGACGGCGTGAGCATGGCGGAACAGTTCGAAACCGCGAGGGACAATCTGAGCCGGGCAGCGGATATCGCGGCGCGAGACGATGTCACGCTGGGGATAGAACCAATGATCGCCGTTCCGGGCATGCTGCTGCAATCGGCCTACAGCACGGCCGAATTGGTCGGCCGGGTCGATCATCCTGCGGTCGGCCTGCTCTACGACACGGGGCATGTGGCGGAGATGGATGGGGATATCGTGAAAGTGCAGCAGGAGCTTGAGGATGTCATCTGCGCCTACCAGCTAGCCGACATGCCCGGCAGGACCGAGCCGGGGAGCGGCACGCTGGATTTCGTTCCGCTGCTCGCGCGTCTGGTCAAGCAAGGTTATCGGGGCTTGGTAGAGCTTGAGCATGGCTGGTCCGACGATGCCGCGGTTACCGAGGTCGCCGGCATCGAACGGCTGCGCGCGATTGATGCCGAAGCCAGGGAGCGCGCGATTGCTTCGGGCCCTGATATCCGGGTGTGACTTTGCCTTGCATTTCATTTGCGCTCGGGCCCGGCGAGCCCCGCGTACAGAATTCCGGAGGATGTCGATGCGTATCCAGCACCCTTTGAACCGTCTGCAATATGAACGCCTGGAAGATGGCACGGTCCGGGTTTCCGGCAAGGACGGGAAATTCGGAGTGTTCGACAAGAATGGCCGATGGATCTCGGGCGAACGGAAGAGTGCCGACACGCTGATGTGCGTGTGGGTCGCCACGCGGTGACACGCGCCTGAGAAAAAAGGAGAAGAGGCAAGATGAACGACCAGGCCACCTTGGGAAAGGGCAAGCCCGCCTCCTACGATGACTTGCTCGACCGCGATTCCAGACAAGTCCCTGAGGTGCTGCGCAAGCGGGGCGTGACGGATGTCGGGCCGATCGAGATCCCCACGCGCTGGTACACGGATACGGCGATCCACGAGCGCGAGGTCGAGCGGATCTGGAAGACCCGGTGGCAGATGGCGTGCCGGTTGGACGAGCTAAGGAATGTTGGTGACACATGGGTATACGAGGTTGCTTCGTTATCCTTCGTGATCGTTCGTTCCGGTCCGGAAACCATCAAGGCGTTTTACAACAGCTGTCTGCACCGGGGCCGCCCGCTCCGCGATTGTCCCGGCCAGGTGTCCCAGTTGAAATGCCCCTTCCATGGCTTCACCTGGGGCCTGAATGGCGAACTGCGCGGTGTCCCCGCGCGCGAAGAGTTCCCCACGGTGAGCAACGAGGCATTTCGCCTGCCCGAGGCGAAGGTCGCCCTGTGGGGCGGGTTCGTTTTCATCAACCCCGATCCCGACGCGGAGCCGCTGGAGAGCTATATCGGCGACCTGCCGACACAATTCGATCGCGCCCCGCTCGAAGAAAAGGTCACGATCGTCCACATCTCGAAGGTCATTCCCGCCAACTGGAAGGTCGTCAACGAGGCGTTTCTCGAGGCATTCCACGTCCATACGACCCATCCGCAGTGGACGACCGCATATTCCGACCACCTCCACCACTACGACGTGTTCGACAATTATTCGCGGGTCGTCATTCCCGCCGGTGTGCCCAGCCTCCAGTTGCGGTGGACGCCGAGCGAGCAGCAGATCCTGAACACCATGGTGGGTGCCTGGGACGACGATCCTGCGCCCTTCGAGCTGCCGGCAAAGGGTGATGTCCGACAAAAGATCGCCAATATTTTCCGGGAGCAGGCACGCCCGGTTCTCGGCGACCGCGTCGATGGCTATTGCGATGCCGAGATGCTCGACGTGGTCCAGTGCAATCTGTTTCCGAACTTCGGTCCCTTCAGCTCGCCCACCATGTCGCTGGTCTACAACTTCCGGCCATATGGCTCCAACCCGTTCAAATCGATCATGGAAGTCATGCTCCTGGGCCCCGGGACACCCGGCGCGGAGGCGCCCCGGGTTCCCGAACGCAGGCTGGCGGACGACGAAGACTATCACAATGTGCCGGAGCTCGGCTTCCTCGGTGCGATCCTCAATCAGGACACGGCCAATCTTGATTATATCATGAAGGGTATCGTCAATAACCAGCGCGGCCTTGTCGTCTTCGCCAAGTACCACGAGCTGAAGATACGCCACTTCTACCAGAAATACATAGAGGCAATGGGCTTTGAACCCGAGGACATCGTTACCGGATGCGAGTGAATAGACATTCTTCGGCAGGCGTCTGGCCGATCTGCGTTGCGATGCTGCCGCTATAACAAATGAGATGGACCTGCTATGTCGTCGATCCCTGAGAATGTAGACTTCATTATTGTTGGCGGCGGCTCCGGGGGCTGCGTCATGGCCAGCAGGCTCTCGGAGGGAGGGGACGCGAAAGTCCTGCTTATCGAGGCGGGACAGGATCTGAGCGTCGACAAGGAACTGCCCGCGATATCGGATCCGGGCACGCGTACGGTGTTCAAGCCCGAATTCTATTGGTCGAACCTGTTCGCCGAAGCCGCACCGGCGTCCGGCGGCTCGCCGAGGCGGGATATCCCGGTGATGCAAGCGCGCCTCCTCGGCGGCGGCTCCGCGATCAATGGCATGCATGCCCAGCGCGGCTTCCCGCGCGACTATGACGAATGGTCGGAATATGGTGTTAGCGGCTGGGGGTGGGACGATGTCCGGCCCTACTTTATCAGGCTGGAGACCGATCGCAACTTCAACGGGCAGGACCACGGAACCAGCGGCCCGATCCCGATAACGAGGATACCGCGCGATCGATGGGGCGGCCTCAGCCTCGCGGTCGAGAAGGAACTGCAGGCACGCGGCCTGCAGGCGCAGGAGGATCTCAACGCGGCGCAAGTGGACGGGGTCGGCCCGATCCCCCTGAACATCAGCCCGACCACGCGGATTTCCTCCGCTCGCGGCTATCTGACGCCGTCCGTCCGCTCGCGACCAAATCTCACGATCCTGACGGGGATCGAAGTGGAGAGGCTTCTGTTCGATGGCAACCGGGTCACCGGCGTTGCGATCGTGGATGAATCCGGTTCGCGCAGGATCGATGCACGCGAGGTCATTCTCGCATGTGGCGCCATCCATTCGCCCGCGCTGCTCCAGCGCTCGGGCGTTGGCCCTGGGGAAACCCTGCGAAACCTGAATGTGCCCGCCGTCGCTGACCGCCGCGGGGTCGGTCGCAACCTCAGCTACCATCCGTCGCTCAGCCTCAATGCCCATGTCCGGAGCAAGGGGCGGCCCAAAAATACGAGCGAACCGCCGTGCCTCGTGGTCGCCCGCTATTCCTCCAAGGTCCCCGACTGCCCCCGGACCGACATGATCCTGAACCTGTGGGAGCGGATCCCGTCCCCCCATGTCGACGATCCGCTGGGACGGCAGATCGCGGACTTCATGTTCATCCTGAACAAGCCCTTTTCGCGAGGGGATGTCACGGCAAACCCAGATCCCTCCGGCCGCCCGCATATCCGCTTCAACCTGTTCGAGGACAGCCGGGACCTGGACAGAATGGTGGAGGCCGTTCGCCTTGGACTTTCGCTGATGCAGTCACAGCGACTGAAGCCGCTGATCAACTCTGCATTCCTGATGGATTTTTCGCCGACAATATTTTCCTACCTGAGCGATACCCCGGAGGGGCGCCGACTGAGCAAGCTGGGAGGAATCGCCCTGGGGATTTCGGACCTCGTCGCCAAGGCCGTCCTGCGGCGCATGACGACTTCCATCGAGCAGCTTCCCTCGGACGATGCGGGGCTGGCAAATCTCCTGAGATCGATCACGCTCACCGCCCATCCGGTCGGGACGTGCCGACTGGGTTCTGCGGATGATCCAGACGCCGTTGTCGACAGTCGCGGCAGGGTCATCGGCGTCGAAGGGCTCCGGATCGCCGATGCGTCGATCTTCCCTACCGTCATGTCCGCCGGACCCAACCTCGCCACCATGATGGCTGCCGAAAAGATCGCGCATCACATCATCCGGCAGGACAATTGAACAAGGCCCGCCCGGCGCGCACCGAACGAAGAGAGGAATTGATACCGTCATGTCGAACAGCTTGAAAGCGCGCGCCCTCTGGTTCGAGGGTCCCAGAATCGCGGCGCTGCGGGACGAGGAGGCAAGGGAACCTGGCGCCGGGGAAATCCGGGTACGAGCCCTCCACTCGATGGTCAGCCCCGGCAGCGAGATGAATATCTTTCGCGGCGAAGGGAATCTGCCTTCGGTGCCGCTACCGACCATGGCCGGGACGTTGCCGTTCCCCGTCAAGTTCGGATATCAGGTCGTGGGCAGGGTGGAGTCCGCCGGGGAAGGGGCAGGCTTCGTGCCCGGCGACCTCGTGTTTGCAGCACATCCCCACCAGGATGTCTTCACCATGCCCGCTGCCTTCGGCGTGAAGCTGCCCAGCGACATCGATACGTTGCGCGCCGGCTTCATGAACATGTGCACGGTCGCGTTGCAGACGGTCCATGAAGCGCCGATCCGCATAGGTGAAGTGGTTGCCTTGTCCGGCCTCGGGATCATCGGCAGCCTGACCGCGCACCTTGTGCGAAAAACCGCCGGCAAGCTCATCCTCATCGATCCGGCGGACGAGCGGCGCGCACGGTCGGCATGGATCGGCGCTGATGCGGTCGTCGACCCGTCGGAGGTGCCGGCCGTTGTGGCTGAGTTGAGCCAGGGGCGGGGCGTCGATACGTTCATCGAGACGAGCGGCGCGCCACAGGCCCTTCAGACCGCGATTAACAATACTGGCGAGCGCGGAAGCGTGGTCGTGCCGGCCTGGTATGGGACCCGCCCGGTCAGCCTGTCGCTTTCCCCCGAATTCCACTTGCGCGCCCTGACCATCAAGAGCGTGTTCGTGGGCAGCGTAGGTGGCGATGACCTCGTGCGATGGCCGCATGCCCGCAGGTTCGAGACGGCGCTCGAGATCGTGCGCGCGCTCGATCCGGCCAATTTGGTCTCGCAGCGCTTGCCCTTCGAGCGGGCCCCCGAGGCCTATCGCCTGCTGGATGAAAATCCTGGTCAGGCTCCAGCCGTTATCCTGGACTATTGAGCTGATGGCGGGCCAGGAACTCTACGATCCGATCATCGAGAAAGGCGCCGGGAATGGCATCATCTAATCTGGCGGGAAAAGTGGCATTCGTGACGGGGGCGGACCGCAATCTGGGCAAGGCCATGGCAACGGCCTTGCTGCACGACGGGGCAAAGCTGGTCGCGAGCGCAATGTACGGTTCGTTGCTTTCCCAGTTCGTCGAGGAATGCGGCGCGGCAGACAGGGTGCTCGCGCTGGAAGGAGATATTTCCAGGGATGACGATCGCCAGCGGCTCGTGCGGGCTGCCATCGATCGCTTCGGCCGCGTCGATATCCTGGTGAACAACGCAGCCGTCACGCCGGAAACATTTTGGCCGAACTTCCTGACCGAAGGAGAGCCGCGGCAATGGACACTGGGCGTCGACTTCTACCGGAATTTTCTCGAAATCGACTGCGTGGCTCCGCACGCCTTCATGGCGGCCTTCGTGCCTGGGATGATCGAATCGGGCTGGGGCCGCATCGTCAACATCTCTACCAGCGTGGACACGATGCTGCGATTCTGGCCCTATGGCTCCGCCAAGGCCGCCCTGGATGCCCAGACCGCGGTGCTGGCGACCCAGCTTGAGGGAACCGGCGTGACCGCCAATATCCTCGGACCGGGCGCGTTCGTGAAGCCGGCCCCGATCCATCTGGAGGACGGGACCGTAATCCAACCCGATTTCGGCCCGGAAATCATGCAAGCGCCCGTGCGTTGGCTTGCGTCGAACCAATCCGCCGCAATCAATGGAATGCGGCTTGCTGCAGCAAGGTGGGTTCCGGAACTGCCCGGTGACGAGCAGCCGGCAGGTGCGGTTTCTCCCATCGACTGGACCAGGAGCGCATGAGGTTGATGTCTCGACCAGCAGCGGATCGGCCCGGGCGGCGCGTGAAACAACTCAACGCCTTTGCGGGGCATAAAAGATGAGCGAACGACTGTTGGCCGACGAAGGCATTTTCGCTGGCCTGATGAACGCGGTGAACTGGTTTGACGAGGCCTTCCAGAACAGTCTCGAGGCAGCCGGCTATGCCCGCACTTCGCGCGTGGAGTCTTTCGTCGTCGTCAATATCGCCGCCGGCCGGCAGCGGCCGGCCGACATAGCCCGGAACCTCGGCGTCAGTCGCCAGGCGGTCAGCCAGATCCTCAAGACCTTCGCGGAACGGGGCTGGATCGAAACTCAGCCTGACCCCAACCATGGCAAGGCCCAGATCGTGACGTTCAGCGCGGCCTTTGCCGAACGCGCGGAACTATGTGCCCGCATCATTGCCGGCATTGTCCGCGAACTGGAACGGCGCATCGGGACCGCAGCCGTCGATGCTCTCAAGCTCTCGATGACCGCAGAATGGGGCAGCCCGCCAAGGATCGAGGTGCCTGTTGCCAGCGACGCCAGACAGCCGGGTGCATCCCAAGACGCGGCGTCGGTCCCGCTTCAGAAGGCGAAAGCGTGAAAGAAAGGACGTCAGCAGCGGCGGATGTCAGCAATGAGCGCGGACCCGAAGCTGTTCGAAGCCTCTCAATATATTGTTTCGCGCCCGCTTCGCTTCCAGCAGCTCAAAACGGGATACGCGCGGCAGAAGGGCCTGAACGAGCGCGGTTATTTCCAATTTTGCGAGGTTCATTCCGACGCACATGTGGTTGGCATGGCCGAACCCGAGATGATCGCCATTGTCGCGCCGTATATCGAAACGGTCCGGAGCATCGTAATGACGGTCATCCCGGTTGGCCGAACCATACATCACCAGAACCCGCGCGCCCGCCGGCACGGGCGCTCCGTCGATCAACACGTCCCGGGTCGCAATGCGCGAGAAATGCTGGATGGGGCTTTCCATCCTGATCGCTTCGTTGATCGCGCGCGGGATCAGCGCCGGGGTCCGGCGCAATTCGCTCCACTGATCGGGATTCCGCGCAAAAAGCCAGACCAGATTGGTCGTCGCGAAAATGGTCGTGTCCAACGAGGGGGACAAATAACCCTGCAACATGACGGGAGGCTGGTCCGGAGCGATCTCGCCGGTTTCGGCGGCGCTGTACAGACGGGCCGCCCAGCCATCGGGACGCAGCCGGCCCGGCAAGCCGGGATCGGCGGAGTAAGCCATCATCTCGCCCATGACGCCGAGCGCCTCCTGGGTCCGGGGAACGCCGAGCGGGGCCATGCCGTCAAAGGCCGCGGCGGCCCATGTCAGCATTCTCTGCCGCCCTTCCTCGGGCAGGCCCACCAGTTCCGAGACGACGGCCAAGGGAAGGAAATGCGCAAGGCCGGTCACGGCATCGAATTCACCCTTCTCGACAAGGCGCTCGGCCAGCCCATCGGCGAGTTGCGTGATGCGGGCTCGCAGCGCCGCCAGTTCCTTGGGTGCTATGGGACGCTCCAGGATCGAACGGAGGCGCTTGTGCTCGGGCGGGTCCGTCGCGATCACGGTTCCCATGAGCGCCCCGTTCATGGGATCATTCATCGCCATGCCCTTGGCTGACGTAAAGTCCTGCCAGTTGCCAAGGACCGCGCGCACATCGGCGTAGCGCGGTATGGCGTAAAAGCCGTAACGGCTCAGATGAACGACGGGGCCGGTTTCCCTGAGATTGCTGTAACAGTCATAGGGATCATCCAGTATCTCATCCGAATAGATGTCCACATTCGATTCTGGCAAGCCGGCCATCATGCCCTCTCCATCATTATCATGTCTTGTCCGATACGGCGCGAACACGTCATGCCCGCAGGCTAGAAGCGGTATCCGGCACTGACCCCGTAGCTGCGCGGTTTTCCGAACGATTCGATGTTGCAGCCGCAGTTCGGCGTGCTGTCGAAGCCGATGACGCCATAGCGTTTGTCGAACGCATTGTTGAGGAACGCCGTCAGCCGCAGGCCATTGTCTCCCTCGCTCCAGTTCACGCTGAAATTGGCCAGCGTTCGTCCCTCGAACCAGTCGGAATGGAAGTTCCGGATGTTGTGATAGAAGCCGGACGCGTAACTCGCCTGCGCGTTGAAGGAGAGGGTGCCGCCGGCGACAGGTTGAGGAAGCTGGTAATTCAGGCTGGCGCTCAGCTGCTTGCGCGGAGCGTAGGTGGGGCGCACCGTTTTGAATACGCCCGGCGCAATCTCGAAATTCTTGATGGATGCATGCGCGTATGACCCACCCAATGTCGCGCGCAGCGAGTCCGTGAGCTGCACCGCGGCGTCGACATCGAGACCATATGTCTTGGCATCGACATTCTGAACAAATCCAGAAATGCTTTTGAACAGAAATGCCTGATAATTCTTGTAGTCATAATAATATACGGATGCATTCAAGGAAAATAGTCTGTCCCCGAATTTGAACCCGCTCTCATAATTATATAACGTCTCGGCGCCATAGGGTATTTGGCTTGGCGCAAGCGGCGGGCTTCCATCCGCCAAGGGGGCGTTGTAGCTGCCGCCCTTAACGCCACGATTAACCCCGGCATAAACCAGCAAATCGCTCGTAGGGCGATATTCCAGTTGCGCCTTGCCGGCCCAGAGCGTCTTGGTGCGCCGGTCGTTGAACGATGGCAGCGTCGGAAATAACGCGACGGCACTATCGATCTCATAGTCGTCCTGGTTCTGCGCGGCGAATGAGACGAAGTCATAACGCTGATGCTCGCGGATGAGCCGCCCGCCAAGAACTACCGTCCACTTGTCGGCGAATTCATATTCGATCTGGCCGAAGCCGGAAAGCGATTTGGTTTTCAGGTTGACGACGTTGATCGCATCGACGCCAACGGCCTGCAGGCCGAACACTGCCGCCAGCAGCGATCCCCGCGGTCCAAGCAGTCCCTGGGTGACGTTCGCGTCTATGTCGAGATAGAATGCGCCCGCGACCCAGCGAAAGCCTTCACTGCTGCCGCTAAGACGGATTTCCTGGGACCAGGCGTCGGTGTCCGCATGGGTTCCGAAGAGGAACAGGTTGTTGGGTGTTCCATCCGCATCCATCAGAAAACGCTTGGTATAATGCTGGTATGCGGTGATCGATGCGATGCTGACGCCGCCCAGATCGTAATCGATATGCGCCGCGCCCGTCCAGGCATTCGCGCGATTGAGGCGGTTCCGGGCGTAATCGGCGGAAAGCTCAAGATCCTTCGGGTCGCGGGGCGTGTAGCCAAACCATGTCGCTCCGGGCGCCCGCGTTCCATCCCCTGGAAATGCCGCGCCGGCAAACGGGATGACCGCGAAGTTCGTATAATTGCTCCCATCGGGGCCGATCGCCAGGCGGGTTTCTCCGGGAGAAACCCGATCCGATTGAATGAGGCGATCCTGCGCGTCGAACGTGCCGATCACCGCAGAAGAAGTGTAGGGCGCCGATGAAAGCCGCTGGCGCGCGGCGGAGGCGGAAAGCCGGATGACGAGGTCATCGGTCGGCTCAACTTTGAGCTGTGCCCTGCCGGCGTAGGTTTCTCCCCCACCCTCATCCTGGCAGCAGGGCGTGGGCTGCGCGCCCGGAGGGCCGAAATTCGCAGGCGCGCCGGCTGCGAGCCCGGCGGGATAGACATTCTTCCAATAATTGTCGATGCGGTTGTAGAAGCCGGACACACGAACCGCGGCATTGCTCGCCAACGGCAGGTTCACCGCGCCTTCCACCTTGACCTCGTTGAAGCGGGCGTAGGACATATCCACGAAACCGCCCGTTTCGTTGAGAATTGGCTGCGCGACGACATTGTGGACAAGGCCGCCGGTCGCGTTCCGACCGAACAGCGTGCCTTGCGGGCCCTTCAGCACTTCGACACGCTGCACGTCGAAAAGGGCAAGCGTCTGCCCCTGCTGCGTGGGCACATAGACATCATCGACATAGACCGCGACCGGCGCCTCGATGGCGTCGCTGAAGTCCGACTGCGTGACGCCGCGGACCGTGAACTGCTGGCTCTGTCCCGCGAGGCTCCCCGAGATGTAGATGCCCGGCGTCAGCTGGGCGAGATCGGTGGAACTCGAAAGGCCAAGCGCCTTGAGCGTTTCGCCGGAAAAAGCCGCGATGGCGATACCCACGTCCTGAACATTCTGGGCGCGCCGCTGCGCAGTAACGACGATGTCCTGGACCGAACTGGTCGCCTCTGGCGCGGCTGCAGGGGGATCGGCAGCAGTCGATTGCTCATCCTCTGCCCATGCCGCTTGAGTGGTCAACGCAATTACGGAGCTTGCTGCCAGTATAAGATCGCGAAAAGACGCCATCACCCTCCCTCCTCTCATCGTGTTAATGTAATAACATCGTAAAATTATGCAGGGATTTATCGTGTAATCTTATTTTTGATTTTCAATTTTCCAGTAAAATTCAATGACGATGCGTCGATAATGGCCCGGAAACCTGATAACTAATATCAAAGAAGTACGCACAGATTTGCGGCGGCTTTTGAGCGGGATTGTCGGGCATCGGGCCCTATACCGCCTTCTCCGCCGCCAGCACCGATCGCTGTCGAATGGCCGCGCGCCTCGCTCAGCGGCCATCCCTTCAATTTTCCAATAAACCGCCGGTTAGATTCCCTCTTTGCTCCCGGTCCTGGCGCTGCCTATCGTTAGCGCGTATTATTTCGAAAATCAATGACTCTTCGCTTAGGAGTAAAAAATTCCGCTATAATGCTGTAATATCTTGGATTTTTTACCATTCGACGAGAAATGATTTGCCATCTTTTCGAAATTATTGCCCCGATGAGTCGAGTGCCTGATCGGTTCACTTCGAGATCAATTCCAACCCGTTTGTCAGCACATTTTGCGCGATCTCCCGAATGTGTCGCTCGAAAAGATCCTGGGCGGCGGCAACGTCGCCGGACAATATGACCTCCATCATTTCCCGGTGTTCGGCCCGCTTGGCCCGTGGTGCTGGACGCACCAGCGCCGATAGGCGGCGATACCGCCGCGCACGCTCGAACAGGGCGTGCCTGAGCGTATTGAGGGTAGGAGAGCCGGCCGCGCTAACCAGCGCTTCGTGAAAGTCGAAATGGGCGGCATCCCATT
Source organism: Novosphingobium sp. (assembly GCA_035281095.1). Taxonomy (GTDB): domain Bacteria; phylum Pseudomonadota; class Alphaproteobacteria; order Sphingomonadales; family Sphingomonadaceae; genus Novosphingobium. The sequence continues at coordinate 12,554 of DATEEP010000047.1, read as the reverse complement.
CCCCCGTTATGCGATGCTGATCGTGCAGGTGTGCCTCCATCCGGTCCAGACGGTGAAAGGCAGACAAAATCTGTGCCCGCCACGCGGCATCTCCCCGCTCGATGGAACGTCTTACCGCCTCGCGCTCGAGCAAGACGCGCGCATCGGTGAGATCGAGCAGATCGTCCGCTGATATGGGGGCGACCATGAAACCCCGCTGCCCCTCGGTCACTACCAGTTGTTCCGTGACCAACGAGGAAAGCGCTTCCCGCAGGGTCGAGTAGCTTGCGCCGTAGATTTCCTTGAGCTGTTCGAAACGCAGGCGCTGCCCTGGCTTGAGCACGCAACTCACGATATCCTCGCGAAGACGATGATGGACATCGCTCGCGAGGGTTCCGCCGACCAGTCCGTTCGTTTTCGAAATCGTTGCCATTCCACTTTCTCACCGTTCAAGTACGATGCTATAGACGATCCGTCGCCTTATAAAATCCCCCTTTCAGCAGGTTGATCCTATCATATATGCGCGGCACGTTTTTTCGAAAGACCTCATCTCGTCGAGTGACGGGTCCCGGAGTTCAGATCGTTGCGAATGCGGGAGTGTCTGAATTTCGCAGGCCGCGCGCGCTGTGAAGTGCCATCAGGAGGTCGGATGGGCCGCTGTCCAGAGTGGAGGTGCCGAACACTATATGGTCCGGCCTCACCAGGACCGACGTGCATCCATGCCGCTCCAGCCAGGCGGAGATGAGGTTACCTTGCTCCGAAAGGGGACGTACTTGCCCTTGCGAGCCCCCCAGCGAAACCAGGGTCACGTCGTGCCGGGTAGCCAACTCCAGGTCCTGGTTGGAGGGCGTCCAGGATGGGGGCACAAGGAGAAGGAAGCCGTGGCCAAGCACGTCGTCCAGCCGTCGTTCCCCCTGGTCCGTTTCAACCAAGGGTTGGGGGAATGCCGTGCCCGTCCCGCTGGAAGGCTCTCCATGCTTCCCCTGCAGCAGAAACCCGCCGACCAGCGGCGGGATAAGATCCTGCCTGACTACCTCGCCTTTTCCGGTCCGCATCTCCTCCAGGAGCCTTTCATCGCGCGCCGCGGCGGCGACAGGGTCGAGCTCGCAGATCAGGCGCCCCAGTGTCTTGGTCAGATCGATGACCGAACGGGCGTTGGGCCGTCGTTCGAGGTCATAGCTGTCAAGCAGTGCCGGATCCGCTCCCTTTGCGACAACCTGGACGATCTTCCAAGCGAGGTTCCCGACGTCGCGCAGCCCCTGATTGAGTCCCTGTGCCATGAATGGCGGGGTCTGGTGGGCAGCGTCGCCCGCAATGAAATATCGCCCCGCGCGCCAACTTTCGGCGACAAGGGCGTGGAAGCGATAGGTCGCGGCCCGCCAGATCGATCCCTGGTCGGGCGTGAGCCAGCGCGATAGCAACTGCCAGATTCTTTCCTCGGCGACCATCTCTGCCGGGTCCTCACCAGGAAGGAGCATTATCTCCCAGCGTTTGAGGTTACCGGGGCCGCGCACGAACGTCGCGGGTCGCGCCGGGTCGCAATATTGCACGGTCGTAGACGGAAGCGGCACGTCGTCGCCGACAAGGGCATCGACCACCAGCCAGGGTTCGTCGAATTCGAGGTCCTCGAATTTCAGGCCCATCGCCTCCCGGACGGGGCTCCAGGCCCCGTCACAACCCACGACGTAAAGGGCGCGAATGTCGCGGGTCGCTCCATCGGCGACGGATTCGATCGTCACGACGGCTTCCTTGTCAGTCTGGGCGAAGGATACCGCGCGCCAGCCAAGCAACGTCTCAAGGCGTTCGTAACGACCGAACGACTCCCGCAGCAACCGCTCGAGTTCGGGTTGCAAAAAGGTGTTATAGGGTGGCCAGTAGAGCGGGTAGGGCTCTCCCAGCGGCAGGATGCGGCGCAGAACCTGGCCCGAGGCGGAGCGATATTCCGAGGGGCGATATCCGCCGAGATAGGGGGCCAGCGCGTCCGCGATGCCAATCTGCTGCAAGAGCCGAAGGGATTCATGGTCGATGCCGATGGCACGCGGCTTGTCGTAGATGTCCGGAGACATGTCCACCGCCACCACCGAAAGCCCACTCTGCGCAAGAAGGTGCGCCATCACTGCGCCCACCGGGCCCAGCCCGACGACGACGACATCTACCCGTTCAGTCATAGGTCCCTTTTCCATCCCATCATTGGCGGGAAGTTCCCGGCTTGCCGCATGGTCCGGAGACGCGCTGCCCAGGGTCATGACTGCGCCGCCCCGATGAGGACGAACGCGATGGTTGCCGGCGCATCGCTCTTGTTTCGCCAGGCATGTCGGGTGCCTTGCTGCACGGCGATGTCCCCGGCGCGGAGTTCCACCTCGTTTCCATCGTCGAGCTCGAGCCAGATTCGACCTTCGACGACGATGTCGTAGTCAATGGAATGGGTGCGGTGCATGCCCGGACAGTCGGCTTCGAACAGTTCGGCCAATCCCGGAAGATGGGCCAGTTGCTCGCGATCCGCCTCGATTGGATCGAAGCCTTCGCCAAACATCACCGATGCAGGCGGGAAGTGCGCCAGCAAAAGCCGGGTCTCGCCCGGTCCGGGGATCGCTCGCACGCCCAACGGGGCTGCTTCGACCACCGGTTCCAGCACGGGATTGGCGAAGGTACCCCACATGATCGAAGAAACATGGCCCGGCAGGGCCGCGAAGGCATGCTCCGTCGGCGCCTCGCCATCAGACAGCACTGTCGACTTGCCCTCAACTACGCCACATACCACACGACGCATCCCAAGCCTCCTCTCATTATTGCCCTCAGCCATTGTGCGGCCTTGTCGGTGTCCGCAGAGCCGGGGGGCTTTGCATGTCCACCGTCGGCCCGTCCTGACAGTGCGCTAACGCAGTCCGTCGTCTCCCTTGACGTCGCCGGCATCCAGCCCCCCAATTCGGGCGTGCACGCGGCCGCCGGTCGAAACCGCGAGGCCAAAGGCGATTTCGCTCCGCCTGGGACCGTCCCAGATCGTCATCTCCGCGCTGCAGAAATGGCTTCGCACATAGGCCGCCCGGATATGGCCGAGGGGAATGATCAGGCGGGTGCCCAAGGTCCCGACGGTCTTGGCGGCCGGCACGATCGCCTTGGGCTCGCCCAACGCCTCGCGGAGGGCCCAGCCGCCCGCTTCGTGCCAGACTGCTCCATGCTCCAGCTCGCCATCCTCGCCGACGATGGCGCCCTTCCCATAAGCCTGGATGGCATCGGCGCCGACTGTCTCGACGAGCCGGGACGAAAGCGCGCGCCCCAACTCCCGCAAGGACAATTGGAATTCCATCAAGTCAGGCTCGTACCGGCCCGCGAAAGGATTGCTGACGACAGCCAGCGCCGTAGCCACCCGCACGGGTTTTGGGAGGGGTGAGCCACCTTCGTGCCAGATTTCCTCGACGGAAAGCTGGGTCTTGCGAATTTCGATCTGCATCTCGTTCAATCCAGCTCGATCGGGTTGATCAGCACGCCGACGCCGCCGATCTCGACCTCTACCGTATCGCCCTCCTTCATGAAGATCGGCGGCTTGCGCGAGAAGCCGACGCCGCTCGGCGTTCCGGTGGCGATCACGTCACCTGGCTGCAGATCGAGGATTGTCGAGACGTAGGCGATCATCTTTGGAATATTGTGGATGAAGTATCGCGTGCTGCTGTCCTGAAGCGTCTCGCCGTTGAGCCGGGTCTTCACCGGGACGTCGCCTGGATCACCGAAGACGTCGGCGGTTACCATCCAGGGGCCAAGACTTCCGGTCGCACGGAAGTTTTTCCCCGGCGCGATCTGCCGTGTATGGAATTGCCAGTCACGGACACTTCCGTCGTTGAACGCGGTATAGCCTGCGACATGGTCCAAGGCATTCTCCTCCGAGATGCGGCTTCCGCCCTTGCCAATAATCACGGCAAGCTCAGCCTCCCAGTCCAACTCGTTGGATTCTCGAGGTTTTAGAATGGGCTGCAGATGGCCTATCAGAGAATCAGGATAGCGCATGAAGAGCGCGGGCTCTTTCGGCACATCGCGGTTAATTCCGACCGCCTTGATCTCGTCGATGTGATCCTGATAGTTGATCGCCATGCACCAGATGTGCGCCGGGTCCGGGACCACTGGCAGGAATGTGATGCCCTCCAGGGGGTGGTCCGCCGGCTCCTGGGCAAAGGCGGCCGCCCTGCCGAGGAGGTTCGATGCGAGCGCGGCCTTGAGGGTTGAAACGCCGAGTCGCTCGGCCAAGTCCACGACGCCGCCTTCGACCAGCAGCCCGAAACTGCTCTTGCCGCCAACGGCATAGGATAGAATTTTCATCTTTGCACTCCGCTCGTTCTCAATTCCTATTGGGCTAGCGGCATTAATTTCGAAAATCAACATTGACCGGTTGAAATTTAGAATCCTTTCGCGCTAATGACAGGCATATAGAGCAAAGAATCAGGGCAGAACCCTGGTAAGCTCTGATCGTTTTCGAAATTATCGCGGGGCTGGCTTGGGATTGTGCCCCCTGGAGAAGAGCGACATGACCCATTTCCCCCGCCCCCATCTCGCCCACGTCGGCATATTCGTCAGGCACATTCCGACCCTGGAGGCATTCTACACGGCGGTGTTCGGCCTCGTCGTGACGGATCGCGGCGTTGGAAAGACATTCCGCAACGAACTCGTCTTCCTGAGCGGCTCTCCGGACCAGCATCATCAGTTAGTCCTTTCGAGCGGTCGCGGCGCCGATGCGCCGAGCACGGTCATGCAGATGTCGTTCAAGGTCAACGATCTGGCGGAACTGCGCTCGGTCCGCGACAAGGCTGCCGCTGCCGGAGCGTCCGACTTTATCGGGCTGAACCACGGCAACGCATGGTCGGTCTACTTCAACGATCCGGAGGAAAACCGCATCGAGGTGTATCTCGACACGCCATTCCATACGCCGCAGCCGTGCGGGGAGCCGCTCAACCTCGAGCAAAGCGACGACGCGCTGCTCGCCGAAACAAAGGCCCTTGTCGAAGGGCTCGCGGGGAGCATGGCGCGCAGCGACTATGTAGAAAAGATGGCTGGGCGCCTCGCGTGAGCGTCGGGCGCACGCCTCCCTTGCGGCTCGCGCACTTGGTGGGGGGCGAGCGCATTTCCGGCGATGGTGCTGCCATCAGCCGAAATCCGTCGGACCTGGCGGAGATCGTGGCGGACCATCCGCTGGGCGATGCCGATCTGCTCGATGCCGCCATCGCAGCGGCGGATGCGGCGCGGGCGGGCTGGGCTGACGCGTCCCCGGAATTCCGGTCGGATATTCTCGACAAAGCCGGATCGCTGCTGATCGAGCGCGCCGATGGCCTGGGCCGCCTGCTCAGCCGGGAGGAAGGCAAGACCTTTGTGGAGGGGCGGGCGGAGGTCGTCCGTGCGGGGCGCATTTTCCGTTTCTTCGCCGGCGAGGCGTTGCGGATGTACGGTCGCAATGTGCATTCGGTGCGCAAGGGGGTGGAGGCGGCGACAAGGCGCGAGCCGCTGGGTGTCGTGGGGCTGATTACGCCCTGGAACTTCCCCATCGCCATTCCTGCCTGGAAGGCGGCGCCCGCCCTGGCGTTCGGCAACACCGTGGTGCTGAAGGCGGCGGCCATCACGCCGGCGATCGCGAGCGCCCTGGCGGACGTGCTGGTCGAGGCCGGCATTCCCGGCGGCGTCTTCAACCATGTCTTCGTGCCGGGCGCGGTCGCGGCCAGGCTCGCCAGTGATCGCAGGGTCAAGGCGCTCTCCTTTACCGGCTCCACCGGCGTGGGGCGCAAGCTGGCCATGGAGGCGGCAGCATCCTCCACACGCCTGCAACTGGAGATGGGCGGCAAGAACCCCCTGGTGGTCCTCGACGATGCCGATCTGGACCGCGCGATCGCGGTCGCCCTGGACGGCGCTTTCTTCGGCAGCGGACAGCGCTGCACGGCGTCGAGCCGACTGATCGTGACCGCCGGCATCTATGACCGTTTCATCGCCCTGCTCGGCGAGAAGGTGCGCGCGCTCCGGGTGGGCCATGCCCTCGACCCTGAGGTGCAGGTCGGTCCGGTGGCAAGTGTCGAACAACTCGAAACCGTTTCGGGCTATCTGGATGTGGCGCGAGCCGAGGGCGCGGAGATCGTCGCTGGGGGCGAGCGCCTGAAGCGCCCGCATGACGGCTATTATATCGCACCCGCGCTTGTCGCCGAGACGACCTCCAAGATGAGGATAAACCAGGAGGAAGTCTTCGGGCCGGTGGCGACGGTGTTGCGTGTCGCCGATTATGAGGAAGCGCTCGCCGTCGCCAACGACGTTGAGTTCGGCTTGTCGGCGGGAATCGTCACAACCTCCTTGCGCCATGCCCACGACTTCATGGCGCGCGCCCAAGCCGGCATGGTGATGGTCAATCTTCCGACCGCCGGCGTCGATTATCATGTGCCGTTTGGCGGAACGAAGGCGTCGAGCCTTGGACCGCGCGAGCAGGGGTTCGCGGCGCTCGAATTCTATACCCAGACGAAGACCAGCTATCTGGCCTTCTAAGCAAAGGATGACTGACCTTGGTTGATGGCCTCGACGTTCCCGCAAGCTCCCGGTCATGCAGCGAGCATGAGGTGCGGATCGCGCCGATGAACCCGCTCGATCCGTTCGGGCTCGACGAACAGCTCACGCAGGAGGAGCGAATGGTTCGCGACACGGCGCGCGACTATGCCCAGGCCCGCCTGCTGCCGCGTGTCACGACCGCCTATCTCGACGAGCGTTTCGATCGCGAGATCATGTCCGAACTTGGCGCGCTTGGACTGCTCGGGCCGACCATTCCCGAAACCTATGGCGGGGCAGGTCTCGGTTATGTCTCCTATGGGCTGGTCGCCCGCGAAATCGAGCGCGTGGATTCGGGATATCGATCCGCGATGAGTGTCCAGTCCTCGCTCGTGATGCACCCGATCCACGCCTACGGCAGCGAGGCGCTTCGCCGGAAATATCTGCCGGGCCTGGCTTCCGGCGAGAAGATCGGCTGTTTCGGCCTGACGGAGCCCGATGCGGGCTCGGATCCCGCAGGCATGCGCACGCGCGCCGCAAAGATCGATGGCGGCTATCGGCTGACCGGATCGAAAATGTGGATCACCAATTCTCCCATCGCCGATCTCGCGGTGGTGTGGGCGAAGTCGGACGCGCATGAGGGCGCAATTCGCGGTTTTGTGGTCGAAAAGGGAGCGGCTGGGCTGAGCTTCCCCCAGATCAAGGAAAAGCTGTCGCTTCGTGCGTCCATCACCGGTGAAATCGTGATGGACGGGGTCGAGGTGCCGGAGGAAAATCTGCTCGATGTCTCCGGCCTCAAAGGGCCTTTCGGATGCCTCAACCGGGCCCGCTACGGCATTGCGTGGGGCAGCATGGGCGCGGCCGAAGCCTGTTATGAGGCGGCGCGCCAATATACGCTCGACCGAAAGCAGTTCGGGCGCCCATTGGCCGCAACTCAACTCGTCCAGATGAAGCTGGCGAACATGTTGACCGAGATCAGCCTGGGCCTGCAGGCGGCGCTGCGGGTCGGCCGCCGCATGGAGGAGGGGATCCTTGTTCCGGAGACGGTGTCGCTCATCAAGCGCAACAATTGCGGGAAAGCTCTCGATATCGCGCGTGTCGCGCGGGACATGCATGGCGGCAACGGCATATCGGCCGAATTCCACGTGATGCGCCATCTCACGAACCTCGAGACGGTGAATACCTATGAGGGCACCCATGATGTCCACGGGCTGATCCTCGGCCGCGCGATCACGGGCATCGCGGCGTTTTGAGCATGCCCGGCCCCCTGACTGGCGTTCGCGTCCTCGAACTGGCCCGCATCCTCGCGGGCCCCTGGGCCGGCCAACTGCTCGCGGATCTCGGCGCCGACGTGCTCAAGGTCGAGCGGCCGGGCGTTGGCGACGATACGCGCGGCTGGGGGCCGCCTTTCGTGACGGCGCCGGACGGCACCGACCTTGGCGCGGCCTATTTCCACGCCTGCAACCGCGGCAAGCGGTCCGTCGCGATCGACATGGCCACAGCGGAAGGACAGGCGCAAATCCGCGAGCTTGCGCGCGGGGCCGACATCGTGATTGAGAACTTCAAGGTCGGAGGGCTCAAAAAATACGGCCTGGATGCCGAGAGCCTGCGCGCGATAAATCCCCGCCTTGTCTATTGCTCGATCACCGGCTTCGGACAGACAGGCCCTTATGCCGATCGTGCCGGCTACGACTTCATGATCCAGGGCATGGGCGGCATCATGGATCTGACCGGCGATCCGGAGGGGGAGCCGCAGAAGATCGGCGTCGCCTATGCGGACATATTCACCGGCGTCTATGCGACCGTCGCCATCCTCGCGGCGCTGCGCGATCGGGACATGCGGGGACGTGGCTGTCATGTCGATATGTCACTGCTGGACTGTCAGGTCGGCGTGCTCGCCAATCAGGCGATGAACTTCCTGGCAGGCGGCCAGACGCCGCATCGCCTTGGCAACGCCCACCCCAATATAGCGCCTTATCAGACCTTCGCCGCCCAGAACGGTCATGTCATCATCGCCGTCGGCAATGACGGACAGTTCGCCAGGCTTTGTCGCGAACTTGAGCTTTCGGCGCTGCTGGACGACGGCCGGTTCGTGACCAATGCCGCGCGCGTCGAACATCGTGGCGAACTTGCATCCCTGCTTTCGCCGGCGATACGGGCGCGCAAGGCAGCCGAACTGTTGGAACGGCTTGCGGCGCAAGGCGTGCCGGCGGGGCCCATAAACGATGTGCGGCAGGTCTTCGCCGATCCGCACGTCGGCTTCCGCGGCCTCCAGATAGTGGCGGGCGAGGACGGCGTGCCCGGGGTTGCCTCGCCGATCGTGCTGGATGGCGTCAGAATGGTTGCCGCCTCTTCAAGCCCGAGGCTCGGGGCGGATGCAGGCGGCTGGCTCGGCGAACACACCCCATTCAAGGAGAACCAACGTGGCTTCCGAAACTGAAATCGCGTCCGTCCTTGCCGTAGAAGACGCGCGCTTCGATGCGATGACGAACAACGACGTCGATGCGCTGCGGGACCTGCTGGCCGACGATCTTCACTATGTCCACTCGAACGGGGTAGTCGAAGGCAAGGCGGAATTTCTCCGCAAGATCACGTCCGGTGAGCGTCGCTTCCGCAGTTTCCGGGGCATCGAGCGCAACGCTCGTCGCGAGGGCGGCTTCACCTTCGTTTTCGGCGATGCCGAAGTTCAGGTCGATCGGGCAGCGGGCTTTCTGAAGAGCAGGATCACCTACACCGCCATCTACCGGAACGATCCGAATCCACAGTTCGTGGCCTGGCACTCTGCCAAGTCAGCCGCGTCCGAGCTTTGAACCACGAGGGCGCGGTCCCTCGCACCTGCTTAAGGAACTCACATGACCCTATCCCAAGCGCAGAAGTTCCCCTTCGTTCTCGTCCATGGCGCCTTTCATGGCGGCTGGTGCTGGAAGCCGATCGCCGATCAGCTCAGGGCCGCCGGCCATGATGTCTATACGCCCACCCAAACCGGCCTCGGCGAGCGCAAGCATCTGATGTCGGCAGACATCAGCATGGAGACGTTCGTCCTCGACATCCTCAATGTCATCCTGAGCGAAGACCTGACGGACGTGATCCTGGTCGGACACAGCTATGGTGGACGGTCGATCAGCGGCGTGGTGGATCGCGCGCCCGAGCGTATCCGTCGTCTGGTCTACATCGATGGCGGCCTTGCTCCCGATGGGCGAAGCCGGCTGGAGGCCATGCCGGAGGACGCCCGGGAGCAGCGCATCCAGGCGGCGATGGCGTTCGATGGCGGCATCAGCGTGCCACCGCCCCCGGCAACCCGGTTCGGCATGTCGGACCCCAAACAGATCGCCTGGGTCGAGCGCTTCCTGACGCCCCAGCCATTCGGTGCGGAAAAGACCGGCCTGCCGCTCGCAAACCCGATCGGCAACGGCCGTCCGGCCACCTTCGTTCACTGCACCACGCCCGCATTCCCGGTCACGGCGCCCAGTGCCGCCTATGCGCGCACCCGCACCGACTGGCGGTTCCTGGAGTTTCCGGGCGGGCATAATTCCATCGTGAGCCATCCGACGGAAATGGCGGCGCTTCTGCTTGCGGAGGCGGCTCTCTAGCCGCGTGCGAGAGGAAGGCGAAAACAGCTTCATGCATGAGAAGGTGGTAAACTGATGGACCTTGGCATAGCGGGCCGCACCGCACTAGTCTGCGGATCGACACGGGGCCTGGGACGCGCGTGCGCCGAAGCCCTGGCTCGAGAGGGGGTGACGGTCTACATCAACGGGCGGGACGCTGCCCGGCTCGACGAGGCTTTGCGCGAACTGAAGCTGATCGGCGCGCATATCCATGCCGTGCAGGGCGATGTCGGCACCCTCGAAGGTCGAAGCGCCCTGCTGGCGGCGTGTCCGCACCCGGACATCCTCGTCAACAATAACGCAGGCCCGTCTCCCGGGCCATTCGGGTCCTTCGACCATGAGGCGTGGATGGGGGCAATCGAAAGCAACATGGTCGCACCGATCCAGCTTGTGCAAGCGGTCCTGCCGGCGATGCGCGAGCGCAAATTTGGTCGGATTATCAATATCACCTCCGCCATGGTGACCACGCCACGGCCTCACATGACCTTGTCCGCAGGCGCTCGCGCCGGCCTTACGGCGGTGATGAAAGGTCTCTCGTTCGAGACCGCGCGCGACAATGTGACGATCAACAATCTTCTGCCGGAGCGGTTTGACACCGACCGGCAGCAGCAGATGGCGCGGGTTGCCATGCAGCGCGACGGCATAAGCTACGAAGAAGCACGACGGCGGCAGGTGGAAAGCATCGCTGCCCGACGCCTCGGCCGGCCCGAAGAATTCGGCGCCATGTGCGCCTTCCTCTGCAGCGAGTTCGCCGGGTTCATTTCCGGTCAGAATGTCCATCTCGACGGAGGATCATACCCCGCACTTGTCTAGCTGCGATGGCGGAGAGGGCCTCGGGCCATCGGTTTCGAAGAACGAAGGAGAGAGAAGAATGTCTGTGGTACCGGAAACAATGCGCGCAGCGCGGATGCATGATGTCGGCGCGCCGATGGTGATCGAGGATGTGCCGACGCCCAAGCCCGCGCCGCTGGACGTGCTGGTACGAGTACGCGCGTGCGGCATCGTGCCCAACCTTGGCAATGTGCTGAAGAACTGGACCAGTTGGTTCCCGCAGAACCCGCTGCCGGAACTGCCCGCGACGTTCGGTCTGGATCCGGCCGGGGAGATCGCGGCCATCGGTTCCGCGGTGACGGGCCTCAAGGTCGGCGATCGGGTCTATGTCAATCCCGGCCGCAGCTGCGGCTCCTGCAGAGCCTGCCGCGAAGACAATCCGGTGGCTTGCACTTCCTTCGTCCTGCAAGGCTATTTCGGGTTCACGCCCACCGCGCAACGGGTATTCGATCAATATCCGTTCGGCGGCCTGGGCGAATATATGATTGCGCCGGCCAATTCGGTCGTCGTGCTTCCCGACAACATCAGCTTTCAGGAAGCCGCCCGCTTCGGCTATCTCGGAACCGCCTATTCCGCGCTGCGCAAGGGCCGTGCCGGCCCCAATGTGACGACGCTCATCAATGGCGGATCGGGGACTTTGGGCCTGGGCGCCGTTCTGCTGGCGCTGGCCATGGGCGTGACCAAGATCCTGGCGGTCGCCCGCAATCCCGAGCTGCTGGAAGAAGTCCGCAAGCTCGCGCCGAGCCGCATATTGGTGCATTCGGTCCTGGACGGTCCGATCGAGCCCTGGGCCTATGAGGTCACCGATGGGGATGGGGTGGACCTTGTGATCGACTGCCTCGGGCCGGGTTCGCCTGGCTCCGCGATGATCGATGCGATGCGATCGCTTCGACGCGGCGGGCGCATCGTCAACGTCGGGGCCGTGGCCGACATGCTGCCGATGGACGTGCACACCTTCATGGACCGCAACCAGACTTTCATGGGCTCATGCTGGTTCACCCCCGGCGAAGGCGCGGCGATGGCCGAAATGGTACGCGCGGGAACGCTCGACATGTCCGTATTCCGTCAGGAATCCTATCCGCTCGACCGGATCAACGACGTTCTGGCCGGGCTCGAGCAGCGCCATGGCGGGTTTTCCAACTTCACTGTGTGTCCTTTGGAGTCTGGCTGATTACGCAGCCGATCCTGATCGGCACTTGGAGCACGCCGGCGCGCCGCCGCCATGTTGATCCAGATCCCCTATTCTCTGGACTAACTGCTTGCGACCCTCCAGTTCATGCGCCGCCGGCCCGCAAGCCGATGAATGTCCTATGGACTTGTTCTGTCCAGTGGATGAAATCCCGGTTGGCCTGAGACCTTCAACAATGATAGGTGAAGCGCATGCTTATCCATCAATCCAATGTCCTGCCCATGGGCGGCGAACCCACCATGAGCCCGACGGGCCCAACCCTGGCGAGCACCGTGGCTGGACGTTTGCGTACCGCGATCATTTCCGGAGAAATGGCGCCTGGCAGCAAGGTCAACATCGATCGGGTACGCGATCAGCTAGGCGTCAGCCTGAGCCCCTTGCGCGAGGCGCTTTCGCGGCTTTTCTCCGAAGGTTTCCTCACCTTCCAGGACAAGCGCGGCTAT
>DATEEP010000046.1:0-3136 GCA_035281095.1 Novosphingobium sp. | reverse complement strand
GTGCTGGTCGGCGCGGGTGGACATGGTGGCGGGTCATAAGCGGAGAGCCGCGCGGGCGGCAATGTGCTATGGAAGGGGGATGAGACACTTGCTCGCCGCCCTCGCCCTCAGCCTCGCGGCCACCGCCGCCCTCGCCCAGCCTCCAGTCGCGGGCGAGCGCACGATCGTCAACGACCGCACCGCGTTGAACCGGCTGCGGCGCAACAGCGGCATGACGCTACAGTGGATCAGCTTCGAGAGCCCGGCGCGCGGCCATGTCGTCGCGCAGATGAACGGCGGCCTGCTCCATCTCAGCGGCTCGCACAGCGCGCGCAGCGGGCCCGGCCGGGTGACGCTCGACGGCGATGTGCTCAGGATCAACCCGCGCAGCTTCTTTTTCCGCGGCCGCATCGTCATCACCGACGCGCCGGACCGCGGCCGCAACTGCGTGCGCGAGGGGACCTACGAGTTCCGCGCCACCGGCCAGCGCCGCTACTGGCGGCTGCAGGATTTCGAGGCCTGCGACGGCCTCGCCGATTATGTCGACATCTATTACTGAGGCGTCTGGCCGCTCTCGTCGAGCCTGACGACGCGGCCGATCTCCAGCTCGTCGATGCGCAGCTTCCTGATGCGGGCCTTGCCGATCCAGAGACGGCCGATAGCGAGCGCGCCGAGCGCCAGGGCGCCGAAAGCCAAGGCGCCCACCGCCGCGGCGCCGAGCGTCGTCATGCCGGTGGCGGAAGCGCCGGTCGCGGCAGCGCCCGTGGCCGATGCGCGGGCGACGTCGCCCTTCATTCCGCCGCGTGCGCCACGGCGTCGCTGCCGGCCTCGATTTCGGCCGCCTTTGCCTCGACCAGCCGGACGATATGGTCGATCATGTCGGCGTCCTGCACATGGTGGTCGGTGACGCCCGACAGATAGACCATATGCTTGCCGTTGCCGCCGCCGGTGATGCCGATGTCGGTCTCGCGCGCCTCGCCGGGGCCGTTGACGACGCAGCCGAGCACCGACAGCGAGATCGGCGTCGCGATATGCTTCAGCCGCTCCTCGAGCGTCTGGACGGTGCGGATCACGTCGAAGCCCTGGCGCGCGCAGCTCGGGCAGGAGACGACGCGCACGCCGCGGGTGCGGATGCCCAGCGTCTTCAGTATCTCATAACCGACGCGCACCTCGTCCTCGGGCTCGGCGGACAGCGAGACGCGGATCGTGTCGCCGATGCCGAACCACAGCAGCGATCCGATGCCGATCGCCGACTTGACGGTGCCGCCGACGAAGCCGCCGGCCTCGGTGATGCCCAGGTGGAGCGGGCAGTCGACCGCCTCGGCGAGCTGCTGATAGGCGGCGGTGGCGAGGAACACGTCGCTCGCCTTCACCGCGACCTTGAACTCGTGGAAGTCGCGGTCCTGCAGCAGCTTGATATGGTCGAGCGCGCTTTCGACCAGCGCCTCCGGGCACGGCTCGCCATATTTCTCGAGCAGGTCCTTCTCGAGGCTTCCGGCATTGACCCCGATGCGGATCGCGCAGCCATTGGCCTTGGCGGCGTTGACCACCTCGTTGACGCGGTCGGCCGATCCGATGTTGCCCGGGTTGATGCGCAGGCAGGCTGCGCCCGCATCGGCGGCTTCGAGCGCGCGCTTATAGTGGAAATGAATGTCGGCGACGATCGGCACGCGGGCGGCGCGAACGATCTGCCTGAGCGCGGCGGTCGATTCCTCATCGGGGCAGGAGACGCGGATGATATCCACGCCGGCCTCCTCGCAACGGCGGATCTGGTCGATCGTCGCCCTGGGGTCGGAGGTCAGCGTGTTGGTCATGGTCTGGACCGTGACCGGCGCGCCGCCGCCCACGGGGACGTCGCCGACCATGATCTGGCGGCTCTGCCGGCGGGCAATGTCGCGCCAGGGGCGCAGGCCGGGATTATGGTCGGACATGAAAAAGGGGCTCCGTGCGTGACAAGAGCCCCTATAGTGCTTCGGACGCGAAGTTAAAACCGCGCCGTCACCGATGCGGCGATCTGGTCGGCATTGCCGCTGGTGAGCGATCGGGTGGTCGTGGTGACGCTGGCCGCGCCCGAATAATAATGGTCGGGGCGGATCAGGTTCGCCTTGCCCACGAAATTATGCGCGTAGCTCAGGTTCACCGCCAGCTGCGGAGACATGGCCCAGGTCGCCCCGCCCGACAGCCAGACGCGGTCGCCATCGGGCACACGGGTCGTCAGATATTGCGGATCGGTGGGCGTGCGGTCGAACATCGTGCCCGCCCGCAGGGTGAGCGCGGGGCTCACATCCACTTCGCCCCCGGCGCTGAAGCTGTAGCTGTCGCGATAATGCAGCGCCTTGACCGAGGTGCCGGTGCCCGATGTGATGGCGATCTGCTCGAACACCGACCAATTATACCAGCGCGCCGTCAACATGGCGCGGGCATGGGGCGTCAGTCGGTGCATCATGCTCAGGGTCACGACATCGGGAAGGTTGAGCGGCGCGCTGGCGCCCGTGGTGCCATTGAGACCGGCTCGGGCAAGCGGCCCCAGCAGACCCGACAGGGTCGCGCTGCCCTGAATCCGATGCTGCATGCCCGACCGATAGTGGATGCCCCAATTGGTGCCGCCGGTGGTGTAGAAGAGGCCCGCATTCCAGCCGACCGACCAGTCATCACCCTTGATCGTCGCGAGGCCATCGGGAGCGAGCGTGACGGATGGCAAGGAAGTCGACGATGGGAAGCCGATAACCGGAAGCGACGATGGGGCGCTGAATATAAAGGGCGACAGTTGCGGAAGCGCGTTGGTCAGCTTGACCTTCGCATATTGGACGTCGATACCGCCGCCGACCGCCAAGTGATCGGTGAGCCTGTAGGCAAAGGAAGGCTGGACATCATAAGTCTTGAGGTCGGTATGCAGCGAGTCATAGCGGCCGAAGAAGTCAGGATCATAATCCAGCTTCAGGCCGAAGGGGGCGGTGACGCCGATACCGATCCAGATCCGATCGGTCACCTGCCCGGTCACGTAGAAACTGGGCACGGGGATGACCTTGTCAAAGGGATTGCCGCCCGATCCGCCTGTCACAGGGGCAGTTGCGGGCAATAAAACCGGGCCGCCTCCGATGGAAGGGCCCGCGCGGGTGCTACCCCGATTCTGCTGACCGGCCGCGGCGAAGAGCAG
>DATEEP010000045.1:0-12029 GCA_035281095.1 Novosphingobium sp. | reverse complement strand
GAGGCATATGGGCAAATCGGCGCTTCAAATCCTGGGGGGCATGCCCCCCCAGGATTTGATCACCCAAATGGCGGCATGAACGACAACCAGGATGAGCTTAACTTAGCCGCCAACCTGTCCAAGAAGGCGAGGCCACCTCAGTCACCCGCAATCCGGGTGGCAAGACCTCCGCGATCGAAACCACAAGCCCGCCGTCGAACGACAAGGCTGACCTGCGCGTGCGGGTTCCCGAGATCGAGCGCTGCCTCGACCTGGAGCTCTGAAGGCCATGCGAACGATCAAACATGTTCACCTGCGCACATGTGAACATGCCCACAAGTGAAGGAGTGCCCATGACCACAATCGCGATTGTCAGCCAGAAGGGCGGGACCGGGAGGACAACCCTCGCCCTGAATCTCGCCGCCGCAGCCGAACGCCGTGGCGAAGTCGCGCTCGTCATTGATGCCGATCCGCAAGCCACGGCCAGCCAATGGGCCACCTGGCGTGAGGAAAACAGCCACCGGAGGTCATCGACAGCGCGCCGCCCCGCATCTCCGCCAAGATTGCGCAGGCGAAGGAAGTGGGCGCGACGTTCATCGTCATCGACACTCCGCCGCATGCCGACGCGACGGCAAGCAAGGCGATGGAGGTAGCCGACTTGGTGCTCATCCCATGTCGCCCCAGCGCATTCGATCTCGCCGCGATCCGAACGACCGGGAGGCTGGTGCAGTTGCTGGCCAAACCGGCGTTCGTCATATTCACAGCCGGCCCGCCCCGCGCTGACCGCCTTCTTGCCGATGCGGGCAAGCTGGTGGAGGCCTATGGCATTCCCGCGTGCCCGCACCGCATTGCCGACCGGGCCATATTCCGTCACGCCAGCGCACTGGGCAAGACGGTGTTTGAGATGGAGGCCGGAGCGAAGGCCGCGTGCGAGATCGAGCAGGTTCACATGTGGGCATGTGAACAGGTGAACACCGTCACATGTGAAGTTGTGGGAGGACATGTCCGATGAGTCGGTTCGCGAAACTTGCCGACAAGCCGAAGGATATACCGACGCAGCGGGAGGTCGCTACGGCTGCGACGACAACCAGTCTGCCGCCGAGCCGTGTCGGTCGAAAGGCAATCTCCGGCTATTTCTCGCCCCAAATGTCGCTCGCACTACATATATGCGCGCGCCGAAACGGGCTCAGCCTGCAGGCGCTGATGGCCGAAGCGTTCGACGATGTGTTGCGGAAATATGGAGATAGCCCGGTTGGGCAGTGATGCTACCGCCGACCGAAAGGGTTTGGCCCTCTGCAAGGTTCCGCTAAGATCATGGCTGTAAAGAGGGACGATGCCTGGGCTTGAGGGATGCAAATGGAAATTAAGGACGATAGCGTTGGAGCAACATTTCACCGTCAGCGGCTGGCTTCCTCTTGTGTATGTTGCGGGACCGACGACTTGGCGAGTTCGCCTGCGATCTTGATGCCGTTCGTTGCCGACCGGGCATTCGGTTGGAGTCCAGTTGTCATAGACGATAGTTGGGGACTGAGAACGATTCGCAACGGCAACGCCTATTCTATATGCAAGACGCTCCGATGTCGTAGGTGTGAACATCTTTTCTGCGACATCAGGTTCTCCCAGGAAGAAATGAACGCGATCTACTCAGGGTATCGCGAAGAGAGTTACGTAAGTTTACGAGAACATTATGAGCCTGGATATCGAGCGCGAAATGAAGCGCTGATTGACACTATCTCCTACAAAACCGAAGTAGAGTCGTTCCTAGAGCCTTATATCCAAGATCCTTTGACGATTTTAGACTGGGGAGGGGACACTGGGGCCAACACGCCTTTCGATGACCGGCGTGTTGGCTTGGATATCTTCGACATCAGCGGCAAAGACGTCGTGGCGGGCGCACGCCTTGTCACACAGGAACACGCCACAACGACGAAATACCGCCTGATAGTATGTTCGCAACTTCTTGAACACGTCCCCTATCCATTGGACGTGCTATTTTCAGTTCGTGACGCGATGGATGCCAAATCCATTCTTTATATCGAAGTTCCCTTTGAGGAAATTATGCGGTGTGGCGCGCAGGATAGAGAAAAAATGAAGCGACACTGGCATGAGCACGTCAATTTTTATTCGCAGTCATCCATGGATGCGCTTGTGCAGTCCTGCGGATTTGAGATGCTAGGTCGTAAGGTACTTGCAACTAATGTTGCTGGAAACGATGTGTACATTCTGCAGGTGGCATGTCGACTGGCTCAACCCTTATAAATATGTGAGTTCTGAATGAGCTCTATGCCAATATTCCTTCATTGGACAGCGTAAACCACAGTTCCAAATGTATTATATTCATGAACTCTCAAGTGGAATTTATAATTGAGGTTCCATGATCTTATTAGGTCAACAATCTCATACAAATGTTCTGGAAGGTGATATGCGGAAACGAGAAGACAGGGCTTCTGGTCCTGTATAATTTTCTGCATTCCCTTGAGGGTTTCTATCTCGGCGCCCTCAACATCCAGTTTGATCAGGTTCACTTGCTGGCCATGCAGGACGTCATCGATTGCGACGCACTGAATGATGGTGTCGCCGATTTCGCTCAGGCGACTGGCCATTGAGCCATTGCTTGAAAACCTTAACTGTCGCGTCGTCGACCAAGTGCCGAGAGGGAGGCAAACTCGCCGTTCAACATGGAAATCACGCGATGCAAGCAAGGCGAAATTGTCCGGGTCAGGCTCGAATGCGACGAAGCTTTCTATCTCATACCCTGCCTTAAGGAACTTGTGGATCGCAACGCCGGTGAACGCTCCACAGTCGATGATTCGCAATGGTTCCGCAAAACGCGGAAGGTCGCTTGGTGTATATTCATCCGCCAGGCTGGGCGACGGGCAGTCCGAGATTTTTCCGCTACGCCGATAGGTGACGATGGCGTCGAAGAGGTTGCGACTGGTTTCGTCTGCAAACAGGTCGCGTACCCGCGCAAAATCGGCTTGGTGCTCTGCATAATCAAAGTCTGGATCAAGCCAGTAGCCCGGCCGTGTCCGGGCGTTCGGTGCCAGCTCGGGCAAATTGATAGGGGTCAATATTCGGGCGGCCCCGGCTGCATTGAGTTCGGCATGAAGTCGGTTGATGTCGACATAATGATTGTGGAGCCCGATCAGGACCGTCTTGCCCTCAAGCCGTCCATCTGCCGCATCTTCGAGTGCTAGAATTGGGATGCCGCGATAGCTCTCCCCGCGCTTGCCGCGGTCGAGGATGAGATCGATATCCGTTCGTTCGGCAAGCAAATCGTCGACGATGGCCCGACCCACGGTTCCAAGACCATAAATGATGAGGCCGCCCCCATCATGAGGGCTAGCGACAGGAGGCATGGTCCACCTTTTCACTGACTGTGGCAGGTTGCCCATCCTGTGTTTCATACGGACCGGATGGGAATACATATCGCCTCAAGACGAGGAAATTGATGATCGAGGCGATCAGCATGGCCAAGAGTCCTGCGACGTAGGGCGACGAAAAGATGGTTGCCGCCAGCGCCAGGCTGGCAAGGCTGACGAAATAGTTGAATGCGTAGGAGAGCAGGAAGCGCAGCTTGGACGCGGGGGCATCCTGAAAGACATGCCGGCTGTAGGAGAAATAATTGAACACAACCCCGATGATGTGCCCGACGATCTGAGCCACGTACATTTTCAGCCCGACGGACACCAGCAACGCGTAGATGCCGTAACCGAACAGCGTGTTGATCACGCCGACCTTATAATAGCGCCAGACCCGAGCCACGGACGCGGAAGAATATTTCGTCACGCGTCAGTCCTGAGACGTGAAGTTGACACGTTCCCGCTCGATCACAAGCGGCATTCCGCGGGTTCGGTCGGAAATCAAGCGAACCTGCACGCCGAGGATACCCAGGAACATAAACAACAGCCCAAACTGAAATTCAAGTAATGCGGCAAACATCCACATTCTCGGATTGGCGCCCCAGGCGATCGACCATGCGGCACCCAACACGCTAACAATCGTTGCTGCCAAGGCGAGGAAACTAAAATAAAGCGGGGCGCGCAGCAGGCCCTTGGAGGAATAGGCGAGGGCCGAAAGCGCAAAATCGAGTAGCTTGAAAAAGCCATTCTTCGAATGGCCGGCAGCACGTTCCGGCCGGTTAAACGCAACGGTTTCGATAGCGTAACCGGTTTCGACGAGCAGGCCACGAACGAAAGGCTCCGGCTCGTTCAACTCAGCGATGGCACGGATTACCTTGGCGTCATAGATGCCGAAGCCCGTTGCATTGGGGATGATCGGGTAGTCGCCAAATTTGCGCTGCAGATCGTAGGACAGTTTCCGAAAACTTGAGTAAAGGGAAGATCTCGATTTGGTCTCGCTGACCCCCAGAACGATATCGGTGCCGGCTCGCCAACGCCTGATCAGTTCGGGAATAAGCTCGGGCGGATCCTGGAAGTCGGCGGCAATGCCGATTATTCCGCGTCCCTTGGCCTGAAAGAGAGCATGGGCAGGGGAACGCAGTTGCCCAAAGTTGCGTGTGTTGACGATCAAGCGAACGCGGGCATCGCGCGCGCACAGCGTCCGAACGATCTCGGCCGTCCGATCGGTCGATCCATTGTCGATGAAAATGATCTCGAAACTGTCGGCGAGCGCCTCCAACTGCTCGATCACGGCGTTCGCGATCGCCTCGGCATTCTCCTCCTCGTTGAGGCAGGGGATGACGACCGAGATTTCGGGAGACGAGTTGGGCTTAAGCATAGGAATCCTGTGGAGAGCCGACGATAGACGCACGTTTCAAGAAATCGGCCGTTTCGCTGATCTGTTGGGCAAGCGGCACGCGATCTATGGCATGGCGATCGAGAAGGTGCTGATAGAACTTGTCGTCGCCGAGATAGACATCAGCATGGCCGTTGCGGTGGGAAGGACGTTCAACGGAGCAGCCCATCCGGGAGGCGATCATCGCCGCGAGTTCACCCAGTTCGATATCATCTCCGCCGGTGTCGAACCTTGTCACTCCACTCCGCTGTTCGAGCAGCAGGGCAAACACAAGCGACATCAACTCGCGGACTGCGACATAGCCACGCCGTACATCATGGCGGGCATGGACGACCACCGGTCCTTCCGCGAGAGCGGCGAGGATGAAGGAAGACAGTGCATAGCTAGTCAGCTTGTTGATATGAGCGCCGGATATATTGAAGATCCTCGCGATCGCCATGCTTCTGCCACGAGCTTCAGCCCAGGTGGCGAATGCGTCTTCATCTTCCCGCTTCAGCATGCCGTAAAGCCGCATCGCGGGCGCGGCGAGCGCATCGTCGGCGAACCTTGCCGCGCCGGATGACGCGATAAATCCGGCCTCCACACCGATGGGATCAAGGGCGTCCAAGACCCGCTGCCTGATTGCTTGATTAGCGGCGCGGTAATCGGCCTCCGGCATCGTCTCGGCGCGATCCTTCGTGAGAAACGCGAAATGAAGCAGGAGGGTCGGATGGTGGGGAAGGGTGAGCAGATCCGCTATCGGTCGCTGTGTGACCGTTTGACTTTCAAACAAGCGCAAATCTGCGTAGCGTGATCCGAAACAGACCACTCGCTCCGAAAACCCGTCGCCGAGCGCGTTTTGCAACAGGTCCAGTGTAGCGCGGCCGAGCCATCCGCTGGCGCCCGTCAGAACAATGCGATGCTCACTTTGCCGCAAGGCTGATGCGATGTGGGCGGTCAAACGCACCTTGGCCTCTGCCTTTCTATGCGGCCCCACGCGACGACTGGAAAGGCGCCCGCTCATCCTTGAGGAACTGGACAAGGCTGGAGAACTGGCCGAACTGCTCGAACTGATCAGCAGTAAACTGATCCGTCGCATAACCGTAGGTGACAAAGGCAAAGCGCACGCCTGTTGCCTTGGCCAGCGCATGATCGATCTCGCTGTCGCCGACATAAAGGCATTCCGCCGGCGTCGTGCCGAGCCCGGTCATGACGAGTTCCATCAAATCGGGCGCTGGCTTAGCCATGCGATCAGGGGAACTGCCGACGATGACAGGAAAATGAGAAGTCAGGTCCAGATCGCCTATGACTTTTTCGCAAAGCTGCTGGGGCTTGTTGGAGCAGATGGCCAGCCTATACCCATGGGCCGTGAGTTCCTTAACGCCGTCAGCAACCCCTTCGTATAAGGATTCGACCGGCGTCCGATAGAGCGCATAGCGGGCGCGAAAATCGACTACCTCCTGCCGCAGATCGCCACATTCCTGCGCAAGGACGCCGCCGACCAGCGCGGGGCCACCCAGGCTCGCGAACTGCCGGATTTCGGAGAGGCCCACGCAGCGGGCGCTGCCGCGCTCCCGCAGCATTTCATTGAGGATTTCAACGAACACGGGCGCGCTGTCGATAAGCGTGCCGTCGAGATCGAAAATGATGTTCTGCACTGCGCTCATCATTCGGGCACTCGCATAGCTTCGGCCAATTCGTCCCGAGGGAGGAACGGCGCGAGGTCGTGAAGTGGAGCAGTCACCATGCTGCCATCCTCCAGCCGTCGCGACGAAACCTTCGGAGCGAAATTCTGGCCCTTGTCGATGAAGACCTCGCAGATTGCCGCGCCGGGCGCAGCAAGGGTTTCGGCGATTGCCCGCGCCATGTCCCCATGTTCGGACGTGCGGGTGTAAGCAAAGCCGAATGCCTGCGCTACCTTGCCGAACTCAGGGAAGGTAACGCCCGAGTCAGGGCCGCAACCGACGGAGTGACCGTCGAAATAGGCCTGCTGCGTCTGCCGGATCGAGTGATAGCCGGAGTTATTGTAGAGGAAGATCTTGGCCGGGATGCCCTGGCCGATGATCGTCTGCAACTCCTGCAAATTCTGCATGATGCTGCCATCGCCCGCCAAGCAGATGATCCGCTTGGCGGAGGAGGGCATGGCATGCCAGGCGCCGATCGTGGCCGGTAGGTCATAACCCATCGATGCCGCGCCCGAGTTGGAATAGAGGCGCTGGCCTTGCTTGAGCTTTGCCGCCTGCACCGTGACGACGGCGGCGGTGGCGTCGGCCATCACGATCACTTCGTCCGGCTCAAGCGCTTCAAAAAGATTTTCTGTGAAGCAATAGGGGTTCACGATCCCTTGCGTTTCCCAATATTCGGGAAGCACGGCGGGATAGCGCTGCCGGCGCTCCATCGCCCAGTCGACATAGGTGCGATGGGCAGAAGGCGTCTCATATCCATCCAGCGCCTTGATCAAGGCCGGGACGAAGGTCCGCAGGTCGGCATGGATCGGCATATCGATCGATATGGTCGGCTTGAACAGCTCGGCCGCATCGACATCGACCATGATCTTCTTGGCTTGCGGAGCGAAACCCGCATAATTGTAGCTGATCTGGCGGATATTGAGGCGGCACCCTAGGACCAGCAACAGATCGCTACCCTGCACAGCGAAATTCCCAGATCGATCACCGACGGTTCCGGGCCGCCCTACGTAAAGCGGGTGGTCATCCGGCACGAGGTCCTGCGCATTCCAGGCAGGAGTGACCGCAATGCCGAGCTTGTCGGCAAGCTCTAGGAAAGGTTCGTAGACGCCGGCGATGCGAATGCCCGTGCCCGGCATGAGGACCGGACGACGGGCTTGGCGAAGGGCGGAGATCACATTTTGAGCGGCCTGATCCAGGTCGGCGCCGGCCAACCAGCCATATTCGCTGGAAAGAGCATAGTCCCGGCCGTAACCTTCAGCGGCAGGATCGAACCCGCGAAGCTGCGCCGGATCGATCAGTGAAGATTGGACGTCGATCGGAATGTCGAGCCACACCGGACCAGGGCGACCGGTCTCGGCAAGCCAAAGCGCCTTTTCCAGCAGATACCGGATGTCGAGCGGGTTTGATACGCTGACAGCGAATTTGGTGATCGACTTCACCATGTCGGTGATATCGGCTTCCTGATCGCCAAGCTGCCGCACGACGACCGGAGCATTGTGCCGAAGCGTCTCCCGCTTCACCTGGCCGGACAACACCAGCATCGGGATGGAGTCTGTGTAGGCCCCATGCACACCGTTTAGGGCATTGATACCGCCCGGGCCGGTGGTCACGTTGACCGCGGCAAGGTACCCCGAAAGACGGGCATAGCTTTCCGCTGCCATGGCCGCTGCCTGTTCATGATGGCAGCAGACATAGTGCAAACCATCGACGCGGCCGAGGGCGTCGTTGAGGTGCATGGCGCCGCCGCCGGTCAGCATGAAGACATGGCGCACGCCATGGTCGACAAGGCGGCGGGCTACATAATCCGCCAGCCGCACGCGGCCAGTAAGGTTGGTGGTTGGCTCTTGCATCTGCCGCCGTTCGAAATCGGTTGATCGTCCCATGTCGCCTATCTCAGGAAGCGATGGCTGTACGCGCTGGCGAGATATCAAGTCCGCGATCCAGGATCAGCGCGACAAGAGCGGGATCATCGAGCGCCGGCGCATCAACGCTGTTCACGTCGAGAGCAGTGTTTGACGAAACCGGCCTTGTCACACGCTCGCCCCCTGTAAATTCACGGGTGGACAACTGCCCCTTAAGCAGAGGCACAGCGAAAAAGACGTCGTCATGGGTGAGTATTTCACCGTCGGTGAGGTCACGCTTGGCGTAAACGCCACGGACCAGCGCGTCGAGGTAACGGCGTTCACCTTCCGGCACGGCGCGCCGATCGGCCGAACCGCCGCCGCACATTTCCTGTGCCTTCTTCATGGCGCGGAACCAGGTGTTGGCCTGCTCGGGCTTGGTGCAATAGGGGCTGACCGGCACGCCTTCATAATCGATGTCGATGTGGCGCTCGAAGGTGCGGGCGCCTTTGCCATAGGCAATCAGGGTCGAATCCCACCAGTCGCGATATTCGTGAGTCGAATATCCGATCACGATGTCGTGATAGCGCGCCTTCAGGAAATTGATCTGGTCGAGTTCGAGGTCGCTGTCTTCGGACGGGTAGAGCGATACGCAGTGATTGAGCGCGAACGGGATGTTCCGCGAGGTAAAAAAAGCAACGAGTTCGTCGATATGTTCAAGGCTCGCGCCGCCCGATGAGGCGATGACCGGAAGTCCCGTCGATGCGATCTTCTGCAGCAGGGTTTTGTCGCGAACGTCCGAGCTGGCGATCTTGAGGATTTCGACGCCGAATTCGACGCATTTGTCGACGGAAACTTCGTCGAATGGCGTGACCATCGTGACCATGCCAGAGTCACGGACCGTCTCGACCATCAGTCGCAGATTGTCCCACGACATCTGGGTGTCGAGCGTCTTCTTGATGTAGCGGACATCGGCCCGATCGCGGAAATCCGGGTGGATGAAACTGTCGACGTCGCGGAACTGCAGCTTGATGGCGGCATGGACATTGTTGAATTTCACCACGCGAGCGAAATCGCGGATGATCTTCAGGCCCCGCTCAAGCTTGCCCCAATGATTGTTCGCCAGTTCGAGCACGAACAGGTCGTTGAAAATGGACTCAGTCACAAAAATTCCCCCGCCCCAAGCGGCCGCTCGTCACAGTCGCAAGGTTCACTTATTAACACATTTCCCTAAGAAACCGTCTATGGTTTCGGCAACATATTCCAGATGGAACTCGTTCAAGCCTGGGTAGAGGCCGATCCAGAAGGTCCTTTCGGTGACTAGGTCGGCATTCTCCAGCGAGCCTACGACGCGGTAGTTGCGTCCGCGCATATAGGGCTGACGGATCAGATTGCCACCGAACAGGAGGCGCGTGCCGATGCGGTTCGCATCCAAGTGCCGGATAAGATCGTCGCGCGTGAATGGCGCTCCGTCACGCAGCGTGATGGGATAGCCGAACCACGACGGCTCACTGTTGGGCGTTGCCTCCGGCAGGATGAATACCTCTTCGAGCGGCTTCAGAAGCTGCGTCAGCAAATCGAAATTGCGCTGACGGGCTGCAATGAAGCCGTCAAGTCGATCGAGTTGGGCAAGGCCGACCGCTGCTTGCATGTCGGTGATCTTCAGATTGTAGCCGCAATGGCTGTAGGTATATTTATGGTCATAACCCATCGGAAGGTCGCCGAGCTTGCGGCAGAAGCGCTTGCCGCAGGTATTGTCCATGCCGGGCGCACACCAGCAGTCCCGTCCCCAGTCGCGCATTGACTCGATCACGCGCTTGAGCCGTGGCTTTTCGGTGAACACCGCTCCGCCTTCGCCCATGGTGATGTGGTGGGCGGGGTAGAAGCTCAACGTGCCGATATCCCCGAAGGTGCCGACATTTCGGCCGGCATAGGTTGCGCCGAGCGCATCGCAGCAATCTTCGACAACCCAAAGATCATATTTCTCCGCGACCCGCATCACTTCGCCGAGGTCAAAGGGATTGCCGAGAGTGTGCGCTATCATGATGGCCCGCGTCCGATCGGACACCGCAGCCTCGATCGCGTCGGGCTTGATGTTGTAGGTCGGGATATCGACATCGACGAACACCGGAACCAGCCCATATTGGAGCGCCGGATTGACGGTAGTCGGAAAGCCGGTCGCAACCGTGATCACCTCATCGCCGGGCTTGAGGGCGTCTCCCCTCAGATAGTGAGAGCAGAGCGATGACAGGGCCAGCAGATTGGCGGACGATCCGGAATTGGTCGTCAGCGCATGCTGGACGCCGATCCGCGCGGCCAGCCTTTCCTCGAACGCATCGTTGAAGCGACCCGTGGTCAGCCAGAAATCCAGCGATGAATCGACCAGGGACTGCATGTCTTCGGCGCCATAGACCTTCCCGGAAACAGGGACGGGGCTCTTGCCGGGAACGAAAGCCTGCGGAGCATGATGGCGGCGCGCATATTCGCCGACAAGATCCAGGATGAGGCTCCGGAGCTGAGCTTCATCCGATTGTTCGGCGAGAGCCTGCAATTGCGAAGCTCCAAGAATCTCGTTCACGCCCATTGGTCCTCGCTCGTTTGCGCAGCACCGCGCGCCATATAATCGTCGATCTGCCGCAGACTGATTTCGCGGGCATCACTGCCGCGCGCTACGTCCTTATGCCAATCCACTATTTTGGTTAATGCTTCGTTGAGGTTCAGCCTGGGCTTCCAGCCTAGCTCGCTGCGCGCCTTGCTGGAATCGAGGCGCAACAGGACTGCTTCATGCGGTTGGGGAGCCGTCGGCTGCTCCCATCCGCTTGCAGCGCCCCAAGCGGCAAGCATCCGGTCAACGATCCAACTCACCGGACGCGTGTCATCGTCGGACGGGCCGAAGTTCCACGCTGCAGCCGCTTCGTCACGTCCTTCGAGCAGTCGAGCGCCAATGGCCAGATATCCGGACAACGCCTCCAGCACATGCTGCCAGGGCCGGATCGAAGCCGGATTTCTGATCTGCGGCCGTTCGCCGGCAATCAGGGCGCGTATGATATCAGGGATCAGCCGATCCTCTGCCCAGTCGCCGCCACCGATCACATTTCCTGCGCGGGCGGATGCGATCTTCGGTCCGCCGGGATAGGAGCGCCGATAGGCGGCGATGGCAAGTTCGGCAGCGCCCTTGCTGCTGCTGTACGGATCGTATCCGCCCATCGGATCATTTTCGCGATAGGGCCAAACCCACTCACGATTCTCGTAGCATTTGTCGGTCGTGACGCAGACTACCGCCCGAACGCTATCGATTTTGCGGCAGGCTTCCAGCACATGTACCGTGCCCATGACGTTGGTCGCGTAGGTTTCCACCGGATTATCGTAGGAATAGCGAACCAGGGGTTGCGCGGCGAGGTGGAACACGATCTCCGGTCGCGCGGCTTCGATGACCGTTGATACGGTCTGCATGTCCCGCACGTCGCCCTCAACATGATGCAGGACATCGCCAAGATGCGTCTGTTCGAAGAAGCTCGGCTGGGTAGGGGCAGGCAGTGACATGCCTGTGACGTCTGCGCCCAGCCGATGCAGCCAGAGCGAAAGCCACCCGCCCTTGAAGCCGGTATGGCCAGTGACCAGTACGCGCCGGCCCTTCCAGGTATTCACCAGGATTTCCAAGGTGCTCCCTGCTCCCAGAGGTTTTCAAGGTACAGCTTGTCGCGAAGTGTGTCCATCGGATGCCAAAAGCCGCTATGGCGATAGGCCACCAGTTCGCCCGTGGCGGCGAGGTGTTCGAGCGGCT
>DATEEP010000044.1:0-36952 GCA_035281095.1 Novosphingobium sp. | reverse complement strand
GAGTTCCACGCCGGGAATGACATCGGAGACGGTGTTGCTCTTGGCCGTTATCGACAGACCATCAACCTTGAACTCGG
This sequence comes from Novosphingobium sp., assembly GCA_035281095.1. GTDB lineage: Bacteria > Pseudomonadota > Alphaproteobacteria > Sphingomonadales > Sphingomonadaceae > Novosphingobium. The sequence goes on along the minus strand of DATEEP010000044.1, from coordinate 36,875 downwards.
CGTTCCTGGCGGTGGCCAGCAACTGGCCGGATGCCGAACCCGGCGCCCAGGCCAGATCGGCGAGACCCGGCTGGCCCGGCGTCTCGTTCGCGTCGAGCACGAAGCCGTTGGCCGCGCCTTCGGGGCCTTTGAGCACCAGTTGCGCGCCGTCCACGGTCTGCGCGACATAGGCGGCGACGCCGGCCTTGGCGCCGTTGATCGCGCCGGCGACCTGGGCCAGTGTCGCGCCGGAGGGAATGGTGATCGGAACGGCGGCGTGGCCGGTGTCCTCGGTAAAGGTCGATCCCGCGACCGTACCGAAGCGGAGCGTCAGCGTGCCGCCGCCGACCACGTCGGTCGACGCCGAATAGGCGCGGCTCGCGAGCGTCTGGGCAGAGGCGAGTGCGGTGACTTCGAGCGAATAAGTCCCACTCGGCTGCGCGCCCGACAGCAGCGAGGCGGTCGCGACCGAGGCGTTGCCCAGTTTCGGCTGCGGCGACAGATCGCCCACGCGCACCCGGTCGCCCAGCGAGGTCGCCAGGGCCAGGATCATGCTCTTGAGGTTGGACGCGGAAGAGATCTGTTTGGCCAACGTTTCGGACTTCGTCGCCAGCCGGTCGGTCTTGCCCGCGAATTGCGCGGCGGCAAGGTCGGTCGCCAGCGATGCCATGTCGACCCCGCTTCCGGCGCCGAGCGAAGTCAGCAGCGCCTTCGTCGCGGCGCTGGTGGAAGCGGTGGTGGAACTCGTGCTCGTGACCATGCTGATGAGAACGGCGGGAGGAGACGGAGATTAAGAAGAAAGGACTGGGCTTCGACAAGCTCAGCCCAGACGGGAGAAGGTGAATTAGTTTCTCAGGGTCGCCGCCAGACGCCCGTCGGTGTCGAACCGCAGCTCTGTCGGCACGTCGACGCTCGGGCGCGGGGGAGTCTCGCCGCGTTTCAGCGACAGCACGAAGGCAAGCACGGCGGCGACCGCGATGTAAAGCTCCTCGCGGATCACCTGCCGTTCGCGGGTGGTGTAGAACAGCGAACGGGCGAGCACCGGGTATTCCAGCACCGGCACCTTGTATTCCGCCGCCAGCTCGCGGATCGCCAGCGCCTTGTCGCCGCGACCCTTGGCCAGCAGGATCGGCGCGGGGGCCTTGCCGGGATCGTACGTCAGCACGACCGCGAAGTGGGTCGGGTTGGTGATGACGAACTGCGCTTCCTTCATCGCGGGAATGAGCCCGCCCATGGCGATCTTGCGCTGGCGCTCGCGGATCGCCCCTTTTTTCTCGGGCGACCCTTCGGCTTCCTTGGCCTCGTCGCGCATGTCCTGATGCGACATCTTCAAGCGCATCATCCGGCGCACCCATTGGATGGGAAAGTCGATCAGGCCGATGACGACCAGCCCGCCGCCCAGGGCGAACAGCAGCCCGATCAGCGCGTCCCACCCGTAAGTGAGCTGCGCCGACAGGTTTCCGCGCCCCAGCCCGAACAGGCCGTCGATCTTCCCCGATCCCCAGAACCAGGCGATCGCGCCGAGCAGGCCGACCTTGCCGATACCCTTGACCATCTCGATCCAGCCGTTGGGGCCGAACATGCGCTTGAGGCCCGACAGCGGATTGAGCCGCGAGGCCTTGGGCATCATGTTGCCGCCGACCCAGCGCCCGTCGCCGAAGCCGAGCTGCGAGACCAGCGAGAAGAGGATGACGCCGCAGCCGAGGATCAGCACCGGCGGCAGCGCGGTCGTCAGCGCGTTGTAGAGGAACGCGTCGGGCGTGAAGTTCTCCAGCGTCGCGCGGTCCCACGAAAAGCTGGCGCGCAGGGCGTTGGCCATGCCCTCCATCACCCAGGGCCCGGCGAGCAGCAGCCACGCCGCGCCGATCAGCACCGAGGCGGCGGTCGCCATTTCCTTGGAGCGAAGGACGTCGCCCTTCTTGGCGGCATCGTCCTTGCGCTTCTGTGATGGCGCGAAACTCTTCTCGCCGCTGCTCTCCTCGCTCATGCTTCAGGGCTCATCTGACCAGCAGCCTTTCGGTGGCGCCGATGGCGGTGGCGGACAAGTCGACCATCTGGTCGGTGATGACCGGCAGCGAGATGATCAGCGCCGCGATACCGGCCAGCACGCCCGCCGGCAGGCCCAGAGCGAACAGGTTGAGCGCGGGGGCCGAGCGGCTGAGCACGCCGGTGACGACCTGCACCAGGAGCAGCACGAGGCATACCGGCAGCGCGATGGCGACGGCGGTGGCGAACATCGTTCCGGCGAACGAGAGTATCTCGCCGAACTTTTCAGGCCCCAGCCAGGTGTCGCCCGGCGGGAACACGCGATAGCTTTCGATCACCAGCGCCAGCCAGTGGAGATGCGCGCCCAGCGCCAGGAAGATCAGGGTGACGACGACGGTGAAATACTGGCCGATGGCGGTGGATTGCACGCCGCTGTTGGGATCGACCGCGCTCGCCATGCTCATGCCCATCGAGCCGCTGATAAGCTCCGCGCCGATCAGCGGCGCGGCGAAGGCCATCTGGAGGACGAAGCCGAGCGACAGGCCGACGAGCACTTCGCCCGCGACGATGACCATCCCTTGCGCCGAAAGCAGCGCCGGCGGCGGCTGCACGGCGGGCATCCAGGCGCAGATCAGCACGGCCACGGCGCCGCTGGCAATCACCCGGACTTGCGCGGGAACGGAACTAGCGCCGAACAGCGGGGCGGCGAGCATCGCCGCGCCGATCCGGCTCATCACGAACAGCAGCCGCCAGAATTCGGCTTCGAGCGCGCCGAAGCCGAACGTCAGGTTGATCACCGAGAGATACCCGCGATCTGGGCGAAGATCTCTTCGGTGAAATCGCCGACCAAGGCCATCATCGAGGCGCCGAAGATCACCAGCACCAGCGCGGTGACGGCCAGCTTGGGCACGAAAGTCAGCGTCTGTTCGTTCACCGATGTCGCCGCCTGGACGATGCCGACGGCAAGGCCGACCGCCAGCGAGGCGATCAGGATCGGCGCGGCCACCAGCGCGGTGACCCACAGCATGCGGTCGGCCAGCGCGAGGAGGGAGTGGGCATCTTCCATGCGGGTCTATCCGAAGCTGGCGGCGAGCGAGCCCATCAAGAGCGCCCAGCCATCGACAAGGACGAACAGCAGCAGCTTGAAAGGCAGCGAAACGATCATCGGGCTCATCATCATCATGCCGAGGCTCATCAGCACCGATGAGACGACGAGGTCTATGACGAGGAACGGCAGGAACAGCATGAAGCCGATCTGGAACGCGGTCTTCAACTCGCTGGTCACGAACGCCGGCAGCAGGATCGAGAACGGCACTTCGCCGGGGTTCTTGAACTTGGGCGCGTCGGCCATGTCGGCGAACATCTCGAGGTCATGGGTGCGCGTCTGGCGCAGCATGAAGACGTGGAACTGGTCGCCGGCGCGCTGGATCGCGGTTTCGGCGTTGATCGTGCCGGCGGAATAGGGCGCGATCGCCTGCGCGTTCACTTTCTCCAGCGTCGGCGCCATCACGAACAGCGACAGGAATAGCGACAGGCCGATCAGGACCTGATTGGGCGGAGACTGTTGCAGGCCCAATGCCTGCCGCAGGATCGACAGGACGATGAGGATCCGCGTGAAGCTGGTCATCATCAGGATGAGGCTGGGCAGGATCGTCAGCAGCCCCATGATGAGGAGCAGCTGGAGCGACAGGTTCATGCCAGGACCGCCGGTACCGCCGAGCGAGCCGAAAGCCCGGTCGAGCGCGCCGGGGATCGCCGAGGTGGCGGGGATCGGCGTGGGCGCATTGGGGACGCCCCCCGGAAGCGCCGCCTGGCCATAGGCCAGCGTCGGGAAAGTCACCGTCAGGAATGCGGCGATGCGCAGCAGCCAGGTCACGCGGGCGTTCCTTGGGCAAGCACTTCAGCGCCCGGATCGGCTTTGGGACGGGCGGGCGCTTCGGCCAGCCGGGTCAGCCCCTGGCGGGAGGCGGACACGAGGATCTCGTGCCCGTGGAATTCGATGACCGCCAGCTTGAGCGTGGGCGAAAGCATCGTCGTCTCGACGATCCGTACCGACTTCGCGCCCTGATTGGCGCCGGCCATGCGCTCCTGCATCTTCTGTGCAAGCTTGAGGCAGCCCCACGCGATGCCCGCGATCAGCGGCAGCATGATGAGCAGTTTGACGATGTACCAGAGCATTAGTCGGCGAGCCCGGCCGAAGCGCTGAGGTCGGGCAGCTCGCCAGCGCTGTCCGCGCCCTCGCTGCCGGTCAGCTGGACGATGCGCAGGCCGAAGCGGTTGCCCTGCGCCACGATCTCACCTTTGGCGATGATCTTGCCGTTGACCATCACGTCCAGCAGTTCGTCGGTCAGCCGGTCGAGCACGACGACGCTGTCCTCGCCCAGCGAGATCACGTCCTTCAGCTTCATGTCGGTGCGACCGAGCTCGACCGATAGCCGGACGTCGACATCCTTCAGGAAATCAAAGCCGCGCGGTTGGATGGTCATCGTATCTGTCCTTCTTCTCAGAATGCCCGGGTAAGCTGGACCGCGACGCGGTCATCCACTTCACCGATGGTTCCGTAAGCGATGGTCTTGTCGCCGACCCGTATCGGCACGTTGCGCGCCACCGATACCGGCAGCACGTCACCGGGCTGCAGCGCGGAGAGGCGGGAAAAGGCGATCTGCATCTCGACCAGCATGGCCGAGACGGGCAGCGGCACGTCACCGAAAGGCTCCTCGGCGGGATTGGCGGCGAGCTTGCGGGCCTTGGCCGGGTTCGCGGCAGGATCGTGCGCGATCAGCGCATCCAGCGTCGCTTCCGGAATCGCCAGCACGACCTTCCACGGAGCGCAGCCCGCTTCGGCGACTTCGAATTCCAGCACCGTCAGCTTGGCGCCGACGATCTGCGGGACCAGCCGGGCGATCCTACCATGGCGTTCGATGGCCGTGATCGTCGTGGCATTCTTGGGGCCAAGCGCATCGCCGATGGCGGCGGCGAGCACGCTTTCCAGCCGCGTGGCGAACAGCTCGGCCGAAAGCGGGAAGGCATCGGGCAGCGGATGCGGCACGTCGCCCCGGCCGCCGAACGCGCGGTCGACAAGGCGGAACACGCTCGCCGCTTCCAGCGAGGCGATGAAGGGCAGCTTGCGGATACCGGCGCCGAACAGGGTATTGGCCGCCAGCGGCGCGATCGCGTCGAGCAGGTCGAGTTCGCTCAACTCGCCTTGCGCCGCAAACGTGACCGCGGGCGCTTCACCGCCTGACAGCCGCGACAGTCCCAGAGCCAGCGTGCGGGCGAGGTTTTCCGAAAGGTCCGTCACCGCCGGCCCAAGGTCGCGCACTTCCTCACGCACCCGGAGAAGCTCCGGGCAGTGGGCGGCGAGCGGCCTTGCGGCATCAAAGGCGTGACGGGGGCTCATCGGCTCGCGTTACTGGATGATGAAGGAGCGGAAATAGACCGCGTCCACGCCGCCGAAGCCCTCGTTCTTGGTGAGGACCTTGTTGATGCCGTCGGTCAGGCGCTTCTGGAGGCGTTCCTTGCCCTTCAAGTCGTAGACGTCTTGCTCGGGCGTATCGGCCAGCACGTTGAGCATCTGCGAGCGGATCGCCAGCTCGTGCTTCTTCAGCCACATCAGCACGCGGCCGTCGCGCTGGGTCGATGCCGCGAGGCTGACCTGGACCAGCGCCTCCGAATTCTTGAGGTTCGAAGTGAAGTCCTCGCCGAATGTGTAATAGCTGGTGCGGTACTTGCTGCCGCCTTCGCCCTCGACGAATTCGACGCCTTCGCCTTCCTTTTCCTTGGCGGCGGGGGCGTAGGGATCTTCCTCGCCCTTGAGCACGAGCCTGGGGGAGTTGTCTTCCTTCTTGGCCTCGCCATGGCCGCCGGCGGGAATGATCCCGGCCTGCATCATGCCATAGGCCGCGCCGCCGCCTGCGCTGAGCAGGCACACGCCGATCAACAGCTTGAAAACAAGGCCTTTGCCCTTCTTCTTGGGCTTGCCGTCAGCTTCGGATTTTTCGCTCATCGTCATGACTCGTTAATGGAATGGTATGGTTAATTAAGCGTAAAGGCCGCGCCGGCCGGCTTTCTGCTCGGCGGCGGATCGGGTCTGTTTTTCGGTGTCGGAGCGGGGCTGGCCGCGATGGGTCTCGGCGCGCTCTTCGCGGGCCTGGGATCCCCCGCCGCGCGCCTGCGTGTCGGCCTGCGTGCCGGCCTGTGCGCCGGTTTGCGTGTTGGCGGACGCGGACTGCTGTGCCTGATATTGGTTCTGGTTCTGGTTCTGATTCTGGCCGGGATTGTCCTGGGGCGCCGGCTGCCGGCCCTGCTGGTTCGCACCCGGCGACTGACTGGCGACCAAAGCGGCGGCCTGCACGGCCGGCGCGAAATCGGGATCCGCGCTGGTCATGCTGACGCTGAGGCCGGTACCCTCCACGCGAAGGCGCATCGAGACCGGGCCGAACTGGTCGTGCGCGATCGTCGCGCGTACCGCGTGGGGGGAGGCCGCCTCGCGTGCTTCGGTCAGCCTGTCGACGAGCGTGGCGAAATCGTGCGGCGTTTCGGCGACGGGCCGCAAGCTCGCTTGGACGGGCGCGGCGGAGCCGACCCGGGGTTCGGGGCCGATCGACGGCGCGGGCGATGGCACGGCGGCGGGAGCAGGGCGCGGCGCATCGGCATTGGCCGGTACCTGGCCGGAACCGGCTCTCACTGCCTCGCTCGACTCAGGTTCGACCGATGAAGGTTCGATGCGGGCGGGCTCCGCCTTGGCCTCGCCGGTCGGAGCCGGGCCGACCGTGATCGACGGCGTTGCCGAAGGTGGCGTTACAGGGGGTGGCGTTGCAGGGGGTGGCGTTGCGGCGGGTAATTGCGGGAGCGCCTCGGGCGCATTCTCCGCCGTCACCAGCACGGTGTTGACCGGCAGCACAAGTGAAGCCGAGGGCAAGGCGGGGGGCACTTGGGCCGATACAACGGGGCCGCCATTCGCCGTTGCAGCCGTCGGGAGCCCTTCCCCGATCGGATTGACGAGCGCCGGGATGGACGGCAAGCTGGAGCGTGCCATGCCAACCGCCGGAGCCGGACCACGGCTCGGCAAAGACCGGAAGGGCGCCGCATGCGCGGACGCATCGCCGTGCGGTCCAGTCGGTTCGGCCGGTGACATTGCCACGATCAGCGGCGCCGCGGTGCTCGTTTTTTCGGGCGGGGCAGGCGTCGGTGACTGGGCGATGGAATCGGCGGGTCCTGCAACGGCTTGCTCGGCAAGCGGGGACGACGGTTCCGCTGTCGGTGTTTCGGGTGAGGCGGGCTCGGCGTGATCGACACCGACGGCCTCGTTCGCCGCACGGGGGGCGGCAGCTGCCTTCCGGGCCACGTCCGGCGGTGCTGCCGGCACGTCGTGGCCCGCATCGTGCCGCGGCGTCGGGCGCGTGAACGACTGGGCGACAGCGATGGCGGCCGAAGTCGTTGCGCGGGCGCTGCGCTGCATGTCGAAATCGGCCGGAAGCGCTACGACTGGCGCTGCGATCGGCGCTTCCTGCGGCCCGGTCGGTTCGATGCCCTCCGGCAAACCAAGCGGCAGGTTCTTGCCGTCCGGTTCGGCAAGATTGCCGGTGTCGCCGGTATCGACCGTGATTTCCGGCGTCGCGGCGGGGATCGCGAGCATCGTGCCCGGCGCTGCGGCCGAGGCTTCGGGCGCCGCTATCCCCAGATCGAGCAGTTGCGCGAAACCTTCGGCGGCCGGTGGATTTGCGCTGGAAAGCAGCGCGGCCACGCCCGATGCGTCTGCGGTCTTCAAGGAAAAGGCAGCGGATTGAAGCATCGAATGGCGGTCCCCGGAGCGTTAGCGCTGGAGACTGTCAATCAAGATTCGTGCCAACCTTGCGCCGGGCGCCCGCCGCCGGCAGATTTTCGGCGCGGGCGAGGGTCTGAAGCTCGCGTTTCGCGCGATCCTCCACAGCGGCGCGGCGGCGTTCGGCGCCGGCAAGTTCAAGCAACTTGGCATCGGCGATGGACCGTGCGCGCCGGGTGTCGCTCGATGTCGTGCGGTCCAGGTCGGTCAGCCCGCCGAGGAAGCCCAGCAGGGCATGCAGATCGCCGCCGTCGCTCGCTTCGCGCCGCGCCGAATACTCCAGGGTCAGCCGGCGGGTGTGCTCCGAAAGTCCGGTGAGCTTGGCCAGCGTCGATTCCGCAGCCGCGGCTTCCGCCGCAGCGGTCTGCTTGGCGATGGCGCGCATCCGCTCCAGCCGGTGGAGCCGCTTCAGCCGCAGCTTGTCCTGCGCGGTCATGCGCGGTCAATCACTTGGGAGCGAGCAGGGCGCCGAGCTGCGCCGTGCTTTGCGGCAACGGGATGACCTCGCCCGCGCTCTGGCACAAGAAGCCTGTCAGCGCATGGTGCATGGCGATGGCGCGGTCGAGCTGCGGGTCGGAACCCGCACGATAGGCACCCATCAGCACGAGGTCGCGGTTGGCCTCGTAGCTGGCCGACAGCGCGCGGAATTCACGGGCGAGCGCCTGATGCCGGGGCGGGACGATGTCGTTCATCACTCGGCTCAGGGAGGCGGCGATGTCGATCGCCGGGTACTGCCCGCGCTGGGCCAGTTCCCGCGAGAGCACGATGTGCCCGTCGAGGATCGAGCGGGCGGTATCGACCACGGGGTCGTCCTGGTTGTCGCCATCGGCGAGCACGGTGTAGAATCCGGTGATCGAGCCGCCGCTTGCAGCCGAGTTGCCCGCGCGCTCGACCAGTTTGGTCAGGGTGGCGAGGGCGGACGGCGGATAGCCGCGCGCCGCGCCGGGTTCGCCCAGCAGCAGGCCGATTTCGCGCGCGGCGTGGGCGACGCGGGTGAGGCTGTCCATGATGAGCAGCACGCGCTTGCCGGCGGCGCGGAAATGCTCGGCCATGGACGTCGCCAGCATGGCGCCGCGCAGCCGCAGGTTGGGGGCATGGTCGGCGGGAACGGCGACGACGATGGTGCGGGTTCGCTTCTCGTCCGCCATGTGGCGCGAGACGAAGTCCGAAACTTCGCGCGCGCGTTCGCCGATCAGGCCGACGACGACGATGTCGGCGCTGGACCCGCGCGCGATCATGTCGATCAGCACGGATTTGCCGACGCCCGATCCGGCCATGATGCCGATGCGCTGGCCGACGCCAAATGTAGTGAGCGCGTTCATCGCGCGCACGCCGGTGTCGAAGGTCTGCTCCACGGGGCTGCGGTCGAGCGCGCCGGTGCGGATGCCGCCCGAAGGCCATTCGCAGCGTGAGTGGATGGGGCCGAGGCCGTCGATCGGCAGCCCTTCACCGTCGACAGCGCGGCCGAGGAAGGCTTCGCCCACGGGCAGCAAGCCGGGTCGTCCTTCCGGCCAGACCCGCGCGCCGGGGCGCAGCATCACCGTGTCGCCCAGCATCATCATCATCGTGCGGCCGTTGCGGAAGCCGATGACTTCGGCGGCGATGGTTAGGTCGCGGCCGTGCGACACGCGGCAGATCGAGCCGACCGGCACCGAAAGACCGCTCACTTCCAGCAAACCGCCGTCGCAGGCGCTGACGAGGCCGTAGCGGCGCGGGGTGAGCGAAACCGGCTCGGCGGCAAGATCGTTCAGGATCGGCTCGAAAAGCTTCAGCACTGGTGCAGCGCCTCGGCGATGGCCCGGCGCCAGGTGGCGAGGCCGTCCTCGATGCCGCCGTTCGCGCCTTCGACGCGCAGCGCCCCGCGCTCCAGCGCGGGATCGGGCACCACGATCCAGTCCGCCTCGAAGCGGGGAGAGACCAGCGCGATGTCGTCGGGATGGAGGCGGATCACGCGTTCGTCATCGGCGCGCGCCAGCATGGACACAGCGGTGCGGATGCGGCGCGTCAGCATGTCTTCGTCCAGCGCCATCGGCGCGATCGCGCTCTCGCACAAGGCCGCGACGGTCTCGCGCAAGCGCAGGCGCAGTTCCTCCTCCAGGTCACGGTCCAGCCGGACGAACGAGAGGTCGAGCTTGTCGCGCGCGTCCTCGGCCAAGCGGGCTTGCTCCTCGGCATGGGCCTGGGCATCGGCCAGCGCGGCGGCATAGCCGTCGGCATAGGCGTTCTCGATCGGGTCGGCGGGCGCCGGTTCATGAGCATGCGAATGCGCCGGTTGCCGTCCGCCGTGGGAAAACCGTCCGTCGGCCCTGAAAGCGGGTGCGCCGGCTGCCGGGCCGGCCTGGCTGAACGACAGCTGACGAAAGCCGTTATACATAGTCGTCCTCGCCCGCCCCGAAGGCGATCGCGCCATCGGCCGCGAGTCTGCGGGCGGAAGCCACGACCTGTTTCTGCGCGGCGATCACGTCGGCCAGCTTGACGCGGCCCCGGGCGGCGATCTCGTCGCGCACGCCGTCGGCGGCGCGGCTCGACATGGCGCGGAAGAACACGTCGCGTTCCTCGTCGGCGATGCCCTTGAGCGCGTCGATCAGCGTCTCGCTGTCGACCTCGCGCAGCAGCGCGCCCATCGATTGCGGATCGAGCGCGAACAAGTGCTCGAACTTGAACATCTCGCTCTCGATGGCCTTGGCGAGCGCCTTGTCGGTGCGGGTTATCTCCGGCATCACCCGCTTTTCCATGGCCTTGCCGGCGCTGTTGATGATGTCGGCGGCCTCGCGCGGCCCGCCGATCATGAGCGCGGCCTGGCCGTGGCATTCGCCGATCCGGCGGTTGAGCAGTTCCTCAAGCATCGCGATGGCCTCGGGAGAGACAGGGCCGAGCGTGGCGATGCGATGCACCACTTGCGGCTGCACCGCTTCGGGCAGCCCATGCAGCACTTCGGCGGCGACTTCGGGATCGAGCTGCACCAGCAGCACGGCGATCGCCTGCGGATGTTCCGTCCTGATCAGCGGCACGAGAGCCTGGGGGGACAGCCAGCGCGCCAGTTCCAGCGGAGAGGCCTTGGGCGGATCGGGGACGATCCGCTGCATCAGGTTGTCGGCCTTCAGGTTGCCGACCGCGCGCGTCATCATCGCGTGGACGTGACCGACACGGTCGTGCCCGCCGAAGCCCAGGTTCTCCGCCTTGGCGACGAAGCCCGAAATCGCCTGGTCGATGGCGTCGGCGCGAATGTCGCCGAGCGAGCACATCTTCTCGCCCAGAAGGCGCAGTTCGTCGGGTTCGAGGCGGGCGAGCACCTTGGCCGCCTGCTCGTCTTCCAGCAGCATCACCATCACGGCGGCGCGTTCCGCCTGGCCGAGCTTCGTCATCTGGTTCATGCGGCTTCCTTCGCGCCCGGTTCGGGCTCGGGGTCGTTGAGCATCTGGCGCAGCGCGGCCACGGCGCTGTCGGGCTGTTCGTTCACCAGCCGCTGCGCCAGGCCGACCTTGCGGTTCAGCTGCTCGGGATTGTGGGCGGGCGCGATGGCGGCGGGCAGCGCGGTCAGGCCGCCGCCGGGCGCGGGCTCGAAGGCCAGCGCGCCGAAGCTGTCCTCGCTGGACGAGCGGTCGCGGCGCAGCGCCTTGATGATCGGACGGACGCCGAGCAGCAGCACCATCAGCACGCACAGCACCGCCGCGATATTGCGCACGATGGTGGCGAACCATGGCGTTTCGTAGAACGGGGGCTCTTCCTCGACCACGGTCTCGAAGCTGCGGCTCATCACCTTGACCTGATCGCCGCGCTGGACGTTGGCGCCGACGGCGGCGCTGACCAGATCCTGGATCTGCTGGATGTCGGCGGCCTTGGCGCCCTTCATCGCTTCCTTGGAGATGGCTACGGCGACCGAGACGCGCTTGATCCCCCCCGGCGTGACATTGGCGACCGAGACCTCGCGCCCCAGCTCGAACGTGCGTGAGGAGCTGGACTCGCCGTTGACCTGGCTGGGCGCTTGTCCCGCCGTGCTCGTCGCCGGAGTGGATTCGGGCGGGCGCGCTTCGGCGTTGGCGGGTGCGGGCGGGGTGTTGGACAGCATGCCGGGCACGCCGCCGGCCGTGCCGGTTCCGGTCGATTGCGACTGCTGCTGCGTTTCGGAACGGACGACGCCGTCCTTGTCATAGCTTTCGCGCGCGGAAGTGACTTCGTCCATGTCGAGTTCCACCTGGATCTCGCTGGTGAAGTTGCCCGCGCCCAGCATCGGCGTCAGAAGCTGCGCCACCTGCGTGCGCAGCTTGTCTTCCATGCGCGACTGGAGTTCGAGGCGCTGGTCGCCGGCGTTCTTGCCCATGCCGTCGCGGTCGCTGAGGAGCTGGCCGTGCTGGTCGACGACGCGCACCGCGTCGACAGACAATCCGGGAACCGACCCGGCGACGAGATTGACGATCGCGCCGATCTGCTCGCCCGAAAGCTGGCGGCCCTTGGCGAGGCGGACCATGACGGAAGCGGTCGGCGCAACGTTCTCGCGCACGAAGACCGATTTCTCGCCCTCGGCCAGATGCACGCGGACGGATTCGACGCCGTCGATCTCCTGGATTGTCATCGTCAGGTCACGCTCGCGCGCGGCGCGCAGGCGTTCGCCTTCCAGCATGCGGCTCGCGCCCATCGGCAGGCTGTCGAGCATCTCGGTGCCGGTCTGCGGCGTCGCCACCGCGCCGTCCGCGGCAACGAGCATGCGGGCACGGTAGAAATCGCTTTCGCCCACGGTCAGCGCGCCGCTGGTGTTGTCTATGGCGTAGTCGATCGCCGCCGCGTCGAGCGCGGCGGCGACGCTGGCGCGCTCGCCGTCATCAATCTGGGCGTAGAGCGTGCGCTGCGGCGGGGTGGAAACCGCACTCCAGGTCAGCGCCGCCACGCCGAGCGCGGAGAGGCCGACGAAGACCGGCAGCATCCTGCGCACGGCGGGCTGGGACGCGAAGCCCTGCAGCCGCGACGACATCGTGCCGCCGGCCGGGTCGGTCAGCGGGCCAAGCAGGGTGTTTTGGGTTGGCGGAGCGCCGGCGGGAACAAGCTCGCTCATCTATCACACTCCCATCCGCATGATGTCCTGATAGGCGGACAGCAGCTTGTTGCGGACTTGCAGCGTGGCTTCGAAGGCTATTCCCGCCTCCTGCCGCGCCAGCATCACTTTGGCGACGTCGGTCACTTCGCCGCGCTGGTAGGCGTCGCCGAGTTCGGTCGCCCTGGCCTGCGTGGCGTTGACGTTGTCGAGCGCGCCTTTCAGCGTATCGGCGAACCCGCCGGCCGGCGCATTGGCGGGCGCGGTGGCGCCGCCGGTCTGCCCGACTTGCCCTGTCTCTTGCGGCGCATGGAGCTGCTGGAGCAGTTGCGAGCGATCCATGATCTGCTGACGCAGCGCCATGATCTGCTGGACTCCGGCGGCGCCTCCCGCCCCGATACCGTTGATCCCGCTCATCAGCGGCCTCCCGCCGCGGTGCGGCCGATTTCGATGCCGGCTTCACGAAAAGAGGCGAGGCGATAGCGCAAGGTGCGCTCGGAAATTCCCAGTTCGCGCGCGGCCTTGACCCGGCTGCCGCCGCAGGCGTCGAGCGTTTCGATGATGGCGCGGGCTTCGGAGTGCTGGACGATGCTGGACAGCTTGCGGCCCGGCGTATCCTCTATGTGCGAGGCGATGATCATTTCGGGCATCGGTTCCGGAGAGACGAGGCGGACGCTGTCGAACACGATGTGCTCCGGCTCGATGGAGGCGGCGCCGTCTGCCAGAAGCAGCGCGCGGCGCACCACGTTCTCCAGCTCGCGCACGTTGCCCGGCCAGCCGTGCAGCTTGAGCAGGGCGAGCGAGGAGTCCTTGAAGCAGGGCACCGCTTGGCCGCGCGGCGTGTGGCGCAGCGCCAGCCCGAAGGCGAGCGGGGCGATATCGTCCGGGCGTTCGCGCAGCGGCTTGAGCGACAGGGGGAACACGTTGAGGCGATAGAACAAGTCGGCGCGGAAGCGGCCCTCGGCCACTTCGACCGGCAGGTCGCGGTTGGCGCAAGCGATGATGCGGGTATCGACCTTGATTGGCATGGTCGAGCCTATCGGCACGACTTCGCCTTCCTGAAGCGCACGCAGCAGCTTGGCCTGGAGCGACAGCGGCATCTCGGCGATTTCGTCGAGCAGCAGGGTGCCACCGTCGGCGGCGCGGATGAAACCTTCGCTCGCTTGCGTCGCGCCGGTGAAGGCGCCTTTCTGGTGGCCGAACAGCATCGCTTCCAGCATCGCCTCGGGCATCGCGGCGCAGTTCACCGCCACGAATGGGCCCTGGGCGCGGTTGCTGCGCGTGTGGATGAAGCGGCTCAGGACTTCCTTGCCGGTTCCGGTGGGGCCGTTGATGAGGACGGGGATGTCGCTGGCGGCCAGGCGGCCGGCAAGGGCGAAGACGGAAAGGCTCTCGGGATCGGCGGCGATGGGATCCTCGCGTCCCGCCATCGCGGCAAGCACCAAGCTGAGCGCCGCCTCGCCGGTCGGGTCGCGGTAGGCCAGCCGGACATGGCTCTCGCCCTCCCGCTCGAGCATCGGCGTATCGGCCCGGGTCAGGGTGACGACGCGGGTGCGCGGCGGCGGCGGCGCGGTGTCCGCCGCATCGCGCAGATAGACTTCGCCTTGCCGGAAAAGCGATCCGGATATCGCGGCGACGCGCTGAACCAGCGGGCCGTGCATGCGCGCGACGCTCTCGTTCGTATCCAGTCCCACCATATTGGTAACCCCCGAATTAACCATCCTGACTGGTGCTATTTGCCCTTCAACGGCGAAGGGAATGATAATTTAAGGATACGTATTAACCCTTAATATTAACCATGATCTGGCAAGACGGTGCGGGGCGACTGCCGGGTTGCCGGACGCGGTTGCGCCGGGCGGCAATTTTTCCCGCCCTTAAATCCGCGACGCATTTGCCGCTCTTCCCTTTGGCAGCCGCGCCGGGAGGGCCGGACGGCGAGCTCGACTTTTCGGGTTACCGAGACAGGAGTACTACTATGTCGGTTATCAACACGAACATTTCGGCCATGAAGGCGGCGAACGCTTCCATCTCGGCCAACAAGCAGCTCGACAGCGCGATGGAGCGTCTGTCGACCGGCAAGCGCATCAACAACGCCAAGGACGACGCTGCCGGCCTCGCCATCAGCACCAAGATGACCGCCGATGTGCGCGCGATGGGGCAGGGCATCCGCAACGCCAACGACGGCATCGCGCTGGCCCAGACCGCTGAAGGCGCGCTGAGCGAAGTCAGCAACATGCTGCAGCGCGTCCGCGAACTGGCCGTGCAGTCGAAGAACGGTACGTATTCGACCGACGATCGCGGCTATCTCGACGCCGAAGTCGACCAGCTGCAAGCGCAGATCGACGACATCCTGACCAACACCAAGTTCAACGGCGTCACGCTGTTCAGCAAGACCTCGGGCACCGACGTCACGGTCAGCATCGCCACCGGCGGCGCCTCGACCGACGTCGTCACGCTGACCAGCAAGGGCATCGACGGCACCAAGCTGACGACCACCGCGCTCGACGTGAACGACGCCGCCAAGGCCGCGACGACGATCACCAACGTCGACGACGTGCTCAAGAACGTGAACGCCACCCGCGCCGGGCTTGGCGCCGGGCAGAACCGTCTGGAAAGCGCGGTCAACAACCTGACCACCAATTCGACCAACCTGGCGAACGCCCGGTCGCGGATCGAGGACACGGACTACTCTTCGGAAACGACGGCGCTTGCCAAGGCCCAGATCCTCAGCCAGGCGTCGACCGCGATGATCGCCCAGGCGAACCAGAGCCAGCAGAATGTCCTGTCGCTGCTTCGTTAAGACGATCTCGATAAGTACCTGCTAGATTACCTGTTACCTGAAAGCCTGACCAACAGGCGTGAACCCGGCGGCCCCCATCCGCCGGGTTCATTCGTCGCGGTGGAGCCGGTGGAGAAGTTCCTGACCGAGGCGCGGGGGAGGGCGAACGGTGAATTTCCGTGGCGCCCTCGCTGGAAGACATGGAGCAGGCCACGCCGCACTTGTTCCGCTGCGAAGGCGAAGGAAGCTTCCTGATGATCGAGCGGCTGTTGCAAACAGCCAGCCGAAGGGCCGCTCGCAATGACGATTCAATGTAAAGTCATCCCGCTCCAGACTATCCCCTTGGGGAAATGGCCGATCGCGGTATGGTGTCTTCACTAAACGAGGAGGATGCCATGACGGACCATGTCTACAAGATCGTCGAAATCGTCGGCACGTCGCGCGAGGGCCATGATCAGGCGATCAAGAACGGCCTGAAGCGCGCGACCGATTCCATCCGCAACGTTCGCTGGTTCGAGGTCACGGCCCAGCGCGGCTATGTCCTCTCCGATGACGAGATCGTGCATCAGGTGACGCTCAAGATCGGCTTCACGCTGGATGAGGACTGACGCGCGACAAGGGTCGGCGGGCTGCGGGACCGGCACGATCCCCGCAGCTTGAACCGGCCGGACCTTTTGGATACAACCCGTCGCAAAGTCCAGCCAGGGAGTAGGGAAATGCAGGTCGCGTCGTCCGCGCGAGCCGTCGTCAACTTCGTCGAAGGGACGAAGGAGCCGGTGTTTTCGAATTGGGACCCGGCGCGGGTAAGAATGGACATCGTCCCGGTGGAGGCCGGGATCGAGAACATCCGCGAACTTCCGGTCGCGCCTACGCTCGACAACGAGGGTTTCGCGCTGGTGCGACACCCCGTCGCCGGGGACTGGAAGGACCAGTTTTGGATCGATTCCGTCTACGTTCCGTCCTGCATCGAACTCGTCTGTAACCTGACGGGCGCGCGGGATGCCACGCAGATATTCTTCCCCCTGACCCGCTCGTCGGAGCCGGTGGGCGAGGGAGTGGCCTATGCCGGCAGCTTCCTGCACCTCGACATCCCGCGCGAGGAGTATTTCGGGTTCGCCAGGATCGAGGCGGACAAGGCCGGGTTCGATCTGCAACCCGGCAAGGCGGCGGTGTTCAACGTCTGGAAGGCGATCACGCCGCCGCCGCAGCAGATGCCGTTGGCGATCTGCAACCGGCATGACCTGACCGAACCGGACTATGTCGTCGGCCTCAACGACGAGGACGAATATCCCAGCCACTTCGTCGCGGTGAGAACGCCCGACCGGCGGCTGCGGCTGTCCTACGTGCCCGATATCGCGATCGACGAATCGCTGGTGTTCATCGCCGCCGACTTCGATCCGGCGCATACGCTCGGCTGCGCGCATCAGGCGATCGAACCTGCCGGAGCGGGGGCGCTCAATCCGCGCACCAGCATCGAGGTGCGGATACTGGCGCTGTTCTGATTGGCAACCTCACCCCTACACCGGTCTGTCCCGAGCTTGTCGAAGGACCGTCTTTCTTCAACGGCGCAAGGAACAAGAGCAGCCCCCTCGACCGCCTGCCTGCGGCTGTCGCTCAGAACAGCCCCTCGACAAGCTCAGGGACACGGAGAAAGTGAATTCGTTGCGTTTTACCCTCCCTCGGAGAACTCATTCAAGCAAAGGTCATTTATGAAGGGTCTATTCTTCCACGGCGCGCGCGACATCCGTTACGATACCCTGCCGGACCCGACCATCCGGGAGGCCGACGACATCTTGGTGCGGATGACGGGGTGCAGCATCTGCGGCAGCGATCTGCACATCTACGAAGGGCACATGCCGACGTGCGGCTTCTCGGTTGGCCACGAGGCCGTGGGCGAGGTGATGGAAGTGGGCTCGGCCGTGCGCACCCACAAGCCGGGGGACGAGGTGATCGTCTCCGCCGCCATCGGCTGCGGCCGCTGCCGCCCCTGCCTGGCGCGCAACGTCATGCAGTGCGAGATCTTCCCCTCGCTCCAGAGCTACGGCATCGGCTGGGGCTATGAGGGTATCCAGTCCGAAGCCTTCATCGTGCCCCATGGCGATACCAATGCGCTGAATATCCCGGAAGGGATCTCGCGCGATCAGGCGCTGATGCTAACCGACATGATCCCCACTGCCTGGCTGGGCGTGGCGAACGCGGAAGTGAAACCGGGGCAGGCGGTGGTGGTGGTCGGGCTGGGGCCCATTGGCCTGACGGCGGTCGAGATCGCGCTCAACTTCGGCGCCGCGCAAGTGATCGCGGTGGGGGGGCGGCGCGAGGAGCGCATGGCGATCGCCCGCGAGATGGGCGCCACGGCGATCCCGTCGGAAGGCGCGGTCGAACGGATCATGGAACTGACCAGGGGGCAAGGCGCGGACAGCGTGATCGAAGCGGCGGGGGCGGCGGAGGCGCTGCTCCAGTCCTTCCAGATGGTGCGCCGGGGCGGGATCGTCTCGATGATCGGCTCGAACTTCTCGACCGAGTTTCCGTTTCCGATGATGGATGCGCTGCTGCGCAACGTGGTGTTCAAGCCGGCGCTGTGCTCATCGATGCAGTATTGGCACCAGTCGATCCCGCTGATCCAGGAAGGCAAGCTGCGGCCGGAGCGGATGATCACCCACCGCACCAGCCTGAGCGAAGCGCCCGACGCCTACCGCATGGGCGCGGACGGTGAGCCGGGGGTGTTGAAGACGGTGATCGTGCCCTGAGCGGGGCGTCCCAACGCATCGTCTTTGCGAGGAGCGAAGTGACGAAGCATCCAGGGCGGTGCAACGCGGCCCTGGATTGCTTCGCTTCGCTCGCAATGACGAAGTGATCCAAACCGAAGTCATCCCGCTTTAATTCAGCAGCAGCACCGAAATCCGGCGGTTGCGCGGGTCCTGCGGGTCGGTGGGGATCAGCAGCTCGCGGTCGGCGACGCCTTCGATCCGCTTGAAGCGGTCCTCGGAGATGCCCTGGCTCAGCAGCGACTGGCGCGTCGCTTCGGCGCGGCCGGCGGAGAGCGACCAGTTGTTGCCCTTGATCCCCGGCCGCCAGGGCAGGGCATCGGTGTGGCCGCGAATGGTGAGTTTTCCGTTGCTGCCCGCAACGCCCGAGGCGATCGCGCCCAGCAGCTGACGGGCGTCTTCGGTCAGGATCGTGGTGCCCAGCCGGAACATCGCGAAGTCGGCGTCATCGACCAGATCGATCCGCACGCCTTCGCTGGTGTCGATCAGCCGGACTTGCTTGGCGAGCTTGCGCAAGTGCTCGGTGGCCTGCAGCTTCCGCTCGATGTCCTTTTTCGCCTGCTGCGCGCGGCTGAGCTTGCCCGCGCCTTCCTGGGGACCGCCGCTGGCGTCGCGCGGGACGGTGATCGCCTTGGTGCCGGTCTGGCCCGCGCGGTTGGGATAGTTGTCGACGTCGGTGAGGGAGGAGCCGCCGAGCAGCCCGTTGGCGCCCGCGCTTTCCTTACGCATCTTGACCAGTGTCGGGGTGAAATAGTCCGCCAGCCCCTTGCGCTGCTGCTCGTTGGTGGCGCCCAGAAGCCAGAGCAGCAGGAAGAACGCCATCATCGCGGTCACGAAATCGGCATAGGCAACCTTCCAGGCGCCGCCGTGATGGCCGCCCGCCACCACCGTCACTTTCTTGACGATGACCGGGGGAGGGAGGTCGTTCTTTCCGCGGGCGCTTCTCGTGGCCATGGCTCGGTTCACTTGCCCCGCATCGCGTCGAGCATCTCGGAGAGGCCCGGCCGGAAGGCATGGCCAAGGCCCGAGCGCGCGCTTTCGACCACCAGCGGCTGCGGCCAGCCGTGGAGCGATGCGATCACCACTTGCTTGACGGCGTGGAAGATCATCTCGTCCTGGTCGTTGATCTGCTTGAGGCGGCCGGCCATCGGCGCGACGATCCCGTAAGCGAGGAGCACGCCGAGGAAGGTGCCGACCAGCGCCGATCCGATCATACCGCCCAGCACCGCCGGCGGTTCGTCGATCGAGCCCATTGTCTTGACCACGCCGAGCACGGCGGCGACGATGCCCAGCGCCGGAAGCGCATCGGCAAGGCCCTGCAGCGCGTGCTGCGGCTCGTGCAACTCGTGGAAGTGCGTCTTCATCGCGTTGTCCATCACTTCCTCGACCGCGTGGACTTCCAGAGTGCCGGAAGAGACGACGATCAGGGTCAGCGTGTCGCAGATCAGGTTGGTCAACGGCTTGTTGGCGAGCAGACGCGGGAACTCGGCGAAGATCGCCGATGTCGAAGGGTCCTGGACGTGGCTTTCGAGAGCCACCGGGCCTTCGCTGCGCAAGATCTTCATCAGCCGGGTGACCAGGATGATCGCGTCGACGTGGTCCTGCTTGTTGTGCTTGGGACCCTTGAAGACCTTGCCGAACGAGGAGCCGAGCGCCTTCAACTCGTGCATCGAATTGCCGGTGACGACCGCGCCGATCGCGGCGCCGCCGATAATGAGCATTTCGTGCGGTATGGCGTGCATGACCGGACCCAGCGCACCGCCGGTGATGGCGAAACCGCCGAACACCATGACGATCAGGATCACGACACCGATTGCAACAAACATGGAATGCGTCCCTTTCAGCGCGCTTTATTAACCATACTGGGAAGTTGGTTAATAAAGCGCTGTGGCGGCTTGAGAATTCAAGGAATCTCGCGAGTCGTCACCGCAGCTGATTGAATAGGCTGAGACCCGCGAGGCGGCCGAAGCTGGCCTGGCTCGCCTCGAGGATGACCATCAGCTCCTGCAGTTCCGCCACGGTCGAGGCGATGTCGGTGCCGCCGATGTCGGCCTTCTCGGTATTCTGCAGCTCGCTCAGGTTGGCGCGGCGCTCGGTGGTCAGGTCGATCCAGGCGAGGCGGGTGCCGACCAGCGTCTGCCCGGTGGTGACCGCGTCGATGCCCGCGTTCAGCGCGCCCAGCGCGTCGCGCGCGGCTTGCGCCGGATCGCTGGCGGTGCCTTGCAGCGCGGTCGCTAGACCCTTGATCGTCGCCATGATGTCGGTCGGCGTGCCGTCGATGTCGAACTCCAGGAATTGCGGCCCGGTCAGGCCGCGCGTCACCGTCTGGCCGTCGCCCAGCGACAGCTCGCCCGAGCTGCCGGTGCCGCCGTAGACGGCATTGCCGCTGCTATCGAGGGTATAGGCGTCGCCGGTGGTCTCGCCGCCGAACAGCGCGTGCCCGGCGGAATCGCGCGAGTTGGCGATCTGGACGAGGTTGCCGTGGATCTGCTCCAGCTCATAGCCGATGGCGGCGCGTTGGTCGTCGGTCAGCGTGTCGTTACCCGCCTTGATGGCCAGTTCGCGCGCGCGCGTCAGGAAGTCGGCGAACGAGGACAGCGCCGCGTCGGCGAGCGTGAGGTCGGCGGCGGCGCGGTTGGCGTTGGTCGTGTCGACCTTCTCCATGCGGTCGGCGCGGGCCAGCGTGCGCAGGCGCGAGGCGGCGACCGGATCGTCGGACGAGCTGGTCAGTCGCTGCCCGCTGCCAACTTGCTGCTGCAGTCCTTCGGCGCGCGAGCGCAGCGACCGGATGTCGAGCTTCGAGCGTTCGTAGAAGGCGCTGGTGCTGTTGTAGACGAGAGCCATGGTTATCTTACCTTATGCCGATAAGCGTGTCGAACAGGTCCGATGCGACTTGCATCACCCGGCCCGATGCTTGGAATGCCTGTTGGAAACGGACGAGATTGACCGCTTCCTGGTCGAGATCGACGCCGGCTTGCGCGGAAAGTGCGATGCGCGCCGTGCTCGCGATCGAATCCAGCGCCTCCAGCGTGATCTTGCGGCCCGCGACCGAACTGGAAACATCGAACAACAGCGCGTCCATCCAGCCCGTGGCGTCGGCGTTGGTGAACGCGGTGCGCAGGGCGTCGAGGTTGGCGGGGTCGCGGCTGTTGGCCCCGGCGCCGGCGGGCGCGGTGGCGATCAGCTTGCCGTCGCCGAAGGCGATGGCGATGTTGCCGGCTCCGGTGCCGGTGAACATCGGCTGGCCCGCGGTCCCGTCGAGCGCGACGCCGTTGGCCTGCGCCGCGTTGACCGTGGTGATGACGCTGGCGGCAATGGTGTCGAGCCTGGCGCGCACGTCGGCGAGCTTGGTCAGCGCTTGCGCTTGGCCGGCGAGCGAGCCTGACAGCGGCGTCACCGGATCGCCGTCCAGCGTGAAGCCGATGGTGCCGTCGGTTGCGGTCGTCATGGCGAAACCGTAAGCGGTGCCGGTGGAAACCAGCTGCGGGCCCGTGGGGCCGCCGATGCGCACTTCGACCTGACCGTCACCGCCGATGGTGGTGGTCACGTCGACATATTCGCTCAGTTGCTGGAGCAGGTTGTCGCGCTTGTCGAGCAGCACCGTCTTGTCGCTGCCGCCATCGCGGGCGCGCGTGAGGCTGGTGTTGACGCGCGCCAGTTCCTTGGCGAGCAGATCGACTTGCGCGGCGCCGTCAGCCGCTTCGAAGCGCAGGCCCTGGCCCACCGAATCGAGGCTGGTCGCGGCGATGTTGAAAGTGCGCGCCATCGTCCGCGCGTCCTCGACCACGGCGGCCCGCAAGCTGGGGTCGATGGGATTGGCGGCCAGTTGTTCCAGCGACGCTTCGAAATTGACGATCGACTGGTGAACGCCGGTCTGTTCGACGGCGGTCTCGATGTTTTCAAGCCCCGTCAGCTCGGCCGCCGCGCGCGAGGCGTCGGAGCCGGTGCGGCGCACTTCGGACTGGCGGAAGGCGTCGGCGTTGCGGACGACCGCGCTCAGGCGCACGCCCGAGAACGACATGTCGCTGACACGGTCGCGCGTGCCGGCCAGGGCGACTTCGCCCAACTGGACGCTGCGGCGGACATAGCCCTCGGTCGAGGCGTTCGCGATGTTCTGGGCGGTGACGTCCAGCGCGATGCGCGCCGTCTGCACCCCGCTCCGGGCGATGGAGATAAGGTCGGAAGCCATGGCCTATTTGCCTCCGCCGGTCATTTGGGCGCCCGTCTGGGCGGGGATGAACCGCGCAAGCTGCGCCTCGATGATCTCGGCCATGCCGATGGTGCCGGTCTTGGCGGCGACGTCCGCGAAGTGTTCGTCTTGCATCTGGCGGAAAGTATCGAGCCCGCCGCCGCCTATCGCGCCGCCGCCGAAGTCGGTCTTGCGCGCCGCCGAGAGCATCTCGCGCAGGAAGATCGCCTCGAACTGCCTAGCCGCCGCCGCAAGCTTCTCGCGGTCGCTGGAAGCAGGCGCGGCGCTGGCCGTGGCGGTGGCGAATGTGGCGGACAGGGCGGGTGCTTGGCTCATATCACAACCATCTCGGCCTTGAGTGCTCCGGCCTGCTTCAGCGCCTCGAGGATGGCGACGAGGTCGGCGGGCGTGACGCCCAGCAGGTTGAGCGCATCGACGATGCTGGAAAGCGAGGCGCCGGGCTTGAACAGGGCGACGCTCCTGGCCTCCTGCTCGACCGAGATGTCGCTCGATTGCTCCAGCGCGGTCTCGCCCCGGCTGAACGGGCCGGGCTGGATCACGCGCGGGTCCTCGTCGATCCGCACGGTCAGCTTGCCGTGGCTGATCGCGGCGGCAGAGAGGCGCACTGCGTTGTTGATGACGACGGTGCCGGTGCGGCTGTTGACGATTACCTTGGCGGCGCTCTCGGCCGGATCGACGTCCAGCATCTCGATGGCGGCCATCAGGCTGGCGCGGGTGTCGGCCTCGGCCGGCAGGCGCAGCGCGACGGTGACGCCGTCCTCGATCGAGGCGGTACCCGGCAGCATGCGGTTGATGACGTCGCGCACGCGCGATGCCGTCAGGAAATCGGCGTTGAACAGGTTGTAGCGCACGGTGTCGCCGCTATCGAACCCGGTGGCGACCGCGCGCTCGACGCTGGCGCCTTCGGGGATGCGGCCCACGGTGGGCACGTTGATGGTGACGTTCGACCCGTCCTTGGCCGAAACGCCCAGGCCGCCGACGGCGAGGTTGCCCTGCGCCATGGCATAGAGCTGGCCGTCCGCGCCGTAGAGCGGCGTCAGGATCAGCGCGCCGCCGCGCAAGGACTTGGCCTTGCCGATGGTGGAGACGGTGATGTCGATGCGCTGGCCGGGCTTGGCGAAAGCAGGCAGATCGGCGGTGATCATCACGGCGGCCGCGTTCTTGAGGCCGGGCGAGACACCGGGCGGCAGGGTCAGGCCCATGCGGCCGGAAACCCCCTTCATCGCCTGCGTGGTGTATTCGAGGTTGTCGTCGCCCGTGCCCGCAAGCCCGACGACGATGCCGTAGCCGGTCAGCTGGTTGGTGCGCACGCCCTGGAACTGGCCGAGATCGCGCACCCGCTCCGCATGCGCGAGCGAGGGGATCAAAGCAGCCAGGGTGATGGCCAGGAAGAAGATCGGACGGAACATCGCCATATACCTCAGGGGAAGCCTCAGAACGGGCTGATCATATTGAAGAAGCGGCCCAGCCAGCCTTGCTTGCTGGCCTGCTGCAGCGCGCCCTTGCCCGAATACTCGATGCGGGCATCGGCGACGCGCGTCGACATGATGCGGTTTTCCTCGTCGATGTCGGACAGCCGAACAATGCCGGAGAACTGGACCCATTCTTCCCCCTGGCTCAGCAGCATGCGCTTTTCCCCTTTGACCAGCGCGGTCCCGTTGGGGCGCACTTCGGCGATGGTGACGGAAAGGGTGGAGGCGAGCGTGCTTGTCTGTCCGGCGTTTCCTCCGCCGTTGAACGACGAGTTGCTGGAGGCTTTAAGCGCGTCGGCGCTGAGGAACGAGAACGGTCCGGTGGTCGGCGGGACGAGGCCGATGCCGCCGCTCTTCTGGTTTTTCGAGTTCACCGACTTGGACGAGGTGGTCGTTTCCAGCAGCAGGATCGTCAGCGGATCGCCGACCCGGCGGGCGCGGGTGCCTTCGTAAAGGCCCGCGTAGCCGAGGCTGGCGTTGAAGATGCCCCCGGTCGCGACCGGGGAAGCCGGCGCGGGCTGCGGCAGCGTCGCCTCGAAACCGGGCTGCGGCCGCTTCTTGGCGAGGGCGGGGGTGGGCCCGCCTATCAAAGCGAGCGTCATGGCGAGCGTAGCGAAGCACTCCAGGGTCGCCGAGCGCGCCGCCCTGGATTGCTTCGTCACTCCGTTCCTCGCAATGAGGAGATTGTCGGGTTGATTCATCATCGTCATCACAGCGTCTGGTTGGCGTTGCGCAGCATTTCGTCGACGGCGGAGATCATCTTGGAGTTGATCTCGTAGGCACGCTGGGTCTCGATCATGTCGACCAGTTCCTGCACGATGTTGACGTTGGAGCCTTCGAGCATGCCCTGGCGGATGTGGCCGCGGCCGTTCTCTCCGGCGACGCCGATCTGCGCGGTGCCGCTGGCGCCCGTCTCCAGCATGAAGTTGTCCGCGGCCGCCTGCAGCCCGCCAGGATTGGCGAACGTGGCGATGGTGATCTGGCCCAGCTGCTGCGCCTCGGTCTCTCCGGCGACGGCGGCCGAGACGGTGCCGTCTTCCGAGACCGAGATCGTGGTCGCGCCTTCGGGAACGGTGATCGCGGGCAGGACCTGATAGCCCTGCGTCGTCACCAGCTGGCCTTCGGAGGAGCGGGTGAAGTTGCCGGCGCGGGTGTAGCCGAGCTTGCCGCCCGGCAGCTGCACCTGGAAGTAACCGTCGCCGTCCAGCGCCATGTCCAGCGAATTGCCGGTGGTATTGAGCGTGCCCTGCGTCTCGATCCGCGTGGTCGACTGGATGCCGACGCCGGTGCCGAGGTTGAGGCCGGTCGCGTAATCGGACTCGGTGGAGCTTTGCTGACCCGCGACCCGGGCGTTCTGGTAGGCGAGCGTCGCGAAGTTGGCGCGGTCGCGCTTGAAGCCGGTGGTGCCGACGTTCGCCAGGTTGTTGGCGATGACGCGCATCCGCTGGTCCTGGGCTTCCAGGCCGGTGCGGGCGACGTGAAGGGCGGAACTGGGCATGGACTATCCTTTCTCGTGACTTAGCCGTCGATGCGCATCAGGCGCGCACTGCCTTCGTCGAGATCCTTGGCGGTTGAGAGAAGCTTGGAGCGGATTTCGAAGAGCCGCTGGGCGTCGACCATCTGGACCAGCACTTCGGACGGGCTGACGTTCGACTGCTCGAGCGCGCCGACCATGACTTCCGAATTTTCGTCGGCGGGCAGTACGCCGCCTTCGGGCACGGCGCGGAACAGGCCGTCGAGGCCCTTTTCGATCTTGGTGCCGGTATAGCTGGCGATCTTGATACGATCGACCGCTTCGGCCGGGGCATCCGGCGTGGAGGGATCGCTGACCATGACGCGGCCGTCGGGCGCGATGGTGATGTCGGAGCCGAGCGGCACGGTGATCGGGCCGTTCTGGCCGATGACCGGCAGGCCGTCGCCGTTCTCGAGCATGCCGGTGGAGGAGATCGAAAGGTCGCCGCGGCGGGTATAGGCCTCGCTGCCGTCCATCGCCTGCACCGCCAGCATCGTCTCGCCCTGGAGCGCGATGTCGAGGGGCTTGCCGGTCTGGGTGATCGCGCCTTCCTTCATCAGCGCGCCGCGCACTTCGCCGTGGGCCAGAGAGCGGGCTTCGTCCGTGCCGCCGGCCAAGGTCGAGGGTGTCGACTGGAAGATTTCCTCGCGGAAGCCGATGGTCTGCGCGTTCGCCATGTTGTTGGCGATCATGCGTTGCTTGGTCATCGAGGCGTTCATCCCCGAGACAGCGGTGTAGATCAGCCGGTCCATCGTGCGAGACTCCAGTCGAAAAGGGGCCGAAGAAAAGAAGAAAAGGAGAGCGCGCCGCCGTTCACGCCACCGAAGCGGCATCACCGGCGGCGCGCCTCATCAGGTGCGAAGGTTGATGACGGTCTGCGAGATCTGCGTGGCGGTATCGATCGCCTTGGCGTTCGCCTGGAAATAGCGCTGCGCCGTGATCAGGCTGACCAGTTCTTCCGAGATGTCGACGTTCGACCGTTCGATCGAGCCCGACAGCAGGCCGCCGAACGAGCCGGTGTCCGGCGTGCCGAACTTGGCCTCTCCCGAAAAGCCGGTCGATTCCCAACTGGACGAGCCGACCTGCTTGAGACCGCCCGGAGAGACGAACGAGGCGAGCGCGACCTTGCCGATCGTGGTGTTCGACCCGTCGACGTAGGACGCAACGACCGAACCGTCGGTGTCGATGACGAGGCCGGCAAAGGCCGCGCCGCCGGTGCGGGTCAGCGGAACCTTGGCATCGATGGCTTGATCGGTTTCGGGATCGGCGTCCGGCTCGAACATCTGGAGCACGTTGTCGGCGCCGTCCTGGATGTTGCCTTCCTCGTCGATCTTGAACGAGCCGTTGCGGGTGTAGAGGATCGAATCGTTGTCGAGACCCTTGGTGGTGAAGAAACCCTCTCCGCTGATCGCCAGATCCAGCGCGGCGCCGGTCTGCTCGATCGGGCCGACGGTGAAGTCCTGCGCGATCACGTCCACGGTGGAGCCCATGCCCTGGCTGAGTTTGGGGTTGGTCGTGGCGGTGCCGGCCACGATGTCGGCGAATTCGGCGCGCGACTTCTTGAAGCCGTTGGTCTCGGCGTTGGCGATGTTGTGCGCGATCACGTTGAGATCGGTCTGGGCGTTCTTGAGCCCGCTGAGCGACGTGTAGAAAGACATGGCTTGGTTCTCCTGGCTTTAGTTCGTGGCCTGATCGGTGGTGGTGGTCTCGGTGGAAGTGGCCGGATTGGCGGCGTCGCGCGCGGCGAGGACCGCGTCGAGCTTGGCAGCGATCGACTTCAGCGTCGCGCCCATCTCGGACGTGCCGGCGAGCTGGGAGAACTGGGCCATCTGTGCCAGCATCTCCTTGTTGTCGACCGGATCGAACGGGTCCTGATGCTGCATCTGGACCGTCATCAGCTTCAGGAAGTCGGTCTGGTCCATCTGGCCCAGGGTGGACTTCTTGGCCGCCGTGGCGCGCGCAGCGTCGCTGGCGCCATTTACGGATGCTATGCTCATTTCAGCCTCATCGTTTCGAGTATGAGTGACTTGGCGGTCGAGAGCGCCTCGACCATGTTCTGGTACTGGCGCGCGCTTTCCAGCATCTCGACCATCTCGGCGTTTTCATCGACCGGGGCGGTCCAGACGTTGCCTTCGGCATCGGCCAGCGGATGATCGGGGTTGTGCTCCTTGATCGCGGCCGCCTTTTCGCGGACGACGCCTTGCACCTTGACCGAGGCGAGGCCGCTGGCGCGGTCGAGATCCTCGGCGAAGACGGGGCGGATCGGGCGGTAGGTGCCGTCCTCGGTGCCGGAGACGTTGCCGGCGTTGGCCAGGTTCGACGCCGCCGCGTTCATCCGCACGAGCTGCGCGGACATGCCGCGCTGCGCGAGGTCGAAGATGTTCATCTGACCCATCTTCAGTCTCCCTTGATCGCGCGCGTGAGCGTGTCGACGCGTCCGCGTATGATCGAGAGGGTGGCGGAATAGCCGACCGCGTTCTCGGAGAAGGCGACCTGCTCGGCCTGAAGCTCAACGGTGTTGCCGTCGAGCGAGGGCATCACGGGCACGCGATAGAGTTGTGCGGCCCTGGTCGCGGTCTCGGTGTCGGCGCCGGCCATCCGGGCTTTCAGCGCGGTGGCGAAGTCGATGTCGCGCGCCTTGTATCCCGGCGTCGCGGCATTGGCGATGTTCGAGGCCAGGACGCCCATGCGCTGCGAGCGCAATTCCAGCGCCGCGCCATGAATTCCGAACAGGCTTTCGCTCATTGAAGTCGCTCCGTTCAATACGTGCGACCATTAAAGCAAGCACCGTGCCAATTGCCGGGCCAATGCCGGATGGGTGCGTGCGGATGACGATTTTGCCGCTTTTGAGGGAAAACCCGGCAAACATCTGCCGCAAACCGGCAAATGTCGGCCAGCCGCTGAAATTGCCGGAATCCTGCCGTCCTGCTGTTCTGAAGAAGCCTATCCGGCGAAGGATCCTGCCCGATGAACTATGCGAACCTGCTCGACGGCCCCTCGGCCCTGATCGTGGTGGGCGGAACGCTGCTCGCCACGGTGCTGCGCAGCGGCCTTCGCGATTGCGGGCGGACCGTGGCGGCGCTGGTCAACCTGCTCAAGCCCGGCTTCGACGCCGACGGCACCCGCGCGGAGCTGGCGGTGCAGATCCAGGAAATCCAGAAGGACGGCTTGCTTCGTGCAGAACCGCATCATTTCGCCGACCGTGAGTTCGATGACGTGTCGGAGGCGCTGATCGGCAAGCGTTCGCTCGCCGCGCTGCGCGACGCGCACGAGAAGCATCGTTCCAAACGGTTGGAAGGCCACAACCGCGCGGTGCGCACGCTGTCGCAGGGCGCCGAGCTGGCGCCGGTGTTCGGCCTCGCCGGCACGCTGATCTCGTTGAGCCAGATGCCGTCGGACGGTCTTGCCGCGGGCGAGTTCACCGGCGCGATCTCGATGGCGGTGCTGACCACGCTTTACGGCCTGCTGCTCGCCAACATCGTGCTGGGACCGCTGGCGCGCACGGTCGAGCGGTCCGCCATGGCCGAGGAGCGGGCGCGGCAGCGCATCGTCGATTGGCTGGCGACGCAAGTCGCGCCTTCCGTCACGCCGAAGCGCGGGCCCGCCGGCATCGTTGAAGCGGCATGATCGAGCGCGCCGGCACCGGCTGGCAGACCATCCTGGCCGACCTGTCGCTGATCCTGTTCATGATCAGCGCCTCGGCGCTGCGCTACGAGAAGGAGAAGCCGCCGGAGGAGCGCGCCTCTGCCCAGGGTGAGCCGCTGGCTTTCTATGAAGCCGATGCGGGCGCTCCGCCGATTGGCGAATGGCTTGCCGCGCAGTCTCCCGACGAACGCCAGCAGCTTACGATCGTGGCGCGCTACGGTCCGAACGGGCAGGCGCGCGCGCTGGAGGAAGTCGGCCGCCTCGCGCGCGAGGCGCAGGCGAAGGGAATGCCGGCGCGCATCGTCGTCGAACCCGTCGCGCGTGCCGACGATACCGGGACTTCCGCCATGCTGGCGTACGACGTTCCGGGAGCGGGAATGGCACGGGACTTGCTTCGAGACAACAAAGCCAAAAGCAATCCTTGAGGAAACGCCATGAGTTTCGCCCTCGGTCTGGTCTTCGC
This sequence comes from Novosphingobium sp., assembly GCA_035281095.1. Classification (GTDB taxonomy): domain Bacteria; phylum Pseudomonadota; class Alphaproteobacteria; order Sphingomonadales; family Sphingomonadaceae; genus Novosphingobium. Next base: position 7,210 of record DATEEP010000044.1, on the reverse strand, counting down.
CGTCGCAGCGCCTTTTGCCGATCTCGACACCATCGACCGTACAGTTGCCGCCTTCACCGGCGTCGCCATCGGCCAGCCGGGCGGGGCGGTGACGCCCGTCGACCGGCGGCTTCGGCTGCGTGCCTGCGCCGCGCCGCTCGGCCTGAGCTGGCGCACTCCGCGCCGCGAAAGCGTGGTGGTGCAGTGCCAGGATGCCGGAGGATGGCGGATATTCGTGCCGGTGCAGGCCGTGCCGGTCGTATTCCAGCTTGCGGCCGCCGCGCCGGCCGCGTTGCCCGCCGTCAATCGCGGTGACGCCGTGACCATCGCCGTCAGCGGCAACGGCTTCACCGTCTCCCAGCCCGGCGAGGCGATGGAAGCAGGTCCGGTTGGCGCGTGGATCCGCGTTCGACCCGCGCGCGCGACCCGCGCCGGAACCGAACCGATGCGCGCGCGCATCGTGCGTCCGGGCGTGGTGGAACTGCCCCTTCCCTAGGCCACAAGGGAAGCGTAGCGTTTCCTCCGGGTCAGACTACTTTGTCGGCCCTATTTGCAGGATGCGGCAAGAGATTGCCGCTTGCGCCCTTAAAACCTCTGAACCCCTGCCGTTCTGCACTGGTAGAGAGATACCAAGGAGCGGCATCATGCCACCTATCGAAGTGGGACCTGCGCGCGCCATCGGCGCGGTCGGCACCAGATTTTCGCGGGAAACGCGGGGTCAGGCACAGGCTCCGGCAGCGACCGGCGAGCCCCCGGTTTCGACGGTCGTCAAGAGCGACGCGCTCGATCCCGGCGCGGCTCCGGTCGATACCGACCGCGTGGCCGAGATCCGCAAGGCGATCGAGGACGGGCGTTATCCCATCGTGCCGTCGAAGATCGCCGATGCGATGATCGCGGCGGGGATTCTTCTCAGGAGCGGCGAATAATGCACATGGGCGACCTTCGCGAGACGCTGCGGCAGATGCTTGCCGTTCTGGAAGCCGAACGGCAGGCGCTTGCCGGGCTCGATCTCGACGCGATCCTGTGCTCGGCGAACGACAAGCAGAAGCTGTGCGGCACGCTCGATGGTGCGGCCGTCCTCGCGATCGACGAGGAATGCCGCGCGATGCTCGACGCCGCGAAGCGTCAGAACGAGGTAAACCGCCAGGTTCGCAACCTGATCGCGGCCAATGTTTCGGCCAGGCTCGATGCGTTGACGGGCAGCCCGCAGACTTATCGCGCCAGGCCGTCGTACACGGTTTCGAACGCCTATTCGAGCGCGCACCGCCAGCAAGGTTAATTCTGGCACAACCCTTGCTTTAACTCTCCCGGTATCATTTCGAACCGGGAGTTTGTCATCAGCGAGGCTCAGCCAATCGGCTCCGTAGCGACAGGCGGCGCGGGTGTTGTCCGGCAGGGCAACGTCCGCGCCGCCATCGCGCGTGCCGCGCAGGCGACCGGTGTCGACTTCAACTACCTGCTGGCGCAGGCCAAGCTCGAATCCAGCCTCGACCCAAGCGCCAAGGCGCCCACGTCCAGCGCGGCGGGGCTCTATCAGTTCACGCGCGGGACCTGGCTGGAAACGTTGGATCGCCACGGCGCCACGCACGGCATGGGCTGGGCGGGCGAGGCGATCGAGGACGGGCAGGTCAGCGCGCCGGGCATGACCCCCGACATCATGAACTTGCGCTACAACGCCGATGCCTCGGCGCTGATGGCGGCGGAGCTGGCGAGCGACAACCGCGACCGGCTGACCACCGTGCTGGGCCGGACGCCCGACGCGGCGGAACTCTATCTCGGCCACTTCCTCGGCATCGGCGGCGCGACCAGGTTCCTGTCGGCGCTGACCGGCGATCCTTCCCAAAGCGCGGCGGCGCTGCTGCCCAAGGCGGCGGCGGCCAATCGCGGCATCTTCTACGGCTCGGGCGGCGCCCGCAGCGTCGGCGAAGTGATGGAGCTGATGCGCTCCAAGGTCGGCCGCGCGATGGAGGACACCGGCGCCCTGGGCGCGGCGAGCCATTGGGCCTCGGCCTCCTTGCATGGATATCTGCCCTCGGCCCCCGCTCTCGATCTCAACGCCGGCCCGATCGAACGCGAGTTCGCCGCGGCCCGCCAGGCCCAGGCACAATTTGGCCCACAGCCAAGCGGCTCCCGCTCCATGGCCGACACGCTGCAAGGCGCGTTCGGCCTCGCTTCCGGCAACGGCCAGGGCTCGGCCGACACGCCCGCTTTCGTCCGCTCCGCCTATGACAAACTCCAGAGGTTCAACCTGTGACGTCGCTCCTGCGCCAGACCAACCTTACCGCGCTCGCCCTTCCGGGCGGCATTCTCGCGCTTATGGTGCTGATGATCGTCCCGGTTCCGGCGGCGGTGCTCGATGTCTCGTTCGTGTTCAACATCGCGCTGTCGGTCGCGATCCTGATGGCGGCGATGAACGCGGAAAAGCCGCTCGATTTCTCGTCCTTCCCCTCGGTTCTGCTGTTCGCCACGCTGCTGCGCCTCGCGCTCAACGTCGCTTCGACCCGCGTCGTGCTGGTCCACGGCCATGAGGGCGAGGAAGCCGCGGGCAAGGTGATCGAGGCGTTCGGCGCCTTCCTGATCGGCGGCAACTTCGCGGTCGGCATCTTCGTCTTCCTGATCCTGATGATCATCAACATGGTGGTCGTCACCAAGGGCGCGGGCCGGGTGTCCGAAGTGTCCGCGCGCTTCACCCTGGACGCCTTGCCGGGCAAGCAGATGGCGATCGACGCCGATCTCGCCGCCGGGCTCGTCACTGCCGAGGAAGCCAAGGCCCGCCGCAGGGAAGTCTCGACCGAGGCGGATTTCTACGGGTCGATGGACGGTGCCTCCAAGTTCGTGAAAGGCGACGCGGTCGCCGCGCTGCTGATCCTGGGCGTCAACATCATCGCCGGCTTCTGCCTGGGCATGATCAGCCACGGACTCTCCGCCGGGGAGGCCGCGCAGGCCTATATCACCCTCGCCATCGGCGACGCGCTGGTGGCGCAGGTGCCCGCGCTGCTGCTCTCGATCGCCGCCGCGATCATCGTCACGCGTGTTTCGGACGACCGCATCGGGCAGGGCAAGGGTCTTGCCGGCCAGATCGGCAAGCAGTTCACCGATCCCCGGATATGGCTTCCCGTAGGCCTGGTGCTCGGCGCCGTCGGCATGATCCCCGCGATGCCGCAGTCGATCTTCTTCCCCGCCTCCGCCCTGGCGCTGTGGCTGTGGCATGCCCTGAAGAAGCACCAGGACAAGCCGGTCGAGGTCGCCGCTCCGGTGGAGGAGCCCGTCGATCCCTCGCGCATCACGCTGGACGACGTCTCCGACCACACACTCGTCACCATCGAGCTTGGCTACGGCCTCGTCCAGCTTGTCGACGACCGTCGCGGCTCGCCGCTGGTGGCGCGCATTACCGGCGTGCGCAAGCAGCTGAGCCAGGCGTTCGGCTTCGTCGTGCCGCAGTTCCGGGTGCGCGACGCGCTCGACATGCCGCCGCACGATTACCGCATCCTGCTGGGCGGCGTGCCGCTGGGCGGGGCGGCGATCAAGCCCGACCGCATCCTGGCGATCGACGCCGGCGAAGCGCGCCAGAATCACACCCTGAGGGGCGACGAGACCCGCGACCCCAGCTTCGGCTGCCCGGCGCTGTGGATCGATGCAGCCGCGCGCGACCACGCCATCGCCGAGGGTTTCCTGACCGTCGACGCCAGCACCGTGATTGCCACCCACCTCAATCAGGTGCTCGGCGAGCGGCCGCAGGATCTGCTCGGCCCCGACGAGGTGCGCGCTCTGCTCGACGCGGTGAAGGAGCATTCGGCCGGCCTTGTCGAGACCATCCACCCGCAGCCGCTGTCGTTGGCCTCCATCACCCGCATCCTGCGCACGCTGCTGAACGACGGCATCCCGATCTCGCATCCGCTGCCGATCCTCGCCAGCCTCAGCCGCGCGGTGCAGGAGACGCAGGACCACGAACGCATGGTCGAACTGGTCCGCGCCGATCTCGGCTCGCTGATCGTCGGGCGCATCTGCGCGCCGAACGAGCGGCTGGCGGTCGTCACGCTCGACGCCGCGCTCGAGTCCGCGATCGTGCAGGGACTGCATGACCCGACGACCGGCCAGCCGGTGATCGAGCCCGATCTCGCCCGCATGATCGGCGAACACGTGGCCGGTCTCACCGCGGAGCGCGGGCCGGGCGCGATGCCGCTGGCGATGATCGTCCAGCCGCGTGCCCGCCGCGCGCTCGCCGCGCTGCTCAAGCTGCGCGCGCCGTCCTGCCTCGTCCTTTCCATCGCGGAACTGCCCGCCGTTCAGCCGATCGAGGTGATCGCGGTGATCGGCGCGGCTCCGCAACCCCAAGCTCTCGGGCATTCCGCCCAGCACTACGACCCGACAATCGAAAGCATGGCCGCATGAAACACGACCAACGACCTTTCAACGCGCCCAACGTGGCGGCGGCATATGGCGGCGCCTTGCCGAGAACCGCCGTCGCCGGCGCCTACAATGGCGACATCGCCGACCGGGTCCGCCGGTTCCTGCCGATGGTCAAGCGGTTGGCCTGGCACGTCCACGGCGGCGGCCGGCCGGGCGTGGAGCTGGAAGACCTGATGCAGGCCGGGCTGGTCGCGCTGACCGAATGCGCCCAGCGCCACGAAGGGCCGGGCGAGGACGGTTTCGCCGCTTATGCCAAGCTGCGCGTGCGTGGCGCGATGGTGGACCTGATCCGCCGCAGCCTGCCGATCTCGCGCGGGGCCGCCGGCCGCCGCCGCCAGTTGCGCGAAAAGGAAGACGAATTGCGCGGGCGGCTAGGCCGCAATCCCACCAGTGCCGAACTCTCGGCCGCGATGGGCGTGACCGGGGCCGAGCTGGCCGATTTGCGCGCGGCGAACCAGCCGCTGAACTTCACGCCGCTGGACGAGGCATACTCGGACCACGACGGCGCCTTTGCCGACGACGCCCCGAACAGCCACTCGATGCTGGAGGACGAGGAATTGCGCGAACATCTGATCGAAGCGATCGGCGAACTGCCGGATCGGCTGAAGCTGGTGGTGCAGCTCTACTTCGTCGAGGAACTGAACCTTTCGGAAATCGCGGAAGTGCTGCAAGTCAGCATCCCGCGCGTCCATCAGCTCAAGGCGCAGGCGCTGTCCAAGATGCGCGAGGTATTGGCGGACGTGGCGGCGCTGGTGTGAACGGACATCGTCCGGGATCAAGTCCGGGACGGTGATGCAATACTATCGTCCCAATCCCTCGTTTCCGTTCGCTCGACGCGAACGGTCATTGGTTCTTTTCGGATATGTGGCCCGCCCGTTCCATCAGCAGCGTCGAGGTCAGCACTTGCGGCAGCACTTCCGGCGCGCCCTGGCCCGCTGCCGGATACCACACATAGAGCGGCACTCCCGCCGCGCCGTGCGCGGTCAGGTAGCGGGTGATCGCCGGATCGCGGCGGGTCCAGTCGCCGCGCAGCACCACGACGCCCGCCTTCTCGAACGCCGCGCGGGTCTCTTCGCGCTCGATCGCGACTTGCTCGTTGACCTTGCAGGTCAGGCACCAGTCGGCCGTCATCCACACGAATACGGGTTTGCCCGAGGCACGTGCCCTTTCGAGCGCCGTTTGGGAGAAGGGCTTGGCTTCGAGCAGGCTCTCGGCGGCGGCCGAGCTTTCCGAGATCGTGCGCGGCAGGACGATGACTGCGATGGCGACAAGCACCGCGCCCCAGACCAGGGCGAGCCGGCGCACCGGCTTGCCGGTTCGTTGACGCCGGCCGATCACCACCAGGATCACGATCAGCTTCACGGTCAGCAGGCCGGCGGCGATGGCGAAGGCGGTGCCGCCGACGCGGCTCGCCAGCCATAGTAGCGCCAGCGCCGTCAACCCCATCGGCAGCGCCATCCAGCGGCGGAACGTGGTCATCCATGCGCCGGGTTTCGGCAGCCTCTGCCGGATCGCGGGCACGAATGCCACCGCCAGGAACGGCAGCGCGATGCCGAGGCCCAGTGCGGCGAACAGCAGCAGCGCGGATCCTGTCGGCAGCAGCAGCGCGGCACCCATCGCGGCGGCCATGAACGGCCCGGTGCAGGGCGTCGCGACGAACGCGGCGAGCAGCCCGGTGGCGAACGCGCCTCTGGGCGATCCTCCGGCGGAACTCGGCCCGTTGAAGAGCCCATTGAAGATCTGGGCGAATTCGAACAGGCCGACGAGGTTGGCGGTCACCGCCGCCGCCAGCAGCAGCAGCGCGGCGATGGTCGCGGGTTCCTGCAACTGAAACGCCCAGCCGACCTCCTGCCCGCTCGCGCGCAAGGTCAGCAGCAGCGCGCCGAGGCCGAGGCAGGCGAGCACGACCCCGGCGGTGTAGGCCATGCCCTCCGCGCGCGCCTGCGCCTCGCTCTCCCCGGCGCGGGCGAGGCTCAGGGCCTTGAGGCTGAGGATCGGGAAGACGCAGGGCATGACGTTGAGCAGCAGCCCGCCGATCAGCGCGCCAAGCAGCAGCAAGGGCAAGCCTTGAAGCGGCGCGGCTGCCGTGTCGTCGAGCGGCGCGCCACCCGAAGGCACCGCGCCCGGTGCAGCCTCGAAGGCGATGCCGTCGCCGTCGGGGTTGAGCCGCAGCACGCCGGTAAGTCGGGCCGGGTTCGCGGCGGCGGTCTTCGTGCGGGCCAGTTCGACGACCAGCGTGTCGCCCTGGCGGCCGAACCGCTGCGGCGCGGCGTAGTCCGCCACCCGGTCCTGCGCCACGAACAAGTGCGGCGCCGCCAGCGCCATCGTCCGGGGCAGCGGGATGGCGAGGCGCACGGTATCGCCGGAAAGTTCGAACTTCGCCGCCGCGTCGAGAGGGGCCGGCAGGCGGGCTTGCCAGGTATCGAAACGCTTGTCGGGGGCCGGTTTCCCGAGCTTGAGTTGCGCCGTCAACCGCGCCTGCTCGGGCACGCAGACCTGGTCCGTGCAGGCCAGCCAGCGCGCCTCGACACTGACGGGAATCCGCTCTCCCGGCCCGGCCTTGGCGGGCAAGGTCAGCGGCACCAGCACCGCGTAGTCGCCCTTGTAGACGTGGTTCATCAGGCCCGAGACGAGAAGCGTATCGGGCACCGGATAGCGCGGATTTCCGGCACTCGCGCCTTCGGGAAGAGTCCATTCGAGCGTCATGCCGAACCCGGCGTCGCCGGGGTTCAGCCAATAGCCGTGCCAGCCGGGATCGGGTTTGAAATGAAGCGCCAGCGTCGCGGTCTCGCCGGGCCGCGCCGGTCCTTCGGCCAGAAGT
>DATEEP010000043.1:0-2124 GCA_035281095.1 Novosphingobium sp. | reverse complement strand
AGCGAAAAACTGAGGGTCGCAGGCAATGGCACTTATCGACTTCTTCGACCGTGGCTGCCTGGTGAACCGGGACGGCATCGCCTTCGCCATGGGCGGGCAGGAATGGCGTTTCGGCGAAGCGCAGGCGCTAACCTGCCGTGTTGCCAACGGCCTACTCGCGCGCGGGCTGGGGCGGGGACGCCATGGCGCGGTGCTCGCGGGGAACGACCCTGCCGCCTGGATCTGCGTGCTGGGAATGTGGCGCGCGGGCGTCGTATGGGTCCCGCTCAATCCCCGCAGTTCGGCCGCGGAATCGGGGGGCTTGCTGAACGGCTTCGATGTCGAAACGCTGTTCTTCCAGTCCGCCTTCGCGCCGGTCGCGCGCGAGCTGGCGGCGAATTGTCCCGGTCTCGTCAACCTGGTGTGCCTGGATGGCGAATGCGGTGGCGCAATCTCGCTCGACGCGTTCCTTGCTGATGTCGACGCCACTTCGCCCGCCTTCGTCTCGGCGCCCGACGATGTCATCGCGATCATGCCGACCGGTGGGACAACCGGGCGCCCCAAGGGCGTAATGCAGACCAACCGCAACCTCAGCCTCTCCGTGCTCAACGGGGTCATCAACTCGTCCTATGCCGTTGATGAGCGGATCGTGAACCTGGCCGCCGCGCCGATGACGCACTCGGCAGGGTTCCTTTCGATTTCGGCCACGGCCCGTGGCGGCAAGGTGGTTATCCTGCCCAAGCCTGATCCGATGCTGCTGCTCGATACGATCGAGCGCGAGCGGGTGACGGAACTGTTTCTTCCGCCGACGGTGATCTACAGCCTGCTCGAGACGCCCGGTATCGAGAAGCGCGACTTCTCCTCGCTTCGTTACCTCATGTACGGCGCTGCGCCGATGTCGCTGGAAAAGCTGCGGCGCGCGATCGAGCTGTTCGGACCGGTCCTGCTCCAGGGCTATGGCCAGACCGAGGCGCCGGGATCGATCGCCTTCCTGCGTCCCGGTGACCATTTCGTCGATGGCGTGATCGCGCCGGACAGTCGCCTCTCCGCATGCGGAACTCCCGCGATCACGAACGGCATCTCCATTCAAAACGAGGCCGGGGCGCATTTGCCCCAAGGGGAAAGCGGCGAAATCTGCATCAGCGGCGATATCGTGATGAAGGGATATTACAAGCAGCCCGACGAGACCGCCGAGACCATTGTCGACGGGTGGCTCCACACCGGCGACATCGGCCACATCGATGAAGAGGGCTTCCTGCACATCACCGACCGCAAGAAGGATATGATCATCACCGGGGGCTTCAACGTCTACCCGAGCGAAGTGGAGCAGGTCATCTGGTCGCATCCGTCCGTTCTCGATTGCGCGGTGATCGGCGTGCCGGATGAGAAGTGGGGCGAGGCCGTCAAGGCGGTGATCGAACTCAAGCCGGAGGCCCAGCTCGAACCGGCGGACATCATCCACCTATGCAAGGATCGCCTCGGCTCGGTCAAGGCGCCCAAGAGCGTCGATTTCGTCAAAACCTTGCCGCGTAGTCCGGTCGGGAAGGTTCTCAAGAAAGATATTCGGGAAATGTACTGGAAAGACATTCAGAGAAAGATCTGATTTCAAACCTCGAAAAGACGTAGTGAATATAGGGAGAGATTGTTATGAAGGCCCCATCAAGAGCAGCATTGTTGATTTCCACTTCACTGTTGTGTGTCGCGGCAATGCCGGCAATCGCGCAGGAAGCGCAAACCGAGCCCCAGGTCGGCGAAATCATCGTTACCGCGCAGAAGCGGGCGGAGAACCTTCAGGATGTTCCGATCGCCGTCTCGGCCTTTTCGTCGGACTCCTTGCAGGAGCGGGGTCTCAACGGCGGAGCGGACCTCCAGATCGCCGTTCCGAACGTAAGCTTCGGGACCACCGGTTTCGGACGCTACAATTTCCAGATTCGTGGCATCGGTGCGCAGATCCAGGGCCTGTCGGCCGACACAGGGGTCGGTATCCACGAAAACAACATCCCCCTCACGGTCAATCGCCTCGCCGCCGCAGAGTTTTACGATATCGAGCGGATCGAGGTGCTGCGCGGCCCGCAGGGCACGCTGTACGGTCGCAACGCGACCGGGGGCGTGGTCAACACCATCACGGCCACACCCAAGCATGAA
>DATEEP010000042.1:0-14439 GCA_035281095.1 Novosphingobium sp. | reverse complement strand
CTTTGTTTGCCGTGATTTCCGGGCCGGCAAGTGATTCCACCTGCCTCGAAATCACTCTATCATGCGGGAATAATTGTGTTTTTTGGCGACCGCAGTGCCGATTACTCTGCTCGGCCAAGGCTCAGGCAGGGTCGAAGGCATGACCGGCGGCAATCTTGCGCATGGCTGGCCGGTTGTCCAGATCAAACGACGGCGGCATCAGAGGATCGAGGCGGCGTCCTCCACGGCGTCTCCGACGTGGGCGAGGTCGCCATCCTCGATGCAATAGGGCGGCATGACGTAGACGGTATTGCCAAGCGGGCGAAGCAGCACCGAGGCGTCGAGAAAACGCTGCCGTAATCGCGGCGCCAGATCGGAGAGATAGCCCGAGCCCGATTGGCTTTCCAGATCCAGCGCGAGGATCGTGCCCGTCCGCCGGGCGTCGGCCACGCCCGGCAGCGTGGCGAGACGTTCCAGCATTCGCGATTGCCGTTCGGACAACGCGCTTATCCGCTCCATGACCGGCTCGTCGCGCCAGATCGCCAGGTTGGCCCGCGCGGCGGCGCAGGCGATGGGGTTGGCGGTGTAGCTGGACGAATGGAAGAACATCCGTGCCCGGTCGGTGGAGTAATGCGCCTGATAGACCGGCTCCGTCGCCATCGTCACCGCCAAGGGGACCGATCCGCCCGTCAGCCCCTTGGACAGGCACAGCAGGTCGGGCACGACGCCGGCTTGCTCGCACGCCAGCAGGGTGCCGGTGCGGCCCCAGCCGGTCATGACCTCGTCGGCGATGAACAGCACGCCGTGACGGGCGCAGATGGCGCGCATCTCGCCCAGCACCTGTGCCGGATACATCAGCATGCCGCCGGCGCCCAGCACCAGCGGTTCGACGATGAAGGCGGCGGCGGCGTCGCCGCCGGGGGCCTTGCAGGCGCGTTCCAGCGCGTCGAGCGTCGCCTGCTCGCCGCCGGCGGCGGGGAAGGGCACGGTGGTGACGTCGAACAGCAGCGGCTCGTAGGCGCGGTTGAACACCCCGCGCGCGCCGACCGACATCGCGCCGATCGTGTCGCCGTGATAGCTGTGCTCCATCACCACGATGCGGTGGCGCGGCTCCTCGCGCGCGGCCCAGTAGCCCAGCGCCATCTTGAGCGCGACCTCGACGCTGGTGGAGCCCGAGTCGGAGTAGAACACGCGGGTCAGTGCCTCGGGCATGATCTCGCGCAGTTCGAGCGCGAGCCGTTCGGCGGGCTCGTGCGTCCAGCCGGCGAAGATCACCTGATCGAGCTTGTGGGCCTGCTCGGCGATGGCGGCCATGATCCGGGGGTGGCAATGGCCGTGGGTCGTCACCCACCACGACGAGATGGCGTCGACGATCCGCTCGCCCCCGGCGGTGAAAAGGACGGCGCCTTCGGCGCGCGCGACCAGCGGGATCGGCTCGCGCAGGCCATGCTGGGTGAACGGGTGCCAGACCGGGGAGTCGGGCGCGGTCACGGGGTGAAATCCTCTATCCGGAAGTTCTCTGCCCCGAAGTTCTCGGCAAAGGCGCGGGAGAGGGTCTCGGGGCCGAGTTCCGTGAGCCAGGGCAGGCGGCCGAGCCGCCGGACCTCGCCGATCCGCGCGATCGTCTCCTCGCTGTCGGCATTGCCCTCGCCGACGAAAGCGACGCCGTGGATGGCGATGCCGCGCGCGCGCAAGGCTTCTATCGATAGCAGGCTGTGGTTGATCGTGCCCAGCGTGGTGCGGGCGACGAGGATGACCGGCAGGCCCCAGCGCGCGAACAAGTCGGCATAGAGGACCTCCCGCGTCAGCGGCACCAGAACCCCGCCCGCGCCCTCGATCACCAGCGGCCCGTCCACTGGGGGCATGCCAAGCGTATCGGTCTCGATCGTCACCCCTTCGATCTCGGCGGCGCGGTGGGGAGAGCAGGGCGTCGCCAGCCGGTAGCGCTCGGCAAGGATGTGCGATGCGGGAAGGCCGGCTAGCCGCATGGTCCTCTCGCTGTCGCTCAGCCCCTCGGCGTCGAGACCGGCCTGCACCGGCTTCCAGTAGTGGGCACCCAGCGCGGCGGCGAGCGCGGCGGCGAACACGGTCTTGCCGACATCGGTGTCGGTGCCGGTGACGATGAAGCCCGAAGCCGTCATGCCGGATCGTCCGCGCGCCGAAAGTGGCAGGTGACCACTTCATAAGTGGTCGCCGCGCCCCCGGCTTCGAAATTGCGCATGACCCGTCGTAGCGCACCCGTTGCAAGCGGCTTGTGACCGGCTTTCGACGTGGTTGCACCGATCGTGCGCAACGCTCTCAGGAACTCCAGCGCGTTACCGTGGCGATCAATCAGGCGGTCGACCGTACAGGGTTCGGCCTGTGCCTGGGGAAGCATCCGCGAAAACGCCGAAACCGGCAGGAGCGGCCGCGTTCCGGGCGTCAGGCCGGGTTCCTCGTGCGCGCGCCGCCATTCCGCGAAGCTGCCGTCGGCAAGAGTGGTGAACAGGCAATGCCCGCCCGGCGCCAGCCAGTCGAGCATGCGTGAGACCGCGCTTTCCTGATCGTCGAACCACTGCATCGCCAGGCTGGAGCAGATCAGGTCGAACGGTCCCGCCGGTCCGGGATCGCCGCATTCCCCGTCGAGGACCGCGAAGCCGCGGCCGGGAGCGGTTCCCGCATTCTCGCGGCACCGTTCCACCATTCGCGGTGAGATATCGGTGACAAGCCATTGTCCTCCAAGCTGAAGTTCGATCAGCGCCCGTGTCAGGAAGCCGGTGCCGCAGCCGATCTCCAGCAGGCGGGGGGCGGCGGGAAGCGGCAGCGCGGCGATGCGCCGGGCCAGCTTCCGCGCGACGATCCGCTGCACTCGCGCATGTCCGTCGTAGTCGCGGGCATAGGAGAATGCCCGGCCGATCCGGCTGCGGTCCATCGCGTTCATGCGCCCGCCCCGACGCGGGCGATGAACGCACGGATCGCATGGGCGCACCAGTCGGGACTGGTGACCGGCAGCAGGTGGCCGCCGCCCGCCTTCGTCCCGCACGTGAGATCGGGCGCGGCGGAAAAGGCGGCGGAGCGCAAGTCCGCCGGCAGGATCGGGTCGTCCGCGCCGTGAAGCGAGAGCAGCGGGGCTCTCCAGCGGCCGCACTCGGGGCCGCGGTCGTCGTCGCGCAGCGATGCCAGGTCTTTGTGGAGCAAGTCCACGCAAGGCTGGCCCGATGCCGGCTCCGCCCCGCAGCGATGCCGGAAATCGTCGAGGACCGCCACGGGATCGACCGCCAGCCGGTCGATCATGCGGTCGACGAGGCGCATCGCGACACCGGCTTTCCCTTCGCGCGCGGTGAAACGGTCGAACCCGTTGATCGCGACCATGCCGACACAGTGCGGCGGAGGATCGGCCAGCACGCGCATGGCCCCGAAACTGTGGGCGACGGCGATGCACGGCTCCGCCGGAAAGGTTTGTGGGGAGGCGCCAAAGTAGCCGCGATCATGCCGTGCCTGCTCCCATTCGGGCAACAGCGGCGCCAGCGCGTCCCAGAAACGGGCGTCGAAGCCCCAGCCGTGGACGAACAGCAGCTTCATCGCCCGGCCTGGGGAAATTCACGGATCGCAGCCACGAGGGTGTCGATATCCTCGCCCGCATGCGTGCTGCGCAGGGCGATGCGCAACCGGCTCGTGCCTGCCGGCACGGTCGGCGGACGGATGGCGGCGGCGAGCATGCCACGGTCGGCGAGGAAAACGCTCAGCGCCAGCGCCCGGTCGGCCGGGCCGACCATGGCAGGGACGATCTGCGTGGAGGAATTGCCCGTGTCGTAGCCGGCGTCGCGCAGGCCGGCGCGAAGGCGGTCTCCGAGTGCCGCCAGCTTGGTCCGCTCGGCCTCCATTCCCGGCACCAGATCCAGCGCCGCGTCGATGGCACCGAGCATGCCGGGGGGAGGAGAAGTCGAGAAAATAAAGCTTGAACAAGTGTTTACAAGAAATTCATGAAGTAGTTCCGATCCCGCGACATAAGCCCCGAACCCGCCCATGGCCTTGCTGAAAGTCCCCATGGCCAGGTCGACCCCAGCCAAGCCGGCGGCAAGGCCCGCGCCGCCCGGCCCAAGCACGCCCGTGGCATGTGCTTCATCAACAAACAGGAAGGCGTCGTAGCGGCGGGCAAGCTGGACCAGCCGGGCGAGGTCGGCGCGGTCCCCGTCCATGCTGAACACGCTTTCGGTCAGGATCAGTCGCGCCGGCGCGTGCGTGCCCCTTTCGCTCAACAGTGTCTCCAGGTGCTCAAGGTCGTTGTGCCGGAACCTGACCTGCCGCACCCCGGCCGCGGCACAACCGTGATGCAGACTGGCGTGGTTCAGCCGGTCGGTGAACACCACCGCCCCCGGAGCGGCCGCCAGCAGCGCCGGGATCACCGCCGCGTTGGCCTGCCAGCCCGACGCGAAGAGCAGGGCGGCCTCCGTCCCCTTGAAAGCGGCGATCTTCGCTTCCAGCGCGAGATGTGCCTCGCTGGTCCCGGTGACCAGCCGCGATGCCCCCGACCCGGCCCCGTACCGTGAGGTCCATTCGCGCGCCCGCTCCATCACTTCGGGATGGGTGGCGAGGCCCAGATAGTCGTTGCTCGAGAAGTCGATCAGGCTTCGCCCGCCCCGCAGCACCCGGCCGGTGCCAGCCAATTGCGTCGCTCGCAGCACCCTGTGCTGTCCGCGCTCCCTGATCCGGTCGAGCGCCGCCGAGAAAAGGTGGTCCATCGTTCCCATGCGACCATGGCCCTAGACTCGTTTCGTTTCAGATTGAACCGGAACGAGTCCGGGAATTCCTTGTTTGCCGTGATTTCCGAGCCGGCAGGTGATTCCACCTGCCTCGAAATCACTCCAGGAAAGCTCCGTTTCGCCTCAATCGGGAATCACTTCGCTTGGCGCGCGATCCCCTGCACGAGGTTGACGGGCACTTCCGTGAGATGATCGAATTGCGCCCGGTAATGGGCCATGCCCTGGCTCAGCGACCGAAGCTCAGCGTCCAGTCCCTGCAGCCCGACGCTGGGTAGCAGGAGTTCGACGGTGTCCCAGCGGGACCAGCCGTCCTTCGGCGCGATATCCCGCATCTGGCCGCGCCGGCTGACGAGGGCGGCGGTGATGCGGGAAACCGCATTGCCGGGCGCCGACACCGAGACATGGGCGATGGGCTCGAGCAGGACGGGGGACGCCGCCGCGAGCGCATCGGCCATGGCGATGCGTCCGGCCGTCCGGAAGGCGAGTTCCGAGCTGTCGACACTGTGAAAGGACCCTCCGACCAGTGCGACGGCGACGTCCACCACTTCGAAGCCGAGGGGACCGCGTTGCATCGCGTCCCTGATGCCCTGCTCTACCGCCGGGATCCATTGGCGGGGGATCATGCCGCCGGTGATGCGGTCTTCGAACTGAAAGCCTTCGCCACGGCCAAGCGGTCCGACTTCTATGATCACGTCGCCGAACTGGCCGTGTCCTCCAGACTGCTTCTTGTGCCGGCCGTGCTGGGTGACGGACTTGCGGATCGTCTCCTTGTACGCGACGCTTGGTTGGCGGACCGACACTTCCACGCCATAGCGCCGCTTGAGCCGCTCCAGCGCGACTGCCAGATGCTCTTCGCTCACCCCGCACAGCAGGGTCTCGTGCGATTTGTCGTCTGTCTCCCAGTGCAGCGCGGCATCTTCCTCGACAAGGCGATTGAGCGCGGTGGACAGGCGGACCTCGTCTTTCGCGTCTTTGACCGCGAGGGCTTGAGCACAGTTCAGGGTCGGCCCTGGAATCGCAAACCCCTCCGACGATGGTCTCGCGCCAACGGCCAACCGGTCGCCGGCCCGCCAGCTATCGACTTTCGCGATGCCGATGATCTCGCCCGGTTCGGCGCGCGTGAGCTTGGTGGTGCTCCCTCCCTGCAACGCGAACAGCGAACCCGCGCGGGCCACACCGCCGTCGCTGCCGGAAAGTTCGGTTCCTTCGCTGAGGGGGGCGCCAAACACTCGGGCCAACGCGAGGCGCCCGATGGCGCTTCCTTGCGAGACTTTGACGACATGGGCTCCGGAACCGGTCACGCCAAGGCGCCGTGCGGTCTGCTCCGGCCAGGGTGTGTCGTGGCGAAACATCTTGAGCAGACGCCGGATGCCGAAGCCGTTGAGGGCGGAACCGAACAGGACCGGCACCACCAGCCCTTCCGCCGCTTCCCGGGCCAGGTCGCCGAATATCGTGGCGAGATCGGGCGTTTCATCGTTGAGAAGCTGCTCGAGCAGTTCGTCGTCGTGATCCGCGAGCTGCTCCAGCATGTGGAAGCGTGCCGAGGCCTCACGTTCCTGCAGGTGATCGGGCAGGGGAACCTGTTCCGAGGGCTGGCCGGCCTGATAGTGGTACGCCCGTTCAAGCGCGAGATCGACGAAGCCTGTCACGCGCTCGCCTTCGCGGATCGGGATCTGCCTTGCGACCAGGGTCGCGGCGCTGAGCGGCTGGAGAGCGGTCAGCAGGTCTGCGATGCTGCCCCGCGCCTGGTCGATCTTGTTGATGAACAAGGCATGCGGCAGGCCCATCGCTTCGAGCTGGCGCAACGTCGGCTCCACCAGCGGCGCGCGTTCCATGTCCGGGTCCAGCACGACCAGGGCAAGGTCCGCCGCGTGCACCGACCTGTCGGCGTCCGCCGAAAATCCCGCCGAACCGGGGGCATCGACCAGAATGAAGCGGTCGCTCATCCAGTCGAGGCGCATCACGTTGAGTTCGGTCGACCGGCCTCGCGATCGCGATTCCGGAGCCGCATCGCCGACGCTGCTGCCGGCCGCAACCGAACCAAGCCGGGCAATCGTGCCGGACGCGAACAGCAGCGCCTCCGCCAGGCTCGTCTTGCCCGTACCTGCCGGGCCTACGAGAGCCACCACCCGGGTACCTTTGCCCGATCGATCCATCTCGCCTCTCCTGTCCCGATCATTTTCCCAAGAACAGGACGCCGGGATTCGCGAGCGTCTGCCCATCGTGTTGCGAAGGCAAGGACATTTGCCACGGGGCGGTGCTCGTCACCCAGATCAGACTGTGCTCGAGGCCGAAATCGATCACGGCAAACACCAAGCCCTCGCCTTTACGTTGGATGGTGACCGGCAGGGGTGTCGATAATCGGCAAATGCGCGTCTGCTGTTACCGTCGGTTGCCGGCGGGCATTCGTAGGATGTTGAACGGTTGGGATAGGGTCGGGACGGGTCCCCTGCGCGAAAGAAAGGCGATCCAGTGAGACACTGCATTTCTCCAGTTCCTCATCGACCTGGGCGACCTTTTCATCCGCCACGGCCCGATCATTTTGATCCAGGAGGCCACCAGAGAGCGCGGTCGCCACGTAAGTCGCCGCAAAGCTACCCGCGAATGCTCCGCGCGTTGATGCGGCCATCGAGCAATATTCCAAGGCTTGATCGGCCGCCAATTTCTCTTGGCCTGTTAGAATGCCCGGAGTCGAAAGATCACCGAGCAGCCGCCAGGAATGGAGGCAGGCCCGCCGGGTGTTCCGGCCAATCGCTTCCACCTCATTTATCTGGCTTTCGCGCGACGGTGAGCGGGTGGCGGCCATCAGCCTGGACCAGGCATTGTCGCACGATCCCAGGGAAAGCTTTACCGACCACCGAAACTCCTTGGTGGCCTGCGCGGGAGTCTGAGGCTTTGCGTGCTCGATGACTTCGGTGGGGGTTGCCGCGGCCGAGACATCGTTTTCCTCGGCACCGTCCAGTTGATGCCGAGCCAGCATTTTCATGCCGACGCTCCCAATCAGAACCACGCCGATTGCCGCCGCCACCAGGATGGCGAGACTGCGTCGAGACGTGGGCTCTGGATGAGGTACGGGCTCTTCTTCCCCGATACGAGCGACCTGTTCGGCGAACTGACTTTCATCGCTCAGGTAGGGCGCCGGCGGGGGAGCTTCAGATGCCTTGTCGGATATGCCGTCGTTCATCATCGCACTGGTTCGGTTCGAGGTTGAGAGATCGCGCCTGCTCTGTGCCGTCCGGTCCGATGCTGTATCGCTGTTCGGTCAGGCTGCAAAGGGGGCAGAGATTACACGGCGATCGGGCCGGAGTCCGACGATGGTTCCTTGCAACCCTGCCGGGGGCGAACTAGGGCGGCGTTCATGCGCAAAGTTCTCGTTACCGGATCCGCCGGTTTCATCGGCTTTCACCTGTGCAAACTTCTGCTGGAAGAAGGGTTCTCGGTAGTCGGCTTCGACGGGATGACCGACTATTACGACGTCACCCTCAAGCAGCGGCGGCACCAGATGCTGCTGCAGAACCAGCATTTCAGCGCGCGCGCGGCCATGCTTGAGGATTTCGACGGGTTGCATGACCTGTGCATGGCGGAGCGTCCGCACGTGATCGTGCACCTCGCGGCGCAAGCCGGCGTCCGCTACAGCCTGGAGAACCCGCGCGCTTACTTGGAGGCGAACCTCGTCGGCACCTTCAACGTGATGGAATGCGCACGCGAGCTGGCGGTTGACCATCTGCTCATGGCGTCGACCTCTTCGGTCTATGGCGCCAATATCGAGATGCCCTACTGCGAACTGGACAAGGTCGACACGCCGCTCACGTTCTACGCCGCCACCAAGAAGGCGAACGAGGCGATGGGCCATTCCTACGCCCACTTGTGGAACCTGCCGACGACGATGTTCCGCTTCTTCACGGTTTACGGGCCGTGGGGCAGGCCGGACATGGCGCTGTTCAAGTTCACCAAGGGCATCCTCGAGGGGACCCCGATCGACATCTATAACCACGGCGAGATGTACCGCGACTTCACGTACGTCACCGACTTGGTGCGCGGGATCCGCCTGCTCATCGACGTGCCTCCGGTGCGGCCCGAAAGCGCGGACGAGATCCCGGAATGGGATTCGCTCAGCCCGGCAGCGCCCTGGCGGGTGGTGAACATTGGCAATTCGGACAAGGTCCGCCTGACCGATTTCGTCGACGCGATCGAGGCGGAGTGCGGCAAGCCGGCCTCGCGCAATTTCATGGGAATGCAGAAGGGCGACGTCCCCGCGACATGGGCGGACGCGACGCTGCTGCGCAACCTGACGGGGTACGCGCCGCATACCGACGTTCGACAAGGCGTGCGCGCGTTCGTCCAGTGGTATCGATCCTACCATGGCGTTTGAAGCACCCTTGATATTGCAGCGCACAACGGTAAGCGTGCGGATTGTCGAGAGGCTGGACGGCCGATGATCGCGGGGGTTCGACAGAAATGAGAATTGCCATGATCGGCTCGGGCTATGTCGGTCTGGTGTCGGGAGCATGCTTCGCCGATTTCGGGCACAGCGTGGTCTGTGTCGACAAGGACGAGCGCAAGATCGATGCGCTCCTGGAAGGGCGAATCCCGATCTATGAGCCGGGCCTTGAGCAGCTTGTCGCCGGCAATGTGAAGGCGGGGCGACTGTCTTTCTCGACCGATCTGGGGCGTGCGGTAGCCGAGGCGGACGCGGTGTTCATCGCGGTGGGAACACCTGCGCGGCGTGGCGACGGCCATGCCGACATGCAGTACGTCTTCGCCGCCGCCCGCGAGATCGCCGATACGCTCACCGGTTTCACCGTCATCGTCGACAAGTCGACCGTGCCCGTGGGTACGGGGGACGAAGTGGAACGACAGATCCGCGAAGCCGCGCCCGACGCCGATTTCGCGGTGATATCCAATCCCGAGTTCCTGCGCGAAGGGGCGGCGATCGATGATTTCAAGCGTCCGGACCGGGTAGTCATCGGGGGGGACGACCCCCGTGCGCTCGCGGTCATGCGCGACATCTACCGGCCGCTCGCGATCGGCCGTTCGCCGATCGTCGAGATGAGCCGGCGCGCCGCGGAGCTGACGAAATACGCCGGCAACGCCTTTCTCGCCACCAAGATCACATTTATCAACGAGATCGCGGACTTGTGCGAAAAGGTCGGTGCGGACGTGCAGGACATCGCGCGCGGCATCGGCCTCGACAACCGGATCGGCGCTAAGTTCCTTCATGCGGGCCCGGGCTATGGCGGTTCGTGCTTCCCCAAGGATACGCTGGCCCTGCTAAAGACCGCGCAGGACCACGACGCGCCGCAGCGGATTGTTGAGGCTGTCGTGGCGGTCAACGACAGCCGGAAGCGCGCGATGGGCCGGAAGGTCATAAGCGCGTGCGGCGGCGACGTGCGCGGCAAGACGATCGCGCTGCTTGGGCTGACGTTCAAGCCCAATACCGACGACATGCGCGATTCTCCCGCCATCGCGGTGGTCCAAACGCTCCAGGACGCCGGCGCGCGGATTCGCGCGCACGATCCGGAAGGCATGGAACAGGCCGAGCTGGTGCTCAACGACGTGGATTATTTCGACGATCCGTATCAGGCGATGGAAGGGGCCGGCTGCCTGGTGATAGTGACGGAATGGGACGCGTTTCGTGCCCTTGACCTCGGCCGCGTGAAAACGCTGCTCGCCGATCCGGTGGTGGTGGACCTGCGAAACATATACCCGCGAGACGAAATGGAAGGGCTTGGATTCCGGTACGTGGCCGTGGGCCGATGACCGAAGCGCCGCTCGGCCGCGCGGGATCG
The DNA here is from genome assembly GCA_035281095.1 of Novosphingobium sp. Classification (GTDB taxonomy): domain Bacteria; phylum Pseudomonadota; class Alphaproteobacteria; order Sphingomonadales; family Sphingomonadaceae; genus Novosphingobium. The sequence goes on along the minus strand of DATEEP010000042.1, from coordinate 3,929 downwards.
GACCGAACCTGACGCCTTGCAGGACCAAGATGGCCCGCCGGCAGTAAGTGAGCGCCCCTTATGGACCTGAAATGCTTCGTCTATCCTGGTTGGCAGCCGCGCATGCGAGCGGCGTCGGTCCGGCGTCAGTGGATGGACGATGCCCCGGAATCGTTCGCCTATCGCTGCTTGCCGCTAGGCATCGCCAACGGCCATGGCTGGGAAGTGCTAAGCCCCAGCGGATTCAGTGCTTGTTGGAATGGCGGGCCCGCTCCCGAAGACGTGGTGATAGAGCTCGATCCGGGCACCGAACCCAGGGACGCACCTGAAGCGCTATTCGGCGTGGGCACCCTGACCTTCCATGTCTTTGGACTGTTGCGGACGCCTCCGGGTTGGAATCTCTACGTGTCCGGCCCGCCCAACAGCTTCAAGGATGGCTTGGCCCCGTTGACCGGGCTGATCGAGACCGACTGGTCGCCGTACTCCTTTACCATGAACTGGAAGCTGACCCGGCCCGACCACGTAGTCCGTTTCGAGAAGGACGAACCCATCGCGCACTTCTTTCCGGTCCCGCGCGGCGCGGTCGAGGAGGCGGTGCCGCGCTTTGTTTCGATCGAGGAAGATCCGGAGCTGAAGGAGGCATACGAGCAATGGTCCCGATCGCGCGACGCCTTCAACCGGACGCTGAAGGAAACGTCATTCGATAAGCCGGCGGACAAGTGGCAGAAGCTTTATTACCGCGGCCTGACGCCGCACGGCGAATGCCCGGTCTCCGATCACAAGAGCAAGCTGAAGGTGCGCGAATTCGCAAGTTCCCAAGGTGTCGAGGTGGAAAGCGTGATCGGCAAAGTCGCCGGGAGTTCCCCGCCGGTTACTCCGATCGCACCCGCCGCTATCGCGTCCCGAGGGGACAGCGAAGGCCAGGCCATGGCGAACAGGATGGCGAAATACGAATGGCTGCTCGATCTGCAGGAAAAGCAGCGCGCCCTTTCCACCAGGGCAAGCGCGATCGAACGGGTGGCGAACCTTTCGTCGCAGGATTTTCTGGACGCTTATTACGCACCCGCACGGCCGGTCATCATCACCGGCGAGCTGGAGAGCTGGCCCGCTTCTCGCCTATGGACGCCGGAGTACCTCAAAGGCGTGATCGGCGGGCGCGAGATCGAACTGCAGGGAAAGCGGTCGTCCAGCCCGCGCTTCGAACGCAACAAGGACGATCACCGGACCCGGATGCCGTTCGACCGCTTCGTCGACATGATCGAGGCGGTGCCGGGCAACGACGCCTATGTCACCGCATACAATGCCGCGTCCAACCGCGAGGCACTGCGGCCGCTCGACGCCGATGTCCGCCCGCTCGACAAATACCTCACGCAATCGCCCGACGATCCCGGCGGGCTGATATGGATAGGCCCTGCCGGCACGTTTACCGCGCTCCACCATGACCTGACCAACAACCTGCTGGCGCAAGTCACTGGCCACAAGATGGTCCTCATGGCCGCAGCCACCAATGCGCCCAGGATGTACAACGATCTGCACGTGTTCAGCGAAGTCAGCGACGTGCTGGCTCTCAACGGCGACTTCCACGCCTACCCGGACTTAGGCGGTGTGCGCTTCCACGAGATCGTCCTGGAGCCTGGCGAACTGCTGTTCATCCCCATCGGCTGGTGGCACCAGGTGACCGCGCTGGACTTCAGCGTGACCTTCACCTTCACCAACTTCCGCTGGCCCAATGCGGGCTGGCAGGGTTATCCGGGACAGGGGTAAAGGACGGCGCTCTAGCGACGCTCCCCCGTAATCCCGGCGAATGTCGGGGTCGGCGGTGGGGTGGCGGCGACTTAGGCCATGATGCCTTTACATTGCTTCGTCATTGCGAGGGGCGGAGCCCCGAAGCAATCCAGGGCGTGTCTCACTGCCCTGGATTGCTTCGCTTCGCTCGCAATGACGAAGTAATTTTCAAACCGAAGTCATCATGCGTTAGATCTGTGCGGTGTACGCTATCCATTCGCGCGCCTCGACGGTCAGGCAGTCGCGCGGATCGTCGCGGGTGTAGATCGCGCAATCCCAATATGCCCGCTCCACGCGCCCCTTACGATCGCGGACGTAGAGAAATGCGAGGCGTTTGTCCGCACCGACTCTTCCCAGGAGTTTGCAGAAATTTCGGCTGCCGCATTTGCCGATCGCTCCCATCGCCTGTCTGGTTCCATCCCCGCCGCCTGCTGCCAGATCGACGTTCAGCGGGCCCGCCGGTTCGAGATCGGCCCGCGACTTGGCGGCCGATCCGTCCGTCCGTGCGGTGGATACGAATTCGGCCGATTGCGCCATGGCTTCGCCGATGCCGGCAGTAGCGAACGCCGTGGGGGGTGCTTGTGAAGCCGCAGGCGCGCCAAGGGCATGGAAGGCGGAAAGGGACGCCAGCCGCTCTACCGTGGGTTCCGCCGCCGCGTACTTCTGCCGCATGGCCGCAGGCTGTCCCCAGGCCCCATGCCAGCGGAAGAACAGATGAGACTCGACCTGGGCGATCTTGTCCATCTTCGCGCTCCACGTCGGGTGCACCCAATCGGTGTGGTAATGCGTCGCAAGCCCGACTGGCTTGAACGTGAAGCCATAGAGCAACGCGGCTGCGCGGTTTTCCGCAAGTCCCATTTCGGCGCGGCTGGGGCGGCGGGCGGCTATCGAGCCGTCGCAGGTAAAAGTGAACTGGCACCCGGTCCTGCGTTCGGCTCCCTGGAAGACGACCCCGCAAACGGTCTTGGGAAAGGCCGGGTGCCTGACGCGGTTGAGGATCACTTGCCCGACCGAGAGCTGGCCAGGTTCGGTGTTGCCGGCTTCATACCACATGGCGGTGGCCAGGCAATCGATGGCTTTGGACTTGCTTAGCGAATCGCCGTCCAGCCCGAACGGACGGGCGCCCGGACCGGGATCGGGCGCGAACGGGACTTCCTGATTGATGGTGCGTGCATCTGCCGGTTCCAGCGAGGCGAACACGAGCGGTTCGGTTTCCGGCACTTTGTCCGCCGCAACCGTCACGGGCGTATCTGGAAGAAAACTTTCCAGGGCTTCGCTCTGGCCGGAGGCGAGATATGCCCCGCCCGTCAGGACCATGCCGAGCAGGACCAGGGCAAGCGAGCGGAGGAATCGAAGCTGGCCGTGCAAGTTCCTGTCGGGCGCACCGCCCGTTTGAAAGAACTGGAGGATGCCGTTGGGCAAACCCTCGGACCGGGCTGGAGCCGCTTCGATAACGGGATGAGGGGCCGAGGCCGGGGTGGACCGCGGAAGTGGAGCCACGCTCTCGGCGTGATGATGCGCGGTTCGCAATTGCGCGTCGTGTGGCGCCGAGGCGGTGTGGTGCGATTCGCGGGGAGGCGCCGGAAGCGGGGCGAGGACAGGCGGCGAGAGCGGTTCTGGGCCAATGCGAGCAGCGGCGGCAGCCCCAGCATCCGGCACGGCATCGGAAACACTCGCCGCGTTCGAGCCGACGCCCGCGAGAGCAAGCGCAGCCTGAAGGGTGTCGCGCGTTAGGAAGGGCTCACCGTTCCGTTCGGCGCTGGCCGCGGCGTTCGGCGAACCGGATTTTCTTGGCCGGCCGATGATCCGCCCGATGATCCGCAACGCCGACCATGAACGCGCGATGCGCCGACCTAGCTGGCCGAGGGGCGAACCCGCCAGTTCAGGCGCGTCCCGCAGACGCACGGCCTGAGGGTACATTCTGGCAAGCTGGTCACTCAACATCGATCATCTGGAAAAGGCCGATCCTTTACTCCGCGCCGCCCGGCTGGCGAAGCAATGCCGGCCGGCTCACGAAGCTTGCTTTCGCCATGTCCTCAGTTGGGGCTGACCGGTGTCGGGGTTGGAGTCGGCGTCGGAGGCGTCGGCGTCGGCGTGGGGGTCGGCGTCGGCGTGGGGGTCGGCGTCGGCGTGGGGGTCGGCGTGGGGGTCGGCGTCGGCGTGGG
>DATEEP010000041.1:0-2043 GCA_035281095.1 Novosphingobium sp. | reverse complement strand
TCATGTGGTGCCTGCTTTGATTGACGCTGGCAAGCGCTACTCGCAGGTTTGATTGTCGCTGCGCGACATTTCCTCGGTGGACTTGATTGTCGCGAAGGTCGGTGGCCGGCCAGCACGTGATTGTCGCTGGATCGCCGAGCGGCGGCGGTAGCTTTCGACGTTCATCTCGAAGATCGTCGCGTGGTGAACAAGGCGGTCCACGGCGGCTAGCGTCATGGCGGGATCGGGGAAGACCCGGTTCCATTCGCCAAAGGGCTGGTTTGCGGTGATGAGCGTGGAGCGCCGTTCGTACCGTGCGCTGATCAGCTCGAACAGGACGGACGTTTCGGCCTGATCCTTGGTCACATATGCGAGGTCGTCGAGGACCAGCAGGTGATATTTGTCGAGCTTGGCGATCGCGGCCTCGAGCGCCAGTTCGCGGCGGGCGACCTGAAGTTTCTGGACCAGATCGGAGGTGCGGGTGAACAGGACGCGCCAGCCATTTTCGATCAGCGCAAGGCCGATTGCCGCCGCCAGATGGGTTTTGCCCCCGCCCGGTGGACCAAAGAGGATGAGATTGGCGCCTTTTTCGAGCCAGCCATCGCCGGAACACAGTGCTGTGACCTGGGCGCGCGAGATCATCGGCACCGCGTCGAAGGCGAAGCTGTCGAGGGTTTTGCCTGGTGGCAGGCGAGCTTCGCCCAGATGCCGTTCGATCCGGCGCCGATCCCGTTCTGCGATCTCATGCTCGGCGAGCGCCGCGAGCAGACGGGCGCCAGGCCAGCCTTCCTTATCGGCCCGCGTGGTGAAGTCGGACCAGACCAGTTTGATCGCCGGCAGGCGCAGGTCGTTGAGGATGAGGCTCAGGCGCTGGGCGTCGATAGCGGGTGCGTTCCGGCTCATGCGGCTTCTCCCGTCAGGAGAACATCGTAGGTGGCAAGGGGGACCAGTTCCACCACCACATCGGGCAGCGCCGCCGGATCGGGAGCAAAGCGTGTCCGCAAGGCATCCATATCAGGGAGACGGTCGGCAGCCACGTCGGCGGCCAGCAGGTCCGCGAGTTCGGCTTCGCAGGCCCTTTCGTGCGCCATGGCCAACAGCTCGACCATATGCCGGCAAGCGATCCGTTCGGGCAACGCGGCAATGAGCCGATCGAAGATCTGCCGATAAGGCTCCCGTGGGAACAGCTGATCACGATAGACCAGCTTCAGGAGCGCCATCGGTTTGCGCCGCAGGCTGTGGATGACGTGCCGATAATCGACCACATGGCCGTGGGAGCCGTTGTTGAAGGACCGTCCGCGCGGCAATGTCATCAGGTGGGTGCCGCCGATGAACAGATCGAGCCGGTCATCGTAAAGCCGGACCCGTAGCCTGTGACCGATCAGCCGTGAGGGTACGGTGTAGAACACCTTGCGAAGGGTGAAGCTGCTGGTCGAAGTGACCGTGACGATCGTCTCCTCATAATCGCTGGTGCGCGCGCCAGGCAGCGGCTGCAACACCGCACGCTCGGCGTCGATGCGCGGGCCGTTGCGTCGGTTCTTGCGGCTGACGACCTCGTCGATGAAGTGCCGGTAACTCGCCAGATCATCGAAGTCCCGCGATCCGCGCATCAGCAGCGCGTCCTTTATCGCCGCCTTCAAATGCCCGTGTGGGCTCTCGATCCCACCATTCTCATGGGCAATGCCGCGGTTGTTGCGCGTCGGCGTCATGCCATAATGTTCGCACAGGGCGTCATATCGCAACGTCAGATCCTGCCGGGCATCAGCGTCCAGGTTGCGGAACGCGGCCGACAGGCTGTCGCTGCGATGCTCGACCGGGGCGCCGCCGACGGCCCAGAGGGCGTTTTGCAGCCCCTCTGCGAGCGCGACATAGCTCTCGCCGCCCAGAATGATATGGGCGTGTTCGAAGCCCGACCACATCAGCCGGAAATGGTAGAGGCGATGGTCGAGCGGCACGCCAGCGACCGTAACCTCTTCATCCTTCATCTCGGTGAAGTCCGACAGGCCAAGCCGCCCCGGTTCATGCGTCTGCCGGAAGATCACTTCCTGTTCAGGGCCATGAATG
>DATEEP010000040.1:0-12016 GCA_035281095.1 Novosphingobium sp. | reverse complement strand
TGAACGGTGGCGCATGCTCGAACGTCGAGCGGCGCTCATCCATTTCGTCGTTGAAGCGCTCGGATGGATTGTCCTCGTAGACGATCGGGCGATGCCGGGGTTCGCCGGAGATGGGTGGAGGGCTGTCGTCGACGGGCTCGTTACGGATCGCGGGTTCGGCCCCGGGTTCGGCCACCGGCTCGGCCACGGGTCCTGGGACGGGTTCGCGGGTCTCGGGCGCGGGTCTGGGCGGAGCCCGATCGACCTGCGTTTCCCGCTCCGCCTGGACCGCCTGCGCGCTCGCGCCTTCCTGGAACCAACTGTGCCGGCACTTGGCGCACCGCACGGAGCGCCCGTCCACTCCGATGGCATTGTCGGGAACGACATAGCGGGTGGAACAGGCGGGGCAGGCGATAATCATGACGACACCCGTTAAGCACGCGATCGCCGGACACGACAAGCATCTGACAGACACTGACGCGGCAGCGGGGCCTTTTTTCCACATTCATTGATCGCTATAGCCCCGGCACATCTATCCAGCGACCCATCCCTCGGCCAATCTCGCGCTTTCGCCAGAGACGGCACACCGGAACCCAGAGCGAAACGATGAACCAGCCAGCCGACGGGGAAATCGCGCATTTCGACAATGTCGGGCTGCGCTATGGCACCGATCGCGAGGTGCTGAGCGACTTGTCGTTCACGCTGTTTCCGGGCAGCTTCTACTTCCTCACCGGCGCCAGCGGCGCGGGCAAGACCTCGCTGCTCAAGCTGCTCTACCTGGCGCAGCGCCCGTCGCGCGGGATCATCCGCATGTTCGGATCGGACGCGATCACCCTGCCGCGGGACAAGCTGCCGCTGATGCGGCGGCGTGTCGGCGTGGTATTCCAGGATTTCCGCTTGGTGCCGCACCTCTCGGCGTTCGACAACGTGGCGCTGCCGCTGCGCGTGGGCGGCATAGGCGAGCGCGAACTGGCGCGGCCGGTCGCCGACATGCTCGACTGGGTGGGCCTTGCCGACCGGATGGACGCGCGGCCGGCGACGCTGTCGGGCGGCGAGCAGCAGCGCGTCGCCATCGCCCGCGCGGTCATCGCCCGGCCCGACATCCTCATCGCCGACGAGCCGACCGGCAACGTCGATCCCGACATGGCGGTCAAGCTGCTGCGCCTGTTCGAGGCGCTGAACGGTCTCGGCACGACGGTGGTCGTTGCCACCCATGATGTGCACTTGCTCAAGAAAGTGCCGGATTCGATGATCATGCGGCTCGATAAGGGTCGCCTTTCCGATCCGACCGGGGCCCTGCGTTTCCCGCCCCGGCGGACGACGACGAGAGAGCCCGTACGATGAGCGCGCGTCTCGAGAGCGGCCACGGCGCGGAAAGGAGCTATGGCCTCGCCCGCCGCTGGCGCAGCCTGACCGGCACCGGCGAGACCGAGCTGGTGCCGCAGACCCGGCTTGCGGGGCCGATGCCGTGGGTGATCGCGATCATGGTGGCGTTGACGGCGATCGCGCTCGCGGCCGGGCTGTCGCTGCGCAACACCGTGACGTCGGCGCAGGCCGAGCTTCACGGCGGGCTGACCGTCCAGATCGTCGAGGCGGGCGAGCAGGCGCGTAAAGACCAGGCGGCGGCGGTGGTCGCGCGGTTGAGAGAGATGGGCGGCGTCGTCTCCTATCGCCTGATCCCGGATGCCGAAGTCAATGCCCTGATCGAACCCTGGCTCGGAACCGACGTGGAAGACGGAGAGAGCGAAGGGGGCGCCGGCGCGGTGCCGGTGCCCGCGCTCATCGACGTGCAGCTTGACCGCGCGGTCAGCGAAGCGCGTCTCTCCACGATCCGCTCGGCGCTGGCGCAAGTGGCGCCCTCGGCGCGGGTCGATGCGCAGTCGAGCTGGCTGGAGCCGGTGTTCGACGCCATCGAATCGCTGCAATGGCTGTCCATCGCGCTGGTCGTGCTGCTCGCCATCGCGCTGACGGCGGCGGTGCTGCTGGCGGCGCGCACCGCGCTGGGCGCCGCGCGGGACACCATCGAGATCGTGCACTTGCTGGGCGGGACCGATCGCCAGATCGCCCGCGTGTTCCAGCGCTCGACGGGCGTGGATGCAGCAGCCGGCAGCGGCGTCGGCTTCGCGCTGGCGCTGGTGGTGATCCTGTTCCTCGCGCGCCGTTTCGCGGGGCTTGGCGCGGGCATGGTCGACAATGGCGCGCTGCGCTGGACGGACTGGCTGGCGCTGGCGCTGGTGCCGGTGTTCGCCACCGTGCTGGCGATGGTGACGGCGCGGCTGACGGTGCTGCATACCTTGCGCAAGATGCTATAGCGCCTTCATGCTTCGCCGCTTCCTGTCCTTCCTCGTCCTGATCTGGGCGTTCGGGTTCATGTGGTTCGCCATCGCCCTGCCGGGACCGCTCGGGTCCGAGGCCACCGCCGCCGTGGTGGTCTACACCGGCGGCAAGGGCCGGATCGACCGGGGTCTGGACGTGCTGCGCAAGGGCTGGGCCAGGCGGCTGCTGGTCTCCGGCGTCGACCGCGAGGTGCGCCCGAATGAATTCGCGATCGAGTATGACGTGTCGCCCAAGCTGATGAAATGCTGCGTCACGCTGGGTTTCCAGTCCTACGACACTCGGTCCAACGCGCGTGAGACGGCGGACTGGCTGGCCGCGACGAAGTTCACCTCGGTGCGGCTCGTCACCACCGACTGGCACATGCGCCGCGCCGCGCTGGAGCTGGACCAGGTCAAGCCCAGGGGCGTGAACGTGGTGCGCGACGCGGTGCCTTCGCGGCCGTCGCTCAGCATCCTGTTCCTGGAATACCATAAACTGCTGGCACGCTGGATCTCGCTGCTGTGGCGGAAATGAACATGCCCGCCGATGACCGCGCGAATGCCGGTGCGGGCGGCGGTGCGGGCTGGGGTGACGTCGCGCGCAGCGTGCTGTTCTATGTGGCGTTCTATGGCGCCTCGGTGCTCTATGTCCTGGCCGCGTGCGTGGCGATGCCGCTGGGCCAGACGCGCTTCCACTGGGTGGTAGAGGGGTGGTCCGCCTGCCACCGCTGGTGCGTGCGGCACTTGCTTGGCATCGCCGTTGTCATCGAAGGGACGATCCCGCGCGGCGGGGCGCTCGTCGCCCTAAAGCACGAAAGCTTCTTCGAGGCGATCGACTTGCCCGGATTGCTCGAACATCCCGGCATTTTCGCCAAGGCCCAGTTGTTCAGGATACCGCTGTGGGGCTGGGTCGGCCGGACCTACGGCCTGATCCCGGTGGAGCGCGAACAGGGAGCCAAGACCCTGCGCGCGATGATCGGCGCGGCCAAGGCGCTGGTGGCGCAAGGCCGCGTCGTCGCGATCTTTCCCGAGGGAACGCGGGTCCCGCACGGGCGCAGGGCACCGCTGCAAGCGGGGTTCGCGGGCCTCTACAAGCTGATCGGGCTGCCGGTGGTGCCGGTGGCGCTGGACAGCGGGCCGCTCTATCACAGGCGCTGGAAGCGGCGCGGCACGATCACCATCCGTTTCGGCGAGACCATCCCGGCGGGATTGCCGCGAGACGAGATCGAGGCCCGGGTGCTGGACGCGATCAACGCGTTGAACGGCGCGTGAGCGGTCCTTCCCAAATTTCGTCCATCCCATTTTCGTCATTGCGAGGAGTGTAGCGACGAAGCAACCCAGGGCCGCGTAAACCGCCATGGATTGCTTCGCTACGCTCGCAATGACGAAGTGATTCAAACCGAAGTCATCACTCTCTAAGCCGCGCTCACCTCGACCGACTGGTTGACCAGCAGCGCGGTTCCGTAGCTGGTCAGGAACGAGACGTCGGCAGCGTCGCGGCCGACGCCGATCTTGGCCATCTTCTCGGACGTCGACATGCCGGTCGCGTCCACCATGTACCAGGCGCCATCAAGAAACACTTCGGGCACCGCGTGGAAGTCCTGCGGCTGGACGCCGATGCCATAGACGCTGGCGAAGCGCGCCGGGATCGTGCTGGCGCGCACCATCGCCAGCATCAGGTGCGCGAAATCGCGGCAGACGCCCTGGCGCGAGATGAAGGTGTCCATCGCCCCGGTCGACGAGATGCTGCTGCCGGGCGCATAGGCGATGCGCTGGCCGATCCAGTCGCGAATGGCCGCGACGCGGGCGCCACCCTCAAGCCCGGCGAACTCGCTCTCGACGATGTTCGAGAACTGGTCCGAGGGGCAATAGCGCGAGGGCAGCATGTACTGGATGGTCTCGGCCGGAAGCTGGTGCGGCGGCACGGCCGCCAGTTGGGCCACGTCGGCGCCGAGGCGGTTCACGTCCACCGTGCCGTCATAGACCACCTTGAGCTTGCCCTGGAGCCGCAGCCAGATGCGATCGCCGATCTGGTCGTGCCCCGGCAGACGCGCGAAATGCTCGGTCGTGGTCGGCAGGGCGATATGCGCATGCTCGACGTATTGCTCCGGAATGATCGCCGCCTCAAGCTGGAGCAGGATGTCGGTGGCGGCCGGGAATTGGTATTCGAGTTCGGTGTGGATCGTCAGTTTCATGGAGCGGGGGCCTGGATGAAAGATAAGTCGCCCTCATGAAAGCGCGGCGCGGGCGTCCGCTCCCGCATCCCAGGACTTTTCCTGATCCGCCTCATGGCCTGAACTCGTTCCGTTTCAGATTGAACCGGAACGAGTCCGGATATCCTTGGTTTGCCGTGATTTCCGAGGCGGCGGGTGATGCCACCTGCCTCGAAATCACTCTTGGTGCATTTCGTGGTCGCTGCGCCCGAAATCGGGCCGCGAATCGTCCTGGCCTTCCTCGATGATCGAGCGGCGGATGGCGCGGGTGCGGGCGAAGTGGTCGAACAGCGCGTCGCCGTCTCCCACCCGGATCGCGCGCTGGAGCACGGTCAGGTCCTCGGTCAGGCGTTGCAGCATGGTCAGCACCGCGTCCTTGTTGGAGAGGAACACGTCGCGCCACATCGTCGGGTCCGAGGCGGCGATGCGGGTGAAGTCGCGAAAGCCGCCGGCCGAATACTTGATGACCTCCCCGCGCGTCACTTCCTCGAGGTCGGAGGCGGTGCCGACGATGGTGTAGGCGATCAGGTGCGGCAGGTGGCTGGTGACGGCGAGCACCAGGTCGTGGTGCCGCGCGTCCATGATCTCGACATTGGCGCCCAGCGCTTCCCAGAACTCGACGAGGGCGCTGAGCTTGAGCAAGTCCGTCGGCTCGGGCGGGGTGACGATGCACCAGCGGTTCTGGAACAGCGTGGCGAAGCCGGCGTCGGGGCCGGAGTTCTCCGTCCCGGCGACGGGGTGGGCGGGGATGACGGTGTGGTGGGGCAGCGCCGCTTCCAGTGCCTCGGCGATGGACTGCTTGCACGATCCGACATCGCTGACCAGGGCGGTCCTGGGCAGCGCGTCGGCCGCTTCGCGCGCGGCTTCGCCCATCGCGCCGGGCGGGACGCAGAAGATCACGAGATCGGCGTCTTGCACCGCCGTTGCAACATCGTTGCAAACCCGTTGCACCAGACCCCGCTCGGCGGCACGGAGGCGCGTCGCCGGGTCGCGGTCATAGCCGGTGGTCGTCGCGTCCGGCAGGTAGCGTCGCACCGCCAGCCCGATCGAGCCGCCCAGCAGGCCGAGGCCGACGATCGCGATCCGCTCAAAAGGCATGGTCGATCCTCACCGGGCGCCTTGCGCCATCTCGCGCAATCCGGCGGCGATCTTGTCCATGTCCTCGCCGCCGCCGATGGTGATCCGCAGGCCGTGCGGCAGCCCCTGGTTGGGCAGCCAGCGGACGATGTAACCGCGTTGCATCAAACCTTCATAGGCAGTCTCGGCACCGAGCGCGCCCTCGAACAGCACCAGCACGAAATTGGCCTGGCTCGGTACGGCGCGAAGGCCGTGGTTGCCCAGCGCCTCGATCTGCTCGACGAAGCGCGCGCGCTCGGCCGCGTTGTGCCGGCGGGAATGCTCGACAAAGTCCTGATCGCCCAGCGCCGCCATCGCCATCGCCTGTCCGGTGTTGGAGACGTTGAACGGCCCGCGGATCTGATTGAGCGTCGCGACGATGCCCGGCGCGCCGGTGCCCCAGCCGATCCGCTCTCCCGCAAGGCCGTAGATCTTGGAGAAAGTACGCGTCACCAGCACGTTTTCGTGGGCGGCGGCCAGCGCCAGTCCGGCGTCGTCGTCTTCGGGCGCGACGTACTCGGCATAGGCCTGGTCGATCACCAGCAGCACGTCCGAGGGGAGGGCGGCGTGCAGGCGCGCCATCCCGTCCCTGGCGATGAAGGTGCCGGTCGGGTTGTTGGGATTGGCGATGAACACCACCCGCGTGCGCTCCGTTACCAGAGCCAGCAGCGCGTCGACGTCGGTGCCGTAATCGCCGTCTGGAGCGATGATCGGCGTCGCGCCGCAGCGGCGCGCGGCGATGTCGTAGACCGAGAAGCCGTAGCGGACGTAGATCACCTCGTCTCCGGGCCCGGCATAGCCTTGCGCGGCGAGGTTCAACAGTTCGTCGGAGCCGGTGCCCATGACGATCCGCGCCGGATCGATATGGTTGAGCGCGCCGATCGCCTCGCGCAGCGCGGTGCTGCCCGGGTCGGGATAGAGCGAAGGCGCGGCGGCATCCTTGCGGGAAGCCAGCGCCACGGGACTGGTGCCCAGCGGATTCTCGTTGGCGGAAAGCTTGATCAGCTTGCGCCCGTCCTTGCCGGCGCTCTTGCCCGGCACATAGGGATGGATCGCGCGGATCCATTCCTTGGGCGTCGGTCGGGCGAGGGAGGCTGGTGCGTCGGTCATAAGGAGCGTGCCCATACCTGAGCAGTCGGGCAAATGACAGTCCGGGATTTGCGCCCAAGATTGACAGTGGCCGGGCCGTCCCCCAATTGCCGCAGGCATGGCAAACGCGCCCGTCATCACGATCAGCGAGGTCCTGACCCTGCCCGAGGCCCTGCCGCTCGACGGTGGCCAGCAGCTCGAAGGCGTGCAGATCGCCTACGAAGCCTATGGCGCGCTGCACGCCGCGCGCGACAACGCCATTCTCATCTGCCATGCGACCACCGGCGACCAGCATGTCGCCAGCCCCAATCCCCGGACGGGCAAGCCGGGCTGGTGGGACCGCATGGTCGGCCCCGGCAAGCCGATCGACACCGACCGCTTCCATGTGATCTGCGCCAACGTGCTGGGCGGCTGCATGGGCTCCACCGGCCCGGCGAGCCTGGCTCCGGACGGCGAGCCATGGGCCATGCGCTTTCCGGTCATCACCATCCGCGACATGGTGCGGGCGCAAGTGATGCTGCTGGGCGAGCTTGGCATCGAGCGGCTCTATGCCGTCGTCGGCGGCTCAATGGGGGGGATGCAGGCGCTCAGCATGGCGGCGCACTGGCCGGACATCGCCGAGCGCGTGCTGGTGATCGCCGCCACCGCAACGATGCCGGCGCAGAACATCGCTTTCCAGGAGCTGGGCCGGCAGGCGGTGATGGCCGATCCGGACTGGCAGGGCGGCACGTACTACGATACCGGCAAGGCGCCCGACGCGGGGCTTTCCGTCGCGCGGATGGCGGCGCACATCACTTATCTGTCCGAAGAGAGCCTGACCGAGAAATTCGGCCGCCGATTGCAGGACCGTGCTTCCAAGAGCTTCGGATTCGACGCGGACTTCCAGGTGGAAAGTTACTTGCGCCACCAGGGACTGAGCTTCATCAGCCGGTTCGACGCCAACTCGTACCTCTATATCACCCGTGCCATGAGCTACTTCGATCTGGCGGAGGAACACGGCGGCCGGCTGGCCGACGCGTTCGCCCGAACCAGCGCGCGGTTCTGCGTGGTCTCGTTCGATACCGACTGGCTCTATCCCACCGAACAGTCGCGCCGGCTGGTCCACGCGCTGAGCGCCACCGGCTCGGCCGTCAGCTTCGTCGAGCTGTCGGCGCCATTCGGGCACGACAGCTTTCTCCTCAACGTTCCCGCGCTCGATCGGGTGGTGACGGGGTTCCTGAGCCAATGAGCGCGCTGCGCCCCGACCTGGCGGTGATCGCCGGACACGTTGCGCCCGGCAGCCGCGTGCTCGATGTCGGGTGCGGGGACGGGGCGCTGCTGGCCGCTTTGCGCGACGAACGCGGGTGCAATCCCCACGGCATGGAAATCGCGCCCGACAACGTCGCCGAATGCGTCGCCAGAGGGCTGGCGGTGATCCAGGGCGACGCGGACAAGGATCTGGTGTTCTATCCCGACGGCTCGTTCGACTATGCGATCCTCAGCCAGACGCTGCAGACCACAAAGCGGCCCGACCTCGTGCTGGAAGAGCTGCTGCGGGTCGGCCGGCGCGCCTTCGTCAGCTTTCCGAATTTCGGGCACTGGAGGGTGCGTACCTCCCTGCTGTGGAGCGGGCGCATGCCGGTCACGCGGCTGATCCCGGTCGCGTGGTACGAGACGCCGAACATCCACCACCTGACCATCGCGGATTTCCGCGCGCTGGTGGCGGAACGCGGCATCCGCATCGATCGGGCGTGGTTCCTTGCCGGGAACGAGCAGTGCGGCGCCGCCGCCGCCAATTTCCGCGCGGAGCACGCGATCTTCCTGCTTTCCCGCTGAGGGGTGGGGCCGGTGCGCAGGATTTTTGCGCAGGATTTTCGCTACGCCGGGATCAGGCCGTGAAACATGCCCAGCTTGTTGCCGTCCGGATCGCGCAGGAACGCGCCCATGGCGTTGCCTGCCTGGGGCCGGACCACCGGATCGCCTTCGTTCGTACCGCCGTTTTCAAGTCCGGCCGCGTGCCAGGCCTGCACCGACGCCGCGCTATCGACCTCGAACATGATCGTGCTGCCGTTGCCGCCGTTCGCGGCTTCGCCATTACGCGGATGGGCGAGCATGATCTTCGGCCCGCCCGGCAGCTCGTAGACGATGAACGACGCATCCGCCGCGGAGGTGGACGGCTCGGCTCCCAGCGTGACCAGGGTCGCGTCGTAGAACGACCGGGACCGCTTGAGATCGTTGCTGCCGAGGCGGATGACGGCGACCTGCATGTCTGTTCCCCTTGCGCTGTCAGCCGAAGTTGAGCCCGTGGAAGCATCCCAGTTTGTTGCCATCGGGATCGCGCAAGTAGGCGCCCCACAGGCCGTTGACCTGCGGCTTGGGCTCTGCGTCGCCTTCGTTGCTGCCGCCGTTGGCGAGACCCGCGGCATGCCATGCCCGTACCGCATCGTCGCTGTCGGCGGAGAACAGGATTGTGCCGCCGTTGGCATGGCACGCCGGCTCGCCATCGCGCGGGGTGCCGATCATGAACACCGGCGAATCGGGAAGCCGATAGAGGAGGGTCTTGGCATCTTCGGGGGCGGACGTGGGATTCGCGCCCAGCGCGCCGAACGTCGCGTCGTAGAAGGTGCGGGCCTTGGCGGTGTCGCTGGTGCCAAGGCGAATGCTCATCAGGTGCATCTCGATCTCTCCTGTCCGGTTGGTTGGTGGCGGCCCGGGGTGTTCTGGCCGCGCCGCTCGCTGGCCCGTACATATCGGCGGCTGGGCGGCGGTCAACCGCTGAACGGCGTGCCTGCGGAATGTTCAGGGTCGCGAAAGCCCTCGTCCGATACTACCTTGTTCGTGACCGACCCCGAGGAGAGTCGTGAGATGTCTGTCCGCACCCTTCTGACCGCTGCCATGCTTTCGGCGACGATGCTTTCGACACCCGCCTTCGCGCAGGACCCCGCCCGCGACGAAGCCGCCGACCGCGCCGACGAGATCGCCGCGCGGCTGCACGATCCGGCCACCCAACTGATGGTGGCGGGCGCGATCGCGGCGGCGAGCGAGGCCTTGCTCGACACTTCGGTCGAGCCGATCGCCCGCGCCATGCGCTCGGCCGGCGCCGATCCCCACTTGCCGCGCGATGCCCGCGTGCGCGACATTGCCGGACCCGATGCCGAACGGGCGCGCGACCGCGCCGTGGGCGAGGTTCCCCGCGCGATGAGCCGGGCGGGCGAGATGGCAAGCGCGCTCGGCGACATGGTTCCGGAGTTCAGGGCGATGGCCAAGCGCATGAAGGACGCGGTCCCGCACTATTGAGACTTGCGGCCCTGGTGGAAGGTTATCCACCTGATTTGATGTCACGATCCCGTCACACCCGCTGGACGCTGCGTGACCGATCCGGCACTACGACCCTTCCATGTGGCAGCTCTACCAATTCCCCCTCTGTCCGTTCAGCCGCAAGGTGCGCCTGCTGATGAGCGAGAAGGGCATCGGCTACGAACTCTGGCGCGAGAACCCGTGGGAAGGACGCGACGATTTCTTCGCGATGAACCCGGCGGGGCGGACCCCGGTGCTGCATGACCCGGAGCGCAATATCACGCTGTCGGATAGCCACGCGATCTGCGAATATTTCGAAGAGACGGTGGAGCGCACGCCCCTGATCAACGGCACCGCCGTCCAGCGGGCCGAGATACGCCGCCTGATCGCCCTGTTCGACGAGAACTTCTTCCACGACGTATCGGGGGCGCTGCTGCACGAGCGGATGAAGAAGCGGCTGGTGACCCGTGAATCCCCGGATTCGCGGGTTCTGCGCGATGCGATGCGGCTGGCGCACGAGCATCTTTACTACGTCGATTACCTGATCGATCACCGTCCCTGGCTGGCTGGCGCGACGATGAGCCTCGCCGATCTCGCCGCGGCCGCGCATATCTCGGTGGCGGATTACCTGGGCGGCATCGATTGGTCGAGCCACGAGCAGGCGCGCGGCTGGTATTGCGTGATCAAGAGCCGGCCCAGTTTCCGGCCGTTGTTGTCAGAACGGATGGATGTGATCCAGCCGCCAAGCCACTATGCGGAAGTGGATGCCTGACGGGGTGGTTCAGCGCGATGCGGCTTTGGTTCCGAAACGCCCGTGCTTGCGGAACTGGACCATCCAGCGATCGAGATAGAGCCCCAGCGGGCGTGGCGTGACGCCCAGCTCGGCCAGCCCCGGATATTCGCCCGAAGCCACGTTGCCGGCCTTCAACAGCGCCCACTGGTCGGCCGTGATCGGCGCGCCGGGGAGCCAGCCGGTCGCGCTGGCGATCGCGCCGGAAACCGCGTCGGGAAGTTCGATGAAGCCACGGTGCCGATCCTGGGCGGCGGCGATGCGGCGATGGAGATCGAGCATGGTCAGCACGTCGGGCCCCGCCAGCTCGAACGTCCTGCCGCCATGCGCGGCGGGATCGGCGAGGGCGGCGGCAACGGCTTGGGCCGCGTCGTCGACGAACAGCGGCTGCAGCTTCGCATCGGGCCCGAACACCGGCAGCGCCGGCAAGGCCTGGATCAGCCGCGCGAACATCGCGATGAACCGGTCGTCGGGTCCGAACAGCAGTGAAGGACGCAGGATCGTGGCGGCGGGAAAGGCCGCGCGCACCGCCGCCTCGCCTTCGGCCTTGGTTCGGGCGTAGTCGATCCGCGAATCCGCGTCCGCGCCGATGGCGGAGACATGCACGAACGCCTGCGCGCCAGCATCCCGCGCCATTTCCGCGAGACAGCCGGCGCCGCGTCCCTGCACCGCATCGAGATCGCCGTCGAACGCGCCGACGAGATTGACCACGGCGTCCGATCCGGCAAGGACCGGGGGCAAGGTGGCGGGACGGGTGATGTCGCAGCGCACGAACTGAACCTGGCCAAGACCGCCGAGCGGCCTGATCTGGAAGGCCCGTTGCGGATTGCGGCTGGCGATGCGCAGCCGTGCGCCTCGCGCCAGCAGCTCCTGCGCCAGGTGGCGTCCGAAGAAACCTCCTCCGCCAAGCACGGTGACGACTTTTCCGTTCAGGCTATCATCGGGGTTTCCGGCCATGGCCGCAGGATTCCTCATTCGCAACGTGGAACGGCCACCCGGTAACGCAGCCATCCGCCCCTTGGCACATCACGGGGCCATTTCGCAACCGGACAAACCGAGGGGCAGGCAAGAGCGGCGTTGACAAGCGCCCATGCCCCCCGCTATCGGCCCGCTCCTACCCGACGCGGCGCACGAGAAACGCCGAGTCCCGTGCCCAGATGGCGGAATTGGTAGACGCACCGTCTTCAGGTGGCGGCGCTGGAAACGGCGTGGAGGTTCGAGTCCTCTTCTGGGCACCA
>DATEEP010000039.1:0-7888 GCA_035281095.1 Novosphingobium sp. | reverse complement strand
GTCATCGTGCCCGTGACAGCGGGTAGCGCCACACCATGAAAAACGCAACCCGTCCGGGCTCCCTTCAAGGGGATCGTCGCATGGCTGGCATGACGCTTGTCGAGTTGCTCGTTGCCATGATGATCGGCTTGCTCATCGTCTTGGCCGCAACATCTGCATTGCTCGCGGCGCGCCGTGGCTTCACAACCGTCGACTCGGCTTCGCAACTGCGCGACAACGCGCGCTTCGCCACAGTTCTCATACAGCGTCTTGCGGTTCAGGCTGGCTATCGTGACGTGTCCAACGCCGCGACCAAACGCAGCGCCACCGGCGCATCGGGCGCCAGCCCCCTGCCCTATGCGTTCGGGTTCGACAATGCCTTGGCAAGCAGAACTTCGCTGGACAACGGCACTGCACGGCCTGCACGGTCCTACGGCGATGTTCTCGTCCTGCGCTTCCAACCCACCGAAAGCTTCCCTGGCTCGAATACGGTGGACACGGGAATGATCGATTGCGGTGGGCACCCGGCCGACACGCCAGCGAGCCAACGCGATGACGCGCAAACCAGCGTGTTCTTCGTGGACGCGTCCAGCGATGGCGAGCCAACGCTGAAATGCTATCGATCGACGACGGGTTCACCGCCTTTCACACCGGTCACGCTGATCCGCGGCGTTGAAAATTTTCAGGTGCTGTACGGCGTCGATGGCGTCAAGCCCAACGCGGCCATCAATCCTGCAGACCCCAGCTCTACGCCAGACACCGTTCCCGATCGCTACCTCCGTGCCGATCAGTTGGCGGTAGCAGGCGATACCGCAGCCACGCGTGCCAACTGGCGCCGCGTGCGGAGTCTGCGCATCGGACTTGTCCTGCGCAGCGACCCCGCATCCACTCAAAAATCCGAAGCGCGGACGATCTTTCCACTCGGTAGTGCCAGCTTCGCATCCACCGACGACATTGGCTCGCAGTACGAGGCACCAGCCGATGGAAGACTGCGGCAAGTCGTGACCTTCACAGTCCATCTGCGCAATGACCAGGGGGAATAGATATGAAGCTACCTCTGCATGCCCGACGCGCAAGCCACCAGAGTGGCGCCTCCCTGATCGTGGTGCTGCTGATTCTGATCGTCGTCTCGATCCTCGGCGTCGGCGGCGCGCAGATTGCTCTGCTGGCCGAGCGCGGAGCGCGTAACGATCGCGACATGCAAGTGGCCTGGCAAGCCGCGGAGGCTGCGCTGCAGGACGCGGAGTTCGACATCCACGGACCCGGTACCGGCAATCGCAGCGCTGTTCTTGGTTCGCTTCAGAACACCAACATGTTCGTCACCGACTGCGGGAAAAACGTGACCTCGGGCACCATCAGTGCGCTGGGATTGTGCGCACTCCCCGCGAGCGGAAAGCCAGCTTGGCAAACCGTGGACTTCACAGTCACCGGCGGCGATGCGCGAACCGTCGATTTCGGCCGCTTTACCGGCAGGAGCTTCGCGGCCAACGACACCACTGCTCCCAATGGAGTTGAGCCGTTCCAAGCACCTCGCTATGTGATCGAGCCCATCCCCGATCCCGGCGAGCGGGATCTCTCCTTGCCCAGCAAGTATCTCTTCCGAGTGACGGCCATGGGATTCGGGCCGCGCGAGGACATTCAGGCAGTGACCCAGATCATCTATAGAAACTAGCGTGGCGACGCTCATCCTCATGTTCGACTATCTCTGCAACTCCGGGCGCTGGCTTCGGGACTCCTTGCGCACACACCGACGCCTGCTCGCGTGCCTGGTGCCTTCTTGTGCCGCCATTGCCATTTCGCTCGTCGTGCATAGCCAGACGGCTCCCCCTGCCATCCCGCCTGTGGCGCTCGCAGACGATCCCTTGTACGCGACCGGCACGAGAGAGAAGCCGACCATGGCGCTCGCCCTCTCTGTCGAATGGCCGACCGCCGGTGCGCAGTACTTCAATAAGAATTTGCCGAACAGCTCGCTCGACGGCAGCTACACCACTGCTGAGGAATACATCGGCTACTACGATGCCAATTCTTGCTACGCCTACAACGACAACCCGACGGAGACACCTTTGGCTGCCCAGTCAAAGGTCGACTACAAGCGTTTCGACCGCATCGGCCCCGCGACCGACAGAGCCTGCGCCGATGCATTCAGCGGCAATTTCCTCAACTGGGCGAGTAGCTCTGCCATCGACATGCTTCGCCTCGCACTATCGGGAGGTGATCGCTACATCGACCGCGAAGACCTGACCATCCTTCAGCGGGCAGTCGTTCCTGATGGTGACCCACAGTGCTTATGGAACAGCACCAGCTTTCCATCCAAGCAATTGCTGCGGGATGGTGGCGGCACAGGCAACTACTGGGGCGCCGTTCCCCTGGCCATGCGCACGGCCGCGGGAAGCAAGAGCATCTTTGTAGCCAACACGCTCAACAAGATCTTTTTCGGCACAAGGATCTCCGGCACCTGCGGCGGCAAGGCTGGCGCATACAGACTCGCCTCCACTGTTCCCAACAGAGTAGGGCCTGTTGCCAATGTGAATCAATCCTTGCCTGCCGATGCTTCGCCTGAATGTGCGAGAGAGGACGGCACATGCAGATTCAGCGGAATCAAGGAAGTCTGGTATGGCGCAGGAAATCAATGGGCAGTCGCGCCGGCGTTCGATGGCGCCCTCTGCAGTGCCGCCTACGTATTTGGCGACCCTGCTCCGGGAGTCGTCAAAGCATGCCATACGCGCAACTACACAGGGGCATGGAAACCCTCGTCGTCCACAGTTGGCCCCCTCGCCAGTGTGACTCAAACACCATTGCCGGGTGATGCCCTGGAATGTGCATCCACAGGCGGCGTCTGCACACTCACCGGGACCCAAGAAGTCTGGTACGGCACAGGCACGGCATGGACTGTCGCGCCGGCATCAGGCACAGTCCCGTGCAACGGCCCTGACGTGTTCAACGACACAGTCCTCAGCACTGCAAAGAAGTGCTACGTTCGCAGCTACACAGGCTCTTGGACTCCCAAGCCCCTCAACAGCGATGGCTTTTTCTACTCACGCGTCAAGGTTTGCGATCAGGATGCGTCAGGCAATCTATTGGACGTTCGCGACTACGGAGCGGAGCATAGTTTCTGCATCCGCTACCCGAACAACAGTTTCAAGCCCACCGGCACCATACAAAGATACAGCAACGCATTCCGGCTGGCGGCATTCGGCTATGCAGTGGAGAAAAATTATGTCAACAGCCGTTACGGAGGCGTGCTGCGCGCGCCCATGAAATGGGTTGGCAGCAAGACCTACGACGTCAATGGCCAGGAAGATACGCCCGCCGGCGGAAATGCTGGGGCCGAATGGGATCCTCAAACGGGCATCTTCAAGGCCAACCCTGACGGCGATACCACGCAGACACCCGCCATCAGTGGCGTGATCAACTACCTGAACAAGTTCGGCCGCACTGGCCCGACGCTCGGGCGCTACAGGGATGTGGATCCGGTGGGAGAGCTCTATTACGAAGCATTGCGATACCTGCAAGGACTATCGCCCAGCCCGGCAGCGGTTGAGGACCTCACACCGGACATGTACGACGGTTTTCCCATCTTTAGGGACTGGACAGGTCTGGATCCATTTTCCAAGGGATCTCCCACTGGCGACTATTCCTGCCTCAAAAGCAACATCGTGACGATCGGCGACATTGAAACCCACGATCGCCCGGGCTACGCGCGCTTTCCGGGTGTCAATCCTGCGAAGAATGTTCCGGACTTCAAGATGTGGCGGGACACTGTCGCAGCGTTTGAAAAGGGTCTCGTCGTCCAGTACCGCGATGGACAGGGTGAGCCTCGAGAAACGGGCAATCCCAATACTTGGAACACTTATGCCTTCGGCGACCAGTTCGACATCGTCGGTACAGCCTACTGGGCTCACACGCATGACATCCGAGGCAAGGACTGGACCGACCAACCGGCCAAACAACGTCCCGGCCTGCGCGTCAAAAGCTTCTTTTTCGATGTGAATGCGTACGGCAAACAGAATGATCAAGACACGCGTCGCTACAAGAACCAGTTCTTCATGGCTGCAAAGTACGGTGGGTTCGAGTCCACCGGTTCTGCGAGCAGTGAAACTCAGCCCTACAACACTTGGGGCAACCCGTTCGTCAACATGAACAACAAGCCGGACAACAACGTCTGGCAAGACCCCACCCGTCCCGGCGAGGCATCCACCTATGCACGACAGAGCGATGGTCGTTCCGTCCTCATTGCTTTTGACAAGATCTTCGCAAGAATAGGAGAGCGGGCTCGAAGCATTGCGGGAGCCGCCGCTCAGTCCAGCACCTTGACGGATGCAGGAAACGTCATCTATCAGGCCGAATTCAGCTCCCAGGACTGGAGCGGCGACCTTGCCGCTTATGCCGTATCGACAAACAGCGACAAGTTGGTGCAGTTGTCGAGCACGCCTGTATGGCGAGCTGCGGAAAGACTCAAGGCGCTGAGCGACATCGGCACTCGCAAGATCATCGTCGGCAACAACGGCGCCACGAGCAGTCAGACCGCGTCGGACTTCACATGGAGTTCGATCAGCGACGATCTGAAACAACACCTCAACAAGGATCCTGACTCTCAAACCGTGTCTGACAACCGTGGACAGGATCGACTTAACTTCATTCGAGGAGATCATTCCAAGGAGATCACCCTGTTCCGCGATCGCGACGGCCAGCGTCTCGGAGACATCGTGAATTCAGGGGTCGCCTACTCCGGCGCGCCCAGCAGCACCATTCAATCGACCACCTATGCCGAGTTCTTGAACGACAACAAGGACCGCAAGGCCGCCGTGTACGTTGGCGCCAACGACGGCATGCTCCATGCATTTGACGCAAGCAATGGCAACGAACTGTTCGGGTACATCCCCAGTTGGCTAGGCCCCAAGCTCTCGGCCCTGACCAGCAAGAAATACCTCGACAACCATCAGGCTTACGTGGATGCCACTCCGGTCGTGGCCGAAGCTCAGGTCGGCGGAACGAAGGCAGACTGGAAGACAGTGCTCGTCAGCGGCACCGGCGCCGGAGGCCGAGGTGTTTTCGCGCTCGACGTCACCGATCCGACCCAGTTTTCCGCATCGAAGGTCATGTGGGAATTCACATCCGCCGACGACATTGATCTGGGCTATGTGGTCGGACGCCCGCAGATCCTGAAGTTCCGCACCAGCGCGAAGGATGCCACCACGCCCACCTACAAGTGGTTTGCAGTCGTGGCCAGCGGCGTGAACAACTATGTGCGCGACAACGCCGGCAACTTCAGCGCGACCGGACAACCCGCACTGTACCTGCTCGACTTGGCCAAGGCACCAGGCACTGCCTGGACGCTCGACACCAACTACTACAAGATTTCCTTGCCTGTAGACGTCAGCTTGAGCGCCAGCGCGGCGACGGGTCTCTTGAACTTCAAGGTGACGCTGGGTGCGCAACAGGAAGTCAGCAAGTTGTTCATGGGCGACCTCCATGGCAATCTCTGGAAGCTGGACTTCAGAGAGCAGGGTTCGACCACCTGGAACATCAGCAAGCTTTCGGCTTTCGCCGATAGCAGCGGCAATCCCATTCCGCTCTATGTCGCCAAGGATCGCCTGGGCAATGTTCAACCGATCAGCGCCGCTCCGTTCCTGATCCGCGGCGAAGGCCGAGAATCGATCTATGTGGCTTTCGGCACCGGCAAGTATCTTGAGGGCACGGATCGCTCATCGGCGGCAGCCAATTCGTTCTATGTGGTGCATGACGACGGCACCAAGACTGCGGACAGCACCGGTACCCCAACCAGCGCCATCGCGGGCCGTGGCCGGCTACAACCTGGAGTTTTCGACAACGAGACGGGTCGGATCGAGGTCTCGGCTTTCGTGTGGGGCCGCCCCGCCAGTGATGCCGATTCCACGCAACGGTCA
Organism: Novosphingobium sp.; assembly: GCA_035281095.1. Lineage (GTDB taxonomy): Bacteria > Pseudomonadota > Alphaproteobacteria > Sphingomonadales > Sphingomonadaceae > Novosphingobium. Next base: position 2,003 of record DATEEP010000039.1, on the reverse strand, counting down.
GGCTGGTATTTCGATTTTCCGGCGACTGGAGAGCGCCAGGTATTCGCATCACTGCTGCGAGGCGATACGGTTGTTTTCAACAGCCTCATTCCTGATCAAGGCACCAACGCGAACAGCTGCAGCGCTGCGGGTGGGAGCGGCCGCGAATACCGACTGGATGTGAACACGGGCGATGGCACTTCGTCCATCTCGAGGGTCGGTCTTCTGGGCGCGAGCATGGCCATGGATGTCGAATCGGCCATGGTCTCCACGACCACCGACAGCACGGGGCGGCGCACCCGCACCATCAAGACACAGACCTTGAGCCAGGGGAGCAACGGCTTGGCGACCAGTGCAACGGTCACCACCGTGCAGATTGCCGGGCGCCTGAGCTGGCGGCAGATCCACAACTACCGGGACGTGAGAAACAAGTGACAACAAAAAGGATGCAAGACAGGGGCTTCACGCTTGTCGAGCTGATGATCGTGGTGGCAGTCGTTGCCATCTTGGCGGCGATTGCATACCCGTCCTACACCTGGGCTGTGCTCAAGGGGAAACGAGCGCAAGCCCGAACGGCGATTCTGGATCTACTGCAGCAGCAGGAACGCTACATGACCCAGTACAACACCTATCTCAAGTTCTCGAACACGGGCGGCGTGACCACCCCGGCGAGCGTTCCGTTCAAGACCTTTTCGGGAGACAGCGCAACCGACGCGCCCTATCAGCTATACACAGACGAATGCGCCTCCGGTCAGTCCCTGGGCGAGTGCGTGAAAGTCATCGCAAGACCGACCTTCACGGATGCCGAAGCTGGCTCGCTCTGGGCCACGAGCTCAGGCGCCAAGAACTGCAGCGGAACTGCCGGCACCACGACCTCCGCTCCTCCGAAGGTGTGCTGGCCATGAACGCGAGAGCCCGCCGCGTGATCGAGGGCGGCTTCACCCTGATCGAGCTGATGGTGACCCTCGCTGTCGCGGCGGTCCTGCTGGTCATCGCTGCACCCGGCTTCGTGGCGTTCCAGCGCAATGCCGAACTGACGTCCACGACCAATCGCCTGATTTCAGCCATTGCGACCGTTCGCAGCGAAGCGATGAAGACAGGGATGACAGCGATGCTGGTTCCTGCAGACGGGGCCAGTTGGGACAGTGGATGGACGGCATTCCTCGACAAGAAGCCAGATCAACTATTCACTGCAGCTGACGACAAAGTCATCTTTACTCAGGCGCCTCCAGCCGGCTATCTGACCACCACCGCCAACGGTACTGCCAAGGCGAGTACGCCGTACATCCTGTTCGATGGTTCAGGTTATCCGAAGACCAAGACTGGCGGGCTCGGTGGTTTGACCATCACCATCGCCCGGTCCGACCTCAGCGGAACGGCCGCTCTCGCCGATACTCGGAGCGTTATAGTCTCTCCTGCCGGCCGGGTGCGTTCATGTCGCCCCGTCAGCGCTTCGGATGCCAAGTGCCCTGTATCCACCGATTCTTCAAACGACGCCGAGTGATGGCGGTCCGCCAGCCTTTGACGCGGCAATGCGTCTTGCGCTGGACCTGAGCGCTGCCGCCACCGCCCTGTCAGACCCGAATCCGCGCGTTGGCTGCGTCATCTGCACACCGGATGGTCAAACCATCGGGGCGGGCCACACCCAATCCGCCGGCGGCCCCCACGCCGAGATCATGGCCCTGCGTGAGGCCGCGCTCAACGGTCATGGCGTCGTCGGCGCCACCGCCTATGTCACGCTCGAACCCTGTTCCCACCATGGCCGTACCGGCCCCTGCTGCGACGCCCTGATCGCCGCCGGCATCCGCAAGGTCGTCGCCTCGCTCACCGACCCCAATCCGCTGGTCGCTGGCCAAGGCTTCGAGCGCCTGCGCGCCGCGGGCGTCGAAGTCGAGATCGGCCCCGGCGCCGAGGAAGCCCGCGAACTCAACATCGGCTTCTTCAGCCGCATGATCCGCAAGACTCCCTGGGTCCGCCTCAAGGTCGCTGCGTCGCTCGACGGCAAGACCGCCCTGACCGACGGC
>DATEEP010000038.1:0-7012 GCA_035281095.1 Novosphingobium sp. | reverse complement strand
CCACGAAGCCGACCTCGTCTACCGCCTCCAGTCCGACCTCGAATACCTCGAAGGATGGACCATCTGGCGCGACGTCAAAATCATAGCACTCACTCTCCGTGTCCTCGTACACGATCGCGCGTTTTGACTTGTCCCGCCGGTCAGGCCGCGGGATCATCATGAACGCTTTGCCATTCGCCGCGCCGCATATATCGTGAACCCGTGAATCGCGCCGTGCGCGGCAGTACGCGGGCAAGGGGCGTCGATGATCGGCTCGGTTGATACGTCAGCAGCGAGGGCGTGGGCCGCGTCGACGGCGGTCAGGCGCAATGCCCTGCTCTTCCTCTATGCGGCGCTCGCGGTTACCGGCATTGCCGGCTGGGCTTTCAAGGCGCACTGCCTTTCCGGCGGCGTCTGGTACGATCTGATCCAGTACCGCACCGGTTGCTACACCGATGTAATACCGTTCTGGAGCCTTCGCGGCGTTGCCGCCGGGCAAGTGCCGTACATCGAAGCCCGGATCGAGTACCCCGTTCTGACGGGGGCCCTGATCTGGCTGGAAGGCCTGCTAACCCGTACCCTGTTTGACGCGGCGGCGATTTCAACCGCATTCCTGACCGTCGTCGCGATCGTCAACCTCGCTTTCGCCTTCGTCGTTCTGGACATGTTGCGGCGCTTCGGCGTTCCGCGGGCGCGCCTGTGGGCATGGGCGGCATCGCCGCTCCTGGTCGTCTACATGGCGCATAACTGGGACATGATGGCCGTAGCCCTGTCGATCGGCGCGCTCCTGATGGCACGCAACGGGCGGCTGGTGCCGGCGGCGTTGCTGGCGGGGCTTGGCGCTTCGGCCAAGCTCTATCCCGCACTGCTGGTTCCTTTGCTGTGCCTGCAGGCGTTGCTGGTCGCGGACCAGGATCCGTTGTCTCGCCGCTTTGCGAGAAGCGCGGCGGTAGGAGCGGCAGGCCTCGGCGCCTGGATCGCGGTGAACGCGCCGATTGCATGGATGGCCTTCGACAACTGGCTTCAGTTCTACCAGTTTTCCGCTCAACGCTCCACGACCGCTGCCTCGATCTGGGAAATCCTGGGCGGCCACGGCCTGGTCACGGTCTCGCATGAGGGTCGCAACACACTTGCAACGGGGTTGGTCGTCGCCGGTTCGGCCGCAATCGCCGCGCTCGGCTGGCGCCGGCATGCGCGGCACGCGTGGACCTTGTTCACCCCCATCCTCATCTGGTTCGTGTTCGTGAACAAGGTCTATTCACCGCAGTTCGATCTATGGATCTACCCGCTGCTGCTGCTGACGATCCGGCGCCGCGCACCCATCGTCATCTTTGCGGCGGGCAGCCTGCTGGCCTTCATTTCCGAGCTGTGGTTCTTCGCCGGGCAGGAAGGGGCGGCATTTTCGGCGGGCCGCTGGGCAATCGAGGTATCCGCCCTGATCCGCGCCACCGGCATGTTCTGGGCGATGGCGAGCGCGATCTTCGAGCCGGCACCCCACTGGATTTCGGGCGAGGGTCTTCCCGGCGGGTCTCCCGGCCGGCGGCGGCGTGGTCCGCGCCTTCCCGCCTGGGTGAAGGCGGGCGCCGGACCGCTCTCCGAGCGAACGGGCCTGGAAACGGCCGGGGCTTCGGCCTACGGAGGCGATCCGCTCCCGTGGTGCATGGCCATCGCCGCCCTCTTCGCCGCCTGCTGCTCGTATGGCCTGCTTTCGCCGGCAAGCCTCTATTTCGACGAGACCCACTACATTCCAGCGGCGCGCAGCCTGTTGCAGCTTGTCCCGGCGAACGAGGAGCATCCTCTGCTCGCCAAGGAAATCATGGCGGCCTCGATCGCCACGCTGGGCGATCGGGCGATGGGCTGGCGATTGCCCTCGTTGCTGATCGGGACGCTGGGGTTGTTCGCCTTTTCCCGGCTGATGTGGTGGACCAGCCGCCGACGGTTCGCGACGATTGCCGGTACGATCCTGCTGGCCACCAACTTCATGTGGTTCATCCAGAGCCGTATCGCGATGCTGGACATCTTCGCGGCGGCGCTGCTGATCGTCGCCCTGTGGCAATTCGCCGCCGCGCTGGCTCCCGAAACGCGCCGGCCAAATCCGCGTCTCGCCGCCACCGGCCTGTGTCTTGGCCTATCGCTCGGCGCGAAATGGAGCGTCGCGCCCTTCGTCGCGCTCCCCGCCCTCGTGCTGACGATCCTCGGCCGGCGGGATTCGGCGGCGCGGCGAAACGGCGTACCGGCCGACCGCGCCGGAGCCAAACCGCTGGTCCTGGCCGTATTCTGGCTGGGGATCGTGCCGCTGATCGTCTACTGGCTGACTTTCGCCCCGGCGTTTTTCTACGCCTCCCCTGCTTCCGCGATCCAGCCTTACGATATTGTCGGCCAGCATCTGAAGATGGTCGCGCTCCAGGCGTCCGCCACCGGCTCCCATCCGAACCAGAGCGCCTGGCACGAGTGGGTGATGAACACGCGGCCGGTCTGGTATCTCTACGAAGAGATCGACGGCGCGCAGCGCGGGGTCCTCATGCTGGGCAATCCGTTCACGATGCTGGCCGGGCTGGCGGGCCTGGCATGGTGCATCTGGGCCGGGCTTGCGCGAAAGCGTGCCGATGCGCTGGCGCTTTCGGCGGCCTACCTTATTGCGGTCGCGTTCTGGATCGCCGCCGCCAAGCCGGTGCAGTTCTACTATCACTATCTGCTCCCCGGCGCATTCCTGATGGGATGCCTGGCGTTGGCGCTGGATGCGCTCTTCGCGAAAGGCGGCCGGCGGGCATGGCTCGCGCCGGGCGCCGTGGCGGCATCGGTGGCGATGTTCGCATGGTTCTATCCGATCATTTCGGCGATCCCGCTGTCGCAAGGCGGCGGCGCATTTCAGGCCTGGATGTGGCTCGATAGCTGGCGCTAAAATGATTCGAGGCAGGTGGGATCACCCGCCGGCTCGGGAATCGGGGCAAACAAAGGATATCCGGACTCGCTCCGGTTCAATCCGGACCGGAACGAGGCTAGAGCATGATGACTTTACATTGCTTCGTCATTGCGAGGAGCGGAGCCCCGCGGCAATCCAGGGCAACGCTGCGTAGCCCTGGATTGCTTCCCCCGGATCAAGTCCGGGGTCGCAATGACGAAGTGCTTCAAACCGAAGTCATCACTCTCTAGCCGCGAGGCGGCGGCGACATGCCGAGGAAACCGGTTGGCTGATCGGCGGCAACGCGCTACCGAACAGCCGAAATCACGGCCCAGCCAATGGCGGTGCGCGCGTTGCGGGCCATCGCATCGACAAGGAGCGCTTTGATGCGAAGGTCCCTTCCAGTCCTGGCCGCCCTGGCCGCCGCCCTGGCTCTCGCCACGACCGGCTGCAGTTCCGACCCTTCCGGTGGCGGGAACGGCGGCAGCGTCGAATGGAGAATGGACACGAACCGCCTGGCGGCCCAGCCCGGGAAGATCGTGACCCATACGGCGACATGTCCTTCGGGCACGGTGGCGGTTTCAGGCGGCTACAACATCGAGAAGAACGCCGCTCCGCTGGAAGTCGTCAGCACCTTGCCGATGGGCGACAAATGGCGGGTGAGCGTGCGCAACGGCGCGACGGAGCCCCAGACGCTGGAAATCGTGGTCTATGTGGGATGCGCGGGCCGCTAAAGCGTGCTTCCGCCCGTGAGCCATCCAGCGGCCCTGGCCTTCGCATATTCTTTGTCCGCCGTGATTTCCGAGCCGGCAGGTGATTCCACCCGCCTCGAAATCACTCCAGTCGATTTTTCCCGAAGCGTGTCGGGCCGCACTTGTTTCGGAGAGGCATGATGCCGGCCTCGTCGCGGCGCGCGAAGCGAAACAAGCGCCCCTACCGCGTCTCGCGCAAGCGGGCGCTGGTCGAAGCGACGATACCTGTGGTCGATTGGTGCCTGGCGCCTATCGCGGTGCTGATCGCTCCGCTGCTCTTCCTCATCGCGCGGCTGGGGTGGAGAGCGGGCGTCACCCGCTCCATCCTGGACCGGGTGGGCGTGGCGCTGCTGCGCCACCATTACTATTCACCCGTGGTGTTCCCTTCGGATGTGCGTACCGACCTCGATGCCGCGCGGGACCTTCCCGGCATAGATCTGCGCGAGAACGAACAGGTCGCATTGCTTGACCGCCTTTCCGCCTATTCCCCGGAAGCATCCGTGGCCCTGGCCGACTTCGATTTCGACAACCCCAACTATGGCCGGGTCGACGCGCTGGTGCTTTACGCGATGATCCGCGAATTTGGCCCCAAGCGTGTGTTCGAGATCGGATCGGGCCATTCGACCCGGGTGGTAGCGGCCGCGCTCGCGCAGGGACCGTCCCCGGCGAGACACGTGTGCATGGAACCGTTCGAGATGCCGTGGCTGGAGGCGACCGGAGCGACGGTTCTGCGCATGCGGGTGGAGGATGCCCCACTTTCGCTGTTCGCCGAATTGGAAGCGGGCGACGTCCTTTTCATCGATTCCTCCCATGCCATCCGGCCGCAGGGCGACGTGGTGCGGGAATACCTTGAGATCCTGCCGATGCTTGCCCCCGGTGTCATCGTCCACGTCCACGACGTCTACACGCCGCACGATCTCCACCCCTATCTCGTCCTTGGGCAGCGCAAGATCTGGGACGAGCAGTACCTGATGGAAGCCCTGCTGAGTGGAGGGGATCGCTTCGAGGTCATGCTTGCGAACTATTGGATCGGCAGGGCGAATCCCGGCGCGTTCGCTCGGGTCGTGCCTGGCTTTACCCTTCCCCCCGAACGCGACGGATGCTCGTTCTGGCTTCGGCGACGCTGACGTCCCATCGCCGGAAAACCTGGGCCGGTTGGGCCGCGGCCGCGCGGCAATCCAGGGCGGTGCAACGCGGCCCTGGATTGCTTCGCAGGGCGCGCAATGACGAAAGTGGGTCGATCTGGAATCATCGGGCTCTAGCCGGTTGCCAGGTCTTGCTGCATCTGCGAAGACAAGGGCTCTGATTCATAGCGCGAGCAAATTTCGAATGGCGAAAGTGGCTTTAATTACGGGCGTGACCGGCCAGGACGGAGCCTATCTGGCGCAATTGCTTCTAGACAAGGGATACCAGGTGCACGGCGTGAAGCGCCGCTCCTCCTCATTCAACACCGGCCGCATCGAGGACATCTACGAGGACCCGCACGTCGTGGGCGCGAAGTTCCACCTCCACTACGGGGATCTGACCGACTCGACCAACCTCATCCGCCTGGTCCAGCAGATCCAGCCGACCGAGATCTACAACCTCGCGGCGCAGAGCCACGTCGCGGTCAGCTTCGAGACCCCGGAGTACACGGCCAACGCCGACGCGGTGGGGACATTGCGTCTCCTGGAAGCGATCCGCATCCTGGGCATGGAAAAGACCACGCGCTTCTATCAGGCTTCCACCTCGGAGCTCTACGGGCTCGTGCAGGAAGTGCCGCAGAAGGAAACCACCCCGTTCTATCCGCGCTCGCCCTACGGCGTCGCCAAGCTTTACGGCTATTGGATCGTGGTCAACTACCGCGAAGCGTATGGGATGCACGCGTCCAATGGCATCCTGTTCAACCATGAGAGCCCGCTGCGCGGCGAGACTTTCGTCACCCGCAAGATCACCCGTGCCGTCGCCGCGATCAAGCTCGGCCGGCAGGAAAAGCTCTGGCTCGGCAATCTCGATGCCAAGCGCGACTGGGGTCACGCCCGCGAATACGTGCGCGGCATGTGGCTGATGCTGCAGCAGGACACGCCGGACGACTACGTGCTCGCCACCGGCGAGACGACGCCGGTGCGCACGTTCGTCGAATGGGCGTTCGAGGATATCGGCATCAAGCTGCGCTGGGAAGGCGAAGGCGAGAACGAAAAGGGCTATTGCTCCGAAACCGGCAAGTGCCTGGTGGAGGTCGATCCGCGATATTTCCGTCCGACCGAGGTCGATCTGCTGATCGGCGATCCGACGAAGGCGAAGACGAAGCTGGGATGGACGCACGAGACCCGGATCCGTGACCTGACCCGCGAAATGGTGATGGCCGACCTTGACGTGATGAAGCTCGCTCCGATCGCAAAGGACGCCTGACGATGGCGATCGGTGAACCCTACGACCTCACGGGGAAGAAGGTCTATGTCGCCGGGCATCGCGGAATGGTCGGCGGAGCGATCGTGCGCCGCCTGGAGCGCGAGAATTGCGAGGTGCTCACTGCCTCGCGCGCCGAACTTGACCTCAGGGATCAGGCCGCGGTGCGCGCGTGGTTCGCCGAAAATCGTCCCGATGCCGCCTTCGTCGCCGCGGCCAAGGTCGGCGGCATCCTCGCCAACGACAGCTATCCGGCAGACTTCCTTTACGACAACCTGATAATCGAGGCGAACATCATCGAGGCGGCGTATCGCCACCAGGTCGAGAAGCTGATGTTCCTGGGGTCGAGCTGCATTTACCCCAAGTTCGCGCCGCAACCGATCGAGGAAGCCTCGCTTCTGACCGGCCCCCTGGAGCCTACCAACGAGTGGTACGCGATCGCCAAGATCGCCGGCATCAAGCTATGCCAGGCCTATCGCCGCCAGCATGGCTGCGACTACATTTCGGCCATGCCGACCAACCTTTACGGGCCAGGCGACAATTTCGACCTCGCCGCCAGCCATGTCATGCCGGCGCTGATCCGCAAGACGCACGAAGCCAAGCTGAGCGGCGCACCCTCGATCACGATGTGGGGCACGGGCACTCCGCGGCGCGAGTTCCTCCACGTCGACGACCTCGCCGACGCCTGCGTGTTTCTGATGAAGGACTATTCGGGAGACGAGCATGTCAATCTCGGCTCTGGCGAGGACGTCACCATCCGTGAATTGACCGAGATGGTAGTCAAGGCGGTGGGCTTCGATGGGGAGATCGTCAACGACCTCTCCAAGCCCGACGGCACTCCGCGCAAGCTGATGTCCGCCGACAAGCTCCGCGCGCTCGGCTGGTCCCCATCGACCCGGCTGGAACAGGGCATCGCCGACACGTATCGCTGGTTCCTCGACCATATCGAGACGGGCGACATCAGGCTCGCCATCGCGAGCTGAAGGCCCGA
>DATEEP010000037.1:0-8046 GCA_035281095.1 Novosphingobium sp. | reverse complement strand
GGCCAAGCGGGGTTGATGGAATTTACGCAGCCCAAGGCGATCTACATCCCCAAGGGATAAGAAATAACGGAAGAAAGGGTAAGATAAGCATGAGGGGGAGGATCGCGGCGAAGGGAGAAAAAAAGGCAGGCTATGGTACGGCGACGCGACGGACATCCGCTGCGCCGCGGCAGACGACCTTCGATGCGCGAACCGCTCTGCTGGATGCGACCTCAAACCTGATGCGCGAAAATTTCGGCGACGAACCTTCGGTCGTGGAGATCGCCCAACGGGCCGCCGTCAATCCGGGACTGATCAGCTATTATTTCGGCGGCAAGGACAAGCTCCTGCTGGCACTGCTCACCCGCGACTTCGAGCAGGGGCAGGCGCAGTTGCGGGATCTGATCCAGTCCAACCGGCCGGTGCTGGACAAGCTGCGCATCCACATTTCCGGCTTGATCAACCTTTATTTTAAATATCCCTATCTGAACCAGCTCACATTGATCCTGGTGAGGCGCGGAACGCCCGCGATCGTCGAAGAGGTCACCGAAAAGCTAGTGCGTCCGATCTTTGACGCGCACGAAGCCCTGCTGAAAGAAGGCATAGCAGCGGGAGACATCAAGCCCGTTGATTCGATGCTATTCTATTTCACCGTGCTGGGCGCCTGTCAGCGCATCTTCGACGGTCAATATTCGCTTGGTCACCTGTTTGGTTACAAAGGCGTCGATGCGGACATCAAGCGGAAGCTGATCCGTCACACGACCGACATGCTTCTCTTCGGCATTGCGGTCGAGCAACGGCCTTAGCATTGCTGATAGATCGGGCGCTGGCGGCAAATTCCGCACTCCTCCCCCCAAGAAGAAAAACAAAGGGCGCAGACAACCGATCGGGTGGTCTGCGCCCAGCACGACCGGATCAGGCGATTTCAACGCGTATGGGAATCGCGCTCATGCGGGGCATGGCGTTGATCGCCTCGACATGCTTGTCCAGGCTGACCAGCTTCGCGGTGCACGACCCGACCTGATCGTAGTCCGCCTCGTCCTCCGGCAGTCCGCCCCAGCAATGAACCATGGATACGACATCGCGGCGCAGCCCGGCATCCTCCGCAAGCCTGCCGAAGATGAAGTCATGATCCGACTCTATCCTGACCAGCGTGCCGGGTTCCGCGCCGAGGGCCGCAATAGTTTCAGGATGCATATAGGCGGGGTTATAGCTGTGACGCTTGCGGATCATCGGCAGGTTGATCCCGACCGTATTCATCACCTCCCGCATGCGGCGTGAAATGAGGCTCAGGGGATAGGCCGCGGCATCTTCATGCTTCGCGCCTTCCCGGGCTTCTGCATGAACCTCGGTCAATTCAGAAGTGACATCGGCAGGCATGACGTCGAATCGGCCATCCGCGCCCTCTCGGGCAGGCTTCACAATCCCCTTGGGTATCTCGAAAATGCGGGGTTCGGGCTCCACCGCCAATTCGTCCACGCTGATCAGCGCGTCGCGGGCGATGATCCGCAGCACATCGCGAGTCTGCGGCGTCTGATCCATGTCCATCGGAATGCCGTTGAGCACGATCTGCTTACCCAAGCGCCGCGCCAAATCCCAGAAAATCCACCACTCATCGGCCACTTGCGTATCGCTGGGCGGCGTGACGGCGGCGTGGACATATTGCTGGAAAGGCACCGGCATGAAGAAGGCTTCATAGCCCGGACCCATCAGCAGATCCTCACGCTCATACATCAATTTGGGCGGCAGCACGTAGTCGGCCAATCGAGCAGTCGGCGTCATGAACGGATCCACGACCACCAGCAGGTCGAGCGCCTTGAATGCCGCCACCGCCTTTTCCTGGTCAGGCATGGCCACGGCGGGATTGCCGCCTGTGACGAACAAGGCCCGAATGCGCCCCTCGCCAGGCGTCAATATCTCTTCCGGCAAGGTCGCGCTCATCATTTCGCCATACATGCCGCCAATGCCGCGCACTCGGCTCTTGGGTCCGGTCGTCCAGGAGCGGTTCGGCGCGATCACTTCCGCGTGAACATCGGTCTGGGGGTTGAGAATGCCAGGATTGTCAATCGGGTCGCCCGCGCGCCGGAACCGTCCGCACACGACGTTGAGAACGTCGATCATGTGCTGAGCCAGGTTGGATCGGGCGGCCATGTTGGGCCCGGTCCCGGTGATCGCGGGACCTTTGCGAGCCTCAAGCGCGAACATGCGCGCCGCTGCCGTAATCTGCGCGGCGGGAACATCGACCCGCGCCGAGACATAATCCAATGTAAAGGGTTCCACCGCCTGACGCAGTTTGGCCAGTCCCTCGACATGGCGCTCGCAAAATTCGCGATCATGCCAATCATTGACCAGGACCTCGCGTATCAGGCCGGCGAACAGGGTGGGATCTTGCCCGGGCCTCAGCTGAAGATGAATGTCGGCCTGTTCCGCCATCTCCGTCTTCCGCGGGTCGATGACGATGAACTTCATGCCGCGCGCTTTCGCTTCCCGCACGAGCTTGGTCATATTGTAGGAAAACATTCCCATCACGGATAGCGACACCAGCGGATTGGTGCCCACGAGCATCATGACATCCGATTCATGGAAATGATGCTTGCCCGCCCCCCAGTTTCCGAGTCGTTCCCAGGATACATATTTGGCGGACTGGTCGATGGTCATCGTGGTGAAGAAATTCTTCGACCCGATCGCCCGCGCCCAAGCCTCAAGCATCGAGGACAGGGCGACGTTCAGATAGGATTGGGTGCCCTTGAAGATCGCTACGGTGTCAGGCCCTTCCTCCGCCTGCAGTTGTTGGACGCGCTCGGCGATTTCGCCAAGCGCCAGATCCAGGTCGATCGGGCGGAAACTGCCGTCCGGCTGCCGCTTCATGGCGTGCCGGATGCGGTCAGGAGCGGCGTGCGCCTCACCTGCGGCCAAGCCCTTGATACAGGCATAGCCCCGGCTCAACGGATGCGCCCTGTCGCCGCTGATCCGGTTTATCTCGCCATCCTCGACTGTTAGGATTGTACCGCACGCGCCGATGCAGATGCGACAGACGGAACGCTGCTCAGCCATCCTGTTCTCCTGAGATTCAGTTGTTGATTAATCGCCTAAACTAATGCATTTCGACCCCCAAGGCTACCCGCCTGCCAAGGTTAAGTGAGGATGCCGGGATCACCCGCGGTGCGCTAAGCGCTGGTAGGGCCATCCTCGTGAAGAAAAAGGACATGCGGCATGATTGTCGAACCGATTAAACTTCCCCTCTCCGCCGATCGTCCGCACGAGCCGGGCGACAATGAATGGTGGCAGGAAAGCAACGTCCTTGGCTGGGCCGACACCGACAAGCAGATCGGTGGCTTCATGAGGATCGGGCACCAGCCCAACCGCGGTTTCACCAAATGCTGCTTCGGCATCGTCAGCCGCAATGGCAATGCCTATACCCGCAGCACGCAGAATCTGCCTTGGCGCCCCCACGATGCGAGCGCAGATACTTTTTCGACCGATGACTTCCTCTCCGCCCGCTTCTTCGAACAGGGCAGCCACTGGGTCGCGGCGGATGAGCATTGCGAACTCGACCTTACCGTCCGTGACGTTCACCCCACCTATGACTTCTTCTCCTTTTCCGACCGGACGGCGGTAGCAAAAACGATCGCGCCGAACCATGTTCAGGCCGGCGGTCTGGTGACCGGCCGCGTGCGCATCGGTGATGAAATACATGAAGTGTCCGGCTTCACCTATCGTGATCATAGCTGGGGCACCCGCCTGCTGCACAATCCCAAGGCCGACTTCTACGCAGCCTGGTGGATGGGCGGCGCCCTGGGCGATGATTTCTCCTTCGGTTTCGGCAACGGGCGTGCCCATTCGGGCGACAACATGCCGTTCAACTATATCGTCAAGGATGGCGTGACTTATGTCGTCACGGTGGAGGACGCCTGGGTCGGCACCAATTTCGCCGACGGCATGTCGATCCGCAATGCGCGCGTCGTGGTATCCTGCGAGGAACTGGGCGAACTGATGTTCGAGGCGGAAGGTTATGGCAATGTCGTCCTGGAAATGGAGGGCAAGCATTTCGAACTGTCCATGCCCAGCACCATCCGCTGCGGCGATCGCGTCGGCGGCGGCATCGTCGATACCATCTTCAATCCGCGCAACGGCACGACCCGTCCCTTCTTCCTGGTGGGCGCCTCGCTGGACAATGGGCTCAGTCGCTTTGCTGACGGCTATTTGATCCAGAAGGATGGCCTCGGCGCCGCCCGCGAAGCATTTCTCGAACTGGAAAACGGCAAATGAGCAAGCATAATTCGGATTCGCTGGCGGCCCTGAAGGGGCTTGCGGACGCTCCAAGCCCCGTCACGGCCGAAACGATCCACGCGTTTCTCGCCGATCAGCCGGAGCTGAAGGGGCAGGATTTCCGGGTGCTGCTGAACAGCGAAGCTCTCGCCGCGGGCGCTTCGGGGGGCACGATCCTGTTCGAGATCGCGGGCGAACAAGCGTCCGACTATCATGGATCCTTCGTGCTGCGCTACGAACTGGGCGGCGCGGGCATTTTCAGCCAGACGTCGCTCCCGGCGCAATTTGAACTCATGCGCGCGCTTGGCGCTCAGGATATTCCCGTGCCGGAAGCCATATGGTTGGATAAGGAAGGGCGGATCGCCGCGGGGCACCCAGCTCTCATCATGCGCCGGGTGTTCGCGCATGCGCCGAGCATCCAATATCTCCAGAATGGCTTCTTCGCGAATTCCAACGACGCCCTGCGCGAAACGATGATGCGCAACCTGTTCGGCCTGGCGGCCAAGCTTCACGCCATTCCGGTGGACACACTTTCGCTGCCTATCCTTGATGCGCGCGGTGGTGCGGACAAGCATTTCCTCGACCGGGAAATCGACTGGGCGCTCGCTGAATTGCACGCCAAATTCCCCGACCAGGAGGAAGGGGACCGCGCCGAACTCCATACCGGCATGCGTAAGGCGCTGGAAGAAGCGTCTGAAGTCATGCGGGAATATGCCCCTCGCGGCCGATCGCCGGTGATTTCGCATGGCGATCTGACTATCGCCAACACCATGTTCCGGGATGACGGCTCCATCGCCGCGCTGCTCGACTGGGAACTCACCCATTATGGGTTGCCGGGCATGGACGTGGCTTATTTCCTGGCGGCGATGGCCGGGATCGCCGAATTTGGCGACCAGATCGCGCCCATGCCGACCGAAGAGGACACGATCCGCTTCTACACGGAGGCGGGCGGGACGCTGGATGACTTCGCCTACTGCCGCGCCTTCGCCGCGTATCGCGTGGCCACATGGGGCGCGATCGGCATGCGGCGCATGCCGCGCGAATTCTGGCCCGCGCAGAAGCGCATGTGGGAAGTGCATCATGGCCTGCTGACGAGCGCGATCGACAAGCTTGGGGCCTGACAAGACATGGCGGACGCTGGACAGACACCCGCCGCCTCAAAGTGGAGAAAGAGATGACTGTAGCACTGGAGACTCTTCCGGATAACGCGCTGCTTGACCACGCGATGATGGACCAGATGGATCGAGTGATCCGCAATATTCCGGAGGTTCAGCTTCGGTCGGCGGATCATCATGCGACCGGCATGGAGCCGGCGGTGTCCATTGACCCCTTCACGCATTTCGGTCGGCTGCGCGACGCCGGGCAGGACGTGATCCAGTATAAGGACGGCCGCTACGGCGATGTGCAGGTCTATAACGGCTTTGGCCGGGACCTTTCGCTGCCCAATTTCGCGGTGGTCGGTTTTGACGCGCTGCGGTCGATGGTACTGGACCGCGAGACCTTCGTCAACAAAGACGCCTATGGCGCCCATGGCGACGCCCAGAATCCCGGCTTCACTTTCGTCAACGAACTGGACGGCGCCGAGCATAAGGCGATGCGGCGCCTGTTCGAAATGGAAATCTTTTCCCGCCAGTATCTGACCGACCTGGCTGACATGACGATCGCGCCGATCGCCGAATTCCTGACACGGCGCATCCGGTTGATGGTCGACGCCGGCGAACCTGCCGACCTGTGTCGCGACCTTGCGCTGCCCATGTTGTACATGAGCATGGCGCGCGTCATCGGCATCAACATGGCGGACCTCAGCTATTTTGTCGGACTGGGAGAAGCCGTGTTTGGCGGCCCCCGCGACTTCGAAGCGGCGATGGGGGCGGCGGTCGAACTGGATGAATATTTCGGCAAAGTCTATGCAGAACGCCTGGCGCAGGGCGATCTCGACAAGGGCGACCTGATGTCGCTGATGCATAATGCCGAGCGGGACGGGCGGCGCTTCAGCCCGCGCGAACTCATCGTCTATTGCCGGTTTCTGCTGCCCGCCGGGATCGAGACGACCTGGCGGCAAACGGCGAATATCGGCTATTCCTTCATGCTGCACCCCGAACAATATGACGCGGTCGTGCAGGACAGCAGCCTGTGGCCCAACGCCATCGAAGAAGTGCTGCGCTGGATGCCGTCCGGCTTCGTCCTGCCACGCACCGCGGCCCGCGACACGGAACTGGCCGGCGTCGCCATCCCCGCCGGATCCAGCATGTACGGCGTTTTCGGCGTCGCCAACCGCGATCCGCGGATCTGGCCCGACGCGGACAAGTTCGACATACGGCGTCAGCGCAAGCCCCACCTGACGTTCAGCATGGGGACGCACACCTGCATGGGCCAGCAACTGGCGCGGCAGAGCTTCACGCACGTCTTGCGCGCGCTGACGACGATCCTGCCCGATATCGTTCTGGATTGCAGCCCCGATGAGGTCCGCACAACCGGCTTCATCGTCCGCTGCCCGGACAAAGTGCCCGTGCGCAAGAAATGACCGATGCGACAGCCGCAGCTTCTTCCGGGATGGCGGCCCGGAAGGGGACTGCGGTCATTGGCCGGGGGCAAGGCCCCTGCGCGTCCGCTACCTGAATGCATCGTGAGGGCCGGGCGTGGCGGCCCCGCAAGCAGGGAGAATGCAGTCGATGTTCAATCTCGACGGGAAAGTGGCTCTGGTAACGGGCGCGCGCAAAGGCATCGGACGCCGCATCGCCGAGCGCCTTCAGGAGCATGGCGCGACCGTCGTGTCGACCGACATAGACGATAGCGAAAAGGCAGGCGTGCCGGGCCGTTTCCTGTCGCAGGACGTTACCCGGCCTGAACATTGGGCCGATGTGCTCCGCAGCATCGAAGATCAGGAAGGCCGGCTGGACATTCTGGTCAACAATGCCGGGATCATCCTGAACAAGCCGTTCCTCCAGACCTCGCTGGAGGAATTTCGCAATATCCATCGGATCAACGTCGAAAGCGTCTGGATCGGCATGCAGCAGGTGGCGCCCCTGATGACGGCCAGCGGCGGCGGCTCGATCATCAACCTGTCATCGATCTACGGGCAGATAGCCGGACCGATGCAGGCCGCTTACTCCGCCACGAAGGGCGCGGTTCGGTTGCTAACCAAGGGCGCCGCCGTTGAATTCGCGCGGAGCGGAAGCGGCATTCGCGTCAACACCGTCCATCCCGGACCTGTCAACACGGACCTTGGCATCAGCGGCTTGCTGCCGGCGGTGGCCGCGGGGCGCTTCCCCGACCTGGAAGCGGCGCGCGCCCATGTCGCGGCCGGCTTTCCCATGGGACGATGGGCAGAGGTTGACGATGTCGCCAATGCCGTGCTCTTTCTCTCATCCGACGCCTCGCAGTTCATGACGGGCACGGAAATGGTCGTTGATGGAGGATATTCCATTGTCTGATGCACAGGAACGCACCGGGGGATGCCTGTGCGGCGCGGTACGGTATCGGATCGCCGAGCGGGATCAACCCGCCATCCTCTGCCATTGTTCGCACTGCCAGAAGTCAAGCGGTTCAGCCTTTTCCACCAATGTCATGGTAGCGCCCGACGACATCCGGTTTGAAGGCGCTGCGACGGCTTACGAAGACGTTGGCGACAGCGGCAACAAGGTATTGAGATTTTTTTGCCCGCAATGTGGATCGTCGCTTTACTCACGTCTGTCGAACGGCGTGATCGCGATCAAGGCAGGCAGCCTGGACGACCCCTCCACTGTTCGACCCAAGGCGCAATATTGGACCGAGCGACGTCAGGGATGGCTGGACGAC
>DATEEP010000036.1:0-68535 GCA_035281095.1 Novosphingobium sp. | reverse complement strand
CCACGAAGCCGACCTCGTCTACCGCCTCCAGTCCGACCTCGAATACCTCGAAGGATGGACCATCTGGCGCGACGTCAAAATCATAGCACTCACTCTCCGTGTCCTCGTACACGATCGCGCGTTTTGACTTGTCCCGCCGGTGGTGGTGCCCCTGGCTGACGATCCCGAATTCCGAAAAATCGCTCCTGTCCCCAGTCAATCGCTCCTGTCGTCAGTTGCGCGCGGGAACCGAGAAGGTGCCGGACACGCGCCCATCGGCGGTCGAAACCCCGCTGTTGAGGTCGATGACGAAACGCTTGCCGTAAAGCGTGTCGCCGCCGCGCTTGAGCGAGGCGTTGCCGACCATGGTGATGATCCGGCGGTTGAAATCGTAGACCGCGACATCGCCGCGCGCCACTTCGTCCTGACGGGTGACGATCACCCCGCCCGACGCGGTGATGCGCTGGATCTTGAGCGATCCGGCATCGGTGAAGGCAACGGTCGTGCGCGCCGCGCGCAGGCGCAGGCGGTCCTGCTTGATGTCGACGTTGCCTGCCAGCACGACGCGGTCCTGCTTGTCCTGCAGCTCGATGCGATCGGCGGCGTAGTCCACCGGCGCGTTGGAATTGTGTCCGGAGAAGGTCTGGGCCCGCGACGGCTGACCGATAGCCAGCACGGCCGCCGCGCCGGCGAGCGCCGCGGTGGCGGCGAAGTACATTGGGCGGCCAGCGGGGGAGCCCGGAAGCAGGCGGCGCGTCATTGGGGTATCCTCAATTTGCCCGGTGTCATACGCAGCCGCGCGTTTCCTTCAAGCACGATCGTGCGATCCTCGAGATCGGCGGAAATGCTCCGTGCCCTGAACGTGCCCGTCGGCACCGCCCCGGCGACGCCGCCCGATCCCACCGCGCGCTGGCTCTTCAGGTCGATGGCGACGTTGCGGGTGACCATTCGATACCCGTCCGCCGCGCGGAAATTGACCGGGCCGGCGACGGCGACTTTCTCCGTGCGGAAATTGTAGAATCCTTCAGGCGCCCACAAGTCCGCCGGACCCTCGCTGAGCTGCATCTTCGCCGCCAGCTTCTCCATCTGCACGATCGGCTGGCGCACGGTGGTCTGCACCGCGCTGCCGGCGGTGAGGCTGAAGGCGCGACCGCGCGAATCGGACCCCCGGTAAGTGGCGTTGTCGACCTTCATCCGCTCGGCGGTGGTCTCCACCTTGTTGCGGTCGAGCAGGAAGCTGATGTCGCCGCGCGGGCTGAGCGGGGAGATGATCATCACCGCGGCAACCAGCCCGATGGCCGCCGGAAGCGCCTTGCCGAGGAAACCGATCAGCCGGTCGTGGAACCCGCCTGGCGTGGCGAAAGCGCGCCGCTGGTCGCGGATCTGGTCAGCCTGCTGGGTCAAGACGCGCTGGCCTTCCGCATCGCTCAGGCGGATTCGTGGCTGAAGATGTCGTGGTCGGGCCAGCCCGCAAGATCGAGTCGTGCCCGCGCCGGCAGGAAATCGAAGCACGCCTGCGCCAGCTCTGTCCGCTTCTCCCGTGCCAATCGCTCGACCAGGATCGTGTGCATGGCATGGAGATGGCGGACGTCGGATGCGGCGTACTCCTGCTGCGCATCGCTCAGCGCCGGCGCGCCCCAGTCGCTCGACTGCTGCTGCTTGGAGATTTCCTTGCCCAGCAGCTCGCGCACGAGATCCTTCAGCCCATGCCTGTCGGTATAAGTGCGCACCAGCTTGCTGGCGATCTTGGTGCAGAAGACCGGCATTGCCATCACGCCCAGATAGTGATCGATCGCGGCCAGATCAAAGCGGGCGAAGTGAAAAAGCTTCAGCCGCGCCGGATCGGCCAGCACCGCCTTCAGATGGGGGGCGGCGTAGTCGCTATCCGGCGCGAAGCGGACGAGGTGCTCATCGCCCTGGCCGTCGGATATCTGGACCAGGCACAGACGGTCGCGCGGGGTGATCAGTCCCATGGTCTCGGTATCGACGGCGACGGGCCCTTGGGCGAGCACGCCTTCGGGGAGATCTTCTTCATGGAAATGGACAGCCATATGGCCAAAGTGCTTAGAGCGATTTCGAGCCGGATGGAAGCATCCGGCGGCCAGGAAATCGCGGCGTACAAAACGCCTTGTATCCGGTTGAACGAAAGGCCCTTGGAACCGTCAGGATGTCCGCCGACCCGATCCCCGAAACGTGGCGTCCGGCGCTCGAGCCGGAACTGGCGACGCGCGCGGCGCGTCAGCTTGGCGGTTTCCTCACCGCCGAGGAGAACGCGGGCAAGCGCATCTTTCCGCCACGCGGGTCCCGGCTGCGCGCGCTGGAGCTGACGCCGCTCGACCGGGTCAAGGTCGTGATCCTGGGGCAGGACCCCTATCATGGCGCGGGGCAGGCGCACGGTCTGTGCTTCTCGGTGCCCGAGGGGGTGAAAGTGCCGCCCTCGCTGGTCAACATATACAAGGAGATCGAGAGCGACCTCGGCCTGCCATGCGGTGCTCACGGCAATCTGGAGAGCTGGGGGCGCCAGGGCGTGCTGCTGCTCAACAATGCGCTGACCGTTGAGGAGGGCCGCGCCGGATCGCACCAGAACTTGGGTTGGGAAGCGATCACCGATGCCGTCGTGGCGGCGGTGGCGGGTAAGAGGGAACCGTGTGTGTTCATGCTGTGGGGCAGCCACGCGCGTCGCAAGGCCGAGCGTGTGCCGGGGCTTCGCGAAGGGCCGCATCTGGTGCTGACCGCGCCGCATCCCAGCCCGCTTTCGGCGCACTCGGGATTCTTCGGCTGCCGACATTTCAGCCAGGCCAACGCCTTCCTGGAACAGCACGGCCGCGGCGCGATCGACTGGTCCGTGTAGATGCCTCCCAATCTCCCGGCCACCATCGAGCCGCTGCTGCCCTGGCTGCACATGGTGGGGCTCTCGGTCTTCGCCGCTTCTGGCGCGATAGCCGCGGTGCGCAAGCGGCTGGACATCGTCGGCATCTGCTTCTTCGCGCTGATCACCGCCACGGGCGGGGGCACCTTGCGCGACTTGCTGATCGGCGCCCCGGTGTTCTGGATGCGCGATGCCGCGCCGGTGGTTATCTGCGTCGGTGTGGGGCTGGCTGCCTGGGCGATCCCCCCCAGGTGGTGGCCCGAGCGCGCACTGGACTGGTTCGACGCCGCGGGCCTTGCCGCATACGCGGTCTATGGCGCGGGTAAGGCGCTGCAGTTCGGCGTCTTGCCGGTGCCGGCGGTGGCGGCGGGCATCATCACCGGCTGCATCGGCGGCGTCATCCGCGATATCACCGCGGGCGTGCCCTCGATCCTGCTGCGGCACGAACTCTACGTGACCGCGGCGCTCGTCGCGGCAGCGCTGTTCGTCGCGCTGACCGGAGCGGGCCTCGCCGCGCCTTTGCCGGCGGCCATCGGCACCGCCATCGGTTTCGCCCTGCGCGGCGCGGCGATACGCTGGGGTTTGGCGTTGCCTCCGCATCGCGGCTGAAGCAGCGGCTTGCTCCCGTCTCGCGCTTCGGCCACCATCAGCCGGCCAAACACCGCCGCCAAACACCACCGGGAGGATGATCCATGCCGCAAATCGTGTTGCTGCTCAAAAGAAAGCCGGGAATGACGCCCGAGGAGTTCAAGGCGCATTACGAAAGCAGCCACGCCCAGATGGCGATGAAGCATCACGGCCACCTGATGAAGGACTATCGCCGCAACTATACCGAGACGCAGTTCGGGCTTGATGAGTTCGGCAAGCCCCTCAAGGAGCCGGTATACGATTGCGTCACCGTCATCACCTTTGAGAACGACGAGAACATGGCCGAGTTCATGAAGGAGAATCCGGAACTATCGGCCGAATTCATCGCCGACGAACACCGCTTCCTCGACAGGGAAAAGACCGTCGGCTTCACCGCCCACCAGGAAGTCGCGCCGCTCTAGCCTCGTTCCGGTCCAGATCGAACCGGAACGAGTCCAGATATCCTTGGTTTGCCGTGATTTCCGAGCCGGCAGGGGACAAGCATTGCCCGTGCCGCCGAGGTGGTCGGATTGGCTACGGCAGGGTGAGCCGCAAATGGCTTTCGTCGCGCCCGCCCTCGCGGCGCTCGGCGGCGCGGACGCAGTTCTTGCCCGCCTGCTTGGCGGCGTAGAGCGCGGCATCCGCCATTGGGATGACGTCGATCGCGCGGGCCGATGTCTGCGGGACCGTTGCGACGCCGAAGGAAGCGCTGATCGCGATGCCATGCGCGTCGGACAACGATTCGATGCGTGAGCGCATCACCTCGGTCTTGAGGAGCGCGTCGTCCAGGCCGCAGTTGGGGAGGACGACCAGCAGTTCCTCGCCGCCATAGCGGCTGACGACGTCCGACGGGCGCAACGCGCCCACCAGTTGCCCCGCCACGTCGCGCAACACGGCGTCGCCCTTGGCATGGCCGTATTCGTCATTCAGTCGCTTGAAATTGTCGAGGTCGATCATGACTACGGACGTCGCGGCGCCGCTCCGTTCGGCCAGGCTGATATAGCGCTCCAGCGCGTCTTCCATGTAACGCCGGTTGTACAATCCGGTTAGCGGATCTCGCAGCGACTGCGTCCGCAGCCGCTCGCGCAGGGCGATGTTCGACAATGCCAGCGACATCGAATCGGCCAGCGCCCGCGCCAGCCGCCGGCTTTCCTGCAGCGCGTCGAACGCGTTGTCGGAATTGATGGCGAAAACCAGCAGTCCGAAGACCGAGCCGCGCGCCATCATCGGGATTTCCATCGCCGTTGCGGAACCAAGCTGGTGCGTGCAGCGCAGGCTGCGCTCGCCCGGATCGTTGATATGCGCCTTGCCGCGCTTCAAGGCCCAGCAATGGCCGGGCATAAGGGTCTCGCCCGGATCGAAGCCTTCGCAAAGGTTCCAGGATTTCGCCAGATCCAGCCGATCGCGCGAGTTGTTGAAGACATAGAGCGCACCGGCGAACGAGGGCATGAGCCGCATTGCGGTGGCCGTCAGGATCGCGCCGGCATCGTCGTGATCCTCGGCCGCCTGCAGCATGTCGGTCATGTCGAACAGTTCACTGATCTGGCTCTGCGCCTGCCGCGTCTGTTCGAACTGGATGTGCTGCTCTTCGAATTCGTTGAGCGCCTTGCCGCTCATGACGAAGCTCATGCCGGCGACCAGCATCGAGATGCAAAGGCCGGCGATCGCGGCGGCGGTCTTGCCGGGCTCGTGGTTCGCTGGCGCGAAGACGCCGTATGCCAGCAGGAGGCACCCGGCGAGAGGCAGGGCCTGGAAGAGCACGTGCCACTTCCGGTTGAGGCGCTTTTCGCCAGCGAGGACACCATGGTCCGACATGTACGACCCTTCCCACAATTGGGAAAAAGATAGCCGGCAATGGTTAATAAAGACTTGGCGGGCGAGTCCGCAAAGTGGTTGGCGATCCGCAAATGTCGTCATGCCAGCGCAAGCCGGCGTTGCTACCGAGCCAGCGGAACGCCCGGTCATAAATATGGGCCGGCAATCGGCGCCCGCCGGAATGACGCGCGCTTCCCGGCCGGCACCGGGATGCAGCCTTACCTCGGCAGTTCGCTCGCGCCCATCAGCATCTCGTCGACCGCGCGGGCGGCCTGGCGGCCTTCGCGGATGGCCCAGACCACGAGGCTTTGCCCGCGCCGCATGTCGCCGCAGGCGAAGACTTGCGGGTCGCTGGTGCGGTAGCTGTCGGTGTCCGCCAGCACGTTGCCGCGCGCGTCCAACTCCACGCCCGCCTGGTCGAGCAGGCCCTGCTTGCGCGGGCCGAGGAAACCCATGGCGAGGAGGATCAGGTCGGCCTCCAGCGTGAATTCACTGCCGGGCACTTCCTGCATGCGGCCGCCTTCCCATTCGACCCGGACGCATTCGAGGCCCTGCACGCAATTCTCGCCGGTGACGCGCTTGGTCAGGATCGCCCAGTCGCGCTCGACACCTTCCTCGTGACTGGAGGAGGAGCGCAGCTTCAGCGGCCAGTTCGGCCATGACAGTGCCTTGTCTTCCTTCTCGGGCGGCTTGGGCATGATCTCGATCTGGATCACCGACTTGGCGCCCTGGCGGTTCGAAGTGCCGACGCAATCCGATCCGGTGTCGCCGCCGCCGATAACGATGACGTTCTTGCCGGTGGCGGAAAGCGTGCCTTCGGGCGCGGCGCGCAGCTCGTCGTCGCCGGCGTTGCGCTTGTTCTGCTGGCGCAGGAAATCCATCGCCAGGTGCACGCCGGGCAGCTCCGCGCCGGGAATCTCCAGCGGCCGCGCTTCCTCGGCGCCGCCCGAAAGGACGATGGCGTCGAAGTTTTCCTTAAGCGACTTGATCGAGACGGTGACGCCGATCTCGGTCGAGGTGCGGAACTCCACACCTTCGGCTTCCATCTGTTTCATCCGCCGGTTGATCAGGTGCTTTTCCATCTTGAAGTCGGGGATGCCGTAACGCAGCAATCCGCCGATCCGGTCGTTCTTCTCGAACAGGGTAACCGAATGACCCGCGCGCACCAATTGCTGCGCGGCGGCCATGCCGGCGGGGCCGGAGCCGACCACGGCGACCGATTTGCCGGTGCGCCGGGCGGGGACTTGCGGCGTGACCCAGCCGTTCTCCCAGCCCTTGTCGATGATCTGGCACTCGATCGACTTGATCGTCACCGGCTGGTCGATGAGGTTGAGCGTGCACGCCGCCTCGCACGGGGCAGGGCAGATGCGGCCGGTGAATTCGGGGAAGTTGTTGGTCGAATGCAGCGTTTCCAGCGCGTTCTTCCAATCGTCCTCATAGACCAGATGATTCCAGTCCGGGATCATGTTGTTCACCGGACAGCCGTTGTGGCAGTACGGGATGCCGCAGTTCATGCAACGCGAGGCCTGCGCACGCAGCTCGCCCTCGGGCAACGGCACGACGAATTCGTTGTAATGCTTCAGCCGCCCCTTCGCGTCCGCATAGGTGCGGTCACGACGGTCGAGTTCGAGGAAGCCGGTTTCCTTGCCCATGTCTTTGGGTGCCCTGTCTTTATTCTGCTGCGACCGATGCGGCTTCAAGCCGCTCGGCCTCGATCTGTCGGTAGGCGCGCGCATAGTCGCGCGGCATCACCTTGACGAATTTGGGCAATGCATTGGCCCAGTCGTCCAGAAGCGCACGGGCGCGCTTGCTGCCGGTGTGGAGGTGGTGACGCTCCAGCAGGATGCGCAGGCGTTCCGCGTCATGGCGCAGGACGTCGCCCATGCCATAGTCGTGCACGCTCGATCCGCGCTGCTGCGGACGGCCTGCCCCTTCGTCGTCGTCCGGCTCGGCCGAGAAGCGCTCCAGATCGACCATCGAGGTGTTGCACAGCTTCTCGAACAGCCCGTCCTCGTCATAGACGTAGGCAAGACCGCCCGACATGCCCGCGGCGAAGTTGCGCCCGGTCTTGCCCAGCACGACGACGACGCCGCCGGTCATGTATTCGCAGCCGTGGTCGCCCACACCTTCGACCACCGCGATCGCGCCCGAGTTGCGGACGGCGAAGCGTTCGCCCGCGACGCCGTTGAAGAACGCCTCGCCGGCGATGGCGCCGTAGAGCACGGTGTTGCCGACGATGATGTTCTCGGTCGGCTCGCGGTCGACGTAGTCGGGCTGGCGGACGATCACGCGGCCGCCCGACAGGCCCTTGCCGACATAGTCGTTGGCATCGCCGGTCAGGTCGAGCGTGACGCCGTGGGCGAGCCAAGCGCCGAAGCTCTGGCCCGCAACGCCGGTCAGTTTGACGTTGATCGTGTTGTCGGGAAGTCCCGAGTGGCCGTGCCGCCGCGCGACTTCGCCCGAAAGCATCGCGCCCACCGTGCGGTTGACGTTGATGACGGTCTTCTCGATCCGCACCGGCTCGCGCTTGGCGATGGCATCGGCGGCTGCGGCGATCAGATCGTTGTCGAGCGCGTTCTCCAGCCCGTGGTCCTGCGTGCCGGTCCAGTTCAGGGAGGGCCCTTCGCCCAGCGGCGCCTGGTAGAGCAGCCTGGACAAGTCCACGCCTTCCGCCTTCCAATGCGATATCGCCTGGCGCGTATCGAGCCGGTCCACGCGCCCGATCATCTCGGCCACGGTGCGGAAGCCCAGCTCGGCCATGAGCTCGCGCAGTTCTTCGGCCACGAAGAAGAAATAGTTCACCACATGCTCAGGCTGGCCGGTGAAGCGCGCGCGCAGCACTGGATCCTGCGTCGCGACACCGACCGGGCAGGTGTTGAGATGGCACTTCCTCATCATGATGCAGCCCGCCGCGATCAGCGGCGCGGTGGCGAAGCCGAACTCGTCCGCGCCGAGCAGCGCCGCGACGGCGACGTCGCGCCCGGTGCGCAGGCCGCCGTCGGCCTGCACCGCGATGCGGCTGCGCAAGTTGTTGAGCAGCAGCGTCTGCTGCGTCTCGGCCAGGCCGATCTCCCACGGTGACCCGGCGTGGGTGAGCGAGGTGAGCGGTGATGCGCCGGTGCCGCCTTCGTAGCCCGAGATCGTCACGTGGTCTGCCCGCGCCTTGGAAACGCCCGCCGCGACCGTGCCGACGCCGACTTCGGAGACCAGCTTGACCGAGATCCGCGCGCCCGGATTGACGTTCTTGAGGTCGTGGATCAGCTGCGCCAGATCCTCGATCGAATAGATGTCATGGTGCGGCGGCGGGCTGATGAGGCCGACGCCAGGCGTCGAGTGGCGCACCCGGCCGATGGTCTTGTCGACCTTGTGGCCGGGCAGTTGGCCGCCCTCGCCGGGCTTCGCGCCCTGCGCCATCTTGATCTGGATATCGTCCGAATTGACGAGGTATTCGGTGGTGACGCCGAACCGGCCGCTGGCGACCTGCTTGATCGCCGAGCGCATCGAGTCGCCATTGGGAAGCGGCGTGAAGCGATCGACTTCCTCGCCGCCCTCGCCGGTGTTGGACTTGCCGCCGATGCGGTTCATCGCCAGCGCCAGCGTGGTGTGCGCCTCACGGCTGATCGAGCCGAAGCTCATCGCCCCAGTGGCGAAACGCTTGACGATCTCGCTCGCCGGTTCGACCTCGTCCAGCGGGATCGGCGTTTCCGCGCGCTTGAAGTCCATCAGCCCGCGGATCGTGAGCATCCTCTCCGACTGGTCGTTGATCGACCTGGCGAACTCGCGGTACTTGTCGGGCAGATCACCGCGCACCGCGTGCTGCAGATTGGCGATGTTGGACGATGTCCAGGCGTGCTCCTCGCCGCGCAGGCGAAGACCGTAGATGCCGCCGACATCGAGCATGTTCTTGTAGATCGGGTTGTCGCCGAACGCGACGGCGTGGCGGCGCACCGTCTCTTCGGCCACCTGGACCAGGCCGACGCCCTCGATGGTGGTGGCTGTGCCGGTGAAGTAGCCTTCGATCAGTTCGCTCGACAGGCCGACCGCATCGAAGATCTGCGCGCCGCAGTATGACTGGTAGGTCGAGATGCCCATCTTGGACATGACCTTGCGGATGCCCTTGCCGATGGCCTTGATGTAGTTCTTCTGCGCGTCCTTGGCGCTGACCGGCAACCCCTTGCGGACGCGGATGTCCTCGATCGTCTCGAACGCGACATACGGGTTGATCGCCTCGGCGCCATAGCCGGCCAGCACGCAGAAATGGTGGACTTCGCGCGCCTCTCCGGTCTCCACCACAAGGCCGGTCTGCATGCGCAGGCCCTGGCGGACGAGGTGGTGGTGGACGGCGGCGGTGGCCAGCAGCGCCGGGATCGCGATCCGGTTCGGCCCTTGCGCGCGGTCGGACAGGATCAGGATGTTCTTGTCGGCCAGCACCGCCTCGGTTGCCAGCCAGCACACCGCCTTGAGCGCGGTCTCGAGGCCTTCGGCGCCTTCGGACGCGTCCCAGGTCATGTCGAGCGTCTCGGTGCGGAACGCGCCGTCGAGCGCGGCCTCGACCGAGCGGATTTTGGCGACGTCCTCGTCGGTGAGGATCGGCTGCTCGACCTCGAGCCGCTTGTGGCTGCCCGCGACGTGGCCTAGCAGGTTGGGGCGCGGGCCGATCATCGACACCAGGCTCATCACCAGTTCCTCGCGGATCGGATCGATCGGCGGGTTGGTGACTTGGGCGAAGTTCTGCTTGAAATAGTCGTAGAGCAGGCGCGATCGCTTCGACAGCACCGGGATCGGCGTGTCGGTGCCCATCGACCCGATCGGATCGTCGGCTTCCACCGCCATCGGCTCGAGGAACTTCCCGAGGTCTTCCTGGGTGTAGCCGAAGCCCTGCTGACGGTCGAGCAGCGTGGTCCTGGTCTCGGGCAGCTGCGCCAGCTCGGGCTCGATCACGTCGAGGTCCTTGAGCATGTACTGCGCCTTGTCGAGCCACTTCTGGTAGGGGGCTTCATCCGCCAGCTTGGCCTTGACCTCCTCGTCCTCGATGATGCGGCCCTGCTCGAAGTCGATCAGCAGCATCTTGCCGGGCTGGAGTCGCCACTTGCGCACGATGTTGGCTTCCTTGATCGGCAGCACGCCGCTTTCGGAGGCCATGATGCATAGATCGTCGTCGGTGACGCAGAAGCGCGCGGGGCGCAGGCCGTTGCGGTCCAGCGTCGCGCCGATCTGGCGGCCATCGGTAAACGCGACGGCGGCGGGCCCGTCCCACGGCTCCATCAGCGCGGCGTGGAATTCGTAAAAGGCGCGGCGCTTGGGGTCCATCAGCGGGTTGCCGGCCCAGGCTTCCGGGATCAGCATCATCACCGCGTGGGCAAGGCTGTATCCGCCCGCCAGCAGCAGCTCGAGCGCGTTGTCGAGGCAGGCGGTGTCGGACTGGCCATGCGGGATGATCGGCCACAGCTTGTCGAGATCGGCGCCCAGCAGCTCCGAATCCATCGTGCGGCGGCGCGCGTTCATCCAGTTGACGTTGCCGCGCACGGTGTTGATCTCGCCGTTGTGGGCGATGAAGCGATAGGGGTGCGCCAGCTTCCAGCTGGGGAAGGTGTTGGTCGAGAAGCGCTGGTGGACGAGACCCAAGGCGCTGATGCAATCGGGATCGCGCAGATCGTCGTAGAAGCTGCCCACTTGCGTTGCCAGCAGCAGGCCCTTGTAGACCACGGTGCGGCTGGAGAAGCTGGGCATGTAAAGCTCGGTCAGGCCGGGAAGCCCGTGCTTTTCCGCCATTTGCGCCAGCGGATTCTGCGTCTGCTTGCGGATCGTCAGGATCTTGCGCTCGAACGCGTCCCGATCGGGCGTGTCCGCCCCGCGCGCGACGAAGCACTGGCGGATCACCGGCATCGATTCGATCACGGCCTTGCCCAGGCCGTCGAGCGTGGTCGGCACATCGCGCCAGCCGATCAGCGTCTGGCCTTCCTTGGCGATGAACTTCTCGAAGGTCTCGACGATCAGGTGCCGGCTCGCCTCGTCCTGCGGTAGGAAGCACATGGCGACCGCATAGTCGCCCGGCTGGGGCAGGGTCAGGCCTTCCTTGCCGGCCCACGCGCGGAACAGCGTGTCGGGCATCTGGATCAGGATGCCGGCGCCATCGCCCAGCAGCGGATCGGCGCCCACAGCGCCGCGATGGTCCAGGTTTTTGAGAATCTCCAGCGCCTGGGTTACGATCGCGTGGCTTTTCTGTCCCTTGATATGGGCGACAAAGCCCACGCCGCAGGAATCATGTTCATTGCGCGCATCGTAGAGGCCCTGGGGCTTCGGGAATCCCATCGATATAATCCGTCCTGTCAGTTGCCGGCGTTCATTTGCCCGTCAGGTCCGGCACGGCAAGTCTGGACCCGCTCGATTCACTATCGATTCTGGGCACGACTCGCCGACCCGTAACCGGGCGCATGAACGCGAACGATCCCCATGGCGATACCCGGCGATTTTTGCAACCGCGAAGGGTATGCCTCGGGTTTAAAACGGCAATGCAAGCAGGATGAACGCGGATTGGGTTCCGCGCGGGTGCCGGACGGCGGGCTTCAGGCTGCCCCGCTCATCCGCTGCAGGGTCGAGAGCGCGGCCCGCAGGGCACGCTCGGTCTCGGCGGGGTCCTGGACGGCCGGCGAAGGCGCCGGGGCGCTTGCGCCGCGGGTCGTGCGGGGCGCGTCGAACGGACGGATCTCGTCCGGCGCGGCGGCGCCATCGGCTTCCGCGGCGGCGGCCGGGAAGACCACCACCGGTTCGATTTCGCCGCCGTCTGCTTCCGGCTCGTCGATGCGCACGAATGGAGCGGGCGCCGGGGCGTCGTGCGCCGGGCGCGAGAGGTTGAGCAACGAGCTGTAGCCTTCTTCGAGCGCGCGGGTTTCCTCGTCGCCCGTGGTGTCGTCCGCGAAAGTCCCGGGCTCCTCCTGGGCGGGAGCAGGCGCATCGACGACTTCGGGGTCCGATTCGGCCTGAGTGTAGCTCGCGGTGGAGAACGTCACGCCGATGTGGCGCGGCGGCACGTAAGCGGGAAGCGCGTCGTCCTCGTCGTCGATCCAGTCGAGGCCGACCGGGCGCAGGGCGGCCGGGATGACCGGCGGCGGCGGCGCGGCGGGCGCGGTATCTCCGAGCGGCTCATCCTCCGCGAACTCGTCTTCGGTCTCGATGACCGGCAGGGCCGCGGCCGGCGCCTGAACGGCGAGTTCGGCCGCCGCCTGGCGTCGCCGTTCCAGTGTCAAGGCCAGCCGTTCGAGCAGCTCTACATGCGAAAGCTCGTCGAGCGGGGCCGAAGCGATGCGCTCGGCCGCCGAGGTAGTGGAGGTGTCGTCTTCGACTTCTTCGCCGAGGTCGTTCTCCTCGCGCCAGAATGCATCTTCGGACGTAACTTCCCGGCCAAAGCGATTGGCGTCGCCGAACGGAGGCGGGGCGAAGGGACCGTCCGTGCCGAGGTCGGCCGAAGGCTCGGCGGAGGCCGTCCCGCTCGCGTCGAGCCGGATCGGCTCGTATCGTTCGGTCTCGTCGCCATCGGGTTCGAGCACTGGCTCGAGCATCGCGAAGCCGGGCTGGGGCGACGCGTCGTTGGCCGGCTCGGATCTGGCGCCCGCATCGGTGGCTGGCGGTGCCGGCATACCGAGATAGGCATCGAACAGGCTTTCGGCGGGATCGCGCGGCATTTCCTGAATCCGCTCGGGCGCTTGCCGGTGATCGGCTGGCGATTGCTGCTCCGCATGGTCTTCGGACACCATGGCCTCGAAGCCTTCGAGATCGAACTCGCTGACATTGAGGATGTTGGACGGAATGTTGGAACCGCCGCCACCGGGAAGCGGGGCGCGCTCGACGAAGTCGGGGCGGTGCTGCCCTTCGGATGACGCCAGCAATCCGCGGCGCGAGCTCGACCGCGCGCCTTGCGCGGCCTCGTCCTGCTCGACGTCCTCGGCCCGGTCGGCGCGTGCCAGCCGTGCAAGCTCGGGGAATTGTGCGGCCGGTCCGGCTCCGCGCTTGCGCTCGCGTGCCACGACCTTGGGCTGCGCGATCCGCCGGGCGAGCGACGCTCCGATGCCGCCGCCAAGGCCGGCCATGCCGAGAGCCAGCAGGATGCGGGCGGTGACGCCAAGCGGCGGCGCGGCGGCGGGGATCACCGCGTCGAAGCCGGTGGCGAGCACCACGCTTTCGAGCAGGCCGACGCCCACGACCAGGCTGCCGAGACCGAACAACGCGCCGAACCAGGCCGCGACGACTGCGGGAAACAGCGGATGCTGGACGATCGAAGGCTTGCCATCCGTTTTTGCGCGCGTTGCTTCGACCAAGATCACTACCTCTTTGCAGTCCAGAGCGGCTCGCGCGCCTCAGGCGGCGGCGAGACCCTTTCCAGCCCCGGACCCTTTTCCAGCGGCCTTGGCTATCAGCCTTTGGTAAATGACTGGATAACGCCCGGCATTCGTCGCCCAGTCATGCCGCGTGGCGACGTGGTTGCGGCCCGCTTCACGAATATGGGGCCAGCTCCCTCGCGTGCCGAGAAGCCGGGCAAGCGCGTCGGCGCAGGCGGCGGGATCGTCGGGTGTGAACAGAAAGCCGGTGCGCCCATCTTCGATCAGTTCGCGATGCCCGGCGACGTCGGAGGCGGCGACGATCTTGCCTTGCGCCATCGCCTCCAGCGGCTTCAAGGGCGTCACCAGATCGGTCAGCCGGCTCTTCTTGCGCGGATAGGCCATGACGTCGGCAAGCGCGTAATAGCGCTCGACTTCATGATGCGGCACGCGGCCGACGAAGCGGATCGCACTGGCCGCCGGGGACGCCTCGGCTTGCGCCCTCAGCGCCGCCTCGCATGGTCCGCCGCCGACCAGAAGCAGCCGCGCATCGGGGTGGCGCGCGATCAGCGCGGGCATTGCGGCGATCAGGTCGTCCAAGCCCTCGTAGTCGTAGAAGCTGCCGATGAAGCCGATTACCGGGCAGCGTTCGCCGTTCCCGATCAGGCCCAGTTCCGCCGCCAGCGCCATGTCGGGCTCGGGCGCCTTGCCGAACAGCTGGAGATCGACGCCGTTGGGCATGATCGAAATCTTGCCCTCGTCGAAACCGCGCGCGACCAGGTCCTGCTTCAGCCCCTCGCAAATAGTGACTACGACGCCCGCCTGTCCGACCACGTGGTTCTCCAGTTGGCGGGTGAGGCGATATTTGACCGAACCTTCGCGGGTCATGCCGTTGCCGACCGCAGCATCCTCCCAGAACGCGCGGATCTCGTAGACCACGGGAATACCCAGCCGTTTGCCCGCACACAGCGCCGCCTGGCCGCACAAGGCCGGGGAGTGGGCGTGGAGCACATCGGGCCGCCACTCATGGCATAGCACCTCGATGGACGAGGCCAGACGCCCGATCTCGCGCCATTCGCGCAAGCCCATGGGGCCGCTAGGCTCGCCGGGGGTGCGGTGGAACAGCAGGCCGTCCGCTTCCTCGTGCGGCGGCCCTCCGGCCGTGTGCCGCAACCCGGTAATCCCGCGCACTTTCAGCCCCAACGCCTGCTGCGCCTTCAGGATCGCGCGAGTCCGGAAGGTATAGCCGCTGTGCATCGGCAGCGAATGATCGAGGACGTGGAGAACGCGGGTCATCGCGCGTCTTCCTACCCTGCAAGGCTTAACGCGCCGTCAACCGAAAGCGCGTATCCGCCGCCTTGTGCAAAACCTTGTCCTCACCGCGTTCCTGGGCTGCATGCTGGCGCTGGGGTTCAAACGCCCGTTCATCTGGGTGCTGTGCTACCTCTATATCGACATCGTCGCGCCGCAGGCGGTGAGCTGGGGTTTCCTGGCGATCGTCCCGACCTCGCTGATCGGTTTCGCGCTGGCATTCGGCGGCTGGATCCTGTTCGACCGCAAGGACGATGCCCGCTTTCATTTCCGCCAGGCAATCCTGCTCTTCCTGCTGATCTATTGCGGCTACACTACCTTGACCGCCGACTTCCCGGTCGAGGCGGCGGGCAAGTGGTCGTGGGTATGGAAGGCGCTGGTCTTCGCGATATTCCTGCCGCTGACGCTGCGCACGCGGTTGCGGATCGAGGCGGTGATCCTGACGATGGTGCTGTCGGTGGCGACGATCGTCGTCGGCGGCGGCATCAAGACGGCGCTGGGCGGCGGCGGATACGGCGTGCTGCGGCTGCTGGTGGACAACAATACCGGGCTTTACGAAGGCTCGATCATCTCGTGCTTCGCCATCGCGGTGATCCCGCTGATCCTGTGGCTGGTGAAGCACGGCACGATCTTTCCCGACGAGTGGCGCACCAGGGCCTTCGCCGCTGCACTGATCTTCGCCTGCACGTTGATGCCGATCGGCACCCAGGCGCGCACCGGACTCTTGTGCCTCGGTTTCCTGTGCGCCCTGATCCTGCGGACGACCAAGCGGCGGTTCCTCTACATGGGACTGATGGCGGTGGCGGTGGCGATCGCCGTGCCGTTCCTCCCGCAAAGCTTCACCGACCGCATGAGCACGATCGAGAACCACAAGGCGGACGAATCCGCCTCCACCCGCATCGCGGTGTGGAAGTGGACGCTGGACTATGTGAAGCACAATCCCGTCGGGGGCGGCTTCGAGGTCTATCTCGGCAACGATCTGCGGTATGAGACGGTCGAATCCGAAGAGGCCGGCAGCACCACGCTGGTGGAGACCCAGACCGTCACCGATCACGGCCGCGCCTTCCACTCGAGCTATTTCGAGATGCTGGGCGAGCAGGGCTACCTTGGGCTGCTGCTGTGGCTGCTGCTGCATGCGACCGGCGTGCTGCAGATGGAACTGGTTCGCCGCCGCTGGAAGGACCGCACGGGAGAGGACGAACGCTGGGTCGCGCCGCTGGCGGTGGCGCTGCAGCAGGCCAACCTCGTCTACCTGCTCGGCGCCGCCTTTGTCGGCATCGCCTATCAGCCGCTGATCCTGATGATCGTGGGCGTGCAGTGCGGGTTGTGGACCTACCTCAGGCGGATCGAGACCCCGGCGCCCCGCATCGCTCGAGGCGCGCGAGAGATGACGCCGGTAGGGCCCGCCGCAACCTGATCTTGCCTCTATCGGCTTCGCGGCGCATCATGCCTGGACGGGAGCGGGCGAATGCAGGGCTCACTACAAGGTTCACTGGGCGTTATCGAGATCCTGGGGCTGGCCGGCAGTGTCAGCCTGCTGTCCGGCTGGCGGCTCTACCTTTGCATGCTGGCCACCGGGATCGCGATGCGCGGGGGCGTGCTGCCGCTGCCCGATCACCTCTCCGCGCTGGGCGTGTTCGCCAATCCCTGGGTCATGGGCCTGGCCGGCGTGGCCGCGCTGGCCGAGTTCTTCGCCGACAAGATCGCCTGGATCGACAGCCTGTGGGATGCGGTGCACACCTTCGTGCGGCCTTTGGGGGGCGCGCTCCTGACGCTCGCGGTGCTCGATCCCGCCGACCCGGCGACGCAGGTCGCGGCCTTCATCCTCGGCGGCGGAGCGGCGCTGCTGGCGCATGGGGGCAAGGCCGGGGCGCGGGCGGTGGTCAACGCCAGTCCCGAGCCGGTCAGCAACGTCCTCGTCTCCAGCGCGGAGGATGTCGCCAGCGCCGGGCTGCTCTACCTCGCCTACGAATATCCCGCCGCCGCCGCGATCGTCGCGCTGGCGCTTCTGGCGCTGGCGATCGCGCTGCTCGTGGTGGCCCGGCGCATCCTCAGGCGGCTGCTGGGATCGCGTCAGGCGTCGGAACGGTAAGCATTCGGGTCTCGATTCGCCGCCGGAACCGCGCTTTTCGGCGGCTTTAGAGAAAATTAACCTTTAACGTTCATACGTCATATGGTTAATGGATTGACGGTGCCCGCGTTGTGGCGTGCGCCGGCCTTGATACGGGGCAATAGGGGAACAACCCATGCGCGTGCTGCTGATCGAAGACGAACCGACAACCGCAAGGGCGATCGAGCTCATGCTCACGTCCGAGGGCTTCAATGTGTACTCGACCGACCTCGGCGAGGAAGGCCTCGATCTCGGCAAGCTCTATGATTACGACATCATCCTGCTCGACCTCAACCTGCCCGACATGCACGGGTACGACGTACTCAAGAAGCTGCGCGTCGCCAAGGTGCAGACGCCGGTGCTGATCCTTTCGGGCATTTCCGAGATGGATTCGAAAGTCCGCAGCTTCGGTTTCGGCGCCGACGACTATGTTACCAAGCCGTTCCACCGCGAAGAGCTGGTCGCCCGCATCCACGCGGTCGTCCGCCGTTCGAAGGGCCACTCGCAGTCGGTCATCAAGACCGGCAAACTGACCGTCAACCTCGATGCCAAGACGGTGGAGGTCGATAGCGCGCGCGTGCACCTCACCGGCAAGGAATACGCGATGCTGGAACTGCTCTCGCTGCGCAAGGGCACCACGCTGACCAAGGAAATGTTCCTCAACCACCTATACGGCGGCATGGACGAGCCCGAGCTGAAGATCATCGACGTGTTCATCTGCAAGCTGCGCAAGAAGCTGTCCCACGCCTGCGGCGGCGCCAACTACATCGAAACCGTCTGGGGCCGCGGCTATGTCCTGCGCGATCCGGACGAGCAGGCCGAAGCGGCCTGACGCCAGAGTTCCTACCCGGTACCCATGAGAAGGCTCGCTCCGAAAGGGGCGGGCCTTTTTCGTTCGTGGGGTCGTTGACCCGCGCGCGTAATCCTGCCACCGGCGCGCGCCATGACGGCACATAAACCCGGCGATCCCACCACGCTCAACCGGCTCTATGGCCGGGCCAAGGGCAAGAAACTGCGCACCGGGCAGCAGGAACTGCTCGAGACGCTGCTGCCGCGGATCAGCGTGCCCGAAGAGGGCCCGGTTGCGGCGCCGATGCTGTTCGGTTCGGACCGCCCGCTGCATTTCGAGATCGGTTTCGGCGCGGGCGAGCATATGGCCTTTCGCGCCGACATGCTGCCCGATCACGGCTTCGTCGGCGCCGAGCCGTTCCTCAACGGCGTGGTGGGCGCGCTGCTGCATGTGCGGGATCGGCACCTCGGCAACGTGCGCATCCACCATGGCGATGCGTTGGAAGTGCTGGCCCGCGTGCCGGACGGCGCGCTGTCGTTCGTCTACTTGCTCCACCCCGATCCCTGGCCCAAGGCGCGGCACGCCAAGCGGCGGATGATGAACCCGGGGCCGCTCAACCTCATTGCCGCCAAGCTCAAGCCCGGCGGAGAGTTCCGCTTCGGCACCGACCACCCGGTGTACTTGCGCCATGCGCTGATGGTGATGCAGCGCTACCGCGACACGTTCGAGTGGCTGTGCGACAAGCCCGCCCACTTCCTCAACCGCCCCGGCGGCTGGCCCGAGACCCGCTACGAGGCGAAGGCGAGGGCGCAAGGCCATGAGGTCTGGTATTTTCGCTACCGGCGATTATGACACTCGATGCCGAGCCCATGCCGCTGGCGCAAAGAACCGCTTGATCCGGTGCGATCAAAACTATCTCGCTACCGGGTGGGTAATCTCTATCAACGCGGTCGAGTTTAAGGGGCCAGTATGCATATTGCCGGCATTGATCTGACCGACGTCCTGCCGTTCATCGCCATCGGCTTTGCCGCGCAGCTTGTCGACGGTGCGCTCGGCATGGCGTTCGGCGTGATATCCAGCACGATGATGGTCGGCGTGCTCGGCCTGCCGCCGGCGGTCGCCTCGCAGCGGGTGCACATCGTCGAATGCTTCACCACGGCAACCTCGGGCATCAGCCACCTGCTCCATGGCAACATCGACAAGCGCCTGTTTTTCAAGCTGCTGATCCCCGGCGTAATCGGCGGGGTGCTGGGAGCATATGTGCTCAGCTCGCTCGATGCCGGCGTGGTCAAGCCGTTCGTGCTGCTCTACCTTTCGTGCATCGGGCTCTACATCCTGTGGCGCGGACTGTTCTACCCGCCCAAGCTGAGGGACGCGAAGATCATCGCGCCGCTGGGCCTGTTCGGCGGTTTCCTCGATGCGGCCGGCGGCGGCGGCTGGGGGCCGGTGGTCACCTCCAACCTGCTGATCCAGGGCGCCGATCCGCGCAAGGTGGTGGGCACGGTGAACTCGGTCGAGTTCTTCCTGACGCTGACCGTTTCGGCCGCGTTCATCTACCACCTCGGGATCGCCGATCTCGCCGGCGCGACGCTCGGCCTGCTCATCGGCGGCATCGCCGCGGCCCCGCTGGGTGCCTGGGCCGCCAAACATTTCCCGGCCAAGCAGATGCTGATCCTCGTCGGCATCGTCCTGAGCGCCACCAGCGCCTATGGCGTGTACAACGCCTGGGCCGGGTAGGTCATCGTCGTCCCGGATCGAGTCCGGGACGACGCTTTTCCTCCGTTACCCCGCGACCCCCGCCGCCGCCAGCACCGCCAGCGTCAGGATATCGGGCGCGATCGCGGTCATCGGGGCGACCTGCACCGGCTTTTCCATGCCGATCAGCATCGGGCCGATAGTGGTCTGCCCGCCCAGCTCGCGCAGCAGCTTGGCCGAGATGTTGGCCGATTGCAGCCCCGGCATGACCAGCACGTTGGCGGGGCCCGTGAGGCGCGAGAACGGGTAGTTCTTCATGATCTTGGGATTGAGCGCGGCGTCGGGGGCAAGGTCGCCCTCATACTCGAAGCCGGGCTCCTGCTGGTCGAGGATGTGCACCGCGTCGCGGATGTTGTCGAGCCAGCGGCCCGAGGGGTTGCCGAAGGTCGAATAGCTGAGGAACGCGACGCGCGGCTCATGCCCCAGGCGGCGGGCGACGGCGGCGGTCTCGGTGGCGATCACCGCCAGCTCCTCGGCGCTCGGCCGCTCGTTGATCGTGGTGTCCGCCAGGAACGTCGTGGTGTTCTTGCCGACGAGGACGTGGATGCCGAACGGCAGGCGGCCGGGCAGCGGATCGAGCACGCGGCGTACTTCGGTGATCGACTGGTGGAACGGCCGGGTCATGCCGGTGATCAGCGCATCGCCGACGCCCAGCTTCAGCAGCCCGGCGGCGAAGACGTTGCGGTCCTGGTTGACCATGCGCTGCACGTCGCGCTCCATGTAACCGCGCCGTTGCAGTCGCTCGTAGAGCATGTCCACCATCGGCCCGACATGTTCGGAAATGGCCGAATTCTCGATGTGGTAGCTCTGGGGATCGGAGACGCCCAGCTCTGCCATGCGGTCGAGCACGCCCTGGGTGCGGCCGACCAGCACCGGCTCGCCATATCCGAACTCGCGGTACTGGACGGCGGCGCGCAGCACAACTTCGTCCTCGGCTTCGGCGAAGATCACCCGCTTGGGGTTCTCCCGCACTTCGGCATAGACGTGGGTCAGCACCGAAGTGGTCGGATTGAGCCGGCTTTTCAGCGCATGCCGGTATTCGTCGAAATCGTCGATGTTGCGCCGCGCGACGCCCGTCTCCATCGCCGCCTTGGCGACGGCGGAGGGGACGACTTCCATTAGGCGGGGATCGAACGGCGCGGGGATGATGTAGTCGCGGCCGAAAGTGTGGTTCCTCCCATAGGCGGCGGCCACTTCCTCGGGCACCTGCTCGCGCGCCAGCTCGGCGATGGCGTTCGCCGCGGCGATCTTCATCTCCTCGTTGATCGCGGTGGCATGGACGTCCAGCGCGCCGCGGAAGATGAAGGGGAAGCCCAGCACGTTGTTGACCTGGTTGGGATAGTCCGAACGTCCGGTGGCGACGATCGCGTCGGGGCGCACCGCCTTGGCGTCGGGCGGCAGGATCTCGGGATCCGGGTTGGCCATGGCGAAGATAATCGGCTCGGGCGCCATGGACTTCACCATGTCCGGAGTCACCGCGCCCGCGACCGAGAGGCCCAGGAACAAGTCGGCGCCGACCAGCGCTTCGGTCAGCGTGCGGCGGTCGGTCTCGATGGCGTGGGCGGACTTGAACTGGTCGACGTTCTCACGGCCGCGATAGATCACACCCCGGCTGTCGCACATGATGACGTTCTCGTGCCGCACGCCCATCGACTTGATCAGCGAGGTGCAGGCGATGGCCGAGGCGCCGGCGCCGTTCACCACCACCTTGATGTCTTCCAGCTTGCGGTTGGTCAGCAGGCAGGCGTTGACGAGGCCGGCAGCGGCGATGATCGCGGTGCCGTGCTGGTCGTCGTGCATGACCGGGATGTTCATGCGCTCGCGCAGCGTCTGTTCGATCACGAAGCATTCGGGCGCCTTGATGTCTTCCAGGTTGATGCCGCCGAAGCTCGGCTCCATCATCGCGATGGCCTCGATCAGCGCCTCGGTATCCTCGCTGGCAAGCTCGATGTCGATGGAATCGACGTCGGCGAAGCGCTTGAACAGCACCGCCTTGCCTTCCATCACCGGCTTGGAGGCGAGGGCGCCCAGGTTGCCCATGCCCAGGATCGCCGTGCCGTTGGAGATCACGGCGACGAGGTTGCCCTTGGCGGTATATCTGTAGGCGTCGGCGGGGTTGTCGGCGATCGCCTGAACTGGAACCGCAACGCCGGGCGAGTAGGCAAGGCTGAGGTCGCGCTGGCTCGCCATCGGTTTCGACGCGATAATCTCGATCTTACCGGGCCGGATGGTCTCGTGGTAGAAAAGAGCTTCGCGCTCGGTGAACTCGACCTTGCTTTCGTCGGACAACTGGATTCTCCCCGGATTCACCCGCGCCCTAACCAAACTCGGCCCGACGCGATAGGGGAAAGCTGCAGATTGGGGCGTTTCGAATCGGGGGCGCACTCGCTATCCCCGGCCGATGGCGGATCGCGCACAGATATCCGGGCTCACCCCGATGATGGCCCAGTACTTCGCGTTGAGGGACGTCGCGGGGGATTGCCTGCTGTTTTATCGCATGGGCGATTTCTTCGAGCTGTTCTTCGATGACGCGCGGCAAGCGGCGGGAATTCTCGACATCGCGCTGACCACGCGCGGTGAGCATGAAGGCGCGCCGATCCCGATGTGCGGGGTGCCGGTGCACGCGGCCGAAGGCTATCTGGCGCGGCTGATCAAGGCGGGCTGCCGCGTCGCCATCGCCGAGCAGACCGAAAGCCCGGCGGAAGCGAAGAGGCGCGGTGGATCGAAGGCGCTGGTCGCGCGTGACATCGTCCGCTTCGTCACCGCCGGCACGCTGACCGAGGAGGCGCTGCTGGAACCGCGCCGCGCCAATGTGCTGGCGGCGGTGTGCGAGGTGCGCGGCGGCATCGGGCTGGCAAGCTGCGACATCTCGACCGGACGGATGGAGCTGGAAGAGTGCCAGCCTGCCCAGCTTTCCGCCGCGCTCGCCCGCATCGGCGCCAGCGAGACGGTCGCGCCCGAAGGCTGGGCGGACCGGCCGGACGGGACGATCTCGCGGCCGGGGGGCGACTATTCGAGCGACCGGGGCGAAGCGCGGCTGAAAGCGCTGCATGGCGTCGCGACCCTCGACGGGTTCGGGTCGTTCGGGCGGGCGGCGCTGGCGGCCGCGGGCGGCCTGATCGCCTATCTCGACCATGTCGGGCGCGGGAAATTGCCGCTGCTGCTGCCGCCGGTCATGCAGGCGAGCGACGCCCACCTCGCCATGGACGAGGCGACGCGCGTCAGCCTCGAGATCCTCGCCGCCCAGACCGGCACCCGCAAGGGCAGCCTGATCGACGCCATCGACCGCTGCGTCACCGGCGGCGGCGCGCGGCTCCTGGCGCACGACCTCGCCGCGCCGCTGACCGACCGGCCGGCAATCAACGAGCGGCTGGAGCTGGTCGAATGGCTGGTGGGCGATCCGCTGCTGCGCGAGGACTTGCGCGCCGTGCTGCGCGCGCTGCCGGATATCGAGCGCGCCTTGGGCCGCGTGGTGGCGGGGCGCGGCAGCCCGCGCGATCTTGGCCAGTTGCGCGACGGGTTGAACGAAGCGCGGCGCGTGTCGGACTACCTGCAACGGCGCGACGGCCTGCCGGTCCTGCTCACGCGGTTGCTGCCCTCGCTCGGCGGTCACGGCGCGCTGACCGACCTTTACGACCGCGCGCTGGTGCCCGCCCCGCCGACCGAGCGCGACAAGGGCGGCTACATCGCCGCCGGCTACGACGCCGCGCTCGACAGCTTGCGGGAGACCGCCGGCAACGCGCGTCGCGCCGTGGCCGCGCTGGAAGCGAAGTATCGCGACCAGACCGCCATCGCGGCGCTGAAGATCCGGCACAACAACGTGCTGGGCTATTTCATCGAAGTGCCCGCGCGCCATGCCGACAGGTTGATGCTGCCCGACAGCGGCTTCACCCACCGTCAGACGATGGCGGGCGCGGTGCGCTTCAACGCGCTGGCGCTGCACGAGGAGGCGGCGCGGATCGGCGAGGCGGGCGGCCATGCGCTCGCGGCGGAGGAAGCGCATTTCGAGGAGCTGGTCGGTGAAGCGATCGCGGCGCGGCGCAGGATAGCGGAGACGGCGGCGGCGCTTGCCCGGATCGACGTCGCGGCGGGCCAGGCAGAGCGAGCGGCGGAAGGCGGGTGGTGCCGCCCGGCCATCGTCGATCACGCCTGTCTGGAGATCGAGGGCGGGCGGCATCCGGTGGTGGAGGCGGCGCTGGCGGCGGGTGGCGAGCGCTTCGTCGCCAACGATTGCAAGCTCGATCCCGCCGACCGGCTGTGGCTGATCGGCGGCCCCAACATGGGCGGCAAGTCCACCTTCCTGCGACAGAACGCGCTGATCGTGCTGATAGCGCAGGCGGGAGGCTTCGTACCCGCCGTCAGTGCGGTCGTGGGACTGGTCGACAAGCTGTTCAGCCGCGTCGGTGCCTCGGACAATCTCGCGCGCGGCCGCTCGACATTCATGGTCGAGATGGTCGAGACCGCCGCGATCCTGGCTCAGGCGACCGAGCGCAGCTTCGTGATCCTCGACGAAGTCGGGCGCGGCACGTCTACCTATGACGGGCTGGCGCTGGCCTGGGCGGTGGTGGAGGCGGTGCACGAGGTCAACCGCTGCCGCTGCCTCTTCGCGACGCATTATCACGAGCTGACCCGGCTGGCCGAGCATTGCGACGCGCTCTCGCTCCACCACGTCCGCGCGCGCGAGTGGAAGGGCGATCTCGTCCTGCTGCACGAACTGGCCCAAGGCCCGGCGGATCGCAGCTATGGCCTGGCCGTGGCCAAGCTGGCGGGTGTGCCCAAGTCCGTGGTGGACCGCGCCTCGTCGGTGCTCAAGCGGCTGGAGCAGGGGCGGGCGAAGACCGGCGGGCTGGCGGCGGGCCTCGACGACCTGCCGCTGTTCGCCGCCGCCGCGCAGGCCGAAGCCGAGCCGGCGCGGGATGCCTTGCGCGAGCGATTGCAGGCGCTCGATCTCGATGCGCTGACCCCGCGCGACGCGCTCGATCTCCTCTACGAGCTGAAGCGCGAGGTCACGGATACCGACGGTTAACCGCGGGCGCCGATAATGGCGCGATGTTCGGGCCCAAGATCAGGAATGTCTTCAAAAGCCGCTGGCACGCGCTGCTGTGGTCGGCCAGCATCCTGCTGACCGCCTATTGCACCGTGCCTTCGCCGGACGATCCGGCGCAAGACGCCGATGCGGCGAAGACGGTGGAGGGGCTGCTGTCGCATGGCGATACGAAGCCGGCGGAGCACCACGTCAACCCCTGGGCCAAGGACGCGAATGAATAGAGCCGGATGACTTTGGTTTGAATCACTTCGTCATTGCGAGCGAAGCGAAGCAATCCAGGGCCGCGCCGCGCTGCACTGCCCTGGATTGCCGCGGGGCTCCGCCCCTCGCAATGACGAAGCAATGTAAAGTCATCATGGTCTAGCCGGGATCGGCGCTACGTTCCCGCAATGACGAAGGCGGATCAGGTCCCGTCGCCGCCAGTCCGATGACTACCGCGTCGGGACCGGCGCCTCGCCCGAATAGTCGTAGAACCCGCGTCCGGTCTTCACGCCCAGCCAGCCCGCCTCGACATATTTGATCAGCAGCGGCGCGGGGCGGTACTTGGGATCGCCGGTGGTGCCGTGGAGCACCTTGATGATCTCCAGCAGGGTATCGAGCCCGACGAAATCGCAAAGCTGCAGCGGACCCATCGGGTGGTTGAGACCAAGGCGGATGCCCTTGTCGATATCCTCGATGCTGGCGAGCCCGGCGCCGAGCACGCAGATCGCCTCGTTCGCCATCGGCACCAGGATGCGGTTGACGACGAAGCACGGCTCGTCTCCCGCCAGCACCACTTCCTTGCCCAGGCTCTCGCCGAACGCCTTGGCGCGCGTGGTGGTGTCAGGCGAAGTGGCGAGGCCGGGAATGACCTCGAGCAGCCGCATCACCGGCACCGGATTGAAGAAATGCATGCCGATGAAGCGCGCCGGATCGGGCGAGTGCGCCGCCATGCGCGTGATCGGGATCGAACTGGTGTTGGAAGCGAGGATCGAATGGGCGGCCAGCACCTTGCCCGCCGCCTCGAAGATCCTGAACTTGATCTCCTCGCGCTCGGTCGCGGCCTCGATGATGAATTCCGCCTCCGCCATCGCCGCGTAGTCCGCGACCGGCGTGATGTTCGCCAATGTGGCTTCGGCATCGGCGGCGGCGATCTTCTCCTTGGCGACGAGCTTTTGCAAGCCGGCCCCGATCTTCGCCTTGGCCTTCTCGGCCAGCGCCAGGTCGACGTCCGAGAGCAGGACCTTCCTCCCGGCCTGCGCGGCGGTCTGGGCTATGCCCGAACCCATCTGGCCGGCACCGATCACCGCGACTGTCTGCATCGTCTTCGTTCCTTGTGGTTGTTCAGCGATTTGCGCCCGGCACCCAGAGTACGTCTCCGCTCCCGTTCGCGTTGATCGCGCGGGCGAGAACGAAGAGATAGTCGGACAGCCGGTTGATGTAGGCGAGCGCGGCGGGATTGGTCGGGGCCGCGGCGGCGAGCGCGGTCATCGCCCGTTCGGCACGGCGCGCGGCGGCGCGGGCGACGTGGACGCGCGCCGCGGCTTCGGTCCCGCCCGGCAGGATGAAGCTGGTCAGCGGCGCGAGGTTTTCGTTGAGCGCGTCGATCTCGCGCTCCAGCCACTCGGCCTGCGACGGGACCAGACGCAAGTTCATCCCGGAGGGCGTGAAGTCCTCGCCCGCCGAAATATCCACGGGCGTGGCGAGATCGGCGCCGAGATCGAACAGGTCGTTCTGGATGCGGATGAGAATGGCGCCGTTGCCGTCGTCCGCGCCCAGGGCGACCACCGCCAGGCCTACCGCGCTGTTCGCCTCGTCCACCGCGCCGATGGCTTCCATGCGTGGAGCGTGCTTGTCCAGCCGCGAGCCGTCGACCAGCCCGGTGGTGCCCGCGTCGCCGGTACGGGTGTAGATCTTGTTGAGCTTGACCAAGGTGCCCCCCGCCCGGTCGCGCCTAGCGGCTGGCCAGGATCAGCAGCGCGACGACCACGATCGCCAACGCCTGATATTTGATGCGCGCGAACATCATCTTGTTCTGCCGCAACTGCATCTCGGTTGCGCCGGTGCCCTCGTCGCGCTCAAGATCGAGCTTGGTGCTCTGCATGAAAGCGATGATGCCGCGCACCAGGCTGACGACGACCATGATCACCAGCACGACGATGATCGGGATGAGGATATAGTTCATGACATCTATCTAGGAGCATCGCGCGCAAATGTGGATACCGGTTTTGCGCAAAAGCGATGCGACCACAAAGTCACTCCTCCGAGAGCGAAATGCCGGCGGGGAAGTCGCCCCGCCGCAGCGCCTCCGCGGTCGCGCGCCCGTCCTCTCCGGCGCGGCGGCGGTCGGTGAGCGATGGAGAGCCGCGCCGCTTCGCCAGCTTGTTGCCATCGACCTCGACCAGCAGCGGATGATGATGCCACACCGGCTCGGGCAGGCCAAGCAATGCCTGCAGCAGCCGATGGACATGAGTGGCGGCGAACAAGTCGCGCCCGCGCGTCACCAGCGTGATCCCGTCGGCCGCATCGTCGAGCGTCGCGGCGAGGTGGTAGCTGGCCGGCAGATCCTTGCGCACCAGCACGACGTCGCCCAGCAGATCGGGCCGGGCGAGTTGCGGGCCGGCACGTTCGTCCCGCCATTCGAGCGGGCCGGCGAGAGCCGTGGCCGCCTTCATGTCGAGCCGCCATGCCGCGTCCTCGGGATCGACGTCACGCGTGCGACAGGTGCCGGGATAGACCGGTCCGTCCGGGCCGGTCTCGGTCGCCGCGTCGGCGATCTCGGCGCGGGTGCAGGCGCAGGGGTAGAGCAGCCCTTGCGCTCGCAGCGTCTCGGCGGCGGCGCGATAGCTTTGCAGGCGCGCCGACTGGAACCGCACGGCGCCGTCCCATGCGAGGCCGAGCCACGTCAGGTCGGCCGCGAACTCGTCGGTCAACTCGGCGCGGCTGCGCGGCCCGTCGATATCCTCGATCCGCAGCAGGAATTCGCCGCCGCGTTCCCGCGCCAGATCGTGCGCCACGATCGCCGCATAGGCGTGGCCCAGATGCAGATGGCCGTTGGGGCTGGGGGCGAAGCGGGTGCGGATCATCCTGCGGCGGTCTAGACTCGTTCCGGTTCAGATTGAACCGGAACGAGTCTAGATATTCTTTGTTTGCCGTGATTTCCGAGTCGGCAGGTGATTCCACCTGCCTCGAAATCACTCTAGCAGCCCCT
Organism: Novosphingobium sp.; assembly: GCA_035281095.1. Classification (GTDB taxonomy): domain Bacteria; phylum Pseudomonadota; class Alphaproteobacteria; order Sphingomonadales; family Sphingomonadaceae; genus Novosphingobium. The sequence continues at coordinate 40,727 of DATEEP010000036.1, read as the reverse complement.
ATACCTTCGGCAAGCCAACTGTGGATTCGCCCGTGACGCACCCCTTGACGCTGTCCGCGCCCACGGGGATAAACCGTGCATGATATGCCATGAAACCGCAATCATCGCCTGCGACAGGAGGCCATGCTCAAGTCGGAGCTGATCGAGCGCGCGGCCCGTTTCCGCAGCGCAACGGAGGATCCCTCCAGGAACCTCGCCGACTGTCCTGCCCTCGTCCTCAATGCGGATTACACACCGCTTTCCTATTATCCGCTAAGCCTGTGGCCGTGGCAGACCGCGATCAAGGCGGTTGTGCTGGAACGCGTCGACATCCTCGAATGCTATGCCCGCGCGGTGCACAGCCCCAGCTGGACGATGCAGATTCCCTCGGTCATCGCGCTGCGGCAATATGTGCGGCCTTCCGAATTCCCCGCGTTCACCCGGTTCAACCTGTTCCTGCGCGATCGCTTCAGCTGCCAGTACTGCGGCTCGCCCAGCCACTTGACGTTCGACCACGTGATCCCCCGCCGCCTGGGTGGCCGGACCAGTTGGGAGAATATCCTGACCGCCTGCGCGCCGTGCAACATGCGCAAGGGGGGGCGCACGCCGGAGCAGGCCAAGATGCCGCCGATCGTCCGGCCGATCCGTCCGACCAGCTGGCAGCTGCAGGAACGCGGCAAGGCCTTCCCGCCCAACTACCTGCACGAGACCTGGCGCGACTGGTTGTACTGGGATGTCGAACTCGAGGCGTGAGGTCTCGGCGCAGTCTCGCTTTACGTCAAATTAACCCTGCTGGGATAGCAACTGCCCCGAACTGCTTTTCCGGGGGCCTCGATGCGTCTTTTGATCCTGCTTTCCACCACGACCCTGCTTGCCGCTTGCGGTGGCGCCGGGGAGCAGACCGTCAGCGCGCCGCCGCCGGTGGGCGGCAACGGCACGGTCAACACCAAGCACACCTTCGCCAAACCCACCGAACCCAAGAGCTACAAGGGCATCGGCGCCAACCATGTCTACGAATACCTGACCGACAGCCGCGAATGCTGCGATCAGCAGGCGCAGATCTATGCAGGCACATCCACGACCGCGCGCGCTTCGAGCATCACCATCGCCTATGACCCGCGCGAGGCGGTCTATACGCTGACGGTGCAGGACTCCCAGTCCGGCGCCCAAACCAACACCCGCTTCCAGGATCCCGCCAGCCGCACCGATTTCGGCGGCGCGGTCGAGCCGCAGTGGGGCACGCCCAACCTCGACAACCCGAACATCCAGTACCTCCAGGCCGGCGACGGCGACCCGCGCTCTCCCTTCAGCAAGAGCGGCACCGGGATAGTCACTCCCGGCGACAACGACACGCCGGCCGATGGCAGCGTGGGCAGCAGCTACCAGGCGACCAGCCTGTTCGTGCTCAAGCCCGGCACCGAAACGCAGTACGTCACGTATGCCGGCTATGCCCGCAACGCCATCTCGTTCGGCCAGATCGCTTCGCCGACCACCGGCGAGCTCAACGACACCAACACCTGGCATATCGAGCGCGGCGCCTTCGCGTTCGGCGAAGTCACGCCCAACGAAGCGGTGCCCAAGACCGGCACCGGCAGCTATTCGGGCTCGATGCTGGCGTCGATGATCTTCAACCCGACGATCGACGGGCAGGACGCCTCGGGCCTGATCGATCTCCCCAGCTACTTCCAGTGGATCGACGGCACCGCCAACATCAACGTCAACTTCGCCACCAGCTCGTTCCAGCTTGCGCTCGACGGCACGGTCCACGCGCCGCAGATCGACCGCTACAGCGACCCGCAGACCTCGCTCATCCAGGAAGGCGCCAAATTCCTGGCCGCCGGGCGCGGCGACATCAACATGATCAACTTCGGAGGCTTCAAGGGCATCTTCGACAGCGCCAGCCTGGCCAACGCCGGCGGCTCGTCGCGCGCGGTCGCCATCGAAGGCTCCGCGATCGACGGCACGTTCTACGGCCCCGGCGCGCAGGAAGTCGGCGGCGGGTTCCGCATCGTCGGCGGCAATCCCGATGAGCGCGTCGACATCCTCGGCACTTTCGTCGGCAAGAAGTGATGCCTCCCCTCGCGCGTTTCGCCGCCGCATCGCTGGCGGCGAGCGCGCTGGCCGCTTCGGCGGCGCAGGCGCAGGACGTGCCGCGCGTGGCCGCCGCGACCGCCATCTCGATTCCCGGCGCGAACACGATCAGGCCCCAGTGCGAGGGCGGCAAATGCGGTTACCGCATGTCGGCGCCGCAGCTGCTGGCGCTGGCCGAAAAGCTGGTCCTGGAGCGCAAGTTCGATGAGGCGCGGCCGCTCGTCGCCGCGCTGAATGCCGCGCCCGGCATGGAGCTGCCGTACAATTTCCTCGAAGGCCTGATGGCGATGGGCACGGGCGATGCGCCCGCCGCCGAAGTCCGCTTCCGCACCATCCTGAAGGATCATCCGGGCCAGACCCGCGTGCGGCTCGAACTGGCCAAGGCGCTGATGATGCAGGGCAAGCTTTCGGGCGCCGATTACCAACTGCGCCTGGCCGAAAGCGACGAGACCCTGCCGGAGGACGTCGCCCGCATCATCTCCAACGCGCGCAGCGTGATCCGCAGCAACCGCAAGTTCCGCTATGGCTTCGAAGTCGGCCTGGCGCCCGACACCAACATCAATTCCGCCACCTCGGCCGAGACCGTCGACGTCAATTTCGGTGCCTCGCGCGTGCCGCTGGAGCTGAACGAGGACGCCCGCGCGAGATCGGGCATGGGCGTGACCGCCGACGCCTATGCCAGCTTGCGGCTGCCGGTGAGCGAGAGCGTCTCGATCATCGCCGACAGCAGCGTGGCGATGGTCAACTATGCGGGCGGCGACTACGACGATTACACCGCGCAGCTTGCCGCCGGCCCGGAACTCCAGCTTTCGCAGGCGACCCAGGTGTCTCTGGAGGCGGTCGGCCTCTACCGCTGGTACGGCGGCGAGGTTGCGGCGCGCCAGTACGGCTCGCGGTTGACGCTGCAACATGACCTTGCGCCGACCAAGCGCATCGCCTTCCAGATCGACGGGCGCCGGACCGAATCGGACCTCAGCAGCGGCTACACCGGCTGGCAGATCGGCGCCAACGCCAGCTACGAGCAGGTGATCGACAAGTCGGCGATCCTCTCCGCCAGCCTCTACGCCCGGCGCGACATCATGGAGCTGGACGCCTATTCCAGCAAGACCGCCGGAGTCAGCCTGGGCATCGGCGGGGAGCTGCCGCTGGGGATCAACGCCGGGCTTTCGGGCGGGGTGAGCTATTCGCGCTACGACGCGCCGCAATACGTGTTCTCGTTCGACAAGCGGGTGGACTGGCGGTTCAACGCGCGCGCCTATGTAGGCTTGCGGCAGATTCGCGTCGCCGGGTTCTCGCCCTCGGTCGAGTACCGCTTCCTCAAGGTCGATTCGAACTACGATCTCTATGCTTCCACCCGCCATCGCTTCGAATTCAGCCTGGCGCGCTATTTCTGAGCCCTGGCCAGCGGGGCCCACGGGCGTGATATAAGCGTGTTTGGCCATTGCGGCTTCCCCCTGGCCTGCTCTACCAAGTCCTGATCCGGCAATTCGTCAGGAATTGGCGCTATAAGGCAAGGTATGAGCAGACGGTATTTCGGCACCGACGGCATTCGCGGCCGCACCAACCAGGGCGCGATGACCGCCGCCACCGCCATGAAAGTGGGGCAGGCGGCGGGGCGGCGCTTCCTGCGCGGCGACCACAAGCACCGGGTGGTGATCGGCAAGGACACGCGGCTTTCGGGCTACATGCTGGAGAACGCGATGGTCGCGGGCTTCACCAGCGTCGGCATGGACGTGGTCCTGCTCGGCCCGATGCCGACGCCGGCCGTGGCGCTGCTGACGCGCGAACTGCGCGCCGACCTGGGCGTGATGATCTCGGCCAGCCACAATCCTTACGAGGACAACGGCATCAAGCTGTTCGGCCCTGACGGCTTCAAGCTTTCGGACGAGGACGAGCTGGCGATCGAGGCGATGATCGCCGCCGAACAGCCGCTCGCGGACGCGGGAGACATCGGCCGCGCCCGCCGCATCGACGATGCGCGCGGGCGCTATATCCACGCGGTCAAGGGCTCGCTGCCGCACAAGGTCCGGCTGGACGGGCTGAGGATCGCGGTCGATTGCGCCAACGGCGCCGCCTATCGCGTGGCGCCTTCGGTGTTCTGGGAACTGGGGGCGGAAATCGTCGCGGTCGGCGTCGATCCCAACGGACGCAACATCAACGACAACTGCGGTTCCACCCATCCCGGCCTGCTGCGCGAGACGGTCGTCGCCGCCGGGGCGGACATCGGCATCGCGCTGGACGGCGACGCCGACCGGCTGATCGTGGTCGACGAGAATGGCCGGACGGTCGATGGCGACCAGATCATGGCGCTGATCGGTAGCCAGCTTGCCGCCCGGCAGGAACTGCGCGGCGGCGGCGTGGTGGCGACCGTCATGTCGAACCTGGGGCTGGAGCGGTTCCTGGACGCGCAGGGGCTGGAACTGGTGCGCACCGCGGTGGGCGACCGGCATGTGCTCGAACGCATGAAATCGGGCGGCTACAACGTCGGCGGCGAGCAATCGGGCCACATGATCCTGCTCGACCACGCCACCACCGGGGACGGCACCATCGCCGCGCTGCAAGTCCTTGCCGCGCTGGTGCAGTCGGGCAAGCGGGCCAGCGAGCTGCTGCACTTGTTCGATCCGGTGCCGCAACTGCTGAAGAACGTGCGCTTCGCCGGCGGAAAGCCGCTGGAGCATGCCGGGGTCAAGGCGGCGATCGCCGATGCCGAAGCCTCGCTGAACGGCAAAGGGCGTCTGGTGATCCGCCCTTCCGGCACCGAGCCGGTGATCCGCGTCATGGCCGAAGGCGACGATGCGGGCCAGGTCGAAGACGCCGTGGCCAGCATCTGCGCGGCCGTGGAGGCGGCGGCGGGGTAATTCGCCACCGCTTCCCCATTGCGAGGACGCTAGACCATGATGGCTTTACATTGCTTCGTCATTGCGAAGGGCTCGCAATGACGAAGTGATTCACACCGAAGTCATCATGCTCTAAATTCGACTTGATCCGGGGGTCGCAATGACGAAGCGGGTGGCGGCCTATTCCTCCGCCTTGACCGGCGTTTCGATCGGCGGATCGCCCCGATGCGCCGCCGCATAAGCCTCGGCGGCCTTCATCACCCGCATCATGTTGCGGCTGGCGATCTTTTCCAGGTCGGCTCGGGAATAGCCCCGCCGCGCCAGTTCCTCGAACAGCCTGGGATAGCCCGAGACGTCCTCCATCCCCTGCGGCCCTGTTTCCATCCCGTCGTAGTCGCCGCCCAGGCCGATGTGGTCGATCCCGGCCACCCGGCGGACATGGTCGATGTGGTCGGCCAGCTGCGCGATCGTCACCGCCGGCTCCGGGTTGGCTTCGCGCCAGGCCAGGACCATGGCCTTGACCGTGTCCGGATCTCCGGGATTGAGCGCCTTGGCCCGCGCCGTCTCGCCTTCCAGGCTGGCGACCCATTGCCGCCGTTCCTCGCTGACGAAGCTGGGGTAGGCGACGACCATCACGATCCCGCCGTTCTCCCGCATCCGCGCCAAAACGCGGTCGGGAACGTTGCGCGGATGGTGGTCTATCGCCCGCGCGCCCGAATGGCTGAAGATTGCCGGCGCCTTGGCCGCGTCGAGCGCGTCGAGCATCGTCTGTTCGCTGACGTGGCTGAGATCGACGAGCATGCCCAGGCGGTTCATCTCGCGCACCACCTGCCTGCCGAAATCGGTGAGGCCGTCATGCGCCGGAGCGTCTGTGGCGCTGTCCGCCCACGGTGTGTTCTTCGAATGGGTCAGCGTCATGTAGCGCACGCCCAGGGCATGCATCTGGCGCAGCACCGCCAGGCTTGATCCGATCGAGTGCCCGCCCTCCATGCCGAGCAGCGAGGCGACGCGGCCCCGCTTCATCGCCCGCTCGACATCGGCGGCGGTCAGCGCCAGCGCCATGTCGTTCGGATAACGGGCGATCAGCCGCCGCGCCACGTCGATCTGCTCGATCGTCGCCTGCACCGCTTCCGGCTCCGGCAGGGCGGCGGCGACATAGACCGACCAGAACTGCGCCCCGACCCGCCCCTGCTTCAGCCGGGCGAGATCGGTGTGCATCGGTCGCGTCGGCACTTCGGCCCGCCCGGTGTCTCCGCCGGTCTCGTGCGTGTCGTGGAAATCGAATGCGCCGATCACGTTGAGATAGCGTCCGCGCAGTTGGATCGGCACGTCGTTGTGCCCGTCCCACACCGGCGCGGCCTTCAATGCCGCCCGCGCGGTGCGCTCGGGCGTCCGCGCCGCCGCGACCGTGCCCGCCGCAAGGATCAGCGCGGCCAGCGGGCAGAGCGTTGCCGCTGTCATCGCGCGACGGTTCATCATTTCGGTTCCTCCTTGATCGCGTCACCGTGCCGGCTTAGCTCGGCCGGTGGACGAATTCGACTACATCGTCGTGGGGGGCGGCAGCGCGGGATGCGTATTGGCCAATCGGCTGTCGGCCGACCCGCGCCATCGTGTGCTGCTGCTGGAGGCCGGCGGACGCGACAATTACTTGTGGATCAAGGTCCCGGTCGGCTACCTCTACTGCATCGGCAATCCCCGCACCGACTGGTGCATGCGGACCGAGGCGGAGGCCGGGCTCGGCGGGCGCTCGCTGATCTATCCGCGCGGGAAAGTGCTGGGCGGCTGCTCCTCGATCAACGGCATGATCTACATGCGCGGGCAGGCGGCGGACTACGACGGCTGGCGGCAGGCGGGCAACCCCGGCTGGGGCTGGGACGATGTGCTGCCGTTCTTCACGCGGTCCGAGGACCACTATCTCGGTCCGAGCGCGTTCCACGGCGCGGGCGGCGAGGTGCGTATCGAAAGGCAGCGGCTGCGCTGGGACGTGCTCGAGGCATTTCAGCGGGCGGCGGTCGAATATGGCGTGCCCGCCACGGGTGACTTCAACACCGGCGACAATGAAGGCGTCGGCCTGTTCGAAGTGACGCAGCGCAACGGCTGGAGGTGGAGCGCGGCCGATGCGTTCCTCAAGCCCGTGCGCACCCGCGCGAACCTGCGGGTGGTGACCGGCGCGCTGGTCGACCGGGTGGTGGTCGAGCAGGGCCGCGCCGTCGGCATAGCGTACCGCCTGGGCGGCGGGGAGCGGGTGGCCCGCGTGCGGGGCGAGGTCCTGCTGGCCGCCGGCGCGATCGGTTCGCCGGCGATCCTCGAACGCTCCGGGATCGGCGATGCCCGCAGGCTGGCGTCGCTCGGCATCGCGCCGCTGGTCGACAACGCGGCGGTTGGCGCAAACCTTCAGGACCACTTGCAACTGCGCTGCGCCTGGCGCGTGTCCGGCGTGGCGACGCTCAACCAGCGGGCGGCGAACCTGATCGGCAAGACGCTGATCGCGGCCGAATATGCGCTGCGCCGCACCGGCCCGATGGCAATGGCGCCCAGCCAGCTCGGCATGTTCGTGAAAAGCGATGCGCGTATCGCCACGCCCGATCTCCAGTACCATGTCCAGCCGCTCAGCCTCGAGGCGTTCGGCGGCGCACTCGATCCCTTTCCGGCCTTTACCGCCAGCGTCTGCCACTTGCGGCCCGAGAGTCGGGGGACGAGCCTGATCGCGGGACCGGACCCCGCGCTCGCCCCGCGCATCGCCCCGAGCTATCTATCGGCGCAGGAAGACCGCCGGGTCGCGGCGCGGGCGATCCGCATCACGCGCGAGATCGTCGGGCAGGCCGCGCTGGCCGGTTACCGGCCGGAGGAACTGCGTCCGGGCGTCGAGGCGCGGAACGAGGAGGAACTGCGGCGCGCCGCCGGAGAGATCGGCACGACGATCTTCCATCCCGTCGGCACCGCGGCGATGGGTGCCGTCGTCGATGCCCGATTGAGGGTAGGGGGCCTGGAGGGCCTGCGGGTGATCGACGCATCGGTGATGCCCCGGATCACCTCGGGCAACACCAATGCCCCGACGATGATGATCGCCGAGAAAGGCGCGGCGATGGTGCGGGAGGATGCCGCCTAGAGTGTGATGACAATGGATTGAACCATCTCTCGTCATTGCGAGCGAAGCGAAGCAATCCAGGGCGACGCTGCGTAGCTCTGGATTGCCGCGGGGCTCCGCCCCTCGCAATGACGAAGCGATGTAAAGTCATCACTCCCTAGCGGGAAACCGCGTGCTCGATCTTCGCCAGCGCGCGCTGGCCGTATGACTTCGCGCGGTTGTTTCGCGGATAGTACCGGAGCGGGCGCGGCGTCAGGCCCAGCTTGCGCAGCCGGCGGTTGAAGCGGCAGGCGTCGGCATGATGGCAGCTCCACTCGCTGCGCCAGGTGAGCGAGAGCGAGACCGAGACCTCGTCGTGCGTGCGCACCCAGTGCGGGGCGAGGATCGGAACGTAGATCGCTTCGCCCGGCACGATGGCGATCGCGGTCTCGCGCGCGCGCCATTTCTCGTGCCAGGGCAGGTTGCGTGGGCCGCCGGCGAAATAGGCTTCGAAGAATTCCTGGCTGACGATCTCGGGATCGGCGGGCGGGAACAGCGTCATCGTCTTCGATCCGCGCGCCTGGAACAGGATGTTGTACTCGGGGTCGAAGTGCAGCGGCGTCACCGCGCGCGGGCTGGAGATGAAGACGAAGCCTTCCAGCCGTAGCATCTCGCCGGTCGTGGGCGCGACCACGGGCGCGATCTCGGCCAGCACCTCGTCCATCAGGCGGGCGTAGAGCGGATCGTTCTCGATGTATTTCAGCAGCACCCATGATCCGCATTCGGCGATGCGCTCGATGGTCTGGTGGATCGTCAGGCCGTTTCCGGGCGTTTCGGTGTTGGCGATGCCCAGCGGCAGGTCGACCGCCGCGTTGAATTCGTGGAATCGCGGGGCGAGCCGCTGCGCCAGGGCAGCCAGCGCGTCGAGCTGGAGCAGCGGGTGATCGGCAAGCCCGTGACCCAGCCGCAAGGGCGCGTTGGGATATGCGCGGGCGAGCGCCGCCAGTGCTTCGGGATCGAATGCGCGTTGTTCCATGGTGAGCCCCGCTCGCAACGGGTGGGTTCTATCGGCGAAAAGCTAAGAAATGCCGAAACCTTGCGGCATCAGGCGCGATCGAGCAGGTCGTCGGTCACTTCCATCAGGAGCAGCGGCTCGTCCGCCCAGTCGCCGATGGCATCGACGAAGGCGGCGCGGGTCTCGGCGTCGGCATAGACCATCTTGGCGTCGTAGGCGCGCCGCCACGTCTCGCGGTCGGGCCACTCGGCCACGCCGATGAAGCGGATCCTGCCGTCGGAGCGCTCTTCGCGGTGGAGACGCGAGCCGAGGCTGCCGTATGTCTCGCGGATCAGCTCGGTCCCGCGCCGCCAGGCCGCGCGGAACTGCTGCTCCTTGCCGGGCTGGACTTCCCACCAATAGGCGGCGACGAACATCGCCCGGTCAGTTGGCCGGGGCGGGTTCGAGCTTGCGGATCATCCTGACCGGGCAGCGTTGCGGTCCGATCGAGGTCGGCACCACCAGCGTGACGTCGAGCCCCCGGCAGATCGTGCCCGGCCCGGACTTGTCGAAGCCGATGGCGTTGCCCCGGTCGAGCTCCGGACAGCTTCCCAACGTCTCGAACTCATACGTATCGCGGGGCCCGGTGCTGACGCGGATGCGGTCTCGCCCGGCAACGGTGTAGCCGCTGATCTGCGAAGCGAAGAAGCAGTCGGTTCCGGTTTCGGACGCCGCCATCGCGCTTCGCGATGGCTCGCCGGCCTGGGGAGCGCACGCCGCGATTGTGGCGGCGACGCCAGTGAGAATGCCATGACGAAGCATCATCTCCAGTCTCCCTTCATGCATGTATGTCCGATGCAACCGCGTTGCATGCAGGTTGTTCCCCCGCTTCAGCCAGCCTCCAATCGGGCGATCAGGGCTTCCGCCGCCGCCGGAGCCCGCACTTTCGCGCCGTTGATGAAGAACACGAAGACATCGCCCTTCGCGGCCCAATCGCGGGCCCTTCCGGCCCAGGCATCCAGTTCACCCGCCGGATAGCCGGCAGGTTCGTCCTCGCGCGCCGACTGCAGCCGGGCATAGGTGAAGTCGGCCGTCGCCTCCCCGAATGCCGGATATTTGGCCGAATCGGCGGTGACCACCGCCACGCCGTGCTCCCGGGCGAGGGCGTGGAACTCCGGCGTATCGAAGCTCTCGTGCCGCGGTTCCATCGCGTGGCGCAGGCCCATGCCGTCATGCTCGCGCGGCAGGAGGGCGAGGAAACCGGCGATTTCCCGCGCATCGAACCGCTTGGTCGCGGCCAGTTGCCACAGGATCGGGCCCAGCTTGTCGCCCAGTTCCGTCACGCCCTGCTCGAAGAACCGCGCCACGCTCTCGGCCCCTTCGTCGAGCCGCTTGCGGTTGACGCAGGCGCGGTTGGCCTTGACCGTGAACACAAAGCCCGGCGCCGCCGCGTCGCGCCACTTGGCGAAGCTTTCGCGCTTCTGGCGGCCATAGAAGGTGCCGTTGATTTCGATCGTGCCGAGCCGGGCGGCGGCATGGGCCAGCTCGTCGGCCTGGCGCAGCCCTTCGGGATAGAAGGTTCCACGCCACGGCTCGTACGTCCAGCCGCCGATGCCGACCCGGATCGCGCCCCGGCCCATCGGCTCAGGGGTTCTTCGGCCCGGTAAACGGCCTCGCCTGGGTCCAGCCACAGCCGTTGCGCGTCTCGGTCCCCAGCCTGAGCGTCACCGTGAACGGATAGCCGCGGTCGGACATGCCATCATTACAGGCGCCTTCGGTCACCATCATGTCGAGCGCCTTGCCGCCCAGGGTGCCGCTGAACGACAGCCCGCCCCGCCCGGCGAAGCGCTGGACGGAAATGCCGGTGCCGCTGTTTTCCGGTGTGCTGTAAGTGAGCGTCGCGCCCGTCACGGTGCCGCCCCAGAACGGCTCGGTGCCGGTGAAGTGCACCGTCTGGTTCGCCGCGATCCCGGCGAACGGTCGCGTATCGGACCCGTCGCCGGGCAGGCCGGCGCTCCCGCCCGACTGGCAAGCCGACATCAACAGCAAGGGCAGGAGGGGAATCGCCGTCTTGGTCATGGACAACCTCATGGCCCCCTGCCTAGCCGGGAGCAAGCGGGGTCAGCGCGGCTTCGAGAGCCGCCGCCGATTCGCGCTGACCTTGCCGCCATAATGCCCCAGCGCCCGATCGGCGATCGCCGCCGGCGTCGCGGCGGCGCCGCCGAAAGCCAGCGATGTCGCGAACGTGGTATGCGCGATCACCTTCTCCTCGATCATCCGTCGCATTTCCCGCTCGGCCCGCGCACCGCCCATCGCGATCAGCCACATGCGCAAACCGATCACCATCGTCGCTTCGCCGCCAAGCACCCATGTCCGCCAGGCGAGGCCGGGCCATGGGGTCAGGTCCGTGTGAAATGTCCGCATCGATCTGCCTAGATAGTCGGAGATACGGAGCCAAACGCCGCGCCGGGAGTTTGGCTCCGGTCGGCATTGCGGTATTTCGATATCCGGCCCGCTGACACGACTGTCGAACGGATAGGAGCAAGACCATGCGCAAGTCCCTGATCATCTCGGCCCTGATCGCCGCGACCGCCACGCTCGGCGCGTGCTCCCAGGAAGCCCAGCAGAAAACGGAGGATGCAGCGGACGCCGCCGGCAAGGATCTGGAGGCAGCCGCCGGCGTCGCCAGCCAGGAAGCCTCGGAAGCCGCCGCCAACGCCGATGAAGCGCTCGACAAGGTGGGCGACAAGATCGAACAGAAGCGCGCCGAGGTCGAAGCCGAGGCCCAGGATGAAAGCACGGCGGCCGCAAAGGCGGACTGACCGCGCGAGCCTTCCTCAAGGCCAGTCTTCAAGCCAGGTTGGGCGGCTTTGCCGTGACGGCGATGAGAAGCCCGTCGGAGGTGTGCCGGAATGCGATCAGCCTGTAGCCGAGCGCGCCCTTCGTCCGGATGAACTCGGCCTTCCATTCCGCCAGCTCGTCGATGGTCGGGCTGATCGCGACCGGCACTTCTTCCAGCCGCTCGTCCGCGCCTCGGCCTCGGGTCGTCAGGCGCGGCACCTGGAGCAGTACGGCGCTGATGACGGCCGTCGATAGCGGCGAATCGAACTCGCAACCATAAGAAGCGCCGCGCTGCCACACGACCTTCGCCAGCGCAGCCTTGTTGTCGGGAAGATCGACGACGATCGTCTCGCCGATCTCGAGCGTCGCCGCGGTCGCCAGTCGCAGGCCCGTTTCGGAAATATCCTGAATCAATATGTCGCCGACATCCTGCGCCAGGTCGGCCGTGGCGATCAGGTGCACCCGCCACCGCTCGGATCCCCGGCGGTCCTCCTGGGCAAGGATCGAGAGTCCACCCTTCCACAATCTCATCGATTTCCCACCCCGCTGCGCGATCAGGCGTACGCCACGATGACGCTCCCTTTCGAACCTCTGGAATCGTCGCCTACGGTTAATTTAATCTTGTGACAGAAGGTAAAAATGCCGGAATGAACAATATCTCCAGGGTCCTGCCGAATCATTACCCCTTCAATATTCCGGACAACATAGTTAATATAGCCTTATCGAATCGGAAGTTAATTAAGTTAGTTTAATAGACTAACGATAATAGGAAAATATTTTGTAAAATTCTTGTGGGGCGCAAAGAGATGAGTTTTCAACTGAGCCGTAAGGAAAATTCCGTTCTTTATAACATCATTGCGGAGAGCAGGACCGACATAATCCTCAAAACCGACCGCGATGGCTTCATCATCCATGCCTCGCCCGCGATCGAGCAGCTTGGCATCGTGTTGCCGGACCTGCTCGTCTGGCCTCACATCCTGGACCTGATCGACGACGATTCCGGACCGGTCGTCAGCGCGGCCCATCAGGCAGCGGTGGACCGCCAGCAGCCCAGCGCTTGGATCGAGTTTCCGTGCGTCGCCAACGACGGCGTCGAGCAATGGTTCGCCATCCGCATGCGCGGCCTCGTCAACGACAGTGGCGAGACTTACGGCGTCCTCAGCGTCATGCGCAGCATCGCAGAGACCAGGGCGCTGAAAGAGAAGCTCTTCGCGGCCGAATTGACCGACCCCCTCACGGGGCTGACCAATCGCAGGGCTTTCATCTCGATGCTGCAGTATCTGGTGGAACACGACCTGGGCGGTTGGCTCGCGCTGTTCGACATCGACTATTTCAAGGCGATCAACATGCGCTATGGCCTGTCCACCGGAGACCAGGTGCTGGTCGCGTTCTCGACCTTCCTCAAGAACCTGACCGACACGGACAACATCATATCGAGAGTCGGGGCGCAGCGGTTCGGCATCCTATTTCCGAGCTCGCCCCCCGGCCACGCCCGATCGTTCTGCGAGGACATCGTCTGCACCCTGGCGGAACTGGGCCATACGGAAAGTCGTGATCGCTTGCCGATCACGGCGAGTGCGGGCGTGGCACGCATCAACCGCAACCTCGATACGACGATCAGGACGGCTGAACTGGCCTTGTTCACGGCGCGGGCGAGGGGGCGCCACAGCGTGGAAATGGCGGCCTGAGGCAGGGGCGCGTTCGTCGGGCTACAACTCGATCATGATTTTGACGTTGTCGGGTGCGGTGCCGAAAGCATCGGCGATCTGGCGCCTGCTTCTCTCCAGCACTTCGCGAAGCCCATCCTCGTCGCGGCCGGTCCGCAGCGCCTGGCTCGACGTTCCCAGCGCTTGCGCGAGCAGTTCGATCCGTTCCTGAGCGGGCCGCGCGCGGCCTTGCTCCCAAGCCCAGACCGTCGGCTTGCTCACGGCGAGGTGGGACGCGATCTGCGCGAGGCTCAGCCCGCGCTCCTTGCGCAGGCGCTGGATCCGGATCCCGAACGGCTCGCCGGATGCGGAGTCTCCGTCCTCCAACACGGTCAGGCCCGGTCCAACCGCGCTCCGCAGCTGTGCCGCGCTCAGCAGGGCCTTGGAAACCGGCTCGAGAAACTCGCAGCCATGCAGGCGGTCGCTCGCCCAGATGACTTTCGCCGGCGTCGCCTCGGACCCTGGCAAGTCAATCGCCACGATCTCGCCCAGTGGCAGCGAAGGCTGGCACTCGATGAGCATCCCGGTGCGGGAGACGTTGTGCACGGTGACATTGGTGGGCTCGCCGCCCTCGACGATGCCCGATGTCGCGAGCGTTATCCTGTGGCGGGAGTGGCGCGTTTTGCCCAAGGCCGCCGGCGTCTGTTCCATCCGCCCCGGAATTGCCATTGCCCGTCTCCTTCGTGAAGACGTGACATTGGCTTGGTTCGGTTAACGGGGCGTAACCCGGACTCGTTAATTCGGTGGACCGGCAAGCGGCCGTCCTCGCGGGCCCGTGCCGCCGATCACGACAAGTGACCGCGTTCAATCGGAACGGGCGAGCTTCCCGCCGGCATCTCTCCCGTAAACATCGTCCCGGAAGGCGATTTTCCCATTCTCGGGCATGGCGGTCAGATAGGTTATGTAGATCGGCACAAGCTGCGGCAGGTCTATTCTCTGCTCCGGATTTTTCAGGCGACGCGGCAGCGGTTTGCGCAAGAGCCAGCGGCCGAAGCGGCTTGCGTCTTCAAGGCGTACGCAGCCATTGCTCAGCTGACGGGCATCCTCGCGCAGAAGCTGCTTGTCGGGCGTGTCGTGCAGATAGATGCCCTGCGCATTGGGGAATTCGAACTTGACCTTGCCCATGAAGTTCGGACCGCCAGGAAGCTGACGCACCCGCACTTGCGTGGCGCCGGCGGCCACCGCCGCCCAATCCACCGCCTTGGGATCGACGACCCTCGGGCGCTCGCTCCAGTCGGACAAAACCTGATAGCCGCCCTTCTTCAGATAGCCCCGCCCCTTGTCGAGCACATTGTTGGCGATCGTCGCCTGGACCAGGTCGCCCGGCACATTCCAGTACGGGTTGGCTATGGCATAGCGCAGGAAGCCGGCCATCATCGGCGTTTCGGTTCTTGGCTTGCCCACCACGACCCGCATGGTGTCGACCGGCTGGCCCTGTTCGTACATCCACAGCCGCGCGGAAGCCGCGTCCACAAGGACGTACCGGTCCGCCGGTGTCGCCGGCAAGGCACGGATCCGCTCCAGGTTGCGCAAGACCAGCGACCGCTGACGCTCGGACAAGCGACGATCATGGAGCGCATCGCGCATGGGGGCATAGAACGGATGCATCCACGCCATCGTCTCGATGTAGACCGCAAGGCCGGATCTGGCCGTCGCCGCGTCGAGCACCACCGCCGGCGTGGGAACGGCCGGCGCCAATGCCTTGCTCTCATACAGCATGGCGGCGTGCGGGGCCGTCCGCATCAGGCGCACGTAAGTCGCCAGCGTTTCGGACAGCTGGACTTCGGCTTGGGCAAGATCGTCGGGCGTACCGGCGGTTGCCCGCCCCAGCACTTTCCGCAGGGATCTCGCCTTCAGCTTGCCTTCCTTGATCGCGTCGAATCGCGCGCCCTCTATCTTCCGCAGCAGGATCGCCGCGGCGGGGTCGAGCTTCCGGTCGGAGCCGATCCATACGGGCCGGTAGCCGCGCGCCGCATAGAACGGACGAAGATCGCCATCGAGCCGGTCCGCGATCTCGTTGTTCAGGGCGGTCGGACCGGTGACCGCCGGCGTGCCGGCGCTGGCGGGAGCCGCGCACAGCCACGCCAGCGGCCCGGCCATCGCAAGCGACATCGCCGCCATCCCGGCCCGTCGGAATGGATGTCGGACGACGGCGATGTCGCTCACCGGTGTCAGCCGCGTTCACCCGTCCGGTAGCTTGCCGGGGTCGGCTGCACGACGGGCGTTCCCTCGTAATAGCGGCCTTCGCGCATATAGCCGTCCACGCAACCGTCATTGTTGGCATCGGCCCAGACCGCGCCGCCCAGGCCGCCTACGGCGGCACCGATCGCCGCGCCTTCGAGAACGCTCAGACCTCCGATCAGCGCGCCGGCTCCCGCTCCGACCGCGGCACCCGCCGCGCCCGTGCGCAGCGCCGTTCCGCCGACGCTTCGGCAGGCATTCGCATTCTGGTAACTACCCGGAGCACCCGCGTAATACCGGCCGTTCTGGTAGTATCCGTCGGCCCGTCCGTCGTTGTTCTGGTCGGCCCAGACGGCGCCGGCAAGGCCGCCCACGGCCGCGCCGATCGCAGCTCCCGTCAGGATGTCGCCTCCGGCGATCGCCGACACGCCCGCCCCACCAGCCGCGCCGATCGCAGCGCCGGTGCCAGCGCTTGCCAGGGTGCGGTCGTCGTTGGTGGACGTACATGCGGCAAGCGAAACAGATGCCGCGGCACAAAGTGTGAGCACAGAGGTTTTCATTGTTTTTCTCCTAGGCGGCGGAACAAGACAGCACGCGCGGCCTTCCCGTTATTGTCGCCCCGCGTCGTGAACGCCTCGCCGGTCGTCGGGTTCCGCTCAAAGTTTCCGACCCTGTGCAGGATGCATTCGCCACAAAAGGGATGCGACGCGATGCCGCAGACCTCGACAGGCGCCGAAGCCAACGGCCGCAGTTGAACGGCCGCAGTCGAAACGCCCTCGCGGCCGTCAATGCGGTTCGCACGGTCCAGTGGTACAGCTGTAGATGAGACGTGGGAGAATGCAGGCGAACAGGCCAGCATGCTTGCCGCAACATGCAGGAGTTTTTCAACCATTCGCGGACGTTGGCATTCGCGGACGTTGGCGAATTGGGAAATGGTGCCGCTTAGGTGACTCGAACACCTGACCCCATCATTACGAAGGCAGACCAAGAATTCAGAAATTCTCATGGAATTCAAGTGGGTTAAGGGGGAAATGCGGTCATTTTCCGGGCGACCCAAACCCTTCCCAAAGTGTGCCAACTCGGTTCGTCGACGAGTCTCTTGTGAAAGCACTTTGGTTCATTGAATTCCGGAATGTCGACCCGTGCCAGACCCGCGAGGCCCAAGCCAAGCGTGCAACCGAAATGGCGAAGCCTGGACGTGCGGAGCCGAGGCAAGAGCCTATATCGCAAGTCTGCTGGTGGGGCGGACGGTAACGTGCCGGCAGCGCGATACCGATGGCTATGGCCGCGTCGTCGCCAATTGCGCCGCTGGCGGTACCGATCTTGCCCGGGCCATGGTTGACGGCGGCTATGCGACCGCGTTGCCGAAATTCAGCACGGCCTATGTCGAGGCGGAGGGGCGGGCGCGATCACGCAATATCGGCATGTGGGCATCGGTGTTTCAGCCTCCCGCCGAGTATCGGGCCGCAAACCCCCATTTCGAAATCCGCCCGAAGCCTCCCGTGCGGCACGATCGGCCCATAGCGCTTCCGGCTCCAGGGGCGTCCTCTGGCCCGTCCGTGACGGGTGCCTACTTCCGTAGCTGTGCGGCGGCACGTGCGGCTGGTGCTTCGCCCTTGTATCGCGGACAGCCGGGCTATGGGCCCCACCTCGACCGCGACGGGGATGGAGTGGCCTGTGAGCCGATGTCGGGTCGGTAAGCGGAAAAAATATAGAGGGAATCCCCGGACCGAAGCCATGAAGCTCCAGTCCGGGGAAACGGTTAGGCTGCCAAACGCACTTGATGGTAGTCCAGAACGGTGTTGCCGTGGAACATGACCGTGTCGCATTTGATGCACTTCACGGTCGATATCTCACGCACCGGCATTCTCGCCCATCGGACGGCATGATTTGTCTCGCAGGCCGGGCAGGTCATCTGGACCGTTCGTTCTTCAAACGCCATCGGTCATGCCTCCCCAACTGCCCTGCATTTTCGCCGCTCCGGCCTCTACGGCAGCGAGCAGCGTGTCGTTCGCGAGGTGCGAATAGCGCTGGGTCGACTGGTGATCGGCATGCCCAAGAATACGGCCGACCGCATAGAGGTCGATGCCGGCGTTGATCATGAACGAGGCGGCCGAGTGCCGTAGGTCGTGCAGGCGTAGGCCGGGCAGGCCAGCTTCATCCCGCGCCGTATCCCAGGCTCGCTTGATGCACGTGTAGGGTGCGCGGGTCTTCGGGTTGGGCAGGAGCCACGGACACTTGTCGAACTTGCGCAGCTTGCCGATCAGATCGAGCGCCGGCTGCGAAAGAGGGACGTGCCGAGGGACGCCAGTTTTCGTGTCAGGAATGAACAAGGCACGTCGTTCCAGATCGACATGCTCCCACCTGGCCTGCAGGATTTCGTTGCGCCGCGCTCCCGTCAGGAGGAGCAGGCCGACAATGTGCCGCAACTGGCAATTGCGCGAGCCTGCGACCGCCTTATGCAACCTCCTGGCCTCGTCGGCGCTGAGATAGCGCTGGCGGGCATTGTTGAACTTGCGACGAGGGATGTGCTTGACCGGGTTCGGCACGCTTCCAGGGAGGCCCCATTTCGCTGCCAGTTCGAACGATCGGTTCAGCATGACCCTCAGCTTCTCGACGGTGGCGGGCGCCATCCCTTCGTCGTGTTTGTCGGCCAGCCACGCGGCGACCTTCTGCTGCGTGATTTCGTTCAAGCGCATTTTGCCCCACTTGGGGCGCAGGTGAATGCGCAAGATGGCCTCGGTGTTCGCCGGGGTTTTCTGATAGGTCTTGGCGTAGGCATGATGTTGATCGGCCAGTTCATCGTAGTTCGGGATGCCTTTGCGCTCCGCTTTCTCGGCTGCGGGATCGCCCTTCAGGACGACGTTGGCGCGCAGTTCCTTGGCCTTCTTCCGGGCTTGGTCGAACGTGATGTCGCCATAGCCGCCGATCTTCAGCTGGCGCTGTTTGCCCTGTTCGGTGAAGTAGCGCAGGTAGAAGGTCTTCCCGCCGCTGGCTCGGGTTTCAAGGATGAACCCCGTGATCGATGTATCGTAATAGTCAGTGCGATCCTTGTCGGGCAGGCAGGATGCCGTCGCGCAGAACGCAGAATCCAGCTTAATCTTAGGCATGTCGAATTTTCCTTGTGGATGGGGGTTGAGTGAGAAGCCGCTGAGGGCCGGCGGTGGGCCGCAGAGGGGTGGGGCCGGAAGCGCCGCAGTCGGCGTCCAGCGATTGTCCGGTTGGCAACCGTGGGCAGTTGAGGATGGAAGGGAGAGGCAGCGTGGCTGCCACCTCTCCGGTCCGAGATTAGTCGAACTTGTCTTCCACGGGCATCGCGGCTGGCGGTGCAGACCGATCTACTACACTACCAACCGCAGGCAGTGGCCCCGACGAAGGAGGTAAAGGTGGTACAACCTGATCCACCGCCTTTTCGACCTGCCAGGTGTTGCGCTCAGATGAATCGACCTTGCGGAGTGTATAGCCGCCGACGATCCGATTCTGGTTCTTCTTGAAATACCAGCCGAGCTTGCTCCGGTTGATGCTCCCGCGCTCGGTCACCGGAAGGTCGCTGAGAGCGTCGCCAAGTTCCGTGTCGTGGACGTCCTGCAGCAGTTTCCGAAGGGTGATTGGCCTGTCGCCAAATCGCCCGTGCCATTCCTCCAAGAGTCTTTGCAAGGTATCGCTGTCGGGATCGATGCGCACCTGTTCCAGCAGCGTCGTCGCTGGATCCGGCAATCCCAGCCAGATCAAAGGCTGACGGCAAAAGCTTGACCACGCACCGCCGTAGCTCGCAATCGACGGCACGCTTGCCATCGGAGACCCTGCCGCCTTCCAGGCTTCTATTATCGTTAGAACCGCAGCGACATAACGTTCCCGCTGACCCTTAAGGGTCAGCACGGGATTGCCCTTGTAGCTGAGCGTGGCAGGGGATGCCGATTTGGCATTTAGGTTGATCGTCAGTACCCGTCGGGCAAGGTCTTTCAAGGGGCCAACGTTGTTGCCCGAACCGAGCACCAAGGCCGTTGTGCCCACCGTCGCCATCTTGCTGTAACCCAACAATCGATCGGAAATCGACGTAGCGGTAAGCATCCGGTTGATCGCGCCATGGGGAAGCCAGTCGGTATCCATGTCGTCGAATTCGATCACAGCCGGCGCGGAGAGCAGTGTCGAGAGGATGACCTTGGTCGCTTCCTCCGAGGTCCTGGGATAGCTGATTTTCGACGATGGGCCGGGGCCAGCGAACAGGCAGATGGTTTCGCAAAGGTACGACTTCCCCGATCCCGGGCTCGGCGCTGTAACGTGGAACGCCGGAGCAAAGTCCAGAGCGGGGCGGATCACGGCGGTGAGGATCGCGGATAATGCCGCAGCGCGGTCCACATCATTGGCGAAGTGGAATTCACCGAGCAAATCCGACAGCAAGGCAAGCGCCTCGCGAGCGGACTCGATCGTTGTCGCTGGGCGCGCAAACTTTCCTGCGTCGAACAGCCCCAGCCGTTTCGAAATAGGATCATAGCCCGTATCGTTGACAAGCTCCGTGCAGCCCGCCCGGTAGAACGGCTGGCGGGCAAAGCCTCGCAGCTCCGGCAAGTGGGTGTAGTTCTCTGCCTTGAAGATCATTCTGACATACTTCTCGGGAGGATCGCACCGCACCCACGCCTTCCCCCGCCCGTCGTACTTTTCCCAATCGCACGCAGCGGCCATGGCGAGCGTGAGCTCGGACTCGCTAACAGGCCTGATTGTCGCATCGCCGGTGACAGAATCCTGCTTCACCGACACGATGAGGCCGCCAGACTGGTAGAGCCCTCCGTGCCTTGCCAGCCCCTGCTCGACGCTGGCGACTACGAGGTTGAGCTCGCCGGCCACCACACGAATGCGCGGCCTATTCCTCCCTTCGGCTTCACTCAGGCCGAGATGGTCGAGAACCTTGCCGATGGCGTATTCTTCGCCATGTGAATGGAGGCATCGGAACCCGCCCTTGGGAAACTCTTCCGAGGGCTCGAAATACGCTGCGCCCGTGTCGAGTGCATCTGTATGCTCTTGCGCCCACGGGCACGTCACATCATGGCGACCGGCCGACAACTCCCGCTTGTAGAGGCCTCGAGCTTTGAACGCGGTGACGACAGGATTCTCAGCGTTCGCGGGAAAGAACACGCCGTTGTTGCCCGCATAGTGAACGCGTCGATCTTGAGCGCTGTCTGCGCCGCATTCCGACGTCGTACTCACGGGAGCCAGGTCATCTGCCAGCTGGTTCGCTGTGTAGTAGGTCTCGGGGTTCCATGCATGGAGGCGGCATGCAAAGGGTTTGCCGTCCACCTCGTATTTCGGCTTGCCGTTGATGCCATTGGGGAGACGCACCCATCGCACCATGCCCAGAGCACCCTTATCGGTCAGGCCGGCCTTGGCGAACCTGTGCTGGAACCTGTCGACCTCTGTTGCCTCGGTAAGCGGCGGACTGAGCCTGAAACCGATCTGGAAGTTGCCGGGGCTGGTTTCCAGTTCCCATGTCGGCGTGATGCTGGCCAGCAACGCCCTATCGACCTTGCTGCCGACATCGTCGAGGACCAATGCATGATACGCCGCCGCGCTCTCCTTACGGGCGGCAATTGTGCCATCGTCGTTTGGAACGAGGCTGGCGCAGTTAAAGTAGGTATTTTTACTTGGCTGGCACACGTCATCGATGCGCTCGGAATTGTGCGGATACCAGCCGCCCTCATGAGGGTCTCCCGATTTGGCTGTGACGACGGACCCAGCACCCTCGGGCAATTCCGCGAAAATTATCGCGAGGAAGTCCCGGTTAGATGGCGGAAAGGTGGTAAAGGGGGCGGAGTTGTCACCCTCTTTACCCTCTTTGCCATGGTCGGCTGAATCGATTGGTTCGGCTTCGAGATGCGTCAGCTTCGTCGCGGCACCGGCTTTGCCCGCTTCTCCTTTACTGGGCACGACAATCGAATTCGCATCGATTTTTGAGGCGGGGGTGTGTGCAGTGGGAAGTTTAATGATTTCCGCAGATTTTTTTTGGGGAATGACGATGTCCTGTCCTGCGGGCACAGTTGATCGCTCCGAAGGCGCGGAGCCCTCGGCTGAGGTTAGTGGCATAGTGAAATTACTCGCAATGATGCGGGCAGGGCACCTTCGTCGGCACCCCACCTGCGTTTGGACTAGCTATGTGGTTTGTTATGCAAGGAGGGCGTAAGAGCCGTCGTCCTGCCTTTTCCAAAGGCATCGTCTTCGATCATCGCCGCAGAAGCGGTCGATGAATTCACGGAACGTGCCAAAATAGCCCGGCGGACAAATCCGCCTGCCAAAGCGAAGCAATTGTTGGTGGTTATATCTGTAGCGGGCGATGGCAGCCCCAATGAGGCTTATCATGCCTTGAGCACCTTCGTGCTCGATATCCTCTTGAACAGATTCCGTCCGTTCAATAATCCAAGCGCCAAATCCAAGATTCAAGCCGCCTAGATCGATGTCTCCATCGTCATTAGATTCTTTTAACATATTTATTCCATTCATTATTATTGCCGACCATTACGTAGGATGCCCAATACCAAAGGACGGAGACAAGCCCCCCTCTGTAGTAATCACGGGATTGACGCTGGTCGGTTAGTAGACCGACCTAGCGCGTTCGACGGGTGGAAGGCCGAACTGGCCGACTCATGAAATCTGGGGCTTCCGATGAGTCAGGGGCGGCGTGATTATTCTGTCGAGCTGTCTCGTGCTAGACCCCTTCTTGGCGTGGTAACGAAAATCTTAACGATGTATCATATTTGCCACTGCGGACCTGCCGTTCTGGAGGCCTTCGCGATGCCCGGGCGGGGTAGGAGGCAATGCCCTGCATCCCCGGGACCTACTGTAAACCTATGCAGCGATCAGCGAAGATTTCGTCGCCATCGCCAGAGACACCATGCGATGACTCCGGCTGCTACAACCAGCATGAGCAGAGGTTGCCTCTCGAACAGTCCGAACAGCAGCCATAGGCCCAGGATACCTATCGTCTCTTGGGGGCGGGTAATCAGCGCGGCAACCAGCAATCCGAGATAGAGCGCTAGCGCCACTGCCAGTGCCACGCGTAAAGCCGCCAGTGCGATCGATGCGGCGATGATCCAGCCGATAATCCGCATCATGCCACGTACTCCCGGCACATGGTCTGCAACTCGCCGTCGTCATCGGCGTCGATAAGCAGGAGGAAGGCGAACCCGTCATTGCCTGTCGTCTCGATCATCTGAAAATAGCCGTCCTTGCGCTGAAGAAACGACCAGCTGGGATGAAAGCCTGCTTGGCCGTAGCGGATGCCATCGATCGGGTTCACCAGGGGCGACCAGCCGCTTGCCTCAAAGAGAGCGCTTTCCGTGTCACCGCGCTCGATCAGCACGATATGGGTAAGGTCGAGGAGGTCGGCGTCGATGGTATGGCGGATGATGTTCCGCAAGGCTTGCGGCAAGGGTGTGTCCCGGGCAGCCAAAATGGCCTCCCGATCTGGAAGGTTGAGCATAGTGTGATCCTTTGGTGGAGGGGCGAGCCCGTTTCCCTGCGAACTCATGGGGTGGGCGCGTGTTTGCTTGCCCCAGGGGGAATCATTCAAAGAGACTTGGTCAGCCCCGTTTCGCCGTCGTCGTGATCAGTGGTCTATTGTCGGCAGGCGGAGATGATGTCGCTGTCGGTCTCGGGATGGTCTTGCACGAACAGTACCAGTCCAAAGCCGTCGTCCGAGATAATCCAGACGACTTCGAACCATTGGGCGTGGGAGATGACTAGTTCGGCCGCAAAGGCAAAGCTGCCGTCAACGACCAGCCGCGTGCTATAAGCCGCTTCAACGTCAGCCAGGGCATCGCCGGCTTCCACGATCAGAAACTCGGCCAGGCCGTCAATTCCTCCGAACTCTTCCAGCCGTTCGGCATGGGCAAGGAGGAGGCATTTCAGTTCGGCATCGAGCGGAGAGTCGAGGGCGCGTGCCATCTCCTCCGCAGTGCGGATCAGGTGCATGTCACATTCCTTTCGGGCAAATAAAAAGCCCCCGGAAATCAATCCGAGGGCTCTATATGAAATAACATATTCGTTATATATAAAGAAATAGCGAAAGAATAAATGCTGCTATAAGAAGTAGTGCTGAAAAGTTGAACTTTTTATTATATTTATTTAGCGCCTCAATTGCCTCGGCTTCAGTGTCGTACAAAATTCCGTTAAAAACTCTATTTTTATTTTCATTCTTACTCAAAATATAATTTTCTTTGGCGGCTTCTGTTCGCGATAGTTCTGATTCGAAGTCTCTCTGAGCCCTTTCTTTTTCCTCGATAGTATTGTGTGTAATACCATTAAAAGTTCGCCGATCGTGGTCTAGGCGTTCTGCCAGCAAACGAATTCGTGCTCGGTCATCATGAAATGGTAGGCCCAACGACATCGAATAATCTTCTAGGATATCAGAATTTTCGAGGCATTCTTCAGGCGTTGACCATATAAGGCTGGATTCTTTGTCGCTTAGAAGATTCTTCCTATGAAGTTCGACGATACCGTTTCCAAGTGCATTAGCGCTTGCAGTCACACTGCCATCGGCGTCGCCAAACCAATCAATCCACTTCGTCCATGCTTCGTCATTGAAAGGGTCCAGCTCAAGTGACTGGAGGAGTACGGTAGATCGATCGTGATCGGGTACTAAACCTGCATTTGCATTTTCCACCAGAGCCTGTGCCTTGGTTCGAGATTCAGAACTAACTGTGTCGTATATGTGATCTGCGCTCTCGCGATTTACTATCTCAGCGACTATCTCGGAGCCTTGCACCGCCAGCGCAGATAGGAAGTTTCTTAATGATTCCGTGGTGTGCTGGTCTTCAAGGAGCGCCTTCTTCTTCTTTCGATCACCCCATGCAGTCGCGCCCTTGGCGGTCAGGTTTGCCAAGCCGTAGGCTATGCCCATCGCTGCGTTAGCGACCGTCGCGATGGCTATCCCTTGAGCTGCGCCTTCGACGCCAAATCCGCCGCCGGCCAACCTCGACCGACTCTCTCTGTCGGCAGTTCGCAGGGCATCTAACTCAGCAGACTTGCCAACGATCTCCGCATAACGAGTTTGGATTTTACCAACTTCATCGCCAATGGTTTCGGCACGAGTCCAAAGTTCGCGGACGAGGATGTCTTTGCTGACGCTATAAATTCGGCTGGCTGCGATATCGGCAGCAGCTGTATTGGCGGTCTCCGCAATGACGTGTTCTACCAGTTCGGCGAACGCGGCAAATAGCTCCTCAATGGAGTCAAAAGTGCGGTAAGCCGGTGCTAGCCTAGTCTGATATCGCCTGCCAAGGTCCGCATACTGGGCTCTGAGTGATGCGAATGCATCGCGCTCGGGAGAGGTGACGAGGATTGACTGTCCGAGATGTAACTGTGCCATCAGTTCACCTCCGGACATCGGGTGTATGGCAGGCTTTTGGTCACCCGGCCTTGCGGGTGTTTTTGGGCGATCATAGATCGTTCCTTTCAGCTATGTGGGGGAAAGACCGCGACCCGGCAGGGCGCGGCTGAACAGGCAGCTATGGCTCTGGATTGTTCATGCTCTCGCCCCCTGCGCTGTCAGGAGCGACGATCGGCTGGACCGCGTGTCGCCCCTATGTACCTCTTGGAGCGACGGCCGAAGCCGGATGTTAGGAACCCAGGCAATGCACTGAGCGCATGCGCCTTTACCGTTGCCGGCTGGACATGCGCGCATGCCACCCGGCCTCCTATTCGGGACCGAGTTTGCATTGCTTGAGGGGTTCCTACGCCCCACCTTCCGGCTTTCACGGAAGGCAGGACAGGGTTTGGCGCGAGTTCAGCGCAATCG
This sequence comes from Novosphingobium sp., assembly GCA_035281095.1. Lineage (GTDB taxonomy): Bacteria > Pseudomonadota > Alphaproteobacteria > Sphingomonadales > Sphingomonadaceae > Novosphingobium. The sequence goes on along the minus strand of DATEEP010000036.1, from coordinate 15,244 downwards.
CAACCTGTTCATATAAGATGGCTGGAATTGCGCAGGTTGAGGGTTTCCGAAATTGACCTTGGCGACGACGGTTGCATGCTGCTAGCCACAACCAAAGGGGCAAGTCATTGAGCAAGCAGCTTATCAACGAGTACCGGGCGGAGCTTGATCGCCTTCGAGCCGTGTCAGGCAGTCGCCGCGAGAGCGTCTTGCGTGAGGCCTTCAAGGACCTGTTGAAACGTTGGGGACGCTCGCTGGACCTGCACTTCGTGCCGGAACACGATATCGTGACACCCCAAAAGAACCGCATCTATGTTGATGGAGCGTTGCTCCATGCGCTGCGGGTGCCCTTTGGCTATTGGGAGGCCAAAGACGCTGACGATGATCTGGACTCTGAGATCGCCGATAAGACACGCAAGGGTTACCCGCGCGACAACATCATCTATTCCGATGACCACACCGCCGTCCTGATCCAAGATAATGTCGAGGTCGCCCGGGTGGCGATGGACGACACCGACCACCTTTACGATTTGCTTTCCCGCTTCTTCGCGCATGAACGGCAGGAAATTGCGGACTTCAACAAGGCGGTGAGGCAGTTCGCCACTGACCTCCCGGCCGTCCTGGATGCCCTGCGCCGGATCATCGCTGCAAAGCGAAAGGGATCAAAGGAATTTGCCCAGGCGGAGCAGGCTTTCTTGAAACACGCCCAAGAGGCGATTAATCCGGGCGTTAGCTTGGACGACGTGCAAGAAATGCTGATCCAGCACGTGCTCACCGAGGACATTTTCGCCAAGGTTTTCGACAACCCCGATTTCCACCGCCAGAACAACGTCGCCAGCGAACTCTACAAGCTGGAAGGCGTGCTGTTCAGCTATGGCGAGAAGCAGCAACTGCTCCGCGCGCTCCAGCCGTACTATGCCGGAATCAGCCAGACGGCGGCTGTGATCCAGAGCCACTCGGAAAAGCAGGGCTTTCTCAAAGGCCTGTATGAGAACTTCTACAAGGTATATAACCCCAAAGCGGCCGACAAGCTGGGCGTGGTCTATACCCCCGGTGAAATCGTCCGCTTCATGATCCGCTCGGCCGATTGGCTCTGTGAAAAGCACTTCGGCAAAAACCTGATTGATCGCGGTGTGGAAATTCTCGATCCCGCTACCGGCACTGGCACCTTCATCGTCGAATTACTGGAAAGCTTTCGCGGCCACCCGGAGAAGTTACGACACAAGTATAAGGAAGAGTTGCACGCCAACGAAATCGCGATCTTGCCCTACTACGTTGCCAATCTGAACATCGAGGCGACCTACCAGGCGATCACCGGCCAGTTTGCCGAGTATGAGAACCTCTGCCTAGTCGATACCTTGGATAACGTGGACGCGCTCGGCATTCATTCCGGCCACCAGTTCGACCTGCTGGGCAGCCTCAGCGATGAGAATATCGAACGCATCAAGCGCCAGAACAGACGCAAGATCAGCGTCATCATCGGCAATCCACCGTACAATGCCAACCAGCAGAACGAGAACGATAACAATAAGAACCGGACTTATGCGCACATCGACAAGCGCATCAAGGACACCTACATCAAAGGCAGCACCGCGCAGAAAACCAAGCTCTATGACATGTACGCCCGGTTCTATCGCTGGGCCAGCGACCGGCTGGGCGACGACGGGGTTGTGGCGTTCGTCACCAACCGCAGTTTCCTGTCCACCCGAACCTTTGACGGCTTTCGTAAGCTGATCGCGAAGGACTTTCAGGAAATCTATATCGTTGACCTGGGGGGTGATGTTCGCACCAATCCGAAGCTGTCCGGAACCACGCACAATGTTTTTGGTATCCAGACCGGGGTCGCCATTGCCTTCCTTGTGAGAAAGAAAGGAGTTGCCGGTTGCGCTTTACATTACGGTCGGAGGCCTGAGTTGGAGGTTGCCGAGGACAAACTGACTTTCCTCGCTGCCAGCAGGCTTGAGGATGCAGCCGGCGAACTACTGAAACCAAACGACAAAGGCGACTGGCTCGTCCTTGAGGATTCGGACTTCAGCAGCTTCTTGCCGATCGTCGGGAAGAGTACGAAGGCAGCAGTCAAATCATCTCAGGAGCGGGCCATATTCCGTCTCTATTCTCTCGGAGTTGCAACCAACCGTGATGAATGGGTGTACGACAATGACGCGTTGGCACTAGCTTTCAAAATAAAATACTTTATTTCGACTTTCAATAAAGAGAGCGAAAGATGGAAGAATAGCGGCCGGCCTATGACGGGGTCTTGGGTAAATCGCTCGATTAAATGGACGAGTGAGTTGGAGAATGCACTTAAATCGGGGGTAAAACTAAAAAGTTCTCGTAACTTCAAGCGGTGCGCACTTTATCGTCCATTCACGAAACTTGTAACGCACTTTGCCGACCGAATCACTCACCGACCATACAGAAATGATGAGATATTCCCGATCGGAACTGACGTCCAAAACAAGTATGTTGCGCTCACTGCACCGGACTCGCAAAAGCCTTGGATGACGTTAGCAGGGGACGCCTTACCTGATCTGCACCTTGTGGGTGCGGCAGCTGGGACGTCGGTGCTTCCCCGCTACCGATATACTAAATCCGCTGAGCGGATCGACAACATCACGGATTGGGCGTTCAACAAGTTTGTAGGTCATTATGGCCGGAAGGGCATGAGCAAGGATGCTATTTTCGCCTATTGCTATGCCGTGCTGCACGATCCGGTCTATCGTGAAACCTATGCGCTGAACCTCAAGCGCGAGTTTCCTCGTATCCCGTTCTATCCGGACTTCGCGCAATGGGAGGCATGGGGCGAGGCGCTGATGGCCATGCACATCGGCTATGAAGCGGTAGAGCCTTGGCCGATCGATCGTATCGATTCACCGGGAAGGCGGGCGAAAGGTACGCATCCCAAGCCTGTCTTGCGCTCAAACCTGGAGAACCGAACCGTTCAGGTTGATGCTGATACGCAACTTACCGGCGTTCCGCCTGAGGCTTGGGCCTACCGCCTAGGCAACCGCTCCGCCATCGATTGGGTGCTTGACCAGCACAAGGAAAAGAAGCCTCGCGACCCCACCATCGCTGCCAAGTTCAACACCTACCGTTTTGCCGACTACAAGGAGGACATGATTGACCTGCTCGCCAAGGTCGTACGGGTGAGCGTGGATACCATAGCGATCACTGATTCAATGCGGCAGCTCGACAGGAGCAACTGGGGGTGAACAGTGAAGCGCTCGACAGGCAGCGGGCGCGGGACGGCTTGAAGGATATTCTGCTTGGGTCGGGTCAAATGCATGAGGCACTGCGCGACGAGCGCTGGAGCGCCGAGACGACGCTTTTTGGGGGTGAGAAGGTTGAGGCTAGAAACATTCTCGGTTGAAAATTACCGCAGCATCACACAAGCGCGGCAGATTCCGCTTTCAAATAGCACAGTCCTGCTGGGGCCAAACAACGAAGGAAAATCCAACATCCTTCGAGCTCTGAATGCGGCAATGTTTGCGCTGACAAGGTTCACCCGTCGAACTGGACTGTTGGGTGGCGAGCCTGGATTTTTTCCCCGGAGCCGAAGAGAAATACCTAGAGGTTATGATTGGGCAAAAGACTTTCCAATCTCCTTGATGAGATCAAAAATCAACAGTCAAACCCGTATAAATTTAGAGTTCTCGCTCGATGCAGATGAGATAGAAGATTTTAAGAGGGAGATTAAGAGCAATCTAAATGGCACTCTCCCTGTCTGTGTGACGTTTAGTGAGGGCGGTTTTGAAATTAAGATAGTAAAGCAGGGAAGGGGCAGTGCACCTCTCAATTCCAAGAGTGACCGCATTGCTAAATTTTTGGCGGATAGAATCCAGTTTCAGTACATCCCTGCGGTCCGAACCGCACAAGAGGCGACACGGATTGTCGAAAACATAATCGCATCAGAGTTGGCTGAGATTGAAAGCCAACCCGAATATAAGGAAGCCCTTACCGCGATCAAAAATCTTCAAAAACCTATACTTGATGCATTTTCAGAGAAAACGACAGAAACTTTGAAGGCATTTCTACCGGAAATGAGGTCTGTGAAGTTTTTAGTCAGCGATGAGCGGCGCTACACTGCACTTCGGCAATCGATTGACATCGAGGTCGATGACGGTGTTGTGACTAGCCTTGAAGCAAAGGGTGACGGAGTCCAAAGTCTGGTTGCACTTGGTCTGCGCAGACATCTCCTGGAGGAATCACGGGAACGACGCACATACATTTTCGCAGTAGAAGAACCAGAAGCACATCTACACCCGAATGCCATCCACGAGCTCCGAGACGTTTTGCGTGACCTTTCCCAAATCGATCAGGTGATTATCACGACGCATAGCGGTCTTCTGGCGAATAGATCACCCGTATCCAGTAATATAATTGTCAACAGATCGAAAGCGTTTGCCGCAAAAAGCTTGGGAGATATAAGAAATGCTCTTGGAATAAGATCGCATGACAATTTGCTCAATGCTGAGTTAGTCCTGCTTGTCGAAGGTGATGATGACAAACTGGCTCTTCGGGCAATCTTGGGTAATCGGTCGCCTGACTTGGAAACTGCTCTGCAAAGTGGTCGAGTGATCATTGATTCTTTGGATGGGGCAGGTTCGCTCGGCGCAAAGATTGGCTTGTACAAAGGAGTGCTCTGCCGCGTTCACTGCTTCCTGGATGATGATGCTTCAGGCCGGAGTGCGCTTGAGAAGGCCCAGAAGGCAGGCCTAATCGACGAGTGCGATTTCAACCTTGCCCTTGTTGGAGGAAAGGCCGAGTCCGAGTTTGAGGATCTGTTGGATGAAGCCGTCTACGTGGACTCAATCAAGGATCGATTTGGGATCGACCTGACCACCATCAAGCCACGGAATCGGAAGGCGAAATGGTCTGCACGGATGGCTGATTCGTTTCGGCAAGCAGGGAAGCCATTCGACGACCTTGCGAAGCAACGCATCAAGTTTGTGACTGCTGATGCAGTTGCTGGATCGCCGGAAGTCGCCATTGCAGCGCATGCAGAGGGGGTAATCACATCCCTTGTCGCTTCCTTGGAGGCCAAGCTCAGCGACGAGTGACTTCGGCTTGCCCCACGCCGCGCTTTGCTCGTCGTACCTACTTTCGATCCAGGTGCGTCGCCTGATCCTTCGTAAAGCCCTCGAACCTTATCCCTTCGGCAGCAACAAGCTGGAATCGCCGTAGCTATAGAAGCGGTAGCCTTCCTTGATTGCGTGCCGATAACCTTGATGCAGCGTTTCCAATCCCATCAGCGAACTGACCAGCATGAACAGTGTTCGGCAAGGGACCAGCCGCTACCCAAGCTTGACCCAGATAGCGCCTCTCTGCACGGCTGGTATAGGTGTAAGGCTCTTTGGCCTTTTGCTTCACGCACACCCAGCCGAAAGCGGCTTCAGCACATGATTCGCAAGGCAAAGGCGAACGCACTTTGGCTCGCTCAGTGGGTATGGACTGGGTCGAGCCCATTTCCCTTGCTAAAGCGCCCCAAACCGTACCCACGCACGATCCACATGCGAAGGCCTTTCCACCTGTTCCGGCGGATTTCCCTTGCCAACGATCTCTAGAAAGGTGGTGCCGCTTAGGTGACTCGAACACCTGACCCCATCATTACGAATGATGTGCTCTACCGGCTGAGCTAAAGCGGCCTGTCGAAGACAGGGGGCGGCCTTTACCGGCGCGGGGCGGGCGGCGCAAGGGGGATCGCGCATTCCAGGCGCACGATCCCCCGCCGCCGCGGTCTCCCCACTTGTTCCGCGACCCGAGGGCGACCGCTACGGAAACCCCTTCAGTCGGGAATGACCCACACGATCCTGCCGGAATAAGTCGCGGCCACGTTGGCGCCGCTCGAATCGATGGCGGGCTTGAAGCGGGCGCGGCTCGCGACATACTTGCAGGTCGCCGTGTCGAGGCCGACGTGTCCGCTGGATTGCGTGATGGTGCATCCGGTCACTTTTCCGTTTGCCCCGATGGCAAGTTCGAACCGCACCGCGCCCTGGTTGCCCAGGCGCAAGTCCTGCGTGGGATAGTCGCTGGTGGTCACCCAGCGGGAGGGATTGTTTGATGGTTGCGCGCTTACGGGAGTGAAGCTTGGCGTCGGCTGAGGAGGCACGGGATCGAAGGCGGGGCCCTCAAACGGCTCGATCGGCGGCAGGGGTATCCGATCGATAGGATCGACAAAGCGCGTCGTGTCGGTGCGGAAGACGGTTGCAGTGGGCGGCGCGGTGGTCCTTGACTCGTCCGGCCTGGTCTTCTGGTCGATTCGCGGCGCCGGGTCGGGCGGCGTCGGATCGGCGGGGATGTTGCGCGCCTTGAATGCCGGCACGAAGTCCTTGATGTAATCCACGCCGAACCCGGTTATCAGTGCATATATTGCCAGGCCGTGAAGACCTGCGACGGCGATTACTGCGGCATTGCTGCGGCCGCGCCGCTGCTCAACAAATGACATGGTCATCCTCTCCCGATATTCGCCATTTTGGGCGATCTATATGCTGGGAAGACCGATCTTATCACGACGCTTTCATTTGCAAACAAAATTATTCTAACCCAGACAAGCATTTACTTGTCTAGATTACCAAATGTCGGGAAACATTACGATTGCAGCCGGCCTATCGTACCGCCGCAAGCGCCTTTTGCCGCCGGCGCTGGACGGAGCTGCCGAGGCCGATCGCCTCGCGGTACTTGGCCACCGTGCGCCGCGCCAGCTCGAAGCCCTTGTCGCGCAGCAGGTCGACGAGAGTGTCGTCGGAGAGGATCGCGCCGGCATCCTCCGCGTCGATCAACTGCCGGATCGCCGCCTTCACCGCCTCCGCCGATGCCGCGCCGTCGCCGCCGGCCGCCGCGACCCCGGACGAGAAGAAATACTTCAGCTCGAACGTGCCGCGCTCGCATTGAAGGTACTTGTTTGAGGTGACACGGCTGACCGTCGATTCGTGCATGCCGATCTCTTCGGCCACCGCGCGCAGGGTCAGCGGCTTGAGGTAAGCGACGCCGTGGCGGAAGAAGCCGTCCTGATGCTTGACGATCTCGCTCGCCACCTTGAGGATCGTCTTCTGCCGCTGGTCGAGCGCTTTCAGCAGCCAGTTGGCGTCGGCCAGCTTTTCCGAGAGCCAGCCGCGCGACGCCTTGTCCTCGCACGTGCCCTTCAGTTCGACGTAGTATGAGCGGTTGACCACCAGCCGGGGGAGTGTCGCCTGATTGAGCGCGATGTCCCAGCCGCCGTCGGCACGCGCGTGGATCAGGATGTCGGGCGTGACTGGGGCCGAAGGCTCTCCGCCATAGCGCAGGCCGGGCTTGGGATCGTAGCCGCGCAGCTCGATCAACATGTCGCGCAGATCCTCGTCATCGACGTCGCAGAGGCGTTTGAGGCGCGCCAGCTCGCCGCGCGCGACCAGCTCGAGGTTGTCGATGAGGCGGGCCATCGCCGGATCGTAGCGGTCGGCTTCCCTGGCCTGGAGCGCGATGCATTCGGCAAGCGAGGTGGCGCCGACCCCGGTGGGATCGAGCGTCTGCACCAGCGCCAGCCCATCCTCGGCATCGGCAAGGGCGACGCCGAGATCGCCTGCGACATCGCGCAGCGGGACGGGGAGATAGCCGGCCTCGTCGAGCAGGCCGACGATGTAGCGCGCGATCGCGGCGAGGCGGGCATCACCGGTCACCGCGCCGATCTGCGCTTCCAGATGATCGGCGAGGCTTTCATCCTCGCGAGCTCGTTCGTCGATGGAGGGGCTTTCCACCCCGCCTCCCGACGGGAGTTCGGCGCTCCAGTTGCCGGAGTCGCCGTCTCCGGTATCGCGATCCCGATCGAGCGCGGCCGGATCCAGATCGAGCGGCTTGTCCGTTTCCGCCATACCCTCGCCGACCAGGCGGTCGACGGCGGAGCTTTCCAGCGCGGTGGTGCGTATCGGTTCGGGCGGTTCGATGCTCTCGACTGCGTCAGCCGGCGGTTCGGACCCCATTTCCAGCAGGGGATTGGCGTCCAGCGCCTCCCCGATGAAGGTCTCGATTTCGAGGTTGGACAGCGTCAGCAGCTTGATCGCCTGCTGCAACTGCGGCGTCATCACCAGCGACTGGGTTTGGCGAATGTCCAGACGCGGACCGAGCGCCATGTCCGATGCTATTCCGTTGTTGCTGAGCTTGTCGAAGCACCGCGCGGCTCGGGACCAGCACCGGGGACCCGAGAGGAAGACGTCGGTCCTTCGACAGGCGCAGGGCGGGTGGGCATGATCGTGAGGCAGGACACCGTCACAGCGTGAAACCCTCGCCCAGGTAGAGCCGTCGCACGTTCTCGTCGGCGACCAGCGCCTCGGGGCTGCCCGCGAACAGCACCTGGCCACCGTAGATGATGCAGGCCCGGTCGACGATGTCCAGCGTCTCGCGCACGTTGTGGTCGGTGATCAGCACGCCGATGCCGCGCGTCTTAAGGTCCTTTACCAGATCGCGGATGTCGGCGATCGACAGCGGGTCGATACCGGCGAACGGCTCGTCCAGCAGCATGATCGAGGGACTGGCGGCCAGCGCCCGCGCGATCTCGCAGCGCCGCCGCTCGCCCCCCGAAAGCGCCATCGCCGCGCTGGAGCGCAGCCGGGTCAGCCCGAACTCCTCCAGCAGGCGCTCAAGCTCGCGCTCGCGCACGTCCCTGTCCGGCTCGATCAGTTCGAGCACCGCGTTGATGTTCTGCTCGACCGTCAAGCCGCGAAAGATCGAGGTTTCCTGCGGCAGATAGCCGAGGCCGAGGATCGAGCGGCGGTACATCGGCAGCGCGGTGATGTCGACGCCGTCGAGCAGGATGCGCCCCTCGTCGGGCTTCACCAGGCCCATGATCGAATAGAAACAGGTGGTCTTGCCCGCCCCGTTCGGCCCCAGCAGGCCCAGCACTTCGCCCTTGCCGACCGTCAGCGAGATGTCGGTCAGCACTGCACGCCTGTCATAGCTCTTGGCGATCGACACGACTTCCAGGCCGCCTGCGGCCAGCGCGGACGCGGCGTGGTGTGCCTCCACGGCGCTCTCAGGGGCGAGCGTCGACATTTCGGTGGTTGCGTGCATCTGTGAGCGATCTAAGCGCGCAAAAGCGGCGGGGCAAGCGCCGGCTGATGGCGGTGCGCATAATTGGCAGGTTTCATGCATGTCCGACCCGCGACCGGCGCGTGGAAAAGACGGTCAGGGGACGGTTGCACTTTTCGTCACGGAGATTGATTGAATTGCAATTCGGGTGCGAGTATCGTCTACATAGGGAATCGGACGAATTCCCAGGGAGAGGATGCCGAGATGGCCCGAATTTCGCAGAGCACCATCTTCGCACCGGCCCATTTGGGTAAAACGGTGTCGCGTCCGTTGGACTGGCGCCGCAAGATGAGCGACCACATCGCGTTCGCGCTCCTGGTCTACACCGCTCTGCAGATTTTCGTCACCACCAGCGCAATCGCCGAGGACAACGCGTCGTTGCTGCCCTATCTGGCGCTGGTCATCCTGGTTGCCGGCATCATTCCGGCCTGCCGTTATTTCGAACGGCGCTGGGGCCGGCTTTCGGACGAACAGGCGGCCGATCCCGCGATGGCGCCCTATTTCCGCAGGGATCGTCTCGCAGTGTGGCTGCTGGCGATCGGCCTGCCGTTCGCGCTGACCGCGCTGTTCAAGGGACTGGCGCTGTTGTTCGCCTGACATTTGCGCTTATCGGGAGGGGACAGTACAGGCTTCTCGCCTGACGCGCATCGCGTCGCCTGACAAGAGTTCCCCCGCAATGCTCGATCCCCAATCCGCGCAAGATCGCACGCTCGCCCTGCTGGAGCGCGCCCGGCGCGCGGGGGCCGAAGCGGGCGACGCGTCCTATATCGGCAGCGGCTCGGAAGGCATCCAGGTCCGGCTCGGCAAGCTGGAAGACGTCGAGCGCTCGGAAAGCGAGCATGTCTCGTTGCGCGTATTCGTGGGCAGCCGCTCCGCCAGCATCGGATCGTCCGACCTCAGCGAGGATGCCTTGGCCGAACTCGCCGAGCGTGCCGTCGCCATGGCGCGCGCCGCGCCCGAGGACGCCTTCGCCGGCCTTGCGCCCGCGGAACTGCTGACCGCGGGCCCGTTTCCTGACTGTGACATGGCGGACCGCGCCGAGACCAGCGCCCAGGACTTGCGGCGCATGGCCGAGGAGGCGGAAGACGCCGCGCGCGCCGTCGAAGGCGTCACCAACTCCGACGGCGCCGCCGCCAGCGCCGGAGAGGCGGTTTTCGCTCTCGCCACCAGCCATGGTTTTACCGGGGCCTACCGCTCGACCGTATACGGAGTGAACGCCACCGTCGTCGGCGGCAGCGGCTCGGACATGCAGCGCGACTATGCCTCGCGCCAGACGCACCATCTGGCCGACCTGCCTTCGCCGACCGAGATCGGTACGCTTGCGGGGCAGCGCACTGTCGCCAAGCTCTCGCCGGGCCGGATGAAAAGCGGGCCGATGCCGGTGGTGCTCGATCCGAGGGTCGGGGGCGGTCTTATCGGTCACCTGATCGGCGCGATCTCGGGGTCCTCGATCGCGCGCCGCGCCAGCTTCATGCTGGACCGGCTGGACCAGACGGTGTTTGCCGCCGGGATCACGATCGTCGAGCGGCCGCATCTGCCAAGGGGCCTGCGTTCGCGTCCGTTCGATGGCGAGGGCCTTGCCACGCATGATCGCAATATCGTCGAGGACGGCCGCGTCACCGGCTGGCTGATGGAGAGTGCCTCGGCCCGCCAGCTTGGCCACGCGCCCACCGGCCACGCCTCGCGCGGGCACGGCGGCGCACCGGGGGTGAGCGTGGGCAACCTCCATCTCGTGCCGGGAAGCGCGACGCCCGCCGAACTGATGGCCGACATCGCCGAGGGCGTCTACGTCACCGAACTGATCGGCCACGGCGTCAACGGCGTCACCGGCGATTATAGCCGCGGTGCCACGGGCTTCCGCATCGTCGATGGCAAGCTCGCCGGGCCGGTGGCCGAGTTCACCGTCGCCGGGAACCTGCTGGACATGTACGCCGCGCTGGTGCCCGCCAACGATCTCGAATGGTATCGCGCGATCAACGTGCCGACGCTGCGCATCGACGGCATGACCGTCGCGGGGGATTGAGAACGCCGCTGCTGCAAGTCCCCCTCCCGCAAGCGGGGGGGGACTTGCAGCGCTTTTTCTCAGGCCGCGCGCTTGCCCTGATAGCGTTCGATCGCTTCGACGACGATCCGGCGGGCATCCTCGGCGCCGCCCCAGGTGCCGACGCGCACCCACTTCTCGGCCTCGAGATCCTTGTAGTGGGTGAAGAAGTGCTCGATCTGCTGGAACACGATTTTGGGCAGGTCGGCGCGTTCGGCGACGTCGGCGTAATAGGGGAAGGTCGAATCGTCGGGGACGCAGATCAGCTTCTCGTCGCCGCCGTGCTCGTCCTCGAGGTTCAGCACCGCGATCGGTCGGGCGCGCACGACGCAGCCGGGGATGAACGGCGAGCGCGACACCACCAGCGCGTCGAGCGGGTCGCCGTCGGGCGAGAGCGTGTGCGGCACGAAGCCGTAGTTGGCGGGATAGCGCATCGGCGTATGCAGGATGCGGTCGACGAACAGCGCGCCCGACTCCTTGTCGAATTCGTACTTCACCGGTTCACCGCCGGTCGGCACTTCGATGATGACGTTGAGCACTTCGGGGGGATTTTCGCCCACGGGGATCTTGTCGATGCGCATGCCTGGCCTTTGCTGATCGCACGGGAGTCCGTGCCTGGGTGATAGACGACGCCGCGTCGCTTATCGCTCCCGATGCTGCGCTGCAACAGGCGTGTGCTATTGTGACGAATTCTTACGACGCGGCGCCAGCAGCCGGTCGAGCCCCGCCCCGCCCGATCCGGTTCGCTCCAGCCAGGCCCAGCGCAGTCCGTCGTAATAGGGCACATCGACCGTCTCGAACCGGTCCTCGCGCCGCACCAGCAATTGCAGGGGTTTGCGCGTGCCCGCCGCCTGCGCGATCGCCTGCTTGAGACCTTCCGCGGTGAAGGCCACGCCGTTCACCGCCACGATCTTCGCGCCGGGAACGATGCGCGCCCTGAAGGCGGGCCCATCCCAGATCGCGCCGGTGACGGTGCCGTCGGTCTCGGCGGTCAGGCCGATCGAGTGGCTGAGGTCCAGCAGCCCGGCGTCCTTCATCCAGGCGTCTTCGTATCGGTTGGGCTTGTCCTTCCATACCAGCCGGTATCCGGCCTCCTCGATCCCGGCGAGCGGCGCGGGCAGGCCCGCCTCGTCGATCCGCTTGCGCAGGAACGCGGCCCAATCGTGCGGATGGACGCGGTTCAGCGCGGCGACGAGATCGTCGAAATCGAACGGCGCGATCCGGGGACCGCCCCTTTGATGGGCGAAGAACATCCGGGCGAAATCATCGAGGCTCTTGCGCCCGCCGGTCTCGCGCCGGATCAGCTGGTCTGCTTCGAGCCAGACCAGCGCGCCTTCGCCGTAATAGTCCTCGCCCCGCGCCAATGAGGCATAGGGCTTTCGCTTCCTGGCCGCCACGACGGGATCGAGCGTGGTGTCCGCCACCGAGCGCCAGTCGCGCCCCGGCTGATTGGCGAGGTTGGCGACGGTGCGCGCCATCAGGCCCAGCACCGTGTCCTTGTCCTGCACGCCCGACCGCGCCGCCAGAACCCATCCCCAGAACTGCGTCTGCCCTTCATAGACCCACAACAGATCGTCGCGCATCGGCGTGCGGTAGTCGGGCGTGGCCAGGCCCTCCGGCCGGCGGTACTTGCCGTTCCAGGCGTGGACGAATTCGTGGGCCAGGACGTTGCGATCCCAGTCCAGCTCATGCCAGGTGACGAAGCTCTTCGGCTCCAGCAGGTTTTCGCTCGACGCCAGATGTTCCAGCCCGATGTCGCCCAGCCGCTTGCTGAGCGCGACGAGGAACTCGTAGCGGTCGAACGGAGGCTCGCCGAACGTCGCCATCGCTTCGTCCACCAGCGCCGAAAGCTCGGCCTGGTTCTCGGGCTTGAGGTCGAGCAGTTCCGGACTGTCCGCCACCACGTTCAGGCCGACCTTCCGGCCGAGCGGCCACTGGCGGAAATAGGACCCGGCGAAGATCGGCGAATCGACCAGCGTCTCGTAGTCGGTCGTCGCCCATGTCAGCCGGTCTCCACGGACAACCTTGCCGTCCAGCGCCGTCGCCGCCGTCCAGCCGGAGGGCAGCGTAACCGAAGGGTCGACGCGGATCTGCCGCACGAAATAGCCGGCGGGATAGAGCGACATCTTCTCCCATTGCAGGTTCAGCATTTCGGGCGTCATCGTCACGCGCCCGTCGGAACCGCGCAGCGGAGAGGTATGCAGGAATCGTGCGGTCAGCCGGCGGGAGGCGGCGGGCAGATCGACATGGAAGGCGTGGACGTCCACCGGATCGCGCCGCCAGGACACCGGCCTGCCGTCCACGGTCAGGCGCAGATCGACAAGCTCGGCGATCGGCCCGCGCGGGCCGTGATTGCCGGGAAGCCACTTGGGCAACAGCAGGGTAAGCCGGTTGGAGCCCGGCGCCAGCGGGATGGTCTGCGTCACCCGATAGATGCCGCGCGCCACGTCGCTGGCGTCGATGTCGAGCGTGATCGTGCCGCCCGGATAGGGCGTGTCGACCGCATCCGGGATCGCATCCGTGCCTTCGTTCTGCGCATGGGCGAAGGCGGGAATGGCCGCGAGCATCGAGGCGGCGGCGAAAGTCAGGATCCTCATCGTCTTGCACAATGCAGCCAAGCCACGGCGGCTGCAACTTTCACCTTTGTAAAAAAACGTCTAAGCGCCCGCGCATGAGCAATACTCCACAGGCTATCCGGGGCACGCAGGACATCTTCGGCGCCGAGGCCGAGGCTTTCGCGCGCGTGGTCGAGACGTTCGAGCGGGTGCGCCGCCTTTACCGCTTCCGCCGCGCCGAAATGCCGGTGTTCGAGAAGACCGCCGTGTTCTCGCGCTCGCTGGGCGAGACCACCGACGTCGTCTCCAAGGAGATGTATTCGTTCGAGGATCGCGGCGGGGAATCGCTGACGCTGCGCCCCGAATTCACCGCCGGGATCGCCCGCGCCTACCTCACCAACGGCTGGCAGCAGCACGCGCCGCTCAAACTGGCGACGCACGGCCCGCTGTTCCGGTACGAGCGGCCGCAGAAGGGCCGCTACCGCCAGTTCCACCAGATCGACGCGGAGATCATCGGCGCGGGCGAGCCGCAGGCGGACGTCGAGCTGCTGGCGATGGCCGACCAGTTGCTCAAGGAATTGGGCGTGTCGGACGGCGTGACCTTGCAGCTCAACACGCTGGGCGATGCGGAAAGCCGCGAGGCGTGGCGCACCGCGCTGATCGCATACTTCCGCGACCACCGAGAGAGCCTGAGCGAGGATTCGCAGGACCGGCTGGAGCGCAATCCCTTGCGCATCCTCGACAGCAAGGACCCGCGCGACAAGCCCTTCACCGCCGACGCGCCGAGGATCGACGATTATCTGAGCGGCGAGGCGCAGGACTTTTTCGGCAAGGTGACCGAGGGACTGGGCGCGGCGGGGGTCGAGTTCGTGCGCGCCCCGGCGCTGGTGCGCGGGCTCGACTATTACCGCCATACCGCCTTCGAATTCGTCACCGACCGGCTGGGCGCGCAAGGCACCGTGCTCGGCGGTGGGCGGTATGACGGGCTGATCGAAACGCTCGGCGGCCCGCATACGCCGGCGGTCGGCTGGGCGGCGGGGATCGAGCGGCTGGCGATGCTGGTGGGGGAGGCTAGAATAGACCGGAATGAGGCTTTTGCCGTAGCGGTTATACCAGATGCCGGACATTTGGAGGAACGCGCTGCTGCAATTGCCATCCAACTCCGCCGTGCCGGAATTTCCTGTTGGACCGCATTTAAGGGAGCGGCAAAGAAGCGCACGCCGAAAGCTCGGACTGATGGGGTTCTTGCAAACCTGTTTGTGCAAGTACCCGACGAAGCTGGAAGAGAGTTGAACTTCACTGCCGCTGGTCTCGAAGAAGCTCCGGCCCTTTTCGCTCGGATTGCAGAAGTCCTGGGTGAAGACCGGTTCGGCAATTTTAGCCACTTCAAATCAGAATGACCGTCTCCGACGCCCGCCTCCAGCAGATCGCGCATCGCTTCACCGAGCTTGAGGCGCGGCTGGCGTCCGGCACGCTGGAAGGCGACATGTTCGTCGAGGCGAGCCGGGATTATGCCGAGCTGGAGCCGGTGGCGCGGGTCGCCGCCAGCGTTGCGGCGATGCGGGCCGAGCTTGCCAGCCTGTCCCAGCTCAAGGACGCGGACCCGGAC
>DATEEP010000035.1:0-34511 GCA_035281095.1 Novosphingobium sp. | reverse complement strand
TCGATGGTTTTCATCGCTTCCGCCGAACGCTGCGCGTTGCGGAGCGCCTCATTATAGAGAAGCTCGCCGCCCAGCGCGCTGGCCTTGTCGATGGCGTCGCGCACCCACAGGCCGAACAGGCTGTCCCCGGCGTGCAAGTGGTGGTCGATGAACGAAAGCGGTGCGCCCACCGTAAAGGTGTGGAGCCAGAGCGCCACCTTGGCGAGTTCCACCGCCATCGGATTCTTGTCCACGCCATAGACACAACGCTTCAGCACCATGCGCCGGACGATATGCCGGTCATCGAGTTGTTCTTCGTCGATGGTCCAGTTTGCCGCCCGCGCGTTTTTCAAGATGGTGACGCGGATGTCCTCGATCTTGTCGGCCAGCGGCGAGGTATAATGCAAGTCGGCACCCAGCGAAGCCGCTTCCGCCATCGCGTCGAGCACATGATCGGCAAGTGTATCCACAAGGCTGACAAGGAAGTGGCCTGATCCCATCGCGGGGTCACAAACGCGCAAGCTGAGAATTGCATCCGCCGGATCAGCCGCCCGCAATTCACGGCGCTGATAATCCTCCGAATCCTTCGCGGCGAGTTTGCCGAACGCGGTGCGGAAGGCATCGAGCCGTTCGGAGATGAGCGGTTCGAGCGTTTCATCGAGGATCAGACCGACGAGTTCGTCCGGCGTGTAATAGCTCCCCGAATTCTTGCGGGCGAAGAGGTTGGGGCGCACGGTGAGCGCACCGGCATCGTCGCGCACGATCTCGAATTCAAGCAGCCGTTCGTAGATCGACCCCAATTGCTGAACGGAGAGATCGCGATAGTTGATATAGCGACGTTCGCCTGTCGAGCGCTCGTAGGACAAAGCATCGAGCGCGGGAGCCATGACGCTATCGGGAACACGCGCACTGGTCAGGAGGGGCGTGCCTTCAGTGGCAAACAGACCGCCATTGTAGGGTGGAATGCCGACCGAGCTATCGCCCTTGTCGATTATCCGCGAGAGGTCGGAAACATGTCCCCATATCCGGGCGCCGGAGGTCGAAAAGGCATCGCCATCCGTCACCCGCTTGCCGACATCGAGGCGTAGCGGTCGCAGCGCATAGTCATCATAGCGCCTGTCGCTGACCGGCAGCAGATCGCGATCTTCCGCATAGAGCAGGAACAGCAGCCGGTAGAGCAACACCAGCGACGCTTCGCGCACATCCTGGAGCGAGGCTTCGGGTGCGGCAGTGGCGATGGCCGTGGCGAGGCTGGGGAATACCTGCTCGAACACCAGCTTTGATAGGCTGGCGGCAACACGTTCCTCATAGAAAGCAGCTTCGGCGCGGGCGCGGTCATGGAATGAGCGCTGATCCGCCCTGTCGCGCAGGAAGGCTTCGCGCCCGAACATGACCGCGAATACGCGCAGCCAGTGGTCACGGGTCGCATCACTGGCGATTGGATCGCTGCCGCCCTCGAGCCCAAGAACGCGGCCCAGGTCGATCTCCAGAAACTCCTCGGACACCGACCTTGCGCCTGCCCAATAGAGCCGCCAGCGCACGCCGTTGGTGAGGATACCCCAACGCAATTGCCCGCCGGTCGTGTCGTCGATGCGGCGCAGGTAACGTAGCATCTGGGTGGACGGCGCGGTCGCTTCATCACGTCCCGATGCGCGGTCCAGCGGTCGCGCCCAGCGTTTGCTTTCGACGACAGCAAGGCCATGTGCATACCGCCGCCATTGGTCATCTTGCGCGTTCGCCGCAGCCTTTGCGTTGGCGTCGGCAAAGAGCAGTCCATCGGGCACATCGTCGCGCCCCGTGACGGTCAGATTTTGCTGGCGCAGGGATTCCGTCCAACCGAGCACAGTCAGCACCGGCCAGATGAAATCATCCTCGGTCTGACTCTCGTTCGTCCTGTGATTTTGTGGGAAGGCGGCAGCAATCTGGGTAAACCGCGCACGCACGGCGGCGACATCGACAGCGAGATAAGCGCCGGTGCCTTTGATCGCTTCAACGAGATAATCGGTGGTGAACAGCGCACCGGAAATGAACAAAGCGGAATCAGACAAAAGGCACCCCCAAACGAGCTTGTACCAATAGCCGCCGCACGACTGATGGCAAAGCGCCGCCGTAGGGAATTTGCTCCTCAAGTATATGGA
The DNA here is from genome assembly GCA_035281095.1 of Novosphingobium sp. Lineage (GTDB taxonomy): Bacteria > Pseudomonadota > Alphaproteobacteria > Sphingomonadales > Sphingomonadaceae > Novosphingobium. Next base: position 32,394 of record DATEEP010000035.1, on the reverse strand, counting down.
CGGCCTAACAGGATGCTGTGATCGTCAAGATTCAACCTCAAAGGCCCGCTTCCCTTGCCTTCGCCAAAGTACGATCAGGCTTTCTCGTTCCTTACAGTGGGGCTTGTCCGCAACTGCGAGCGCGCCCAGAGGAAGCCGGGAGGCGCTAAGAGTCCCCGGCATCCCGGAATGCTTGCGGCGAATATCGACCGCATTCGCCGCAGACCGTGCGGTGATTGGGGAGGGGTTTATATATTTTCAAAAATGCTAAGCCTGACTTAGTAAAATCAGAAAAATGCAAACTCGACATCGGTTTGCAAATCTGTCAAAATGCTAAGTATGGCTATGCGTTCTAACAACAAGCTAAACCGGCTTCAGCAGGAACTCCCCGATGGGCTTCTGGCAGATGCCGCGTGGATGGAGGGCCACGGCTATTCATCAGCGCTGCGCAGTCAGTATGTTCGTTCCGGCTGGCTCGAAAATCCGGCGCGGCGGGTTTATCGCCGTTCGCGCACGCCGCTCACCTGGCAACAAGTCGTCATGTCTTTCCAGACCTTGCTGGATTTGCCCTTGGCCGTTGGAGGACGCACCGCGCTCGAACAACAGGGCTACGCCCATTATCTCACGGTAACTATGCGCGAGGTTCACCTCTACGGGCCGAAGCGCCCGCCGACCTGGCTGCCCAGCTTGCCGCTCGACGTGACCTTCCATTGGCACAACAGCCTGCGACTGTTTCCCGGCGATGCCGATGCGTCACCGGAGCCAAGCCCTGTCATGGTCAGCGCTGCGGGTCTTACCTTGCCCATCCGCTATTCGAGCAAGGAACGGGCCGTGCTGGAATTACTCGACGAGTTGCCCGAGCATGAGAGCTTCCATCAGGTCGATGCCCTCATGGAAGGGCTAAGCGACCTCAGCCCGCGCCGTCTGCAAACCCTTCTGGAAACTTGCAGCAGCGTGAAGGTGAAGCGACTCTTCCTCTTTTTCGCCGACCGCCACCGCCATGCGTGGCAATCCCGGCTCGACGTGTCCCGTGTCGATCTTGGCTCGGGCAAGCGCGTCCTTGTGAAAGGCGGCAAGCTCGATCCGCACTACAACATCACCGTTCCGTCCGATCTTGGAGGTCAGTGAGTTTCATGGCCTTTCTCGACACCTACCGGCAGCAGGTCGCACTCCTCATTCGTGCCATTCCTTTCGTGGCGAAGGAGGAGGCTTTCGCGCTCAAAGGCGGCACTGCAATCAACCTGTTCGTGCGCGATATGCCGCGTCTGTCCGTGGACATCGACCTGACCTATCTGCCCGTCGAGGATCGCGCCACGTCGCTTGCCGCAATCGACGCGGCCATGCTGCGAATCGGGGATCGGATCGAGCAGGGAATACCGGGTGCGAAGGTCAATGCCTCGCGCTCGGCAGACGAGAAAATCGTCACGAAGCTGATCGTCCGTGCCGGGGACGTGCAGATCAAGATCGAGATTACGCCGGTGCTGCGCGGCACCGTCTATGATCCTGTGGAGAGAGGCGTAGTGCCGACCGTGGAAGATGCGTTTGGCTTTGCCGAAATGCGGGTCGTGTCCTTCGCCGACCTCTATGCGGGCAAAATCGTGGCGGCGCTCGACCGCCAGCATCCTCGCGATCTTTTCGACGTGCGCGACCTGTTGGAGCACGAAGGCATAAGTGACGACCTGCGGCGCGCATTCCTTGTCTATATCATCAGCCACAATCGCCCGATGGCCGAAGTCCTGTCACCGTCAAGGAAGCCATTGGGCGACGAATTCGCACGGGGCTTCGTCGGCATGACGCAGGAACCGGTTGCACTTGCCGATCTTGAAGTCGCGCGTGAGACAATCATCACCGCGATGGTCGCCGACATGCCCGACGCGCATCGGCATTTCCTTGTCGGCTTCAAGCGCGGCGAGCCGGACTGGGAACTTCTCGGGATACCGGAAGCCCAGCACTTGCCCGCTGTCCTATGGAAGCAACGCAATCTAGACCGCCTCCCTGCCGACAAACGGCACGAACTGGCCGACGGGCTTGGGAAGGTGCTGTTCCCGTAAACGGTGAGGCTGACTTTCAGTCGCTGCAAGCTGCTGATGATTGGAAGTGCGGATCGCTATCCCATCATTGCTCATTCTCAAACGCCCGTTTGCCTTTGCGTTTCCACAGCACGAGCGCCTGTTCGCGTTCCTCACTGCGAAGCTTGGCGGCAACGGTCAGGAACGCGCCGTAGAGCGTGGCGCGATCATCATCGGTGAGTTCAACCAGCCCGGCCTTCACGACAAGGCCACCCAATTCGATCAAATGCCGCGTGCGTTCGCGGCGTTCCACAGCCCATTCGCGCATGTCGGTTCTCGCCTTCTTTGCTTCAAGCCGATACCGCGCCGCTGTCGTTCGACGGAGCGCTGCCTTTGTCGCGATCAGTTCCCGCAGTTCGCCCACGCGCCTTGCCTTGAAAGAAGGCAGCGCCGCGTTTGCGCCAACTCTCCTTTCGTGCGGCATCATCGGTTTCGGCGATGACCAGCAATGCCCCCGCCAGTGTTTCCGCGTCAGTGGCATCGGCCCCGGTGGCAATCACCAACTCGCCAAGTTGCTGTATGCGGCGTTCTTTCAGTTGACGCGCCTTGTCGGCCAACGCCTTCAGTTCCGAATCGAAGTCACGGGGTTTGCGCATCGAAGGTCTCCATTGAGAGTTGATGCGGCCATGATAATAGTGCGCTACGCCCAATGCTGTAGAGTCGTCGAGACAGTCTGGAACCAGATAGTCCCGAGCAGGATTTTATCATGGGAGGGCGCGCTTATACGTCGTTCCGACGTGCTCGTTGTAGTGTAGATGGATTGCCATCATGGCAATCTTCCATTGCAGCGCAAAGGTCATCGGGCGGGCGAGCGGACGCAGCGCCGCTGCCTATCGCGCAGGCGAACGGCTGCATGACGAACGGCTCGACCGCGATCACGACTTCACCAACAAGTCGGGTGTCGTTCATTCCGAAATCCTCCTGCCGGAAAATGCGCCGGAGGAATTCGCCGACCGCGAAAAGCTATGGAACGCGGTCGAGGCGGCAGAGGTGCGCAAGGATGCGCAGCTGGCCCGCGAGGTCGAGTTCGCCATCCCGCGCGAGATGAACCAGGCGCAGGGCATCGAACTGGCACGCGACTTCGCCCAAGCCGAGTTTGTCGAGCGCGGCATGATCGCCGACCTCAATGTGCATTGGGACATCGGCGCGGACGGCATGGCAAAGCCGCACGCCCATGTCATGTTGACCATGCGCGAGGTGGGCGAGGACGGGTTCGGCGCGAAGGTCCGCGACTGGAACAAGACCGAACTTGTCGAGCAATGGCGCGAGCGGTGGGCGGATCATGTCAACACGCGGCTTGCCGAACTCGACATCGACGCGCGGGTCGATCACCGATCCCTTGAGGCGCAGGGCATCGGCCTTGAACCGCAGGACAAGATCGGTCCCGCCGCATCACGCATGGGGACACGCGGGCTTGAGTCCGAGCGCATCGAGGATCACCGCGCCATCGCGCAACGGAACGGCGAACGCATCATCGCGGAGCCGCGCATCACCTTAGACGCGATCACTCACCAGCAGGCGACATTTACGCGCCGCGACATGGCGATGTTCGTGCATAGCCATACGGACGGGAAGGAGCAGTTCGACCGTGCGATGAGCGCCGTTCGCGCATCGCCCGATCTTGTCGAACTCGGCAAGGATGGGCGCGGCGAAGATCGCTTCACGTCGCGCCAGATGATCGAGACCGAACAGCGGTTGCAGCGCGCATCGGAATTGATGGCGGAGCGCGAGCGGCACCGGGTCGAGAACCATGGCCGAGAAGAAGCGCTGGCGCGCGCGGAAACGCGGGGGCTGGTGATGACCGGCGAGTAGCGCGCGGCGTTCGAGCATGTGACGGACGGGCGTGGCCTCGGTGTGGTGGTGGGGTACGCCGGAACGGGCAAGAGCGCGATGCTTGGCGTCGCGCGCGAGGCATGGGAAGGCGCAGGTTTCGAGGTGCGCGGCGCGGCCCTGTCCGGCATTGCGGCGGAGGGATTGGAGAACGGCTCGGGCATTGCATCGCGCACTATCGCCAGCATGGAACATGGCTGGGCGCAGGGACGCGACATGCTCACCGCCCGTGATGTGCTGGTGATCGACGAAGCGGGCATGGTCGGCACGCGCCAGATGGAGCGCGTGCTGTCCCATGCCGCCGACGCTGGCGCAAAGGTCGTGCTGGTCGGCGACCCACAGCAATTGCAGGCCATCGAGGCGGGCGCAGCGTTCCGGGCGATCCATGAACGGCATGGCGGCGTCGAGATCACGCAGGTTCGCCGCCAGCATGAGTGTTGGCAGCAGGACGCCACCCGGCATCTGGCGACCAGCAGGACCGCCGAGGCCATCCGTGCCTATGCGGAGCGCGGCATGGTCCACGCCGCCGACACGCGCGGAGCAGCGCGCGGCGAGCTTGTCGAGCGGTGGGATCGCGAGCGCATCGCCGCGCCCGATCAGACCCGCATCATCCTCACCCATACCAATGACGAAGTGCGCGAACTGAACGAGGCGGCGCGCGACCGTATGCGCGACGCAGGCCAGCTTGGCGATGATATGCTGGTGAAGGCGGAACGCGGCGCCCGTGCCTTTGCATCGGGCGACCGCATCATGTTCCTGAAGAACGAGCGCGGGCTTGAGATAAAGAACGGCACGCTCGGCACGGTCGAAAAGGTCAGCCCGGAGCATATCGCCGTCCGCACCGATGATGGGCGTTCCGTATCCTTCGACACCAAGCACTATGCCCATGCCGATCACGGCTATGCCGCCACCATCCACAAGGCGCAGGGCATGACCGTGGACCGCGCCCATGTGCTCGCCACCCCCGGCATGGACCGCCATGGCTCCTATGTCGGCCTCTCGCGCCACCGGGACGGCGTGCAGCTTCACTATGGCCACGACGACTTCAAGGACGAATCCCGCCTTGTCCGCACCCTGTCCCGCGAGCGCACCAAGGACATGGCGAGCGATTATGCACGCGCCGATCCCACACGCGATTTCGCCGAGCGGCGCGGCATCACGTTCCGCGAACGGGTTGCCCAGATCGTCAAGAAAGTGCCCGAAAAGGTGCGCGGCATCTTCGACAATTTCCGGCCCAAGGCAGAGCCGCAACGCGAACAGGGTATGTTCGCAAACTTCCAGCCGAAAGCACAGGCGCCGGAACCTCTGCGGCAGGAGCAGGCCCGCTCCCCCGATCAGCGCCGTGCGGTCGAACGCTATGCCCGCGCCCTCGACGAAATCGGGCGAATGAAGGACCAGGGCTTGCCGGTCCTGCCCCACCAGCAGGCGGCGTTGGCAAAGGCTGGCCAGGCGCTCGACGCGATCCGACCCAATGCCTCGACCGACCTTGGCGCTGCGTTCCAGCGTCAGCCCGAGCTTGTCCACGAGGCTGCCCAAGGACGCAGCCAGACCGCACTGCGCGCCATGCAGCTCGAAGCGGAAATCCGCACCGATCCCTTCCAGCGCGCCGACAGGTTCGTGGAAGGCTGGCAGCAGCTCCAGCAAGCCCGCGCCGAGTTGCAGCGCGACGGAGATTTTCGGGGCGCGAAGCGGACAGCGCAGGAACTGGCGGTGATGGCCAAGAGCCTGGAGCGCGACGCGCAAGTGGAATCGTTGCTGCTCGGTCGCAAGCGCGAGCTGGGCATCGATATGGAAACAGGCCGCAGCCTGTCCCGTGACCTTGCGAACTCGGTCTCGTTCGACCGGGGCCGCGATCTTGGAATGAGCCGATAGGAGATGACAATGGACCAAACCGATACCGATGAAGTCGAACTGGATACCGAGATAGACACCGAGGTCGATGCCGTCGCCGAAGTCGAGGGCGATCCCGCCGCAGAAGCCTTCGCCCGGCTCGAAGGCGAAATGGCGCTGATGCGCCGCGCGGTCGAGCATCTTGCCGCCGAGAGGCCGGACATCATCATCCCCGACTATGGCACGACGCTGGGTGAGATGGCCGGACGGCTTGGCGAAATGTCGCTGTCGCTCTTTGCCATTGTCAGCAAGCCTGCCATGCAGATGACCCCAGAGGACATGGCGGCGCGAATGCAGGCCGCCGCCACGCAGGCCCGGCGCGATGACCACATCGCCCTCGCCGACGCGCAGCGACAGCATGGCGAGGCCGTCCGCACCTTGCGGGCCTTCGCCGGAGACGTCGCCAGCCTCAACGAGCAGCGCCGCCGCCTCAAATGGGCGGCAGGCGGCGGCTTGCTCGCCGGATGCCTGCTATGGGCGGTGCTGCCCGGCCTCGTCGCGCGCAACCTCCCGGCAAGCTGGCATTTGCCCGAGCGCCTCGCCGCGCGCACCGTAGGCGAGCCTACGCTATGGGAAGCCGGAACCCGGATCATGCGCGCCGACAGCCCCGAGGCATGGAACGCACTCGCCCAGGCCGCCGAACTGGCGCGCGACAATCGCGAAACCATCGACGCTTGCGAACGCGATGCCCGCAAGGCCAACCAGCCAGTGCGATGCACGATCAGGATCAGGATCAGGGCGCGTAGCGGGGTTGGCGGATGATGCCGTCAATGCCAGTGGTTGACGGCTGGATTCGCAGGCTCCCAGTCGCGCCGTTCCATTGCCGCAGAGCGTATAACGGTGCAGAATGAAACTGGAAATCTGTCCCGCCAGGGCTCGAATCGCCTCACCAAATCCCGCGCAAAATGTGGGAACCAATGTGGGATCAGATTTTCCGGAACTCCACTTTATCGTGTGAAAACAACACGATAAAGTGGTTGACTGGTGCCAGAAGAGGACTCGAAATGGGCATCCATGCGGTTGGGCTTCAAGCCCAAATTCCTTCGGGCGATCACCAGAAGCAACAATAGCAGCATCAGAACGCCTAGCAAGGGCCACATTCAGCCCCACACCCTGTGGCCCATTGCTCGACCAAACGGCAGCAATGACATTGCATCCTCGTCTACGGATGCTCCGCTGGCGGGTGGTTCGAACGCACGCCCGTCCACTCAGCCAGGCAAGCCCTTCCTTCTCAAGCGAATCTCGACGGTCGTGCCCGGAGCGCAATCGAAGTATCGGATCGTCGCGTCGATATCGCGCGCAATGCCCGCGATGATTGCGGAGCCCGAGCAGTGTCCATCCTGCCGGGAAGCCCGCCGCCCGCTTCCGTTGTCCCGGATGGTGCAGATGATGGAGCAATCGTCCTCACGCGCGTCCACCGCCACCAGACCCGGCCCGTTGCTGAAAGCGTGGCGATCGGCGTTCACCAGGAGTTCCGAGATGATCATCAACACACCACACGCGCTACGCGAATCCATCGTGATTGGGTCGGCCCGAAGCTGAAGGAAGATGCCCCGCTGCGCGAACCGCGCCTTGGCGATCCGGCTGCAAAGATCGGACAGCGCCGTATCAAATTCCACCACCGGCTCGAAGCGCCGTTGAAGGACGCGTTGGATGCCCGAGAGCGCTTCAAGTCGGTCGGCAAGCACCGATAGCGTTTCGAGCGTCGATGGATCGTCGACCGACCGCTGCGCAAAATGGACCGTCGCGCAGGCGGCGGCGAAGTCATTGGCTGTGCGGTGCGTGTATTCCGCGATCGCGAGATGATCGAGCATCGGCGTCGATCCGTGCGGACACTCGCCTTCAGTCTGCACTATCGATCCAGCCAAGGGAGCGCGATCGCCCTGGACACGAGAATGCCGAGCGAGAGGCGACCGAATAAAGGAAAGGTAAGGAGTTGGGGAAAGCAGCCGCCGCAAAAATATGATCGCCGGTGCGGATGTCATGGAGCATCCGCTGAGCGTGATGCGGTCGACAGTCGGCTCGATCGAGCGTTGGGCCGCTTTCCACATTTTACCGAACCTCCATCCTGTTGCTTCGTGGAGAGGATGGCCGACGTGTGGCGGGCGATCTTGTGCTATCGGATGACATTTGGCTTTTTGCGGGCCGGCGCGCCGCCAGCCTCATCATTCGTCGAGCGTAAGGGTGGGCCAGAATAGGCAAACCCGCGATCGCTTCGGAACCGCCCGCATGCGAAGATAGGCCGTATGCCTTTGTTGCTTCGGCGGTCGGCAAGACGGATCAGCCCGTTCTCGGCGAACAGTCTCCTGCTTCTGTGCGCTGGCGCCATAGTCTCGCCTGTCCCTTGTCTGGGATGAGGGCGTGTGGTTAGATCAGCTGATAGGCATCCGATGGCGGGGAGCGATCGTCGGACCCCGCACAGATTTGTCAGATGACGCATGGAGATGGCGAGCAAAGTGCAAGGGCGGAGCTTCCCCAGCGGCTTGAAGCGCTGCAGGGACCGTTGAGGCGCTATTTTGCGCGCGAGGTCCGAGACGCCGCCGAAATTGATGATCTTGTGCAAGATGTTTCGCTGCGAATCCTGAAACGAGGAGCCATAGAAGAACTGGAGCAGTTCGATGGATATGTGTTTGTCACCGCCTCGAGTGTCCTCAAGGATCGCAACCGACGGCGGATGGCGCAGCGATCGGATCGTCATGTGTCGTTCGACCCGGATCTGCATTCCGGTGTGGTGCCTGGGCCCGAAGCTCAATTGCAGGCCCGCGAGACACTGCGCGAGGTGAGCGCCGTCCTGCGCGAATTGCCGGAGCGCACGCGTGCCGTTTTCATCATGCGTCGTCTCGATGGGCTGGCTTTCGCCGAGATCGCGGATCGTCTCGGACTGTCGGTCAGCGCGACGGAAAAACACATGCTCAAGGCATCGCGCTATCTCCTGCGCAGATTGGGAGCGCTGAAATGAGTGTGCTCCGCTTTGGTCCAAGCGAAAGCGCGGACGATGCCGCCAACCGCTGGCTGATGGCACACGATCGCGGCCTGACCCACGAAGAGGTGAGCGCTTTCGAGGAATGGCTCGCAGGATCACCTTCGAATGCGGAAGCCTGGGACCGTGCGACCCGCATGTGGTCTGCGTTCGACGGAACGCCCGACCCGGACCTCGCCGCCATGCGCGAAGAGGCCTATTCCTATCGCAAACCGGTCTGGTCTCGGCTTCCAGCGCAAGCTGCGGCGGTTGTCGCAGTCGTGTCGATCAGTCTGGGCGGTTGGTATCTGGCCCAGCAATATTGGGCGCCGTCTCCGCAGGTCGCGTCGGCCGCACCCAGCCAGCATTACAGCGCCGATCTCGATCGCCGGCAGATTGCGCTTCTGGACGGCAGCAAGATCCTTCTCGATGCGCGCTCGGCGCTCGATGTGCGGCTGACCAAGGATCGGCGAGACATTTCTCTGACCGCGGGCCGGGCCTATTTTCAGGTTGCCCATGATCCGTCCCGGCCATTCGTCGTGACGGCCGCCGGCCATGCCATCACCGACGTCGGCACGGAATTCAGTGTCGACATGGATGCACAAGGCGTGTCGGTCACGCTGGTTAAGGGCGAAGTGCGGGTCACATCCGTTGGGATCCCCGGCGATGCCGGCATATCGCTCCGGCCGGGCGACAATCTGCGCATCACGCGGAACAACACCGCAACGCTCTCAAGGATCGACACAGCATCCACCTTGGCGTGGCGTGATGGATATCTCGACTTCGAGGACACGCCGATCTCGGAAGCAGTCGCGCAAATGAACCGGTATGCAACCAAGCCGCTCGTCGTTGCTGACCCGGTCGCGGGCGCGATGCGGATTACGGGGAGCTTCCGCACCAACGACCCGGTCGGTTTCGCTCAGACCGTGGCGCGGCTTTATTCTCTGCGCGTGTCGAAACGGCCGGACGGTCGGTACGAGATCAAATCGAAGTGAAGCGACCGGAACCTGACTGAGCGGTGTACCGAGGTGCGGCGTACATGCCCCGCCTGTCAGGCGTCTTCCAGATCGTGCCGTGCGCCAACCCAACGGCGCCAGGCTCCAGGCGCCATACCGGTCGCTCTGGAGAAGGCGCGTGTGAAGTGGCTCTGATCGGCAAAACCGCAATTTTCCGCGATTTCGACGAGCGTCAAGGAGCCAGACCCCATTAACGTCATCGCGCGATCGATCCGGCGCTCTATCAACCATTGGTGCGGTGTTTTCCCGGTTGTTTGACGGAACGCCTTGGCGAAGTGGGAAGCCGAAAGACGGCACGTATCCGCGAGTTCCTGTAGCGTCACTTGCCGGCCGATCGCACTGTCGATCAGTTCCTTGGCGCGACGTTCCTGCCAGGCTGCGAGGCCGCCTCGCATGCCGCGCGCCTCGGCGCCGCTGAACTTCTTGATCAGATAGTTGCACACTGCTTCGAGTACCTGATCGATGAGGAGCTGTGAGCTCGTCGCGGGCGAGGCGAGGCTCGGGAGTAACATCACCCCAAAGCCGCTGATCACCTCGTCGGGCCCGTTAACATGCGCGGCCGGGCCGAGGCGTTCTATCCGACGGACGCCTGCTTCATGCGCCCATCGCTTGAGGCGCGCTTCCGGGACGATGAAGCTCACGACATCGGCGGGATGCCAGAATTGCCAGACCCCTTCGGGCCGTAGGTCCAGGAATGAGCAGTCCATGCAGGCGCGTGGCGGCACCACCGTTGAGAGATCACCGGTCAAGAAGGCGGTCGCCGGCGTGTCGCGCAGATGAAGCTGGGCGGCATCGGCCTCGATGCCTCCGACACGGATTCGCACCTCCGCCTCGCGGTCAAGCTGAAGACGGGTGACGCTGAGCGCATCACTCGCGTCCGTGCCGCCTTCGGAGAGTGACATATAGCGGAGACCGGACTCGCTGCGGTCGCCCGCGACGGGTTTGCTACCCATATCACCGCTCGCCCTGCGGGTGTTAGGCACGCCAAGCGTGGGATCAAACGGAAAGCATGGGTACGCGGCGCGGGATATCGGCGGCATGGCGACTTCCTTCCGCGCCCAAGAACGTGAGTGTTCGGAAAACCCGCACGACTTTTTTGCTCCTGCCGGATGGCGCAGGCATGGAAGATGCGATCAAGAGCGCTGAAATGTCCAAAAAGGGCGGTTCAATACGAGAGCCGAATTCCACATTTCATTAGGTTGCTCCTGACCCCGAAGCGAGTTCGGGGGTGTCCACCAGATATGAAATGAGAAATCCGTGACCTCAGAAGCAGCCGTAGAGCCTGCACTGCCGGATCCTGTGGCCGGTGTTTGCAACGCGGCGAGCGCGACAGCCGCTTCCGCCGAGCCGCCCAAAATCAAGTCCGGCGTCCCGGCGGCGAGCCATAACACGGTGCCGAACCGTTTCGTCGATACGGGTGGCGTGCGTTACGCCTATCGCCGCTTTGGCAAGGCGGGCGGGGCGCCCCCGATCCTGCTGCTGCACCATTACGTCGGCACCATGGACTGGTGGGACCCGGCCCTGACCGACGGCCTCGCCACCTCGCGCGAGGTCATCCTGTTCGACAACCGCGGCGTAGGGCTGAGTTCGGGTCAGACCCCCAACCGGATCAATGCCATGGCGGACGACGCCCATAGTTTCATCCATGGGTTGGGGCTGAGCCAAGTCGATCTGCTGGGTTTCTCTATCGGAGGCATGGTCGGCCAGGAGCTGACCCTACGCTATCCCTGCGACATCCGTAAGCTCATCCTCGCCGGCACCGGACCACGCGGGGGCTCGGGCATGGCCGAAGCCAAGCCGAACGTGGTCAAGGCGTTAACCGACGCCGCCCCGAACTTGAAGAACGCGCGCCCTTATCTCTTCTTCTCCCAGACCGAACACGGCAAGGCGGCGGCCGCGACATTCATGGCGCGCACTGCGGAACGCAAGGTCGATCTCGACCCCGGCTCTTCGACACAAACCATGCAGGCGCACAACGAGGCCCTGGCTGAATTCGGCGCGGCGGCTGGTCGCGCGGAATATATGACGCGGCTGCGGAGCCTGAAGCAAGCGACATTGGTCGTCAGTGGTAACAACGACATCATGGTAGATACCATCAACTCGTATCAAATCTCGCAAGTCATTCCGCGAGCGGAACTCATCATCTATCCCGACGCCGGCCACGGCTCTATCTTCCAATATGCCGCCCTATTCGTTAAGCAGGTCGATCTCTTCCTCAATCACGAAGATATCTGACAGTCTCGGCCAATCGCCAGGGTCAGACACGTCAAACGCGATCGTCGCTTGCTCATCCGCGAGAGGCACGTTCAAGGGCGGCCTTGCTCCCATAGTTGCCGTAGCCGCCTTTCGGCCCAAGCGCATGGCCACAATCAGCTTTAGCAGACAACTCCGTAGCTCTCGCGACGAAAGTTGATACTATGGGATGCCGGCGTCGGGGTGGCTCACGCGTTCGGAGCGCCATACCTCGTCACAACATGTGTCGCCATCGCGGGGTGGGCACATGTTGCATTCCAAAATGCGCGCGAGAGAAGCTGGGGGAGATGGTTCGAATCCCGGCATTGTCTGCCAATAGCCGGCTCGGCCAGCCGGTCGGGAGCCGCCGCGTCCTGTCGGACACGCGGCGCAGATTCAACTTGCGTCATTCCTGCCTCTTCCTAGCGCTCGCCGCCGGCTGTCTTGCTGCACCGGCATGTGCCGACACCCCCGCGATCCCCTCGCAAGATTTGGCCAAGAGCATCGCAACACTCGCACGTGTGGGCAAGGTGCAGATTCTCGCTCCGTCCCGTCTGTTGAATGGCCGGATCGGGCATGCCGTTCGTCGCTCTGCGACCGTGGAGCAGGCACTCGCGGAGCTTCTTGCCGGAACCGGGCTCAGCTATCAGCGCACAGCGCCGGGCACCTACATCATCGTCGCTATTCCCGCCGCTCGCGCCGTCGGGGCAGTAGCTAACGAACCGGCGATCGCCGAAATTCTCGTCATTGGCCGCCGATCGCTCAATCTCGACATTCAGCGACGTGCCAATGACGTCCAACCTTATCACGTTGTCGATCGCGGCTCTATCGAGAGAGCGCAGCCCGACGATGCGGAGGATTTCACCCGCACGCACCTCACGATGAACCACCTCGGATTATCGACGGTCCAGTCTCCACTCACGAGCAATGGCTCGATTCGCTCCCAAATCAACCTACGGGGCCTCGGAACCGACCAAACCCAAGTGCTGGTAGATGGGCGCCGGTTGGCGAGTGTCCCCATGCAAGGCCAATTCCTTCAGCCCGACATCCGCGGACTTCCGACGAAGGCGATCCAACGCATCGAGGTATCGGGATCGTCCGCAGGCAGCATCTTCGGGATCGGGGCGGCGGGCGGTGCGATCAATTTCGTGCTTGATCGCGATACAAGCCCAAATGAGATTACGGTTCGGCAAGGCATATCGGAGCGTGGCGATGCTCCGCTGTGGTCGATTGACGCGAAGTTGGGATATGTCAGTCCCGACGGAGGCACGCATTTATCGGCGCGGATCAGCCATTCGGTCGAGGATGGTCTTAACCTGGGCGATCGCACGTTCGCGCAGGATACGCGAAACATCCTCTATGCCCGCGGGCTGTACTCCACAGTCAAACTGGTCTCGAACAGCATTAACATTGTGTCTGTTCTGAACAGCCCCCTCATCCTCGCCCCCGCCTTTGGCGGCGGGTCTTTGAACGCCAAGACGACATTTCTGCCATTGAACGCGCCCGCCCTCGGTGCAGGCGGGGTAGCGCTGCTCCGCGCCAATGCCGGGCAGCTCGATCTGAGCCTCTCACCGGATGGTACCGGTCAAAAGCAGAGCCTGCTGACCGACTCCCGTATCACGTCGGTGTTGCTTTCCGGTCGGCAAAAAGTAGGCGAGTATCTGGAGTTCTTCGTCGACGCCATGCGACTGGAGGATACCGGCATCGTCCACAGACCGGCGCTTGTCCAAAGCGTGCTTCTTTCGCCTGGGCAGGCTGGCAATCCTTTCACAACCTTGATCGAAGCAACTTTCCCCACTCCTGGCCTGAGCGGCGTTGCCACGGTGCGAACGCGAACCGACCAAATTCTCGGCGGCGTGATCGCGCAACTGGGTGGTGGCTGGAGCGCCAGCGCGGATTGGGCCTTTTCCCGCGCAACTGTGCGTGATCGGTTCGAATCATCCAATACGCTTGGATCATCACTCAACCTGTTCAGCGGTGGTGCCGGTTTGCTGAGCCAAATCGCTGCGATCCGCAACAACAGCCTGCAAGCGATCGATGGGGTCGATCGGCTGAGCGACGGAAACTTCCGCCTTTCCGGTCCGTTGATCCGCCTCCCCGGCGGCCCACTTTCCGTCACGCTCAGCGGAGAAACGCGAAGGGAAAACAATCCCGGCGCACAGTACCGCAACTATGCGTCGGGCAGCCTCATCTCCGCCAACCAGGATGTCTCACAGAAGCAGCAGGTGAATTCGCTATTCGCAGAGCTACGGGCCCCCATTGTTCCGCCTGGTGGTCGCTTCGGGCCGCTACAGATGCTCGAACTCCAATTTGCCGCGCGCTACGATCGATATTCGCTGAAGGTTCCCCTAATCACTCCGGACCCTTTGACGGCGTCGATATTCGGCGATCCAGTCGAAAATCACGCAGCGATTACCTCACTAACCGCAGGGTTTCGAGCATCTCCGGTCAAAGGTGTGATGTTCCGGGCGAGCTACGCGTCAGGCTATACGCCCCCCACGCCGGCTCAAATCGTGCCCATTGCCATCGTGACACCGTCCTTCATTGCCGATCCACAGCGGGGAGGACTCAGAAGCTTCAAAAACTTCCTCTTAACCGTTGGAGGTAATCCGTCCTTACGCCCACAACCGACGCATGTCCTCTCTCTGGGAATCGTACTGACACCTTCATTGGGAGCCTCGACGCAATTTCTTTTCACCGCCGATTTCAGTGTGTTTCGGACCAGCCGTTGGATCAACAGCCTGACCTTGGCGACCAACCCGCAATTCTACGTCGATCGGGAGAGCAGCATGCCCGGCCGAGTGAAGCGGGCGCCTCTCACTGCGGCTGACGCCGCGCTTGGATATACGGGGGGAGAAATTCTCTCGGTCGACGGAACCTATCTCGCCAACGGGAGCAAGTTGGCCAAAACCATCGATTTCTCAGCGGATTTCGTTCAAAAATTTACGCTGGGCGACTTGCATATCTTTGCGCAGGCCAGCTGGGAGCCCGTGAACCGCGAACGCACCGCTCCCGACGCGGCGTACTATAGTTTGGTGGGCCATACAGACGGCGCGCTGGAATGGCGCGCCCTGGGCGCCGTGGAGTGGATAGCTCACAATTGGTCGACCTCGCTAAGCGCGCAATATTACGGACCCGCAAAGGTCACGTTCGGCTCGCCAGGTTTTGACCGCGTCAATGCGGCCTACATTCTCGCCCAGGGTAAGGAATCGGTAGGAAGCCAGACCTATCTGGACTGGTCGGGATCTCTGACAACCAAGCTCGAGTCCGGTAGCCGTCAAGTGAGCCTCGAATATCGGCTGAGCATCAAAAATCTTCTCAACAAGCGTCCGCCGCTGGTCGTCATTCCTCTTACCAGCATATCCAACAGCCCGGGATACAATACCTATGGCGATCCGATAGGGCGCCGGTTCGAGTTGCAAACGAGCCTGCGCTTTTGAACCGTGGGCTACGTGAGCCGTCCACGCTGGCCGATCCTTGGGCGCGGTCACCAGTCTGGCTTGAGGACCACCAGCCCTGCAATGGCGATGCAAACCGCCGCGACGAGCGGCACCGTTCGCCACGCCGGGCATATCTCTCCGCTCGCGATCCGGCGAAGCCTCGCGGAGTGGATCGCGTGCAGTCCGGTCATGAGCAGGACGAAGAGGAGCTTGGCTTGCAGCCAAGCCTGGGCGAACCAGTTCCCCGACATCGCGAGGATCAGGCCCAGTACCCAGCTTGCCGCTAATGCGGGGATCGTCAGGCAGGCGTTCCAGCGCCCGATCGCGCGGGAAGCGGTTGCCGCTTTGTTCTCCAGCAGGGGCAAGATGGTGGAGGAGACGCCAACGGCGACCATTCCTCCGATAAAGATCAACACCGCCGCGACGTGAGCCGCCTTCACCCAAAGATAGAGATCCGGTTCCATTGCGCTGCTCAGTTCCCTGTCCCGGTCCGGCGGGCTTTTCGGGCGATGAACCGCAGGTTCCAGTAGCCACCCAAGGGAATGACCGTGCCAAGAAATATGCGCAGCTTGTCGTAGCGAGGCCAACCTGTTGGATCGGCGACTATCGCGTGCAGTGCTGTCCAGCAGAAGGCCACAAACGCCAGGCCATGCAGGGGGCCAACCAAACGAACACCCAACGGCCAATCGAAAAGATGCTTTAGAGGCACTGCAACAAACATCAGCAGGAGAAGTGTCGTGGCCTCAACTGCTGCTGCGATCTCCAACCAGCGCAGCAAAGGCAGGCCGCCTCGCGGGCCGGGTTGCGGGTCGGTCGGCGGCACATGGGGGGCCATCAAGCGGGCACGTCCCGCACCACCTCTGTCAACTTGCCGGAGTTGATTTCGTAGAAGAAGCCGTAGAGCCTGATATTTTTCGGGACCGCCGGACTGGCGCGAAGCAACGCGACGTCATGTTTGATCGATTCCTCAAAATTCGTGATGGCGAGGCTATCGTGATCAAAGATCGTCGAGATGTCGGAGTGGTGGTGATCATGAAAGTCACCGATGAGAGTCTCCGGCGCGAAAGCCGTCGCGCCACAGAAGGAATGATGCACCACAACGACTTTTTGAACTTGGAAGAGATAGTCCATCGTGGCGACTGATTGCAGGGCTGAAAGCGCTCGCCCGCCCGCGTTCGACACAGCGAACAGCGTCCGAGTGTTGCCGACCCGGTGACCCTCTTCGTTAAGAATGTTTTCTCCAGGGTAGACTTCATCCCCGAAATAATCCGCAACAGCCTGTGGTATTTCGGACGCTCGAGGGTCGAAGCAGTGGATAACGATAGTCTTCATCGGAATGAAGTTACTGAAGCCCTGAAAATTTGACCGTTCGAACCAGGCCGCGTCAAACCATGGTTGCGTCCTAAATTCGAACTCGCTGTATTTCGTCATTTCCTTGCTCCAATTTTTCGGCCGTCCAGCGGTTGTAGGAACCTTCCGAAACGCTGCGCTCGTTGCTGAACATGGGTTCACCAACCAATGGCGCAAATGACATTATACCCTCGGTTTCTGCCAAACTGATCGTTGTCCCGCTGGCATGTAGCGATGATGCTGGCAGATCGCGGGCGGCCTTCGACGGTGCCGTTTCATTGGTCCGGGAAGCGACCTGCCCGTTCAGCCGCCTTCGGGATGAAATCTGGGGTTCCAGCGCACGAGAGCCCTTATCACGTCGGCTGCCACCGCATCATTGAGCCGAGTTCGGGACGTCGATGCGGTCGATACCGCGCTGCGTGCGCAGCGCCGCGACTTCGCGTTCGAGGGCGACGACCCGCTCTGCGAGTATTGAGGTCTCCGTCACGTCCATCGCTTCGCTGGCAAGTTCGAGCCATCGCCAGAAACGGCTGAAAATATTCGGCTTGGAGGTCATCGTTTGTGTAGCCATTTCATTATCCTTCACGCTTGGGTGGCATTGCTTCGACGTGGGCGCGGACACGATCAGTCCTAAGCGAATGTCTGGAACCCGCGGATCACGGCCGGGCGCGAAGCAACTCGTTCGAACCACTCGCGCAGCCGCGGGACTGCGGACCAGTCGATGTCATCCCTACTCGCGGTCGCGATCGTCACGGCCGCGATGTCGACAAGGGAGAATCGGTCGCCCAGCATATAGCCGTCACCATCGAGGAAGCGCCGCGCGGCCATAAGGTTGACGGTGGAACGGCGCAGGAGAGTGCGCGCTCCGCCTTCATCGCCCGTTGACCGGAGGAGGAAGGCCGCATGGCTCGGGGCGATCACGTCCGTGATGAAGTAGAAAAGGCGTTCGTAGAACCGGGCCAGCATATCGGCCTGCTCGAACGGCATGAGGCGCTCGGATGCGGTTGCAGCGAGATGCAACATGATGGCGTTCGACTGCGACAGGACGAGATCGGGGCCGTCGCGGCGATCCACCAGAACGGGAACCTTGCCGGCCGGATTCAGGCGCAGGAACCCGCTATCCTGATGCGCGCCTTGGCGAAGGTCCACCCTGCGGACCGCGAAAGGTAGGCCGGATTCTTCGAGAGCGATCGCAACACGGAAACAATTCCCGGTTGGCGCGCCGTACAATTCCAGGTTCACAGTCATCGGTATCTCCACAGAAAGGAGTATCTGCGTCGCCACGACAGGCGGATTTTTGGTTGTTGGTCGTTCACGAGGCGGGCACCGTCAGCGCGGTCAGCGACCGGACGGTAGCGGCGATGACGACAGGATCATTTTCACTCATATTGATCTCCTCCGTGAGGCCCGTCCAGTGCGCCACGGGCTCTCATGCGGCTAGCTGCTCATGCGGTGATCAGTTCTCCCGGCGGCGCATGCTCGAGCGCTCGGGCAGGGCTGGGCCCGAAGTCGATAGGCGGCCGAACCTTGAACCACAGGGCATAGAGCGCCGGCAGGAAGATCAAGGTAAGAACCGTCCCAACGATCGTGCCGCCGATCAATGTGTAGGCGAGCGATCCCCAGAACACGGAGAAGGTGAGCGGAATGAACGCCAGCACGGCGGCGAGCGCCGTCAGGACGACCGGGCGCGCTCGTCGCACGGTCGCCTCTATGACGGCGTGGAAAGGTTCGTACCCTTCGCGCTCGTTGGCCCGAATCTGGTCGATCAGGATGAGCGTGTTGCGCATGATGATGCCAGCCAGCGCGATGAGACCGAGGATCGCGTTGAAACCAAACGGCTGGGAGAAGAGCAACAGGGTGGGTACGACCCCGACCAACCCAAGCGGCGCGGTCAGCAGCACCATGACCATTGCCGAGATCGACCGCACCTGAAAGATGATGACGAGCATCATCAGCGCGATCATCAGGGGGAAGACGGCCGCGAGCGCCGTGTTGGCTTTCTCCGCATCTTCGAGAGCACCGCCCGTCTCGATCTTGTAGCCGGCGGGCAGGCTCTTCACGAGCGGCTGCATCTGCTTGATCAGTTCGTTGGCCACGTCAGGCGGCTGCAACCGCTCGTCTATGTCGCCCTGCAAAGTGATCGTCACCAGTCGATCGCGGCGGCGCTCGATCGGGGTCTCGTCGCGGATCTCAAGCTTGCCGATCTGCGAAAGCGGCACGCGCTGACCGGATACGCCCTCAAGCGTGAAGGCATTGAGCTTGGCGGGATCGAGACGGTCGTTGCCGGCCGAGCGGGCGATGACATCGACCTCTCGGATGTCTTCCCGCACCTGGGTGATGGGCGTACCACTCAACAGGAAGTGAAGCTGCTGGGCGGCGTCACGCGAGCTCAGGCCGATCGCACGCAGACGATTCTGATCGAGCACGAAATGCACGGTGGGCACCCGCTCACCCCAGTCCGTATTCACCGTCCTCATGGACTTGTTGGCGATCATGAGTTGGCGCAGGCGCTCGGCGATTTCGCGCACCTTGCCCTCGTCTGGACCCATCACGCGGAAGGAGACTGGAAAGTGAAAGGGCGGGCCGAATACGAGATAGGTGAGGCGGATACGGGCTTTCGGTGCGAGGCCGCGTGCGGCGGCCACCCGAGCTCTGTAGATCAGCGCCTCGCGCTCCTTCTCGCTGCCGGTCAGGATGACGATCTTGGCAAAGGAGGGATCGGGCAGCTCCGGTGCCATGGCGAGGTAGAAGCGAGGCGCCCCCTGGCCGATATAGCTCGTGACGAGCTTCGCCTCCGGCTGCTTGCGCAACCAGGCCTCGACCTCGCCGACCGCCTTGTCGGTCGCGCCGATGCTCGTGCCTTCGGGCATCTGCACCTCAAGCAAGACCTCGGGCCGGTCGGAGATAGGGAAGAATTGCTGCCGCACGAAGCCCATGAAGGCGAAGGCGACGAGAAGCAGGCCGACAACGGCGAGGACCACTTTCTTGCGGTTCACCACGATCCTGCCGATCAGTCGCCGGAAACGCTGATAATTCTTTGAGCCGTATATTGCGTCGTCACCTCCGGTCATGGGCTTGATGACGGGAAGGAGTTTGACGCCGAGATAGGGCGTGAACACCACGGCCACGCACCAGGAGGCTAGAAGCGCGAACATCACGACCCAGAAAATGTTGCCGGTATATTCACCGGCGGAAGACTTCGCGAAGGCAACCGGCATCAGCCCGATCGCCGTCACCAATGTGCCCGAGAGCATCGGCGCCGCCGTGGTTGCCCAGGCGCGGGCGGAGGCTGCGATCCGGTCGTACCCTTCCTCCATGCTCACGACCATCGTTTCGATGACGATGATCGCATCGTCCACGAGCAGCCCCAGCGCCAGAATCAACGCTCCGAGGGTGATCCGATCGAATTGCCGACCCGTCGCAAGCATGATGACGAAGACCACGGCCAGCGTCAGCGGAACCGCCATGGCTACGACGATCCCGACCCTCCAGCCCAGGCTGATCAGGCTGACGACCACAACGACCGCCAAGGCCACGAAGAATTTCACCATGAATTCGTCGTAGGCCTCCTTGATATTGGTCGATTGGTCGGAGACTTTGGTGAGCGTCACGCCCAAGGGCAGGCTGGCCCGGAGTTGACTCGCCTCTGCTTCGAGATCGCGCCCCAGATTGAGACCGTTGTATCCGTCCTTCATCACGACACCGAGCAACAGCGCAGGTTCGCCCTGATTGCGGATCAGAAAGGTTGCAGGGTCCTCATATCCCCGCTTCACGACCGCGACATCCGACAGTTTGAGGGTTTTGCCCGCCGCTATGATCGGCGTGTCCCTGATCTGTTGGAGATCGTCGAATCCGCCATCGAGACGAACGACGACATTGGGGCCGCGCGTGCCGATCGAGCCGGCCGGGGTCACGACGTTCTGCTCGTTCAGGGCCGAGAAGATCGACTGGGCGGAAAGGCCGAGACTCGCAAGCTTCTGATAGGTGAATTCGACATAGATCCGTTCCGGTCGTTCGCCGAGGATGTTGACCTTCTTCACGCCGGGAACGTGAAGGATGCGCTGCCGAAGCTGCTCGGCCTTCCGCACCAGCAGTCGCTGCGGAACGTCCTTCGCCTTCAATGCATAGAGCGCGAAGGAGGCATCGGAATATTCATCGTTAATGAACGGACCTTGGGCGCCGGCCGGAAGTCTCGCTTTCTCATCGCCGAGCTTCTTGCGGGCCTGGTAGAACTCCTGTTGCACCTCGCCCGGCGGGGTTTGGTCGAGGAGCGTGAGGGTGGTGAAGGCGATGCCCGGACGGGTGAAGGTTTCGGTACGATCGTACCATTTGAGCTCCTGCATCCGCTTCTCGAGCGGCTCAGCCACCTGGTCCTGCATCTCCTGCGCGGTGGCACCTGGCCAGACCGTGTAGAAGGTTATGACCTTGATCGTGAAACCGGGGTCCTCGGCGCGGCCGAGCTTGTTGAAGGCGATCCCACCCGCAAGCACGATCGCGAGGATCAGGAAAAGCGTGATCGAGCGCTCCCTGACGGCGAGGGCCGAGAGGTTGAACCCGGTCCGGCGGATGGGCGTTTCGACGTTCATTGCGCGAACGCCAGCTTGTCGGCCGACAGCACCACCGATTGACCTTCGTGGAGCATGTGCGCGCCCAGAGCTACGAAGCGATCCGTCGGCCTCAGGCCGCGCGTCACAATCGCCGTTTCGTCGCCGAGTGACGCGATCGAAACCGGGACCCAATGTACGCGAAGGGCGTCCCTGTTACCGATCAGCTTCCAGACGCCGGGGCCGTTTCCGTTGTCGTACAGCGCGCTGAGCGGCACTGCCGCGCCCGATGAAGAGCCCGGGGCGTCGTCGGCGATGGTGAGGCTGACCGTCGATCCGAGCGGCGCCTGCGCGGCCGTGCCTTCGAGGACATAGCGGGCATCGTAAGTGCGGGTCTGTGGATCGGCGGCGTCGGATAGCTGACGCAGCCGCGCAGAACCGGCATGGCCATTGCTGCCGTAGAGACTGGCTTTGGCGATGGAGCCGATCTTTGGGCGGATCGTTTCGGGCAGGCTGATCGTCGCCTCTCGCGGCCCGGAGTGGGCGAGCTTCACGACCGTCTGGCCGGCAGCGACGACCTGCCCGGGTTCGACCAATGTCTCGACGACGACGCCGTCGGCATCGGCGACAAGGGTCGAATAGCCGACCTCGTTTCGCGCGACGCCCGCCTGCGCCACCGCAGCATCGAGCTGCGCTCGCGCGGCCGCGGCATCCGCCTTGGCTTGATCGTAGCGGGAGGCCGACACCGCGCCGGCAGCGACGAGGTCGCGATAACGTCGCTCGTCCGCTGCCGTCTGCAAAGCTTTCGCGCGCGCCGCAGCGACGGCATTGGCGGCGGCGCTGGCGCTAAATGCGTAGTCGGTGCCGTCGATGCGCATGAGCGGCTGCCCACGATGCACCGTCTGACCGGCATCGACGAGACGCGCGATGACCTTGCCGGGCACGCGGAAGCCGAGATCGCTTTGCACCCTAGCGGTGACGATCCCGGAGAAGGACAGCTTGCCCTGCTCGGCACTGGAGATGCCGATTGCCTGAACTAGCGCGGGGCCCGTCCGGGGGTCGGGCGGATTGTTGGCGCAAGCCGTCAGTGCGAGCGAGATCGGTCCGGTGAGCAGGACGGCGTGTAAAATCGACTTCTTCATTGGGGCCTCCCGAATGGGGAGCCCCAGACTTGGTGGGCAGAGACCGATTCGTCAACTGGTCACTTGAACAATCTTACGGCGCAAGACTGCGCAGGATCATGGCAATGACCTCATTTGAACCATTGGGAACAAAATCCAGATGAAATTGCAAAACTCTCGGGTCGATAAATGGCACCATCGCCAGCAGAATAGCTCCCATAACCTCATCTATCGGGGTCTTGCGCTCAAACTCGCCTGACTCCCGTCCTTGAAGGAGGATACCATGCAGTATTTCAGCAAGGCGATCGCGGTACTGGGCTGAAGAGGACCATTCTTCGGCCGCCGATACAGCCGCAACGTCATACAGTTTTCGCTCTTCGAAGAAGAGGTCGCTCCCCATATTTGGAATCGTGCGGAGCATTCGACGGAGTTTATCGGTTGCGGTTTTCGCAGTGGCGACCTCGGCATCGATCGCGACGATGATCCTGTCGAGACACTGCGAGCAGATGGCCTCGCCGATCTCTCGCTTTGAAGCGAAGAAACGATAGAAGTATGTTTTTGAGAAGCCTATGGAATTTGCGAGTTCGACAAGTGTCGTCTTCTCGTATCCGAACTTCTTGAAATGCTCGCCGGCAGCCGCAACGAGTTGCTCCCGGACGCTCGCGTCGGCTGGTGCTGTCTGAACCCAGGGTTCGCTCGATATCTGTGTCATGCTGTAAATATAGCGGCCCCGCCGGCATTGACAACAAGAGACCAATTCGTACATTGGTCACTTCCATGCGAGTGCAACGAGATGCCCATGCGCGCCCTATTTTCATCGAGATCCCTGCTGTTCGCGACGCTGCTCAGCGGCTGCGCCGTGGGGCCGGACTATCATCGTCCCGCCATGAATGCGCCGGCGCGCTACATGGGTGACGCGGCGATAGCGGAGCGGCAGGCCGCCCAGCCTGCGGATCTCGCGCGGTGGTGGGAGGGCTTCAAGGATCCGCTCCTGACGCGCCTCATTACGGAGGCGCAGAGCAAGAATCTCGACGTGGCTCAGGCCATAGCGCGCGTGACGCAAGCGAAGGCGGGCCTGAACGCGGCGACGGCCGCGCTCCTGCCGTCCGCGACCATCCAGGCATCAGCCGGTCATGTTCGGACGTCGCAGGACACGCCGGGCGGCAGGGTCGGCCAATTGCTGGGCGCCAGCCGGGACTATGATTCCTACGAAGGGGACGTCGTCGCCGGTTGGGAAATCGACCTGTTCGGTGGCTTGCGGCGCGGTCATGCGGCGGCAGCGGACGACTATCAGGCATCCGAGGCAGGCGTGATCGCCGCCCGGCTCGCCGTGGCCGCGCAAGTGGCCGATGTCTATGTTGCGATCCGCGGCCTGCAGGAACGGTTGGCTATCGCGCGGGACCAGGTCGCCACCCAGCGAAAGCTCGTTGCCACCGTCCAACTCCAATATCAGAAGGGCGTCGCAGCCGAATTACAGCTCCGCCAGTCCGAGGGTGTCCTTGCTCAGGTTCAAAGCACGGTTCCCGTCCTCGAGACCAGCCTGGACGCTGCGATGAACGCAATGGACATTCTGATGGGCACCCAACCCGGCACTTTTCGCCCGCAACTTGAGGCGGTGGGACCAATCCCGGTGGCGCCCTCGATCACCTCCGCGGGTGGTCCCGTCGATCTGCTGCGTCGCAGGCCTGATCTCATCGTTGCGGAGCGCCGTCTCGCCGCGTCAAATGCGCGGATAGGTCAGGCCATCTCAGAATATTTTCCCAAGTTCTCGCTCTCGGGGCTGCTGGGAACCGCCTCCGCCGTTGGTACGGGCCAGTTGTTCACCGGCAGCGCGGTCCAGGCCCAGGGCTTTGCGGGGCTGCGTTGGCGTCTCTTTGACTTCGGGCGGGTGGATGCGGAGGTGAAGGCGGCGAAGGGCGCAAATGCGGAGGCGCTCGCGAACTATCGCCTGACGGTCCTGCGGGCATCGGCAGATGTCGAGGATTCCTTTTCCGCGCTCGTGAAACGCGAGGAGCAGGTGCGCCTGCTGTCCAGTGGCGAGACCTCGCTCGCCCGTGCGCGCGAGGCGTCCGAGGCAGCCTATAAAGGCGGCGTGGTCAGCCTGATCGAGGTGCTCGACGCTGATACGCGGCTTCTTGAGACACGCGATCAACGGGCTCAGGCGCAGACCGAGGTGGCTCGTGCAGCCATCTCTTCCTTCCGTGCCCTGGGTGGCGGCTGGGAAGTACCGGTTTCCCTCGCCCAAAATTAGCCGGACCGGTCACGGCAGGTGGCGGAAAACGCGCATCAAACCGGGTCCGCGCAAGAGTTTCGATCGGCATCGCCGATCATCCGCGCTCCGCCAGGAACGGGAGAAGGAGCGAGCATAGCTCGTCAGGCGCCTCCTCCGGGACCATATGGCCGCATCCCGGGATGATATGCGCCTCAAGGTTCGTGACGAGCCGACCGATGCTGTCTGCTGCTTCTTCCGCGCGCCCGCGACCCGCGCCGCCGGCAACGCTGAGCACCGGTAGCTCAACCAGGCCCTCACGCTCGACATGCGACCGCACAAATGCCGCGGACGCTTCAAGGGTCCGGTAATATTCGAAACCGCAGCGCATTGCCCCGGGCTGGGAGTAACAACGGACATATTCCGCCAGATCCTCCGGCGTAACCGCACCCTTCCGCTCGCTATACTCGTCGTAGAACCAGCCGAGATAGATGGCTTCCCGCCCAGCCGTAAGCGCCTCAGGCAGGTGCGGCGTGCGATGGAACAAGTGATGCCATCGCGCGCCGCCCTGGCCACTGCCTGCGGTCCGTCCGTCACCGGGCAGAACCGCATCGATCAGGGCCAGCTTATTGACTCTGTCACGCGCGATAAGCGTTGCCGCGAACGCAACCGGCCCGCCCCAATCATGGCCAACCAGGGAGAATTCCCGAACATCGAGCGAATCCAGCAATTCGATGACGTCGCCAGCGACACTTCCGTTGTCGAACCCTTGCTCTGGCTTCGAACTGTCTCCCAGGCCGCGCAAATCGGGGGCGATCACACGAAATTGCCCGACGAGCCGGGGGATGACATGGCGCCATCCGTGTGAGGTATGTGGCCAACCATGGAGCAGAACGACGACTTCGCCGTCACCTTCTTCGAGATAGTGAAGCTTCACTTCAGACAGGTTTGCGAAGCGGCTGATCACCATTTTTCGTCTCCGGTGCTTCGAATAGCAGGACGCCCCGCAACCCGCGGCAGCGTGTCGGCAATTACGGGCTCGCGTTCTTCGTCCAGCTCTCCGCCTGGAAATCCTTGACCAACTTCTCGATCTGGGGCGGCCAGACATTTCGATACAAGCCGTCATCCGCGCCGATGATTTCGACCATCCTGCCTATCATCTCCTGCGGATCGAACTGATTGGCCGTCAGAAAGGCGAGCCTCTCCCGCACGATCGTCTCGTCAGAGACCTTGTTCGGGGTATCGGGCAAATTGACCGCCGATTGAGCCATGCGGTCGTTGAATCCGGTTTTATAGGGCCCAGGATTGATCGTTTGGACCGAGATTCCGTAGTCGGCCAATTCGTCTCGCAGGCACGAGGCGATCGCCTCGATTGCATGCTTGGTGGCACCATAGGCACCCAGGCCGTAGACCGTCATCAGGCCGCCCATCGAGCTCAGGAAAATCAGCCGTCCCTTTATGCCACCATGCACAAATTTCCTCACCACCCGTTGGGTCAGCGCCAGGTTGGCAAAGACGTTCGTTTCGAAAATGTCCCGCACAAGCGCCATCGGAACTTCTGCAATCGGCCCGCCTTGACCGAGTCCCGCATTGCTCACGAAAGTATCGAAGTGCCAGCCGGCAACCGCTTCGATGTCGTCCTCATTGAGCAGGTCAAGCTTCTCGACGACTATGCTCTTGCTTAGTCCGAGTTTGGCAATGTCGGCACGAAGATCGGAAATCTGCGGCTCGTTTCGAGCCGTCGCGATCACCTGGTGGCCCGCCTGCGCCAGCCCTATCGCGGTGCCGCGACCAAGGCCAGTTCCTGCGCCCGTGATGAGGATTGACTTCATGACTCTCTCCATTCCGCAGCGGTATGCCCTCCTATTGGGAAGATCGAGCGGAGCGGTCTTGCCAAAACCGAGTATTTTTGGAGGAAGATCAGCAGTACCTGGCTGAAATCTGACAGAGGATGCTTTTATATTTGAAGGGAAATGGGTCCCGTTCAAGCAACCCGGGCGGCCCGACTGCTGATTGAGGTCAAGTGGCTGCCTTACCGCCAGCGACCGGGAAGGAAAATCCGGGACGCAAAGCGTTCATGCTCTGCGTTCCGTTGAACTCCTCGAATTTTTGTTGCGCCTCCTGCCAGAGCGGGACTGCGCTTTCAAACAGCCGGCGTCCTTGAGCAGTCATCTGGACGATCCGGCTGCGGCCGTCGGCGGCTGAGCGCCTGACCTCGACCATGTGATCGCGTTCGAGAGTCGAAACCATCTTTCCCATCGCGGTCGGCTCGATGTCGAGCCGGTCGGCGAGATCGATGATGGCGGCGTCGGGAACCTCGTTGAGGATCGCCAGCGTCAGGAATTGCGTGATGCGCAACCCCGTTGGTTGGAGATGCGCATCATAGAAGCGCGTGATCTGCCTGGCGGCCTTGCGTACGCTGAAGCAGTTGCACTGATCGGCCCTCGGCGCTCGGTCGCTCGGCAACATCGCATGTCCTCGATTCAATTTCGCCGGCGGATAGCAGGCCGGCGTCGCTCGATCACGTTTCCGTTGACCGAGCGACCCTGGTGCTCAGGCGAATGCCGCGCGGTTCTTCTCGATGACGTCCGCTACGGATAGGGCGGGCCGACCGGTGATCTGCTCGACCACATCATTGGTGCCCTCAAAGATGCCGTCCTGATAATGCTGGGCGACCTCCTCGAGGTGCTGAACCAGGAATGGCGGGAACTTGTAGAGATTCTCCATCTTGTCCTTGAATTCGGGGATGGAGGTCGGCTCATAGATAATCTGCGCGCCGAGCACCCTGCTCAGTTCGGCCGCGATCTCGGCATGGTTCATCTCGACCGGGCCGTGCAGCGTGTAGATCTTGCCTTCATGGCCCTCCGGCTTGTCGAGGAGATGTGCAATGACACGGCCCTGATCCTCGGAATAGATCGGAGCGTGGCGCCCATCGGCGAACGGAAAAGTGATTTTCTTCGTCGCCCAGATCTCCTTCGCGAAATGCGGATAGACCAGCCAGTCGGCGAAGAAAGTGGGCCGGATATGCGTGGTGGGGACGCCCGACCAGTCGAAGACCCGTTCGGAAAGCCAGTGATCCTGCGCGGCGTGGCTGGTCGATTCGCGACGGGCGGAAATTTGCGACATGTTGACGATCGAGCGGACGCCGGCTTCCTTGGCGGCCTGCGCGAAGTAGGCGGACGCCCCTATAATCCCCGGCGCGATCGGATAGAGGAAATAGGCGCCCTGGATACCTTCCATGGCGGAGCGGATCGCATCGATGTTCGTGAAGTCGCCGAAAGCGATCTCGACACCTCTTGCGCGGAGCGCCTCCGCGGCCTCGCCGTCGGAACGCATATAGGCGCGTACATTCCTGCCCATGCTGAGCAGTTCGTCGATCGCGGCGCCACCGGTACGCCCCGATGCCCCGCTTATAAGATATTCAGCTTGGCTCATTATCCCGATCCTTCTTTGAAAGATAGAAGCATATGCTTGTATATTTGTCAGGTAAGCTCATCGAACCGATGGCGCAATCCGGGTGGCGGACTCACAGCCAGGAAATCGGCTATTTGGCGGAATTGGCGGTGTGATTGGCATGATTTGAGGGAAGAGGTGTTTTGTACCCGCTCCCGAAATTGGTCGCTGATCGTCCTGCGCAAGGCGTCCTAGGACGCCTGCCCGAATAGCAACAGTTTGTGGAAGACTTCTGCGCCCGTGTAAGCGCATTGGATCGAGCGGCTTCGATGTCGGCTTCTTCAAAAGCCGCTGAGGCTTTCCCCGCGTCAATAGAACAACGGATGGGGGAGGACGGCCATGATGGCATGAATTAAGGGGTGGTTGGCTTTTGTGTCAGGAACGATCCGTTGCATACTGACCAAAAGGAGGCTCCCATGTCCGTCCCTCTCAAGATTGTCATTCCGCTGTATGACGGCGTTACCGAGCTCGATTTCACCGGGCCATACCAGTTCCTGGTCAAAGCGCCTGACATGGACGTCGTCGTGGCGTCGATGTCCGGCCGGCCTGTGAATGCGGATGGCCTGACATTCGCGAACCTGGCGGATCTGCAGGCGATCGAGGCGTGCGATGTGCTTTGCGTCCCGGGCGGCTCCTGTCACCTGGCGATGGAAGACGAGGATTTTCTCCGGACGATAAGGCGGTTGGCGGCGTCGGCCGCGTACCTGACATCGGTCTGCAACGGCTCCCTCATTCTTGCCGCGGCAGGTCTGCTGGTCGGCAAGCGGGCGGCTTGCCATTGGTCATGGCGCGAGATGCTGTCGCTCTTCGGCGCTATCCCCGACGACGCCCGAGTGGTGCACGACGGAAATGTCATGACCGGGGGCGGCGTAACGGCGGGAATCGACTTTGCGCTCGCTTTGATCGCCGAATTGCGGGGTGAAGAGGTTGCTCAGTCCATCCAGCTGAACCTCGAATATGCACCGGATCCTCCGTTCAACGCGGGAAGACCCGAAATCGCCCCGGCCGAGATTTTTGCAGCCGTTGCAGCGCAACGTGCACCCATGATGGCGGCAAATCGCGTTCGCGTGGAACGGGTGGCCGAGCGCGTGCGGGACTGGCTCGACCCGCCGGCGCGGCGAACAATGGAAGCCCTTTAGGCACCGCGAGGCGTGTCTGAAATCGAGGGATTAATGTCATTTTGCCCATCCGGAAATTGGACCAGATGGCGCAATCGGCTGGGGCATCGTGGCGCCGGCCGCTCCCGTCCACAACATTCGGAAGGTACATGATGACTCATGATCACAGCAGCTGCGCACACCATGCGGGGACAGCTCCGACGGCGGCGGCCGACGCTTCATCGTCGACCGCTCTTCAGCTTCTTCCAGCGGAAATAGCGGGCGTGCGGATTCCCGACAGCCCGTTGGCTCAGGTCGTGACAGGCCTCGTTCGCGAGGCGAGCCCGCAGCCGCTCTTCAACCATGTCGCGCGCTCGTTTGTGTTCGGGAGCACGTTCGGCGCGTTCAAGGGCCTCAAATACGATCCCGAGCTCTTCTTCGTCGCTGCACTGATGCACGATCTTGGGCTAACAGAGCGCTATACTGCGGATGCGCGGTTCGAAGTCGATGGTGCCGATGCAGCGGCGGCGATTTTGCGCGAGCGCGGTTATCCGGAGTCCAAGATCGACATCGTGTGGGAAGCGATCGCGCTTCACGCGAGCATGGAGATTGCCCCGCGCCGCTCCCCGGAAGTCGCTCTCGTCCACATTGGTACGTTCATGGATGCCGGCGCCAACGCGGACAAATTTCCTGCGGCTTTTTTCGACCAAGTGTTCGAGGCGCTGCCTTCTCTCGGAAACATGGCGCATCTGATCGAGTCGTTTGGCAACCTGCTCCGCAGGAAGCCACACACCGCTTATCTCGCTTTCCAGACGGACATCGCCCGACGCACAAATCCGGACTTCAATCCGCCCAATTTCTGCGACATCGTGCGGCCGGCCCCGTTCAGCGGATGACGGTCACATGGGGCGGAAGGCCGGCAACTGCCGGCTCTTCCGCACCGGCAAGCTTCCGGTTGACCGTGAACACGAATGCGCCATCTGGCGAAACCGACCGAAAATCCCCGCTCGCCATAGTTGAGATGGGAATGGAATGATTCCACGCAAACTCTCGTTCATCGTCGCTCCAGGGTTTGGACTTCTCGATCTGAGCGGTCCGCTATGCGCCTTCCATTTTGTGCACGAGCTCTACGGCGCGCCCTATGAGATCAGCATGGTCTCCAGCGCTGGAGGGCCCGTCCGCGGCTCCTCGGGTCTGTCGGTCGATACGATTGCGCCGGACGAAATGAAGCACGAAGATACGATGATCGTTGTTGGCGGTCCTGATGCGCATCTGGCAGATCGGCACGGCGCGACCATAGATGTTCTGCGAACCTTCGCGCCACTCGCGCGGCGAAAGGCGAGCATCTGTACGGGCGCGTTCCACCTTGCCGAGGCCGGCATTCTCGATGGTCACCGCGCCACCACACATTGGCGCTGGGCGCTACAGTTGCAAGCACGGTTCCCGTCCGTCTCGGTCGAGTCGGACCGCATCTTCATCAACGACCGTGAAATATGGACCTCAGCGGGCATCACTGCGGGGATCGACATGGCCCTCGCCATCATTGAGGCCGATTTCGGCGCACAGATCTCCAAGGCGGTCGCGCGCGACCTCGTGGTCTATTACCGTCGGCCGGGTGGACAATCCCAGTTTTCCGCGATCCTCGAACTCGAACCAAATTCCGACCGTATCCGCGTCGCTTTGGCCTATGCGCGTGATCATCTGCATGAGAATTTGTCGGTCGAACGCTTGGCGGACGTCGCCGCCATTGGCACGCGCCAGTTCGCCAGGCTGTTTCACAAGGAGACCGGAGAGACGCCGGCGCGAGCGATCGAACGATTGCGGATCGAAGTCGCACGGCCTCGTATCGAAGATAGCGTCGAACCGATCGAGATCATTGCACGCGAGGTCGGCTTCGGAGACGCCGAGCGTATGCGCCGGAGCTTCATGAAGCTCTTCGGCCAGTCACCGCAATCCTTGCGCCGCCTTGCGCGGATCCACGCGCAAAATGCGGCATAAGTGTCTCGTCCACGAAAAGGAAGCATGGTCGGCCATATCGCTGGCGAGCATCTGCATGCCAGCGATATGGCCCTGCGCACGGCCGTACCGATTCAGCGCATTTGCAACCTCTTTTCGGCTCAGCTCTCGAATGGTGCGTTGAGCAGCAGATCGCAGACGTTGGGTACTTCGAGGCCCGGAACCAATTGACGGCCGATATCCGCCAGGCCCGTGCCAATCGCCGTATAGGTCTTCTTCCTCGCGATTTCGGCGAGTGCTGCAGTGAAGGCCTTCTTGAAGCCGATACGGGGGTAAAGAGCCAAGGTGTCATCGATCAGCTGAGGCGAGATTTCCTCGATGCGCAGCCCCATGACATCGACGTGCGCGCCGAAGTGAACCAGCGCGACTTCCGGTTCCCGGAGTTCAGCAATGTCGGCTGACGAGTGAAGCGCGATCGCGTCCCACACGACGTCGGTTTTCGTCTTCGGATAGTCGTGATCGTGAAGAAACCTCGCAGCCGCGTCGGCACCATCGACCTCGAAGCGCTTGTCGGCGCAATAATGGTCCGTGAGCCCGAGATCATGAAGGACCGACGCGATATAGACCACTTCGCGGTCGAATTTCATCTGCCGCTTTTGCGCGAGAAATTCAGCAAACCAGTAGGTTCGATGCACGTGGTTGAGGACGGTAGGAGTGTGTGCGTGCTCGGCGAGCGCTGCGGCTTTACGCGCGAGATCTGAATCCGGGGCGGAGATCCCACCGATGACGACAGCTGTGCCCATATATCCTCCTTGCCTTGCCTGATCCGACGAACAATCGCCACATGCTCCGCCTCCTCCTCGGCAGCAATGACAATAACCCCTCGTTTTCAGACATGCACGACTGCCGCCGCAGCCTCCAAACCGCCATTGGGTGAGGAGAGCGGTTATTGGCAGCTGGTTGGTAGATGAGGCAGGACAACTCGTCTTTTACGAAAGCTGCAAACTTGCCCGATGCGCGCATGATCCTCGGTGCCAAGCGTACGGCGCGGCGTCCCAGGCGCGCAATGCGTTCATCGCCCGGTCGGGCGGGAAAAAGGGGCATGAATCCTAGCACTACTTTGGCAGAAGTGCGGGCGGGGGTCTGGTGAGGCTACATCCGCAATGAGGACAATGCTCCGGGGGAGAGCGTGACAGGTGGTCAAGAATGGCTTGGCGCACTGCTGGCAGGCTGGGTTGCGGCGGCGGGC
>DATEEP010000034.1:0-2217 GCA_035281095.1 Novosphingobium sp. | reverse complement strand
ATATGAAGCCCAGCCAAATCGCCCCGCAGATTTAATTCCTGATAGTCGGCAACATCTTCTTCGATCCAGCTGCGCTCGACCTGCTCCAGCGCGACTTCATCCTCCGTGAACGTTGCGCGCGTAGCCTTCTCCATCGCCGCGGTCATCGCTTCGTCGTCAATCGCCGAATCTCGCGCGGTGCCGTAGAAATAGTGCGTGCTGTGAGGCGTTTCAGGTGTGAAGCAATGGACGATCTTGAAATGAAACGCAGTGCGTCCCCCGACGCCGCCATCAATGTCATCAATCGTGGCATGGGCAATGTGGAGACCGGGCGTCTTAAACCAGCTTTCCGCAGTCCGGTTGCAGCGATGTCCGGCATTGCCGATGGCCTGCGCATAAGCGGCGTTGACCGGCTGATTCTCAAGCCGACGCGTGATGACTACGCTCTCGTCTTCGACGCGGACTTTGAACGGCGCCATAATATATTCGCGATCGCCAAGCGCTTCGCCGTGAAGGTACGGAAAATGCGTCAGATCGAGCACGTTTTCGTGCAGCCGCACATAATTGGTCCGGCAGTGCATGTATCCGGAAAAGCTCGCATAGTCGGGGGCCGAGAGCCAGTGATGGTCCGGAATGTCTGAGGGGTCGGCGAGGGCTGGATCCCCCATCCAGATCCAGAGCCACGGCGCGCGTTCCACCAGCGGATAGCTCGGGGTCTTGAGGCTGGACGGCACGATATCCTGCGCGGGGACTTCGACACATCGGCCATCGGCACCGAACCGTACCCCATGATATCCGCATTCCACGGTGTCGCCGACAAGTTGTCCATGCGACAACGGGAACGATCGATGCGGACAGCGGTTGCGCATCGCGACGGCCGTGCCGTCTTCCTTGCGATAGAGCAGCACGCCGATGCCCAAAATCTGCCGGCCTAGCAGTGTTCTGCCGACCTCTTCCGAGTTTGCCGCGACATACCATTCGTTCCGAACGAACGGCGTGGTGTGGTCTGCAAGTGCGGGCTTGTCTTTCATGCGTACCTCCGGATTATATCGTTCTGGTTTCAACGACCAATGGACCAGCTGTGGAGCGGAATGTCGCGCATCACCCTGGCTGTGGATCGAACCTTGTCCAGGGAAAGCCCTTGGGTAACTCTTGCTCCAGCTCTTCAGAAAAAGCTGGAGCCCGCTTCTCCCTGAAGGCTCTCACCCCCTCCTTGCCGGCGGTCTGGCTCAGCGCATGCACAGCCAGGGATTCTGTGAAGTGGGCTCGCCAAGGATGGGAAGCACCACCATTGGCCCACATGAGTTCCCGGGTGACCGCCAAGGCGGCGGCAGACCGGGATCGCGTGAAGCGCAGAGCCAGAGCGCGGGCTTCGGCCATCAGTTCGTTCTCGGGATGAAGCGACCGCAACAGCCCGCCCGCCACGGCCTCTTCCGCCGGGAAGATTTCGGCGGAATACACCCACTCCAGCGCTTTCTGCATCCCCACGAGGCGGGGTAGATACCAGGTCGAACACGCCTCCGGCGTGATCCCCAGCTTGCCGAACACGAATCCGATCTTCGTACCGGGGGTCCCCAACCGAATGTCCATGGCGAGAGTCATGGTAATCCCGATCCCGACAGCGACCCCATGGAGTGCCGCTATGACCGGCTTTCGGCACGCGCGGATCGCCAGCGTCACGCGACCGCCCGTGTCGCGAAACCTGGTCTTGACAAAGGGGTCGTCACGGCGAGCATCAAGCTCTTCGACGGACAGGTTAAGGCTCTCATCCAGGCCGAAGACATTACCTTCTCTGGAGAGATCCATACCGGCACAAAAGCCTCGTCCGGCGCCCCGCACGATCACGGCCCGCACGCTGTCGTCGGTGCTCGCCCGATCGAAGGCGCAGATGAGTTCCTCGCACATCTCAGGCGTAAACGCATTGAGCCGCTCGGGGCGGTTCAGGGTAATGACGAGAATTCCGTCTTCGTCGGTTTCGCAGAGGAGGGTTGCATATTGGCTCATGCGATATGCTCCGGCCCAGCGGTCGCAACATCCGGGAAAAACGCGCGGTTCGACATTGGTAAACGCACGTAATTTGGTATGATTAGTCTGAGCGACTTCTTGACCGCGCGACTAGAGCTCCTCTTGCTGCCCGGCAGATAGACGCCCCTCTCATCGCTAGCCGTCACACTCCTGCTCCTCGCCTTTTTGTCCAGGTGCCAGCCTTGCCGCCTCCCCCCGCTCGATCCCAATGGC
>DATEEP010000033.1:0-12184 GCA_035281095.1 Novosphingobium sp. | reverse complement strand
TTTTCCTTGGCGGTGTCTGGGATGATGATGCCGCCCGAGGTCTTCTCCTCGGCTTCGATGCGGCGGACGACCACACGGTCGTGCAAGGGGCGGAAATGCATGCATAACCTCCAGATGCAAACGTGGATATGATAGGCCTGGGCGTTCATCGGAACGACAGGTTCTGCGGAGCTAGGAAGCCTGATTTTTTCCTTCAAGAGGCAAAACGAAAAAAATTGGCACTCAATGATAGTGAGTGCCAATACCCCCTTATCAGTGGCTTAGGGCGCGAAAATCCCTCTTGACGCGACTCAACGTCGTACCAAAATTCGGGATGGCGCGCGGCATCGCCCGCGCGCGAAAAAGGAGCGACACAAGGAAAGGAGGCATGGCCATGTCGCAGCCATTTTCCCGTTTTCTTCATCCCTTCGACGTTGCGCGTCATCCGAGCCTGGAGCCGGAAGTGAAGCGCGCCATCCTCGCATCCTGGGCATCTGATCGATCCGCGGTGCGGGACCAGCCAGCGATGAGGAAGCCGCCCGGCGCAAAGCGTGCGGTCTCGATCGACGACATACTGGCGGCGATGCACGACCTCGACAAAGGTTCGGATTCCACGCAGTCGCTGCAATGACCGAGCCAGGCTTCATCGCGCAGCTGCAGGGCTATGGCCTTACGACGGCGGAAATCCATTTCTACCGGCCTGACGCACCCTCGCTCCTGCAGCTGTTCGTCTGGCAGGAATACGATCTCGCGCCCGACTTTCCGGTGCTGTTCGAGTTTCTCGACCACTGGCGGCGCGAGATCGAGGCCGCGCTCCATTCGGTCCGGATCGCGCATGACCGGCTGATCCGTCCGACCGAGTGGCGCGCGGTCAATGGCGTGATCTCGATCCAGTGAAAGGCGACCTGTTCAAGCGATCGCAATCCCGCAAGGACGACGTGCGGCTGCGGTTGCCCTTTGACGACATCATGGAATTTGCGATAGCGCTCCTGTCGATCAGCCCGCACGAACTCGAAGCGCTCGGCTGGAGCTTCGCCGATCGCAAGCGGCTCCTGGATCACTTTCTGGCATCGGGCCGCGCCGCGCAGGGTGTGAAACTCGAGCATCTCGGTAAGATGCTGATCGAGATCGTCATTCCGAAAGCCGATCTCTCCCGTCTCCAGCAGTTCGCGGTTCGGGAACTGCCCAAGGCCGCAAGCAACGCCGCCGTGATCGACCGTGTGCTGGGCGCGCTCGACGAGGCCGCGCACCGGCAGGAGCGCGATAAGGCACGAGGCAGATGACGGAGCGGCATGGGAGCCGCTCCGCCATCAGATTTACGTACTATGGGAAGCTGCTGCCGCGGGCTTCCCCACCGCAGCTGCACCTTCGGCGGCGGCGCAATCACCTGACGTCGAGGAGATCACCTTGGGCTTCTGTTGGGGCCCATCGGATATGATCTGCACGGTGCGCGCGCAAAAGCCCTTGCCATTCGATGTGGCGAAATAGCTGTACCGGGTCGCGCCGGCCGGGACAGCCTGCGTGGAAGCCCAGTTCACCAGAGCCGCCTCGCTGTCGGGCAAAGAGTCGAGCGTGCGGACCTGCCGGAACATCACATCCATCTGGCGGTCCATGTCTGCTGAAATGCGGTCGAGCATAGTGAAAGGCGCCCAGGTAGCATGCGACCACCGGGCCGCCAACTCGGGTATGCGCTGCTCTACGATCACCTTCGGCGCGACGTCACCCTGATATTCGACGCGGGCGATCAGGCCGTCCGGCAGGCCCACAGTCATTACCTTGTTGTGGAGATTGCCGGCCAGCGCGGTTCCCGCGACCGCGAGGACCGCGATGCCGGCAAACAAGGCTGAACGAACAAGCAGTTTCATCTATCATCCTCCGTGAGTTTGGGTTTACGGTTTTCGCGTTCGCGACCTCGGCTAGCTCGCGAGCCTGTATTGGCCGCAGCACAGCGGATGCGGACCCGTCGGCAAGCAGCAAATTACGGGCGGCGTATCTGCGACCGGGAGCGGCGCCGAACTCCTGCGACCCTTCGGTTCTTCACGGCAGGTGAACGGCAGCCCCTGCCGTCGGCAGTAGCCTTCGGCCGATTGGCGGTCGGGAAACCTGAGCTCGATCGTTTCGAGTGGATCCCCGCCGCCAGTCCAACCCGTAAGGGCATCGGCCGACGGACCCCAACGAGGCCGGAAGCGAACACGCCACTTGCCACTCGCTACGCGGCTGCCCTGGTTCGTGGCGACAGGCATGGGCTCGACGATCGCTCGCGCGTCCCTCGGGAGCGCCGAGCTCAGCGTAGGCCCGTTGTCATTGGCGGAAGGCCCGGGACCTGAGTCCCGGGCCGACCGATCATGCCGCCTTCCCATTGACGGGAATTCGGCGAACATTCTCGTTCGCCGCCTCCGTCCGGGGCAGGATCACCGTGAGCACGCCGTTCTTGAAAGTCGCGGTTACCTTGTCACGGTCGACGCCCTGCGGCAGGCCGATCCGCCGCTCGAAGCGACCGTAACTGCGCTCGGAATAGCCGCGGTCCTTGTCGTCGACCTCGGCGCGCTTTTCGCCGCGCAAGGTGAGCACGCCTTCCTCGACGGTGAGCTCGACATCCTTTTCGTCGAGGCCGGGTAGCTCCGCCGTCACACGGATTTCCCTGTCGGTCTCGCCGAGCTCTACATGCGGCCAGGACAGGTTTCGCTCGAAACCGCCAAAGGCCGGCATACCGAAACCTCGCAGGACATCGTCGAACAACCTGTTCACGTCACGATGAAGCGAGAGCAACGGATGCGAACGGGATTCCCGTTCGTGCTCACGCTCAGCGCTCACTGGGACCGGAAGCCGGTTTTCCTGCCGGCTCCAGGGAATGAGATCACGAAATGCCATGATAATCATCTCCTCTTCTGGCTGGATTGGGGCTTAACCTGCCGGCCGCCGCCTGCGGGGGGTACGGGGAGGTAGCGGCGCCGGCAGGCCGGTGGGCATGGATCAGGCAGGTTCGCTGACCTTCTCCTTCACCTCACCGATTTGCTTGGTCGCAGGCTCACCCCCGCCGATTTCGATGCGCCGCGGCTTCATCGCCTCGGGCACAACCCGCTTCAGCTCGATCGAAAGTAGCCCGTTTTCGAACCGGGCGTTCCCGGCTTCGACGAAGTCGGCAAGCTGGAAACGGCGTTCGAAGGCGCGGGCGGCGATGCCGCGGTGCAGATACTCGCCCTTACCGTCGTCCTCGGCACGCTTGCCGGTGACGGTGAGCAGGTTCTGCTGGGCTACCACCTCGATGTCCTCTGGCCGGAAGCCGGCGACCGCCACCGTAATCCGGTAGCTGTCCTCACCTTCTCTGAGGATGTCGAAGGGCGGATAGCCGTCCTCCTCCCGCGCGCCTGCCTCGAGCAGGTTGAAGAGGCGATCAAAGCCGACGGTCGAGCGCCGGTAAGGTGCAAAGTCGAAGTTCGTTCTCATTTCCAAATCCTCCAAATTGAGCAATTTGGGCATGAGATGCGCCGGAGAGAGCCGGCGCTCTCATGTGTCCCACCGGACCCGGTTGGCGTCCGGCAGAAAAAATCTAGGAAGCCGTTGAGGTCTTTCAAGAGGTTTTTCGCGCATTCCATTTTTCAATCGCGAGCGCAGTTGAAGGTCTTGAAATTGCTGGGAGCCGTACAAGATTCGGCCTGCGGACCGGGCCCCTCTGACGGAGGCTTTTCCAGCCTCCGTGATGTCGGACCGCATCGAGTGCGCTCGGTGCTGGATCGCAGGCTTCATGCCAAGCCGCCGAGTGCCTCATTGATTTGGAAACAATGGAGTGAGGCATGAATAGATCATTTGACCCTGTTACATATTCGCCCCCTTCTTCTACGCGCGCCCAAGGTGCAGCCGTCTACGACGAGGGCCTTCGCCGGCACATGCTCGGCGTCTATCGCAACATGGCGCTGGGCCTTGGCATCACGGCGCTCATCGCGCTGCTGATCGCGAGCACGCCCGCGCTCTATCAGCCGATCTTCGGTACCCCGCTGAAATGGGTGGCAATCTTCGCGCCGCTGGCGTTTGCGCTGTTCTTCTCGTTCCGTGTCGAGCGGATGACAACGGAGCAGGCCCGCGCGGCCTTCTATGCCTTCGCGGCGGTGATGGGCGTCTCGATGGCGAGCATCTTCCTCGTCTTCACCGGCACCAGCATCGCGCTGGCCTTTGCGAGCGCGGCGGCGGTCTTCGCGGCCATGAGTCTGTGGGGCTACACGACCAACGTCGATCTGTCGCGCTGGACGACCTTCCTGATGGTCGGCCTTCTCGGTGTCGTGATCGCTAGCCTCGTCAACTTGTTCGTCGGTTCCTCGACGCTCCAGCTCGTCTTCTCGATCGCCGGCGTCCTGGTGTTCACCGGGCTTACCGCTTGGGACACACAGCGGCTAAAGAGTGAATATCTGGCCTATGCGGGCAGCGACCGCGCCGACAAGCTGGCGGTGATGGGCGCGCTGTCGCTCTATCTGAACCTCGTCAACCTGTTCCAGCTGCTGCTGAGCCTGTTCGGTCAGCGCGAAGAATGACGGGAGGCAGCGGATGTCGACAATCGTACATAATTACACTTATCCCGGTGCGGGCAACCAAGCCCGCACCGGCGCTTCGCTGCTGAGCCGCAACTGGGCTTGGTTCGTCGTCCGCGGCGTCCTCGCCCTAATCGTTGGCGCGCTGGCCGTCCTCTTTCCGCTGAGCGCGCTGTTCGCTTTCACCATGGTCTTCGCCGCCTACGCCGGCGCGGACGGCCTGCTTTCGACGATCGCGGGCGCCCGCGGGGCGATGCGTAATGAAGAGCGCTGGTGGACGCTCGTTTTGCGCGGCATCATCGGCATCGCGGTCGCGGTGCTGTTCGTGCTGATGCCGTTTGTGGCGACGGTCAGTTACGCGCTGGCGACGCTCGGCATTCTCAGCGCCTGGGCCATTATCGCCGGCGCGTTGGTACTGGCCGCGGCGATCCGGCTGCGCAAGGACATCGAAGGCGAGTGGCTCCTCGCCCTGTCGGGCGTCCTTTCCATCCTGCTGGGCCTTGCCGTTTCGGTCGCCCTCGTGGTCACACCCTTGGCCACAATCCTGTCGGTCGCCTGGGTGATCGCGGGATATGCGATCATCGCGGGCGTCGTTCTGATCGGCCTGGGCCTGCGTTTGCGCCGCCATGGGGAGAAATCGGGCCCGGGAGCGGAGCGCTCGTGAACCCGCGTGGACCGGGTTCGCGCCTGCCGCGCAGCTGGCTGGCCTTGCTCGCCGCGACCGGACTCGCCTCCGGTCTGGCCGGTGGGGCTGCCGTGGCCTGGCTCGAAGCCGGGCGTGAAAAAGCGACTGTGTCAGCCAGTTCACCGATTGCGACTGATGCGGTTCCGCTGAACAGACTGACGGTTGCGCCGCTGGTCGAGCGCCTCGCACCCGCCGTGGTCAATGTCGCGGTGCTGCAGGCTTCGCCCTACGCGCAGAACCCGCTGCTGCGCGATCCCTATTATCGTTTCTTCCTCGGTGTGCCGGACGAGGCGCTGGCACCCCGGATCTCGGCGGGTTCAGGGTTTGTCGTTGATGCCACGCGCGGACTTGTGGTCACGAACCACCACGTCGTCGAGAATGCCCGCGCGATCGCCGTCGGGTTTGGCGACCGGCAGGTCGAGGCCGAGTTTCTCGGTAGCGATCCCAACACGGATATTGCCGTCCTGCGCATTCCTGCACGTGGCTTGAAGCAGATCCCACTCGGCGATTCCGACCGGACGCATGTCGGTGACTATGTCGTCGCCATCGGCAATCCTTTCCAGGTGGGCCAGACGGTCACGGCGGGGATTGTCAGTGCCCTGCGCGCACCTTCCGAAGGCGGTCCGCGCTATGTCCAGACCGACGCGCCGATCAATCCCGGCAATTCCGGCGGTCCGTTGATCAACATGCGTGGTGAAGCGATTGGCGTGAACAGCGCGATCATCGCTCCCAGCGGGGGCAATGTCGGTATCGGTTTGGCGGTGCCGTCGCGTGTGGCACGCCAGGTTATCGAGCAGATTTCCGGCATCGAATTGCCACGCGGGGAGCGATGATCGCGCACGCCTACAAGCGTTCGCGCATTACCTTGAGCTCAACTCGCAAGCCGTCCGGCCGCCACTCACGTTCGATACTTCCGCCGAGTTGTCTGCTTGCCACGCGTCCAAGCTGGCTGCCGAACCCCTCGTCCTTCGGTCCATCGCCGAGCGGTTCTCCGCGCTCCTCCCAGACCAGCGTCACCGTCTCATCTTCCACGACGGATCTGATCGTGACGGTACCGGAGGGCGATGCCAAGGCTCCGTACTTCGCGGCATTGGTGGCGAGCTCATAGAAAATCAGCGCGAATGCCGTCACTGCCCGACCCGTGACGTCTAGATCGTCGCCGACGATATGCAGACGCTGGTCATGGTCCAGAGAGTGATAGGGAGCCAAGATGGTGTGAAGGAGCGCGTGCAGTCGGACAGAATCGCTGGGATCCGCGACAGGATCTTTGGGCATCGTAAGCTCATGCGCCCGCGCCAAAGCGCCCAATCGCTCTTGGACAATGGCTGCTAGTTCCGCTGCGCTGGCAGCATCGCGTACGCTCATGCTGACGAGGCTGGCGGATAACGCGAACAGATTCCTCATCCGATGGTTCATTTCGTGCAGGACGAGACGCTGCCACTCCTCGGCTCGTTTGCGCTCAGTAATGTCCCGTGCGATCGTGGAGGCACCGATGACCGTGCCGTTGGCATCGCGTAGGGGCGAGATGCTGAGTGAGATATCGACCAGACTTCCGTCCTTGCAGCGCCTTACCGTTTCATAATGGCGAACGTGCTCACCTCGCCGCAGCCGCGCCAGAATCGATGCCTCCTCGTCCTGCCGATCATCCGGCAGCAGAATCGTGACGGGTTCTCCGATGATGTCAGGCGCACGATAGCCAAAGAGTCTTTCCGCTCCCCTGTTCCAGCTGGTGATAGTCCCTTCCAGATCCTTCGTAAGGATGGCATCGTCGGATGCTTCTATAATGGCAGCGAGACGTTGCGCCATTTCGTCCGCTGCCGCCCAAGGCAGTGAATGGCCGGGCACCTCTAATTCGCTAAACCGCTTCACCAGCCATTACCTCTTTGATGGATTTTTACTCGATCCGCTGTCGCTTCTCCCGGCCAGAAGTGTCTGCGGTCC
Organism: Novosphingobium sp.; assembly: GCA_035281095.1. Lineage (GTDB taxonomy): Bacteria > Pseudomonadota > Alphaproteobacteria > Sphingomonadales > Sphingomonadaceae > Novosphingobium. The sequence goes on along the minus strand of DATEEP010000033.1, from coordinate 5,056 downwards.
GGCGGCACCACAAGGACTGTGAGCATGATCGATGCGGAATTGAAATTTTATGACTCGCTCCGAAGCCGCAGAGTCAGGGCCACCACGTCGGGTCAGCAGACCTTTGGTAACAGATACGCCATGTTGGAACAATGAGAAGCAGAGCAGTGGCTGTCTCTGATGAGCTGGATCATTCCGCTTACAACGGATTTGGATCAAACCGATCTTTTGCGTGCTACCTAGAGAGTTACCTAGGAGGGCGCATCCTGCGAGGCCTCGCAGCCTCATGACCTACAATATCTTGATTTTATGAAAGAAGTTTTTGGACGCACTTGGCGCTCGAGCCTAGGATCCGCAGCGCCATGTGCACGGTATGCTCGTCGCGGCGCATGCGCTCGCCATCCCGGCATCGTATGTCAGCTTCGCCCAGCAGGTCGCGCAGAAAGTCCTGCATCCATGCCGGGAGCGTGCGGATGCCGCCGCGAAGCTCATCGACAATGGCGGCGCCATGGTGGGGATCACTGAAGATCGCGCGCAGCCGCGCGCGGATGCGCCTGCCATCCTGCGGCAACATGTCCTGGAGCCAATGCAGCGCTTGTACGACGCGCATTGCCGGCCGGCCCGCCCAATAGAGCTTGCTGGGTGCGGGCTTCCTGAAATCGATCACGAGATTGCCAAGCTCGAAGGATTTGAGGCGCGCGTCGGTATGCACGACGATGTGCGCGGGCACCACATCGGTTAGCCCAAGGTCATTGGCGGCAGTGATACCATCGATCAGCATGCGGGTCTGGTCGCGCCGCGACAGCGCGTCGATGACGGCGCGGGGATCGGGATTGGTGAGCTTGCCGGTCAGGCTGTTGGCCCTGGGCTTGTCGTAGAGTCCGCGCGTGATACGACGGATCTGCTTGCCGCGCGCCAGCCGATGGAGCGCCTGGTCGATAGCCTCGCGCGGTCCCAGATCGAGGAAATCGACGGGCGTCCAGGCACCGAAGGGGGCGGCTTGCTCCATCCTATCAAGGATGTGCGTTTTTAGATTTAGTGCATTCCCGCGCATCATCACTTCGTTTGCCAGAAGTATATATACATTCTTTTGACAATTGGACGCTCCGTTGGGTCCGCTTATCCAACCGCTACCTCGCTTCAGGTGCGTGTCCGCCACCGTTTGTGGACGACTGTGGGGCTGAGTGTGGGGCTGGCAATGGGATATTTATTTTATGCAGCAATATCAATCATATAGAAAATATCCGTAAATCCCTCCCGCTCCGCCACAATCTCCTGTAAGACCATGATTTTGTTGGAGTTTTCGCCGCACAGTGAGCGGGAACCAACATTCTGCCCAACATCTCCTAAGCGATGTGCAGTAGGATATTCCTCGACGCGCATAATGCCTTCCCCCTCACCCAAGGCGCGGCTAAGGACCGTTGACGCCAAGCCGAGGGAACTATGGATAACAAATATTGCTCCTATGACGATCTTCATAACGAGGCAGATGTAGAGCAAAACTTTGTCCGGCGTATGCTTGAAGACCTCGGCTATAGCGACCGGGAAATTCGCCCCAAGGATAGCCTTAGGGCTTTGACGGTTGGCGGCATGAGAGGTCGTCGCCAAGCGCTCTATCGGCCTGACTTCGCTCTACTGGTCAACGGCGCGGTTCGTTGCGTTGTGGAAGCGAAGGAGCCGGGTACAAACCTCGACGATCATGAGTGGCAGGTACGGGCATACGCGGTTTTGTTGAATGGTGAAGCGCCTGACCAACGGCCTGTGCGGTATCACGTTCTGACGAATGCCACTGAGACAAGGGTATACCACGTCGATCGCAATCGGCCACTGTTCACAATGCCTTTTACAAGCTTTGCCGTTGGGACAGCGAAGTTCGACGACCTTCGTAGCCTGCTGGGGCGCGGCTCCATCGCTAGCGGAGATCAGGCGTCCGCAGATACTATTAATATGACCAGGCCTAGTATATCGGAAGTAAACTCTGCATTTACTTGGTGCCATCAACATATATATCGGAAGGATAATATTAGTCAGTCTGACGCATTTTCGGAATTCGTTAAACTGATCTCTTTGAAGTTACTTTCTGATAGACGTATTAGGGATATGCATCCTGAGTCTTTAGAGCAGGAGTGCTTTGAAATTCCTTCAAGCGATGTACAATTCTCGTCCGGATGGATTACACAAAACGAATTAAATACTCCAAACCCTATTAGCGATATACTTTTTAGGCGCTTCATGGAGGGCATGGAGCGCGACATAGCTCGACGGACTCGGAAAAGAATATTTCCGGAAGGTGCGACGATAAATCTCCGCCCTGAAACGATTCAGGGCGTGGTTAGGCGACTAGAGACCCTATTCCTGTTCGGCATAGATGCCGATCTTAATGGTCGCTTGTTCGAGACTTTTCTTAATGCGACCATGAGAGGTAAGGACCTCGGGCAATTCTTCACGCCTCGGAGCGTCGTTAAGCTGGGTGTACGGCTGGCCCAATTGAAGGTTGATGTGCTTGGAGCGGATGGCACCCGTCACACAGACATGGTGTTAGATGCATGTTGTGGGACCGGCGGCTTCCTTATCGATGTTCTGGCTGACATGTGGTCGAAGGTTGATGCGCGGACGGACCTCGCGGATGACCGCAAATTGGAACTGAAACACCAAATCGCAAATGAGGCCATCGTAGGCGTGGACATCGCCAACGCGCCGATCTTGGCGAGGATCGCCCGTCTTAATATGTACCTGCACGGCGATGGCGGCACACGAATTTTCCATTTAAACGCGCTTGATCCCGAGTTGAACGATCACGACACGGACGCGCCGGAAATCATTTTTGAAAAGACACAGCTACGGCAGCTATTCCAAAGGAATAGGTTCGACGTTGTCATTACCAATCCACCCTTTGCCAAGGCGCTGGACCGAACCACTCCCGATGAACGTCGGCTATTAAACGCCTATGAGATTGGAAGAGAACGGTCAGGTACCAATGGCTCCATTCGATCCGTTCTGCTGTTCTTAGAGCGGTACGCTCAACTATTAAAGCCAGGCGGCAGGATGATTACTGTTGTCGATGATGGTATATTGAGCGGAGATGATTATCGTTGGTTCCGAGACAAGCTGCGCTCATGGTTTCTTGTCCTTGGGGTTGTCTCGCTTCCCGGCGATGCATTTCAGAGGTCGAACGCGCGCGTAAAGACCTCTTACGTCATCTTGGAGCGCAGGCGAGGGGCCAACCAAGATAACCCGCCTGTGTTCATGTATCCATGCCAGTTCGTCGGCAACGATGATCCTAAGCGACAACGCCCAAGGGCCGGTGACGCCGAATTGAGGCGGCTCGCTGTTCAAGAGATAAATGACGTTATGGCGGCGTACACTGCCTTCCAGCAGGGGCATGGCGACCCTCGTTTTGTGGTCGATGCTGCACGCATCACAGACAGGCTCGATGTTAAAAACTGCCTGTTATCATCAGGTCGCCAAGGAGAAGTCTGGCAGCAACGCGGTCATAGAATCTTACAGCTACAGGATATGCTGGACGAGCGCGAATTCGCGCCCGATGAGGTAATTACCAAGGAACATCCCGATCCAGTATCGGTTCTTGTGGTTCGCTATGAAGGTATAGCGGAGGCCGGAGAAGAAATAAACGCGTCGGATAGTTCCTATTCTCGTCTCTACCCTGTAAAATCCGGTGATATAGTTATATCAAATATAGCCGCTAGTCATGGCAGCATTGCAGTTGTTCCAGAAGAACTCGATAGCGCAGTAGTCTCAAGTGAATATACAATTCTTACTCCGCGTAACGGGTTTGATCCAGTTGTTCTGCAAATTATTCTTCGCTCGCCTGAAATTCGATCTGACATATTATTATCTTCGTCAGGCGCAAACCGTACCCGGACGCGGTGGGATTTGATAAAGGGATTATCAGCGCCGTACCCTGATGATGAAACCGTAAACCGCATCAGGGAGATGGCGCGCCAAGCTGATGATGCCAAGCGTCGCGCCGAACAACTTATCGAGGAATCCCGCACCGCGCTTCAAGCCCAACTGGACTTAGAGTCTGAGACTGCAAACATGGTTCTTACCGCGTTCAAGCCTCCAAAATAGACCCGCTCCGCTGCGTGGCGGCGTCTATTGCAGACGCTACCATGCTGCGGCGACTGACCTGTCTCAGCTCAACTTATCTATAACCCTCTTCACCTGTGACGGACCCCAAGCACCACCGCGCGCCGTGGTTATCCCAGCAGCGTTCAATTTGGCAGCTATATCGCGGAGGGTTAATGCTCCGGCCGCTCGTATGGCCTCGATTTGCCGATGAACCTTGGATGCCCGTTCTGCCGATGCTTTCGACCTGATCACTGCGCTGACGGCCGGCCCTTTCCGCAGATCGTCCAAGTTGCCCCTAGAACCTCCCAATTTGGTTCCTCTGGCCTTTGCTGCTGCCAAAGCCTCCTTGGTCCGTTTAGAGATAGCTTTGCGTTCCGCTTGTGCGACCGCAGCCATGATATGAATAGTAAGTTCGTTCGCTTCTGGCATATCGGCAGCAACGAACCGCGCGCCACTATCTTGAAGGGCCGCGAGGAAGGCGACGTTGCGGCTTAGTCGATCCAGCTTGGCGACCACTAGGGTTGCGCCTGTCAACTCGCACATAGCCAAGGCAGCTTCCAGTTGAGGCCTGCCGTCCAGCTTTCCAGATTCGACCTCAACAAATTCTCCGGACAACTCCCATGCACCGCCGTGGAGATATTCCGCTACAGCCTTCCGCTGCGCCTCTAGTCCGAGGCCACTCCGCCCCTGTTTCGCACTGCTAACCCTCAGGTACGACACAAACTTGCCTTGTGCCATCGATTGTTCCATGAGTCGCTACGTTCGTTCGTTGCTACTAATGTAACAGACTTTATCGCGAGGGCTAGAGGCTAATCGCGAAGCTGCTATATCTGTTTATATGGGGGATCGCGGTCGTTGCAAGCCGCCGAAACGAGCAAGAGAGCGATCGCCCATCCGATCTTGGCCGTTCGACGAGGGCCCGGTCGCGGGCTGGCGGTGTGCGGCATCACGTCACTTCAAACAGCCCGGCTGCCCCCATGCCGCC
>DATEEP010000032.1:0-21806 GCA_035281095.1 Novosphingobium sp. | reverse complement strand
GAGGGCCATGCGGTGCTGGGCGTGGGATCGGCGATCGTCGCGGATTCGCAAGCGCTTCCCGAATGGCGCGAGTGTCTGGTCAAAGGGGGTTTCGTGCAGGCATCTTCGGTCCAGCTTTCGAGCGATGTCGCGCCCGCCCGGTTCGACCTGATCGAGACGATGCGCTTTTCCCCCGAAGACGGGATCGCGCTGCTCGAACCGCATCTGGAGCGGATCAAGGCGAGCGCGGCGGAGCTGGGCTTCGCGTTCGATCGCCACGCGGTGCGGAACGCCATCCAGGCGCTGTGCTTCGATGCGGAGAAGCCTGCAAGACTGCGGCTCGTCGCCAGCCGGAGCGGAGCGTTCAGCCTCGAACTGTCGGACCTGCCGGAGGCGCTGCCCGATCCGATGGTCTGCGCCGTGCTGCGCCTGCCGGTCGAGGCCGGCGACTGGCGGCTGCGCCACAAGACTTCCGACCGCTGGCTCTACGAGCAGGCGCTGGAAGCGGCGCGCGGCGCCGGCGCGCACGAGGCGCTGCTGCTGCGCGATGACGGGCTGATCACCGAAGGCAGCTTCACCAATGTGTTCCTCGAACGCGACGGCGCTCTGCTGACGCCGCCGCTGCGGCTCGGCTTGCTGCCGGGCGTGCTGCGGCGTTCGCTGATCGAGGCGGGCCGGGCGCGCGAGGCGGAACTGACGCTCGACGATCTGGCGCAAGGCTTCCTCCTCGGCAACGCGCTGCGCGGCTTGATGCCGGCGCGGCTCATGGACTAGGCGAGCGTCTATGTGAACCGCGGCAATCGAGAGGGGATGACTTCGATTTGTTGCTTCGTCATTGCGAGGGGCGAAGCCCCGAAGCAATCCAGGGCAGCGCGGAATGGCCCTGGATTGCTTCGACCTTTGGTCTCGCCATGACGAAGGTCTGTACCAACCACTCTGTCGGCCAACTCCCTGTCGGCCAACTCTCTGTCGGCCAACTCTCTGTCGGAATGCTGAAACGTCATGCAACACATCTCTACCGCCTTGTCGCGCATCGCCCCTTCGCAGACCGCCGCGATCACCGATCGCGCCACCGAACTGCGCGAGGCCGGGGCGGACATCATCTCGCTTTCGGTGGGCGAGCCTGACTTCGCCACGCCCGCCCACGTCATCGCGGCGGCCAAGGCCGCGCTCGATGCCGGGCAGACCCGCTACACGCCCGTAGGCGGCACCACCCGCATGAAGGAAGCCGCCGCGCTGCATTTCTCGCGCGACCTCGGCATCGAGACGCCGGTCTCGCAAGTCACCGTCAGCGCCGGCGGCAAGCAGGCGATCTTCCACGCGCTGCTGGCGACGATCAGCGAGGGCGAGGAAGTGATCGTGCCCTCGCCGTGGTGGGTCAGCTATCCCGAGATCGTGCGCTTCGCCGGCGGCGAGGTCGTGCCGCTCGTCACCCATGCGCAGGACCGCTTCCTGTTCACCCCCGCCGACCTCGAAGCCCAGATCGGCCCGAAGACGCAATGGCTGCTGCTCAACAGCCCCGGCAATCCCACCGGCGCGTTCTACCCGGCGGAGATGCTGCGCGGCATCGGCGAGGTGCTGCGCCACCATCCCCGGATCATGGTGATGAGCGACGATATCTACGCCCCGCTCAACTACACCGGCGCGCCCCACGTGACGCTCGCCAACCTCTGCCCCGACCTTGCCGACCGTATCCTGACCGTCTCGGGCGTGTCGAAGAGCCATGCGATGACCGGCTTCCGCATCGGCGTCGCCACCGGCCCGCAGTGGCTGATCCAGGCGATGACCAAGCTGCAGTCGCATTCCTCGGGCAATCCCTGCTCGATCAGCCAGGCGGCGGCGGTCGCCGCGTTCGAAGGCCCGCAGCACTTCCTCGAAGAATGGCGCGAGAGGTTCCGCGTCCGGCGCGATCTGGTGGTGTCGGCCATCAATGCCGTCCCCGGACTCTGGACCCCCGTGCCCGAGGGCGCGTTCTATTGCATGGTCGACGCGACGCCGCTGATGGACCGGTTCGCCGGCGACGACCGCAACCTCGCGCTGCACTTGCTGGAACACGGCGTCGCGGTGGTGGCCGCTTCGGGCTTCGGCGGATCGAACGGTTTCCGCATCAGCTTCGCGGCGGACGAAGCCGTGCTGGAAGAAGCGCTGCGCCGAATCGCGACGGCGCTGGGTTGATGGACATCTCCATCCTCTTCGAGGATGCCGAGGCGCTGGTGATCGACAAGCCCGGCGGGCTGCCGCTCGACCGGCCCAGGGCGGGCGGAGAGTGTCTGCAGGACCATCTAAATGCGTTGCGGTTCGGTTTCGACCGCGTTGCAATGCCGGTGCATCGGCTTGATCGCGACACCTCCGGATGCCTGCTGCTGGCGCGAAATCCCAAGGCTTTGAAGCGGTTTTCCGCCGCTTTCGAGCAGCGCCTCGTCGAAAAGCGCTACCTCGGCCTGGTAGCGGGCGAAGTGGAGGGCGAAGGCACGATCGCGCTGTCCCTGAGCAAGATCAGCACTGCCAGGGACGGCTGGCGGATGATCCCCGCGCGCAAGGGCAAGGCAGCCGTAACCCATTGGCGCAGCATCGAAATCCGTAATGGCGCGAGCCTCGTGGAGTTCCACCCCGAGACCGGGCGAACGCACCAGATCCGCGTCCATGCCGCCGCCGGCCTCGGCTTCCCCCTGCTGGGCGACCCGATCTATGGGAAAGGCCCGGAAAACCGCGCCAAACGGACCATGCTCCACGCCGCCGGGCTGCTCGTCCCGCGCGGCGAAAAGCCGCCCGTCTCGGCCGCGAGTCCGCTCCCCGTCGACTTTCTCGCGTTCGGTTTTTCCGATGCCTGACAATGACTTGCTGGAACGCGCGGTCGCGCTTTCAAGCGAGAGCTTCATCACCGCGTCGGGCCCCGGCGGCCAGAACGTCAACAAGGTCGCGACGGCCGTCCAGCTTCGCCTCGACGTCTTCGCGCTCCGTCTGTCGCCGGAAATATATCACCGATTCAAGAAATTAGCGGGAAGCAGGATGACCGCCAAAGGCGAACTCGTCCTGACCGCGCGGCGTTTTCGCACGCAGGAGGCCAACCGCGCCGACGCGCGCGAACGCCTCGCGGAATTGCTCACCCAGGCGCAGGAAGTGCCTGAAAAGCGCAAGAAAAGCCGGCTCAACCGGATCGGCAAGGAACAGCGGCTGAAGGGCAAGAAGCAACGCGGCGCGGTCAAGGCCGGGCGCGGCAAGGTCCGGTTGGATTAATCCCTCGCCGCCGCGCCCGACGCAACGGGAGCAGGCGCCTGCTCGGTGCCCGGCGGACGCAGCGCCTCGGCCGGAAGGCGGCGTTGCTCCAGCATTTCCGCCGCCTCGTCCAGCGCCCTGGCCTCGCCGACGGTGACGCCGCCCGGCCCCGGCTCGTTATCCGCCCGCCCGCATGCGGCCAGCGCCAGAGGCAGCGCAAGCACCGAAAATCCCAAGCTTTTCACGATCGCGCTCATCCTTCGATGATCCGGGTATGCGGGTGGTGCTTGTCGAGATACTTGCGGATGATCCTGAGATTCCGGCTGTTGGAGCGGAACAGGAAATCGAACAGGTCGCCCGCCACCGGCACCGCGCCGACCAGCGTATCGAAGCCCACGTTGGCGATCATCCGGGCCTGGCGCCAGCGCGGCATGCCCAGGTTTCGCGCCTCCCACACAAGATAGAGCCCCAGCCCCGCGCCGATCAGGTCGCCGGCGACGGGCACCAGCCCGACGATCGCATCCAGCCCCACCCGCCGATTGATCCCCGGCAGCGTGAAGGCGCCTTCCAGCACCTTTTCCAGCGCCTCGACCCGCTGCCGGACGGACGCGGCGTCGCGGCCCATGGGGAAAGGGCTGGACATCGATCGCGTTGCATCCGGCATCCACCGTTCTCCGAAACTCATCGCTATCTGGGCAGGACCGCCAGCGGCATCAAGGGGTGCCATCCCCATTGGTTCGGCACGAATTCGTCCATGCTGCCCCGCACCAGCGACCAACGGATCGGCGAGCCGAACGGAATAAAGACATTGGCCCGCGTCAGTTCCTCCTCCGCTTGGCCCAGCAATGCGGCACGTTCCTGGGCATTTTCGGTGCGACCGGCCTGGGCGACGCTTGCGTCGGCCGAAGAGGAACAGAGCCCCCGCCGGGCAGTGCAGCTCAACTGGTTGAGGAACCACATGGGGCGCGGATAGCGGGCGACTTCGTCGAGCAGGCGAAGATCGGGCCGCTGGTTCTTCCCTGCCCGGACAAGTTCCACCCCGATCCGCGCAAGATCGCCCGCAAGCCGCTCGAACAGGATGTCCGCTCCCGGACCCTCCGGCAGGCCGACGGTCACACGCACGGCGCCTCCACCGCCCTCGCCGTCACGCCAGCGCAAGACCCGCGCCGCCGCCATCTGCCGGCGCTGATCGATCGTCATGCCGGCCCAACGCTCGCTGGCGGTGCCGGGCACTCCCTCGATACCGGGGGGAACGATCCGGGCCGTGGCGATCCAGCCGTCCAGCCCGAATGGCTGTATCAGATCCTCGCGCTGGATGGCCATCGCCACGGCCTCGCGATTGTCGGCGTCGCGCAGGAAGGCCTTGGCCCGGATCACGGCCAGGCCGAACAGTCCGGTCACCGGATCGAGCTGGATGGTCCCGCGCAGGATCCCGACCGAGCTAGTCCGCGGGAAGTCCTGGATTCGCCCGCCGAGGACCAAGTCGACCTCGCCGTGGTTGAACGCCTCCACCGCGGCTTCCGCGCCGTTCGCGCGGAAATCGACGGTGCGGACGCGCTTCTGCCAGTTGCGCTCGGCGGGAAGGCCGCGCTCCTCGGGCGGTAGCGGCGTCAGCACGGCCGTGCCACCCTGACGGGCAAGGATCATCGGCCCCGCGCCCGCGCCCTCGTGAAAGAGCCCCAGCTCGGGTTGCGCCAGCAACTGCAGGAAATGCGGCATGGGCCGGCTCAGCCTGATTTCCATGACGCGTCCCGCCATCTCGCGGATTTCGTCGATCTCGTCGAGGTCGAGCCCAAGCGCGGTTCCCCGCAATGCGCGAATGGCCGCGTTCAGCGACCGGACGGCGGAACGGGCCGTCAGGTCGCCGCCTTGCCCCCAGGTGCCGTCACGCAGGCGGAAAAGATAGCTCTTGCCGTCGTCGGTCACGATCCAGCGGTCGGCGAGCGCCGGGACCACCCTGCCTTGCGCATCGAAGGCGACCAGCCCCTCGGTCGTCGCCGCGCGGGTCAGCTGGCCTGCGGGCGCCAGCCGGATGCCACTCTGAAAAGGATCGCCTGGCGCGCCGATGGCGACGACGTGCACGGTCTCCCTGCCCCCCGATCCGCACGCCGCGAGCAGCGCCAGCGCCAGCGTGGCGAACAGCCGCCGGACGGGATCGACGAGAGGGATTTCGACGCGGGAGGAATCGCCCGCCGGCTCGGACATCACGGCAGACAAAGGATACCCGGTCGAAGGCCGTGCGGACGCGTTCCGCTTCGATCTGAAACGGGCCGAGTCTGGGAGCGCCGGGAACATCGCACCCGACTACTGGATTTGCGGCCATTCGGAAAGGCGCGAGGAGCGTGATCGCTCCCCGGAAGCTCAGATCTTGCGGACCGTCGAGTTACCCCTGCCGGTGGTCTTGTGCAGGGGCGGCCGGGTGAAGCGCGGGCTATGCAGGTCGTCCGGCTTGGCCGCCGTCAGTTGCTCCCGCGCTATCTTGGGGTCGATCTCGTCGCGAAAGGAAATCCCGAAGCGGGTGTCCTGCACCCAGGCGACCGCGCCGTCGATCCAGCCGAGATTGCGGATATTCACGGCGACGACGGCACCGCGCACGACGCGGATCGGGCCTTCGCCCATCATGCCGCCTGAGGAAAGATTGCGGACCTTGATGCGGTGCTGGCCTTCCAGGCCATCGACACGCAAGTCCGCCATAAGGAAAAGACTGTCGCGCGCGAGATGCCTGTTTTCACTTCCGTCCATGGTCTCGCCTGGCTCGATAAACCGCTCGATAAACCGCAGGGGCCGCTCGCGACCCTCGATCCGCACACAACGCCATCGCATCGCGAGTCAGCGCCTAGGCCCGGTTTCTACCGCATACAGGCAAAAAAAGGTTTAACGGCCGGCAACCACCAGCAACGGCTCGTCGCGCGGATTGGAGCGATTTCGAGGCAGGTGGAACCACCTGCCGGCTCGGAAATCACGGCAAACCCAGGATATCCGGACTCATTGCGGTTCAATCCGGACCGGAACGAGTCTAGTCGTCCCGCGAGACCTTTTCGCGCCGCTCGTGCGCTTCCTGCGCCTCCACGGTCATCGTGGCGATCGGCCGGGCGATCAGGCGGCCAAGCCCGATCGGCTCGCCGGTCACCTCGCAGAAGCCGTATTCGCCCTCCTCGATGCGCCGCAGCGCCGAATCGATCTTGGCGATGAGCTTGCGCTGGCGATCACGGGTGCGCAGTTCGATGCCCCACTCGGTCTCGCTCGAGGCGCGATCGTTGAGGTCGGGTTCGCGGATCGGGCCGTCCTGCAACTGCTGCAGCGTACCGGCCGAGGCATCGAGGATCGACCGCTTCCAGGCATTCAGCAGCTTGCGAAAATAATCCTGATGCGCCTCGCCCATGTAAGGCTCGTTCTCGCTCGGGGAATATTCACTCGCGATCTGACGCTTTGCTTTTGCCAGAACATCGATTTCGTCAACAAGAGACGTAGGCATTCAGACACTCCGCACATGCGGACCCCTCATGTCCTGCCGCTCCGGGTTTTCCCGATAACGCATGCGAGCCGCGGTTGAGCGCGCCTATAGTTGCACGCCCATTGCCGCACAAGCGCCAATAGATTCATCGTCCCAAGATTTGCGTACGCACGGAGGCGAAAAAAGTTGCGGCGCCGAAACGAATTTCTGGAGGTTAACCATTTGTTGACCATATTTGGCCACTTTGCGCCCAGGCGGGCACACGGGGGCGCGCCGTCAAGGGGGCACCGAACATGAGCACCGCCTGGATACGCGAAGAAGACCTTGCAGGCGCGATCGACGCCGGATGCGGGCTGGAAGACATGCTGGTCGCCAGCTGCCTTGCCGCCGCCGCGCAAGGAGACATTTCCGCCTACTACGACCTTGGCATCGCCTTTTCCACCGGCGGCCACGGCGCCGAATGCGATCTGATCGAGGCGCACAAGTGGTTCAACCTGGCCGCGGTCGCGGGGCATGAGGAAGCGCAGCAATGCCGCGCCGACATCGCCGACGAAATGACCGCGCGCGAGATCGCCGAGGCGCAGCGCCGCGCCCGCGAGTGGTTGTCGGAATCGAGCCGCAAGGCCGCCTGATCGTTAACCTTCCTTGCGGAAGGGCGTGCGCTGGCCCAGCCAGGACTGGTCGTTCGCGATCCCGGCGCGCTCGCGCTTCAAGAAATCCGCGACGGCCTCGCGGAAACCCTGATCGACGATGTAGTGCGCCGAGGTCGTGCGCACCGGTTCGTATCCTCGCGCCAGCTTGTGACCGCCTTGTGCTCCGGCCTCCACCCGGTCGAGACCCAGCGCGATCGCCGCGTCGATCGCCTGATAATAGCAGATCTCGAAATGCAGGAACGGCTGGTCGACCAATGCGCCCCAGTACCTGCCATAGAGCGTGCGCGCGCCGATGAAGTTGAGCGCCCCCGCCACCGGCTCTCCCCGCGCGAACGCCATGACCAGCAGTATCCGGCCCGCCATTCGCTCGTCCAGCAAAGCGAACGCATCGCGGGTGAGATAAGGCCGTCCCCACTTGCGCTGGCCGGTATCCTGATAGAACCGCCAGAACGCGTCCCAATGATCGCGTTCGATCGCTTCGCCGGTAAGGTGGCGTATTTCCAGGCCTTCCCGCGCTTTGGCCCGTTCCTTGCGGATATCCTTGCGCTTGCGCGAGGACAGCGCTCCCAGGAAATCGTCGAACGAGGCATATCCGCGATTTTCCCAGTGGAACTGGATATCGTTGCGGATCAGCCAGCCGGCTCGCTCGAAAAAGCGCTGCTGCTCCGGCTCGATGAATGTCGCGTGGGCGGACGAAAGCCCGTTCGCCTCGCACAGCTGCTCGGCGGCGCGCAGCAGCGGCAAGGCGAGCTCGGGTTCGCGCGTGAGGATGCGCGGGCCGGTGGCGGGAGTGAACGGCGCCGAAATCTGCAACTTCGGATAGTAGTCGCCGCCCGCGCGCCGCCACGCGTCGGCCCAGGACTGATCGAACACGTATTCGCCCTGGCTGTGCTGCTTGAGATAGGCCGGAAGCGCGCCGAGCAGCGCGCCCCCCGCGGTTTCGATCACGATCGGCGCGGGAATCCAGCCGCTCCCGCCGCCGACGCTCCCCGAGTCCTCCAGCGCCGACAAGAACGCGTGGCTCACGAAGGGGTTGGCGCCATCGGTCAGCGCGTCCCACTGTTCCGCATCCAGTTCGCCGACCGAGCGGGCCATGCGCGCCTGCAATTCGCCGCTCACGCGAGCCCCGCCCCTTCGGCGATCGGAGCATCCGCGTGGAGGGCGGCGCGCCCGAGGTCCTCGGCCGAGCGCACCGTCCAGGCCGCCACCGGCAATCCGCGCCGCCGCTGCGAGGCGGCGAACGGGCTTGGCAGGTCGCGTATGTCGCAAGCAAGGAAATCGGGCCGCGCGTGCCACAGCGAGAGCCGGCGGCGGATCGCCCCGCCGCATCCGCGCGCGTGCTCCTCGGTTACCACCAGCCCGCGCACCGTCTCCGGCGAATGCCGCCGGAACCATCGCGACACGCGCGGATCGAAGCTCATCACCGCATGGCGGCCCCGGTAGCCCGCAAGGGCGCGGCCGACCGCATGGCACAAGGCCGCGACCGGCTTCGCGCGCTGCGATTTCACCTCGATCAGCAGCGGCACCGCGCCCGCCACCTGCTCCAGCACCTCGCGCAGCGTCAGGATGCGATCCCGGCCGCCGGCAAGCGCGATCCCGCCGAGTTCGGCCGCCGTCAGATCCTCGATCCGGCCAGTCCGCTCCGTGAGCCGGTCGAGTTCCCAATCATGGATCACCATCGCCTCGCCGTCGCGCGAACGCTGGACGTCGCACTCGATGCCGAGCCCGCGCGAGATCGCGTCGGCGAAAGCCGTGGCGGAGTTCTCGATGATGCCTGGGCCGTGGATGCCTGGGCCGTGGATACCGGGACCGTGCAGCCCGCGATGCGCAAAAGTATTCCCCGCGATCCAGCGCACTTTTTCCGGCGCGGGCGGCGGGGCGAGCAGGTCGTCAATCGGCGCGAAGGGCGACAATCGCATCGACTTCCACCGCCGCGCCGAGCGGCAGCACCGGCACGCCCACGGCACTGCGGGCATGCTGACCGGCCTCGCCGAACACCGCCGCCATCAACTGCGACGCGCCGTTGGCCACCGCCGGCTGCCCGGTGAAGTCGGCGGTGGAACTGACGAAAGCGCCGAGCTTCACCACCCGCTCGATCCTTGCAAGCGAACCCAGCGCCGCCTTGAGCTGCGCCAGGATCATCACCGCGCACGCGTGCGCCGCCTCGAAGCCCTGCTCGGGCGAGACATCCTCGCCGAGCCGCCCGGTCACCAGCTTGCCGTCGACGAACGGCAACTGCCCGGAAACATGGGCGAATCCGCCCGCGACCACGACCGGGACGTAGGCGGCGACCGGCGCCGCCGGTTCGGGCAGGACGATCCCGAGCCGGCTCAGCCGGTCTGCGATCGCGTCTTCGGTCATTGCGCTTCCTCCTGTTCATGCCTGGTCGCGTCATGTCTGGTCGCGCCGGCGTGGAGCCTTTCCAGCAGCCACGGCAGCGCGTGGTCCCATCTGTCGATCCGGGCGTGGGCGTGCCCGGCGGCATGGGCGCAGGCGATATGCGGCGCGATCGCCGGCTCGCCGCACAAGTGCAGCCGGTCGACATGCGGCGCGACCGTCGATACCGAATCGTGATGCTGGGCCAGGTCGTCGATGAACAGCGCCCGCGAGGGACGGTATTCATCGAGGATCGCCCGGAGTGCGGGCCCTTTCGGCCCCTGGTTGGTGTAGACCTTCAGCCCCAGGCCATGCTCGGCCAGTTGCCGGACCCGCGCTTCGCGCCGGAAATCCATCAGGTTGGTGAGGACGACGACATCCGCGTGGTGGACGAGTTCGCCCATCGCCTCGACCGCCCCGGCGATCGGCCGCTGCCGGTGCATCTGATTGTCGAAGAAGGAATCGAGCAGGGGCCAGATCTCCGCGGGCTCGAGCACGGCCTGCGTATCGCGCCGTCGCATCGCGCGGGAGAACGCGCCCTGGCCCAGATCGAAATCGATCCCTTCCTCTTCGCCCAGCCAGTCGCGGAAATGCGCGACCATGTGCAGCAGCACCTCGTCGCAGTCGGTGACGACCAACGGGCGGCTCATCGGCCGAGGCTTTCGCAGGCGCTGGCGAGGACCCGCGGTTCCACCCCCAGCGCATCCGCCGCCGCGAGGAGATCGGGTTCGTGGGACGACAGGAATTCCAGCACGGCCGCCAGCACCGCCCGGTCGCCGAGCCCGGTCCGCAAGCTGTCCGGCGTCATTCCGGTCAGCGCCAGCAGGCGGTCGGTGCGGTCCCGATCGCCGAGAAGCCAGCCGATCGCCGTCAGCGCCAGCGTCTCGGGGTCAATGGCCGGGGATGATCCGTCTCGAAGAATTGTCAGCCTCGTGTGCAAAGCATAGAGCGTTCGCTCGCCACGAATGGCGCGCGGGGAGCAAATGGCAAAGCGTATTCTGGTTGTCGAGGACAACGATCTCAATCGCAAGTTGTTCTGCGACGTGCTGAAGAGCCAGGGCTATGCGGTCGAACCCGTGGCCGACGGGCGCGACGCGCTCGACAAGGCGAGGAGCTTCGTGCCCAACCTCATCATCATGGACATCCAGCTGCCCGAGGTTTCCGGGCTCGACCTGATCGAGGGAGCCAAGGCCGATGTCGTGCTGCGCTCCATTCCGGTGCTCGCCGTCACCGCCTATGCCGGCAAGGGCGACGAGGAGCGGATTCGCGATGCCGGGGCCGACGGCTATCTCGCCAAGCCGGTGTCGATCGGGCCGTTCATGGCGGCGGTGCGCGGGCTGGTGGAGAAGGCCCCGGCTTGACATCCTCGCGCCACGTCGCTTTTGCGCCGCATTCCCCTTCTAGGACCCCAGGCCATGGATAGAGCAGAAATTCACACCCGCATCGCCGCGCTGATCGAGCCCTTCAACAAGAAGGACCTGACGATCTCCGATGCCACCACCTTCACCGAAGACCTGGAGTTCGACAGCCTGACGGTGATGGATTTCGTCGCCGCGATCGAAGACGAATTCGACATCATCATCAGCATGAACCAGCAGGCGGAAATCGAGAATTTCGGCCAGCTTGTCGACACCGTGGCGAAGCTGCGGGGATGAGCGCGACACTCTCGGAAGGCGCGACGACCGACCTTTTCTCGAAGTTCGATCCGATCATCGAGATGCGCAGCGGCCTGCTCGCCTCGGGCGTCGAGGATCCGTTCGGGCTGGTGATGGAGCGCGTTGTCTCTCCCACCGTCGCGATCTGCAACGGGCGCGAAACGATCTTGCTCGGCACTTACAACTACATGGGGATGACGTTCGACCCCGATGTCATCGCCGCCGGCAAGGAAGCGTTCGATCTGTTCGGCACCGGCACCACCGGCAGCCGGGTCCTGAACGGAACCTACGCCGGGCACAAGGAAGTCGAGAAGGCGCTGTGCGCGTTCTATGCCATGGACCATGCCATGGTGTTCTCGACCGGCTACCAGGCCAACCTCGGGGTCATCAGCACCATCGCCGGCAAGGGCGACTACATCGTGCTGGACATCGACAGCCACGCCTCCATCTGGGACGGCTGCAAGATGGGCGACGCCGAGGTGGTGCCGTTCAAGCACAACGACATCGACGCGATGGACCGCCGCCTCGGCCGCATTCCCGAGGGCGCCGGCAAGCTGGTGGTGCTGGAGGGCGTCTATTCGATGCTGGGCGACATCGCGCCCTTGAAGGAGATGATCGCCGTCGCTCGCAAGCACGGGGCGATGGTGCTGGTCGACGAAGCGCATTCGATGGGCTTCATCGGACCCAACGGGCGCGGCGTCGCCGAGGACCAGGGCGTGCTGGACCAGGTCGACTTCGTCATCGGCACGTTTTCCAAGAGCGTCGGCACGGTCGGGGGCTTCTGCGTTTCCAACCACCCGAAGTTCGAGATCCTGCGGCTGGTCTGCCGGCCATACGTGTTCACCGCCAGCCTGCCGCCGAGCGTGGTCGCCACCGCCGCCACCTCGATCCGCAAGCTGATGCACGCCGGCGACAAGCGCGCGCACTTGTGGGAAAATTCCAAGACGCTGCATCTCGGGCTCAGGACGCTGGGCTTCCAGCTCGGCACCGACGAGCCGCAGAGCGCGATCATCGCGGTCATCATGCCCGACCTGGAGAAAGGCGCGGCGATGTGGGAGGCGCTCTTGAAGGAAGGGCTCTACGTCAACCTGACGCGGCCGCCGGCGACGCCCGCCAACATGACGCTGCTGCGCTGCTCGCTCTGCGCCGAGCACAGCGCCGATCAGGTGCAGACGATCATCGGCATGTTCGAGCGCGCGGGCCGGTCCGTGGGGATCATCGGGTAGCGGCGCGATTCCGGGCGCTAGGGTACGATGACTTCGGTTTGAATCACTTCGTCATTGCGAGCGTAGCGAAGCAATCCAGGGCCGTGTTGCACCGCCCTGGATTGCCGCGGGGCTCCGCCCCTCGCAATGACGAAGCAATGGATAGTCAGGTTCCTCCCCTGCAAGGGGAGGTGGCGGCCCGCAGGGCCGACGGAGGGGTGACACCCCGCGCGGCTGCAAGCGTCACTTCGGGCGGCCATACCCCTCCACCACCCGCTGCGCGGGCGGTCCCCCTCCCCCTCCGGGGAGGATTTTCAGGGCCGCGTCAATGGATCGAGATCACCCCGTCCACCGCGCGCCATTCGCTCGGGCCGATCAGCCGGTTGTGCGCGATCCGCACCGAGTGCAGCGGCCCTTCGATCTCGCGCCGCCAGTAATCGAGGAAATCGCGCAGCACCGGAAATTTCGGCGCGACGTCGTATTGCTGCATCACGAAGAGCTGCAACAGGCCGGGGTGATCCGGTAAGTGGTAGTGGATCTCGACGGTCGACAGGCCGTAACCCTGCAACTGCCTGAGGAAATCGTCGCTGGCCCGATCGGGATATGCGTCTGCGCGAACCATGGCCCTCCTTCCGGCAGTGCCTGATGGTTCATCGCATCGGTACAACGCGATTTCCGCACTGCAACATTACAAGCATGTCACAGATTGGTTAACAGTCAATAAACCAATTGCATTAGGAGGTTAAGCCGGCCGCTTCGCACTTGCCGCTGGTCTTGTCCGCCCCGCCGCCGAGGAAGGCGATGGCCAGGAACCCGGCGACGACCAGCACCGCGAACGCGGCCGTGACTTTCCCGAGGTGCTTGTCGATCACCGCCTTGATCGGGGCGCCGAACAGGCGGAACAGCACGCCCACGATCATGAAGCTGATCGAGCGCGAGATCACGCTGGCGGCGATGAACACGCCGAGCGGCATCGCGATGAAGCCCGCGGTGATGGTCAGCAGCTTGAACGGGATCGGCGTCGCGCCCTTCACGATCAGGATCTCCGCGCCGTATTCGCGCAAGTAGCACGCGGCGACGGGGAAACTCTCCGACAGGCCGAGCGCCCGCAGCAGCGCCTCGCCGAACGCCTCGTAGACGAAATAGCCGATCGCGTAGCCCAGCATCCCGCCCGCGACCGAGGCCAGCGTGGCGATCAGCGCGAAGCGGATCGCCTTCTTCGGCTCGGCCAGGCACATCAGCCCCAGCAGCGGATGCGGCGGCACCGGAAAGAAGCTCGCCTCCACGAACGAGAACGCCGCCAGCCACCACTCGGCATGGGGATGCGCCGCCTTGGCCATGGTCCATTCGTAGAGGCGGCGCAGCATCGTCTGGGAACTCCGGAAGGATCGGGCGCTCATAGATGCGAGGCGGTTATGCGGCAAGCGTATCTCCTCCCCCGGAAGGGGAGGATTGCATCCGATCCTCCCCCGGAGGGGGAGGGGGACCGCCCGCGCAGCGGGTGGTGGAGGGGTATGGCCGCCCGAGGTGACATCCATTAGCCGCAAGGGTGTCACCCCTCCGTCGGCCCTGCGGGCCACCACCTCCCCTTGCAGGGGAGGATAACCTATTTGGTTTCTTATCTTGACTTCACGCGTGAATATAGGTACATAAAGGGAACAACGCGGCTGACTCGATTCGCCCCTTCCCCGAAAGACCCTCCCGATGACCGACACCCTGGACGGCGCCCCGTCCAAACGCCGCCGTGGCGCGCCGAAGAACTGGCGGGAGACGTTCCTGACCACGCTGGCCGAGACGTCGAACGTCAAGGCGGCGGCCGAAAACGCCGGGATCAGCCCGGCCTGGGTCTACAAGACCCGGCGCGAAGACGCCGAATTCGCGCGGCGCTGGCTGGCGGCGCTGTGCGAGGGATACGACCATCTCGAAATGGAACTCCTCGGCTATCTCCGCGATCCGGACCCGGCGCGGAAAATGCCGGCGCGGAAAATGGACGTGACCGCCGGTTTGCGGCTGCTGGCGATGCACCGCCAGACGGTGACGCGCGAGCGGGCGCTGGAAGACACCCGCAGCGAGCAGGAAGTGCTCGATTCGATCGACGCCTTCATCGACCGGATGCGGGAGAACACCGCCGCCAACCTGAAGCTGCTGGAAGGTCCGGCCGAGTATCGCGATGACATCGCCTGAGCGCCGCGAGCATTGGCTGGCGCTGGAGCCGGAGCCGCGCCGCGCGCAGTTGGAACGGATGCTGACCTGGCCCAACGGCGCGCAGGCCACGCTCTACTCGGCGGGCGAACCCGAAAGCCTGCGCGGTCCGCAGCACAGCCATGCCTGGTGCGACGAGATCGCCAAGTGGACGCAGGCGGGCGATCGGGCGATGCAGGCGTGGGACAATCTTCGGCTGGGCCTGAGGCTTGGCCCGCAACCCCGGCTGGCCGCCACCACCACGCCGCGCGCGGTGCCGCTGGTGCGGCGGCTGCTCAAGGACGGTTCCGTCGCGGTCACGCGAGGCCGCACTTACGACAATGTCGCGCATCTGCCTCCGGGCTTCGTCGGCGCGGTGCGCCGGGAATACGGCCGGTCGCTGCTGGGACGGCAGGAGCTGGAAGGCGAACTGATCGAGGACCTGCCCGGCGCGCTGTGGACGCGCGGACTGATCGAGCAATGCCGGGGCGAAGCGCCGGAGTGCCCGGCGCGGGTCGTGGTCGCGGTCGATCCGCCGGCTTCGGCGGTGGGGGACGCCTGCGGCATCGTGGTCGCCGCGCTCGATCCCGACGGGCTTGGCCATGTCCTCGCCGACGCCTCGGTGCGCCGGCCAAGCCCCGAGCGCTGGGCCCGCGCCGTCGCCGCCGCCGCGCGGCGCTGGCGGGCCGACCGGGTGGTGGCCGAAGCCAACCAGGGCGGCGCCATGGTCGAAAGCGTGCTGCGCGCCGCCGCCCCCGCAGACGGCTTCTCGCTGCCGCTGAAGCTGGTGCACGCCAGCCGGGGCAAGATCGCCCGCGCCGAGCCGGTGGCCGCGCTCTACGAAGCGGGCCGCGTGCGCCATGCCGGCGTGTTCCCCGAGCTGGAGGACGAACTGTGCGGATTGATCGCCGGCGGGGGCTACCAGGGGCCGGGCCGCTCTCCCGACCGCGCCGACGCGCTGGTCTGGGCCTTGAGCGAACTGATGCTGAAACCCGTCGCCCGCCCACGGGTGCGGGTGCCCTGATCCTCCCCGGCACCCGCGCGGGTGTCACCCCTCCGTCAGCCCTGCGGGCCGCCACCTCCCCTTGCAGGGGAGGATTGATCCCGATCCTCCCCCGGAGGGGGAGGGGGACCGCCCGCGAAGCGGGTGGTGGAGGGGTATAGCCGCCCGAACTGAGACCCGCAGCCGCCCGCGTGACACCCGCACCCGCGCCGGCGTCACCCCTCCGTCGGCCCTGCGGGCCGCCACCTCCCCTTGCAGGGGAGGATCATATCGCATTCACGAAAGGCCCACTCATGTCCTTCCTGCAATCCCTGGTTTCCGCCTTCAAGGGGGAGACCGACCGTGTCCCCCTGTCGCGCACTTACACGTCGCCCTGGGCTTTCGCGGAAGTCGCGCCGGGACGCGCCCCGTTCGAATATACCGGCGCGGTCATCCGCGCCTATCTCGACAATCCGGTGGCGCAGCGCGCGGTGCGGCTGGTGGCGGAGGGGATCGCGGGCGCGCCGCTGGTGTCCGCCGACGACCGGCTGACGGCGCTGATCCGCGCGACATCGGCGGGGCAGTCGCTGCTGGAAACGCTCGCTTCGCACCTCTTGCTCCACGGCAACGGCTACGTCCAGATCGTCAAGGACGCGAAAGGCCGTCCGGTCGAGCTGTTCGCGCTGCGGCCGGAACGGATGAGCGTCCTCGCCGGGCCGGACGGCTGGCCGACCGCCTATATGTATAAAGTCGGCGAGCAGCGGCTATCCCTGCCGGTGCTGGACGAGGACGCCTCGCCCGCGCTGATCCACGTCCGCCATTTCCATCCGGCGGACGACCATTACGGCGCGGGCTGCCTGGCGGCCGCCGACCAGGCGATCGCCACGCACAACGCCGCCGCGCACTGGAACCGCCAGCTGCTGGAGAACGCGGCGCGGCCTTCGGGCGCGCTGGTCTATGGCGCCGGGGACGCGACCGCGCTGACCGCCGACCAGTTCGACCGGCTGCGCGACGAACTGGCGCGCGCCTTCGCCGGATCGGCCAACGCCGGGCGGCCGATGCTGCTGGAAGGCGGACTCACCTGGCAGGCGATGGGCATGACGCCGGCCGACATGGACTTCGCGACGCTCAAGGCCGCCGCCGCGCGCGACATCGCGCTGGCCTTCGGAGTGCCGCCGATGCTGCTCGGCCTGCCGGGCGACGCGACTTACGCCAACTACCGCGAGGCCAACCGCGCGCTGTGGCGGCTGACGCTGCTGCCGCTGGCGGCGAAGATCCTCGGCGCGCTGGGCGAAGGGCTGGAGACCTGGTTCCCCGGCCGGCCGCTCGCCATCGACCTCGACCGGGTGCCCGCGCTTGCCGAGGACCGCGAGCGGCTGTGGGCGCAAGTCGGCGCCGCCGGTTTCCTCGACGACGGCGAGAAGCGCGGCCTCCTCGGCCTGCCCCCGCGCCCCGAACCGCAAAAGCAAGATGGAGAGAACATATGATGAACAATCGGGACATGCTGGCGCGCCTCGTCGCGCAGGCGACGAACGACGGCGGCGACCTGGTGACGCTGCGCGCCATCGTCGAGGAGGCGAGCGAACTCGGCGCGGAGCGGATGCTGGCGCATATCGGCCTCGACGACGAGACCGCGCGGGCGGACCTCGACGAATTGCGCGAACTGCTGCGGGCATGGCGCGACGCCAAGGCCAGCGCCTGGCGCGCGGCGGTCGACTGGGCGGTGCGCGGCGTGCTGGCGATGCTGCTGATCGGCATCGCGTGGCGGCTGGGCCTGGCGGGCCTGCTCAAGTGATCGCGCGGCATGCCCGGGACGCGCGGCTGCGCTTTGCAGGCTATGCCGCGCTGTTCGGCAAGCGCGACGCCGGGCGCGACACGATCCGCCGGGGGGCCTTCGCCCGTTCGCTCGCCGACCGCCGGGAGCCGCTCCCGCTGCTCTGGCAGCACCGGCCCGACTTGCGCGTCGGCTGGGTCGAGCACGCCCGCGAGGACGCGCGCGGCCTGCGGGTGATCGCCGCGATCGACAACCCTGACGGCAGGGCCGGCGTCTCGCTCAGGCGCCGCGCCGTGACCGGCCTCAGCTTCGGCTACCGCGTGCGCTCCGGCCGCGCGACGCCCGAGGGCCGCGACCTGCTCGACCTCGAACTCATCGAAGTCAGCCTCGTCACCCACCCGATGCAGCATGGCGCCCGCGTCCATCTCGTCTCCAACGAAAGGTAATGTCCATGGAAATAGTGCAACCGGTCGAAACGCTCGACTCTTCCTTCGACCTCGTCGCCCGGCAGGACGCTTCCGACGAGGCGATCCAGGCGCTGCGCGGCGACGTCGACGACGTCAAGGTCCGGCTCGACCGCGTCGGCCGCGCCGCCGCCCGTCCCATCCTTGGCCCCATCCTCGGCCCCATCCTCGAAGGCTCCGTCCCCCGGAGCATCGAGGTGAAGGGCTTCGTCGACGGCTATCTGCGCCACGGGCGCGAGACCGAGCTGAAATCGCTGTCGGGCGCGGTGGCGGCGGACGGCGGCTATGCCGTGCCGCGAGAGATCGACGCGCTGATCTCCGCCCGGCTCAAGGCCATCAGCCCGATCCGCTCGATCGCGCAAGTCGTGCAGACCGGCACCGCCGGCTACCGCAAGCTGGTGACCACCGGCGGCACCGCCTCGGGCTGGGTCGCCGAGACCGCCGGCCGGCCCGCCACCGACACCCCGACCTTCGCCGAGATCGCGCCGCCCTCGGGCGAGCTATACGCCAATCCGGCGGCGAGCCAGGCGATGCTCGACGATGCCGCGTTCGACGTCGAGGCCTGGCTGGCGGACGAGATCGCGATGGAGTTCGCCCGCGCGGAAGGCGCCGCCTTCGTCTCGGGCAACGGCGCCAACCGGCCCAGGGGCTTCCTCGCCGCGCCGGCCAGCGCGCTGGCCGACGCGGCGCGCGCGTTCGGCACGCTGCAGTTCGTCGGCAGCGGCGATGCCGCCGGCCTGGGCGCGGTGATCGAGCTGGTGCTGATCGACCTCGTCCACGCGCTCAAGGCCGGGCACCGCCAGGGCGCGAGCTGGGTGATGAATTCCGCGACGCTCGCCGAAGTGCGCAAGCTCAAGACGTCGGACGGCGCGTTCCTGTGGCAGCCGGGGCTGATGGAAGGCCATCCCGACCGCCTGCTCGGCTATCCGGTGGTCGAGGCCGAGGACATGCCCGACATCGCCGCCAACGCCTTTCCCATCGCCTTCGGCAACTTCCGCGCGGGCTATCTGATCGCCGAACGCAGCGCCACCGCGATCCTGCGCGACCCGTTCACCAACAAGCCGTTCGTCCACTTCTACGCGACCAAGCGGATCGGCGGCCAGGTGCTCGACAGCGACGCGATCAAGCTGCTGAAGATCGCCGCGTAACGCCCGACGGCCAGCCCCCTCCCCGCACCGGGGAGGACGAAAAGGAGCCTTCATGCACAGGACAATCCTCACCCCGCCGGCGATCGCGGCGCCGGCGCTGGCCGAGCTCAAGCAATGGCTCGGCATCTCCACCGCGCATGACGACGCGGCCCTGACCGCGCTGCTTCGCGCCTCTCTCGACATCTGCGAAGCCTTCACCGGGATCATGCCGCTGGTGGCGGAATGCGAGGAGACGGCCCCGCCGGCGCGATGCTGGCGGGGCCTCGCCACCCGACCCGTCCAGGCGATCACCGGCGTCGAGGCGATCGCGCCCGACGGGCAGCGCTTCGCTCTGGCCAGCGGCGACTACGAGATCGACCTCGACGCCGATGGCGGCGGCCGGGTCAGGTTCCCGGCCCCGTCCGGCCGCGAGCTGTCCGGCCGCGAGCGGGTCGCGGTACGCTTCACCGCCGGGCTCGTGGCCGAATGGGAAGACCTTCCCGCCGCGTTGCGGCACGGCATCGCCCGCCTTGCCGCGCACCAGCACCGCGAGCGCGAAACCGGCGGCGCCTCGCCCCTTCCGCCCGCGTCGGTCGCGGCATTGTGGCGGCCGTGGCGGCGGTTGCGGGTCGCGTGACGGCCATGATGGAAATCGCCCTGCGCGCCGCGCTGGTCGCCTGGCTCGCCGCCGATCCGACGCTTGCCGAACGGCTCAATGCCGTCACCGAGGAAGCGCCGTCCCGCGCCAGCCTGCCGTGGCTGGCGATCTCCGCCAGCGCCAGCGCCGACTGGGGCTGCAAGACCCACGACGGGCGCGAGGTGCGGATCGCGCTGGAACTCCATTGCCGGGGCGACAGGCCCGATGCGGCGGGCGATCTCGTCGCCGCCATCGAGCGACGCATCGCCAGCCTGCCGCGCGCGCAGGACGGCTATCGCGTGATCACCGCGCGGTTCCTGCGCGCCCGCGCCGAGCAGCGCGGCGAGAGCCGCCGCGCCTTCCTGCTCGAATACCGTTTCCGCCTGCTGGCGGCCTGAAACCCTCCCCCGGAGAGGGAGGATCACGACGAATTCACGAAAGGAATCTTCCATGACCGCCCAGAAAGGCAGCGCCTTCCTGCTCAAGATATCCAACGGCGCCACGCCCGCCGTCCACGAAACCGTCGCGGGGCTGCGCACCACGCAGATGTCGGTGACGGGCGATCCGGTCGTCGTCACCAGCAAGGACAGCGGCGGCTGGCGCCAGCTGCTTTCGGGCGCGGGCGTGCGAGCGGTCTCGGTGTCCGCCGCCGGCATCTTTCTCGGCAGCGTCGCCGAGGCACGGGTCCGCGCGAACGCCATGGCCGGCACGCTCGACGACTACGAGCTCAGCTTCGAGGACGGCGAGAAGCTGCGCGGCAAGTTCCTGATCCAGCGGCTCGATTATTCGGGCGATTTCAACGGCGAGCGCAACTACACGATCCAGCTCGAAAGCTCCGGGCCGGTGCTGCCTGTATGACGGGCGCCGGTATGAATGGCGATACCGCCAATCCGTATCGCGGCGAGGCTTCGCTGGAAATCGGGGGCGTTCCATTCCGTCTGCGCCCCAGCTTCTCGGCACTGGTCGCGGCCGAGGAGGAGCTGGGCCCGCTGTTCGCGCTGGTGGAACGCGCCGGAGCCGGCGAGCTGAGGCTCCAGGACATGGCCGCGCTGTTCTGGCACTGCCTGGTGTCGCGCGACGGCCTGACCCGCGAGGCGGTGGGCGAGGCGGTGCTGCGCCAGGGCCTCGCCAGGAGCGCAAAGCCGCTGCGGGTGCTGCTGGGCCAGATCCTCCAGGGCGGCGAGTGACCTTCGGCGAACGCGCGGCGGCGCTCTCCGGCCTGGCGATGCGCGCGCTCGGCTGGCGGCCGGACCACTTCTGGACCGCGACGCCGGCCGAACTCGCCGCCGCCTTTTCCGACCCCGCCGTTCCGGCGGCGCCGCTCGACCGCAACGAACTCACACGATTGATGGAGCACGACGATGCCCGGCTTCCCCGACGATGACATCGACCGCCTGCTGATCGACGTGCGCGCCGATACGCAAGGCTTCGCGCGGGACGTGGCGACCATGCGCGGGGCCATCGACGGCACGCTGGTCGAGGGCTTCGCCCGCGCCGGCACCGTGCTGGAACGCGGGCTGGTCGGCGCGATCCGGCGCGGGAGCCTCGGCTTCGGCGACCTGAAGCGGATCGCGCTCGACACGATCGACGAGATCGCGGCTCAGGCGGCGCGCGGCCTGATCTTCGGACAAGTCGGGAGCGGCGGCGGCGGTTTGGGCGGCCTGATCGACCTCGGCGGGCTGCTGGGGTCGGTGCTCGGCCTGCCGGGCCGCGCCACCGGCGGGCCGGTCTCGCCGGGGCGCGGCTATTTTGTCGGGGAGCGCGGGCCCGAACTGTTCGTGCCGACATCGGCCGGGCGCATCGACGCTTCGCCCTGGGGCGCGGGCCGGGACGTGCGCGTCTCGATCACTCTCGCCACGCCCCGCCCGTCCGACGTCCCGCAATCGCTGCAACGCTCCAGCCGCCAGGTGGCGAGCGCGGTGCGGCGGGCAATCGTGGCGAACTGACACAATCCTCCCCGCTCGCGGGGAGGAATAGGAGAAAACCCATGGCATTCTGGCTCGCCGACAAGCGCGAAGGGCAGGACGGCGACTGGATCAAGCGCTTCGATCCGCGCTTCTGGACCGTGAACTTCCCGCGCCCGATGGTCGCCTCCGTGATTGC
>DATEEP010000031.1:0-6331 GCA_035281095.1 Novosphingobium sp. | reverse complement strand
CCGTTGACGGGATCGTTCAGGAAATAGGTGAAATTCGAGGTGAGCCGGAAGTCGTAGTAGGTGCCGTACAGGTTCACTTCGGTGGCGCCGAGACGGGCGCTGCCGGTCAGGCCGAGCCGGATGGTGCGCCCGCCGAGCGTCGGGTCGATATTGCCGCGCCGGCCGATGAGACCCCTTTCGATGGCGCGTTCGGGCACCTGATCGGTCGCGTTCCAGGCAGCGTGATAGGCGGTGAGGCCAATGTTCCAGGTGTCGCGCGAATACCGGGCGAGGGCGTTGATCTTCTCCAGATCCTCGTCGAGCACCCACGGCCCGTCGGACAGCGTGCCGTCCACCGCCACCAGCAGATCGCCGCCGCCCACCCTGGCGCTGCCGGCGGCCAGCGCCCGGTAGTAGCTCCAGCTTCCCGCCGTCGCTTCCGCGAACGGGCGCGGCAGGGCGTCGACCGTCTTGAACCGGATGGTGCCGGCGGCGCTGAAATCGCCGGTGTCGGCGAAGTACGGCCCCTTGCGATAGTCGATCCGCTCGACCAGCTCGGGGATCAGGAAGTTGAGATCGAGGTAGCCCTGGCCGTGTCCGTGCGTCCGCATGTTGACCGGCACGCCATCGACGAAAGCGGCCAGATCGGTGCCGTGATCGAGGTTGAAGCCGCGCAGGAAGTATTGGTTGGCCTTGCCGGTGCCCGAATGCTGGGTGGCGATCACGCCGGGCACGTTCTCCGCCAGTTCGCCGACGCGCGACAGCGGCCTGTCCTCGAAATCGCGGTAACCGACGACGCCTTGCGAGCCCGAGACGGCGATGCCGATCTGCGGCAAGGCGCGGCCGAAGACGACGATGTCGTCATTGGCCGGCGGCGTCTCGGCTTGCGCATGGGCGACGCCGGGCATCAGCGCCGCGAGAGCGAAGATGCTCGCTGTTCTGGTCATGTCCCTCATTTTTCGATGAAATGGCGCCTGCCCGCCATACGCCCAACGACGTATGGCGGGTGCATTGCCGGCCAGAGCATGATGACTTTGGTTTGAATCACTTCGTCATTGCGAGCGAAGCGAAGCAATCCAGGGCCGCGCTGCGTAGCCCTGGATTGCCGCGGGGCTCCGCCCCTCGCAATGACGAAGCAATGTAAAGTCATCACGGTCTAGGTCACGCCTTCGGCGTGTACCAGATCGGTGAAGAGAAGGCCCGTTCCTGGATTGTCGGCGCCGAACCCTTGGGCAGCGGCAGCCCGTATTCGATCGCTCGCAGCGTCGGCCAGCGCGGGGTGGGAATCTCCAGCACGCGCACGTAGTAGACCGCCGCCTGATCGGCCTTGAACGTCGGGTCGGTCCACACCGTGGAGAGTTGCGCGGCGCCGATGGTGTTGGCGTATTTGCCGGTCTTCAGGTTCACGGTGTTGCCCACGGCGGGCAGCTTGCCGGTCTTGGCGTCGACCTTGCGCTTGCCAGACCAGGCGACATCGAAAATCCGTTCCTTCGGCGCGCCTCCTTCAAGCCAGACCTTGACGATCTGCACCCGATCGAGGTTGCCGCTGCGCGGGTCCTTGACCGCCTGGACCGCAAAGCGCGGGGCGCGGCCGGCGGCCTTCGCGGCGGGCAGGTCGCCGCCCATCGGCACGCCTGTCCTGTATGCGGTCTTCGCCCAGTGCGCGTCCTTCAGCAGCGTGGGCGCGAAATCCCAGCTGCCGAAGAAGCGCACCTTGAGCCGGGTGCCGGACGTGGCGAACGTCTCCTTGCGGCGGAACGCGGCGTAGATCGCCTCGCGGGTATTGGCTTCGGCCCAGACGCCGGTCAGCGAGCCCGAGCTCGACACGGTCGATTGGGTCGAGCGGCGCGCCCCCGCCGGGGCCGGATCGAACAGTTCCTGGATACCCGCCTTGTCGCGCTTCGCGCCGCCGATATTGGCGCCGCCGGCATAGTCGCCCTCGTCGGAGACCGAGAGGCCGTTGTGCAAGTCGCCCGCGCCCACCGCGCCATCCTTGAACGGATTGACGCCGATCTTGCCGTTGATGACGAGCCCGCGTCCCAGCGCGTCGCGCCAGTAGGAGCCGGGCTTGCGGCTCTCCGTATCGCCGAGCAGCAGCTTGTCCCAGATCTCGAAGCCGGCGAACTCGTCGTTGGCGGAAAGCAGCGGATGGGTTTCCGACGTGCCCTTGTTCTGGGTGATCTCCGACAGCGGCTCGTTGGTGGCGCGCAGCTGGGCATAGGCTTCGTCGATCGGCCGCCCGGCGAGCGTGTTCCAGTCGTACATCAGGCCGTTCGACGCATTGGCGTTATGCGGGATCGCCAGCGCCTCGTAGCCCTGGCCCCTGATCTTCGCGAGCCAGGTCCACAGATCGGCGGGGTTTTCGGAGTCGAGCCGGCTGAACGGGGCGGGGGCCTTGTCGCCCCGGAAGATCACGTTGCGGTGCAGGTTCTGGTTGTCCGGCATCGACGTCCATTCGTAACCGATGAATGTCGTGAACTTGCCGGGCTGGTAATTGGCGTTCGCCGCGTCGATCTCGCGTTGCCAGGCAGAGGCGGTGATCGCCTTGGTGTCGATGCCCTGGGCCTTGAGCGCGTTGTTCGCTGCCTCGGAATTCGACGATCCGCCTTTGGGATTGGGCCCGATCCGCGACAGGATCTTGAGGAAATTGGCGTAGCCGCCTTGCTTGGCCAGCTTGCCGATCTCGGACAGCGAGAGCGCGCTGTCGGGATCCTCCAGCGTGTTGAATACGCCGATGTTCTCCGAATGGTCGGTCACCGCCAGGAAATCCAGCGGCACCGCGCGGCGCACTTGCTGGCCCAGGTAGTCGATCGTGTCGCCCCGCGCGAACTTGTAGGCGTCGTCGGGCGTCGTGCGCGTTCCCATCATGATGTAGGCGTCGAAGCTCTGCGTGGTGTGGAGGTGCAGGTCGCCGAAATAGGCGTTGCGCTCCGGGTTGGTCGCCACACCCTGGGCCGTGGCGGCCTCGGGCGATGCCTGCCTGGCCGCTTCGGCCGGGCCCCAGCCGATCAGTACGTGATAGGCCAGCGGCAGCGCGGCTACGCCCCACAGGGCTTTCCTGGACCAAAGTGCTTTCCTAGAGATGCGTGTCATCGTGTTACTCCCCTCGAACGATCAGGAAATGGTGGCGAACGCGGCGTGGAGCCGCTCGAAGAACCAGAAGCTGGAAAAGACGCCGATGGCGTAAGTCGCCACCGCATGGCCGAACCCCGGCGCGGCATCGGGCAGGCGAACGCGGGCGAGCGCCAGCAGGATGCCCGAAACGAGTGCCACGAAAGCAAGCTGCCCCAGCTCGACGCCCAGGTTGAACAGCAGCAGCGCGGCGGGGATGTTGCCGGCGGGTAGGCCGATCTCCTTGAGCGCTCCCGCGAACGCCGCGCCGTGCAGCAGGCCGAAGCCGAAGGCGATGACCCAGGGATAGCGGATCGTCAGCCCGGTCTTGCCGCGCCGCTTTCGCACCAGCTCGACTCCCAGGTAGAGAATGCTCAGCGCCACCAGCGCCTCCACCAGGCTGGGGCTGACATTCATCACGCCCATCGCGGTGAGGCCCAGCGTGATCGAGTGCGCCACCGTGAAAGCGGTGATCGTGCGTGCGAGCTGCCGGAATCCGGCGCTGAGCAGGATCAGCCCGAACACGAACAGCAAGTGGTCGATCCCGGTCAGGATATGCTCGAAGCCCAGCGCGAGGTAGGCGGGCACCGCCGCGCCGTCGCGGGCGTCTATATGGAACTCGGGCGCCGAGGGGGTCAGTATCCGCTGCACCGTCTCGCCGTTGGCGAGGCGGATGACCAGCAGCGTGTCGGTGATCGTGCTGTCGAGCCCGTCTACCCGCACCGTGCGGTCCTTCAGGCCCTGCTTGCCAAGGCGAACCTCGCTCCACCGTGCGACGCTGAAGCTGTTCGCGCCTTGCACCGTATCGGGCTTGCGGTCGATCAGGCCATCGATGCGCGGGCGCAGCGCCACCGCGATCTTGCCCATGCTGGGGTGCTTCCACAGGACGTCGGCGGTGCCGTTGCTGCGCTCGGCGATCTCGAGATAGGCGGGCCGCACCTCGTGCGCCCGCGCCGGCGGGGCGACAAGCGCGGCCGCCATCGCGATCAGCAGCGACAGCAGGGCCTTCATTGTGCCGCGTCCTCGCGCGCGATGCGATAACGGTCGCTTATCTCGGCGTAGGCGGCATCGTTGCGGGCGCTGCGGTCAGCCGCTTTCCAGTCCGTCACCACTTGCGGGCGCACTTCGGCCAACGCGCGGGGCTTGGCCTTCTGGTCCTCGGTGACGCGAATGACGTGCCAGCCGAAGGCGGAACGATAGGGCCCGCTCCACTGGCCGACCGGCGCGGCGAACACCCGCGCGGCGAACTGGTCGCCGCCGAACAGCCGGTCGGTGTCGGCTTGCGACAGCAGGCGGATCACCGGCGTGCCGGGGAAGATGTCGCCGTCGGGAGCGGGGCGTCCCGCGCCGAGCGATGCGAGCGCGCCTTGCGCCAATTGTCGCGCCGCGTTCTCGCCCCTCAGGTCCATGGCGTAGTAAAGGTGGTCGAAGCTGCGGCGCGGCGGGACGACATATTGGGCGCGGTGCCCGGCAAACCAGTCTTTCAGGTCGCTTGCCGTCGGCTCGCGCGGCGCGGTGCGGTCCTGCAGGAGGAACTCGTATTTCTGGGCGACGCGGCGGCGGACGATCTCGTCGTCCTTGTCGAGGCCGATGGCCTGGCCTTCGCGCAGCAGGATCTCCTGCCGCACGTAGTCGTCGGTCATCGCCTTCAGTTCGCCGCTCGAAGGCGGAGCGCCGTATTGCTGCGTGTAGGTCGCCGCGATCCGGTGCAACTCGGCTGGGCCCAGCTTGATGACGTAGCGCTCCGACCGCGCCTCGACGACATGCGCCACGGCGAAGATCAGCGCGCCCAGCGCGATGAAGTGCACCAGCGGCTCGCGCAGGAACCTTCCGGTCCGACTCTGCCGGGGCAATGTCTGTCGGGCCAATGTCTGTCGGGCCAATGTCTGTCGGGCCAATGTCTGTCGGGGTAGTGGCGAATTGCCGACCGGCAGGCGATCAGCGTCCAACAGCGGGCGGCTGCCGTGCATCCGTGAGGTTCCTCATTTTGTGGGGATGCCCTGGCGTTGACGCCCTGGACGCATGCCGCAAGTCCGCGGCCGATCGGTCCAGGCGCTTGGCTGGGCCGATCTCAATCGTATGAGTAGACTATCCATTGTCAAGACACGTTGCAACGCTGTTGCAACGCCGTTGCAATAGCTTCGCTAGCGGCTGGCAAAGCAATTCTTGACTGACAGCCGGCGGTTCTATCAAATAAGTAGAGATTGCAGTGCAGCATGAAACCCGGCTGGTCGGTCCGGGGCGCTGATTCGACATCGACCCGCGGCTTTTGATCTGCAAGCAGCTTGCTCCGCGTCACCAAAAGCTAAAGCGCGCGGTGCCCGGGCGACCACGCCAGGCATCGTGATCTCCACGACACGCCAGGAGAAAACGATGCGCCCACAGATGTCTTCGCGCCGCTGATCGTTCCGGCCTGACAGGCGGAGTCAGCACATCATCCGCCCGGCCGACCCCGGCAGGCGGACTTCCACTTTCGTCATCACCACGCGGCGCCCGGTTGCGCCCGCGCGCACGGCCGCGTCCGGCGGTCCCGCGCAAGGAAAAGGATTCAGGGGGTTTCATGAGAACCGTATTTTCACATGGCGCCGATCGCGCCGCACTTCGCATCGCATTCTTGCGTTCGGGCGTCGCGCTCGCCGCATTGGCCGCGCCCACGTCCGCGTTCGCCGCCGCCGGGGACACCCTCGCCGATGCCGCCGCGGCCGATGCCACGGTGGATGCCGGCGAGGAATATGGCGAGGAAATCCTCGTAACCGCGCGCCGCCGCGAAGAGACGGCGCAGGACGTGCCGATCGCGCTCAGTGTCGTCAGCGCGCAGACGCTCGAGCGCAGCGGCAACTTCACGCTCAATCAGATCCAGCAGCTGGTGCCGACCTTGCAGGTATCGGGAAGCAACCCGCGCAACAGCAACATCAACATCCGCGGGCTGGGCGCCAACTCGGCTGCGGCTGCGGGCGACGGGCTGGAATACGGCGTCGGCTTCTACGTCGACGGCGTCTATTACGGCCGCCCCGGCCAGTCGCAATTCGATCTGATCGACCTGGCCCAGATCGAAGTGCTGCGCGGGCCGCAAGGCACGCTGTTCGGGCGCAACACGACGTCGGGGCTGCTCAACGTCGTCACGAAGCAGCCGACCGACGAGTACACCGGGCACGTTGCGCTCGAGTACGGCGAGCTCGATCGGCAGCGCTACGAGGCGGCCGTCGGCGGCCCGGTCGTGAAGGGCTGGCTGAACGCGCGC
>DATEEP010000030.1:0-5860 GCA_035281095.1 Novosphingobium sp. | reverse complement strand
TGGACTTGTAACGGATTTGTGCCGGTCACTTATCTCATTATGCGACCTTGGCCTCAAACGCGAGCGGGCTGATGCCGCCCAGATATGAATGGCGCCGTCGGCTATTGTAGAAGCCGTTGATGTACTGGAAGATGGCTGCTTCCGCTTGCCGCCGGGTTGGCCAGCTCTGGCGCCAGATCACTTCAGCCTTCAGGGATTTGAAGAAGGTCTCGACGGCGGAATTGTCGTAGCAGTTTCCCTTGCCGCTCATCGATGGCCGTAGGCCATAGGCCTGCAATTTCTTCTGATAGTCATAGGAGCAATATTGGCTGCCACGATCCGAGTGGAAAATGCAGCCCTCGGGCGGCTGACGCAGCCGCACCGCCATATCCAGCGCCCGGATCGCCAGATCCTTTTTCATCCTGTCGCTGACGGCCCAGCCAACGACGCGACGGCTGTGCAGGTCGAGAATGACGGCAAGGTAGAGCCAACCTTCTGACGTCCAGACATAGGTGATGTCACCCGCCCATTTGCAGTTGGGCGCATCGGCTGCAAAATCCCCGTCCAGCCAGTTTGCCGCAACACCCAGACGGTGGTGGCTGTCCGTCGTAACCTTGTGCTTGCGCGTACGAACCGGCTTGATCCCGTTGATCCGCATAAGGCGGCCAACCCGGCGCTCTCCGACGTCGAGCCCCACCTCTTTCAACTCCATTGTCATTCTCGGACGACCGTAGCTGCCAAGGCTCAGGCTGTACTGATCCCGGATATGTGCAAGCACTTTCAGATCGGTGCGATCACGCCGGCTCATGGGGCGTGACCGCCAGGAACGATAGCCGCGCTCGCTGACCTGCATCACCCGGCACAGTATCTTCACGGACCATCTGTGCCGCCAGCTCTCTACGAATGCAAATCTCACGGCTTTTGGCTCGCGAAGAACTGCGTGGCCTTTTTTAATATGTCCCTCTCCTCCTTGAGGATACGGTTCTCCAGGCGAAGCCGTTCATTCTCGCGGGCCAGATCCGCCTGCGGCGCAGCCATCAGCTCATATGGCCGATACTGCGCAACCCACTTGCCCAGCGTCGACTTGCCAACCCCCAAATCCTTTGCGACCCGCTCGCGCGGCAACCCGCTGGTCAGCGCAATGCGCACCGCCTCCTGCTTGAACTCTTCTGAATGCTTGATCATCTCGTCGGTCTCCTTGAACGAGCCTTAAACTCTCAAGTGACCGGCGCAAATCCGGTACAAGTCCAGAACATCGTTGACAACGCCGATCTGATTTTCGGGCTTCTAAGCCGGGAACCCGTGAGTGCGTCGACATTCAAGCTGCTCGGCCAACAGCTGTTTCGTCGCCGTATCTCTGACGTCGCCGGTTTCGGCGGTCATGCGCTCAGGCCGATGCGCGCTTGGCTTGAACAAGAGTTCAAGTCGGATTTGGTCCGCGCCCTCATCGCACCCTGGATTCTGCACACCGGCCTCTCGCCGGAGTCGACGCTATCTACGCTGATGGGCAAGCTCATCCTGTTCACGCTCGAGGCCGCTGGCATTCCGATCGCCCGAGGCGGAATCGCCAATCTCGTAGCAGCGTTCCGGGGCCTCATCGAAGCGAACGGCGGCACGATAGTCACCGGCCAGGATGTCACCCAGATCATTGTCGAACGGGGCATTGCGCGCGGTGTCAGAACAGTCGATGGGTCGACATACCTTGCTGGTAAAGCTGTGGTCTGCAATGTCACGCCAACACAGTTATATAGCCGACTATTGTCCGCCGGCGACGTGCCGGCAGCAACCGGGGAAATGGCACGGCACTACAGTTACGGCCGCGGCGGCATGCAAATACACGTCGCCCTTTCGGAGCCCCCGATTTGGAAGAATCGCAGCCTGCGTGATATGGCCTTGATCCACGTTACGTCCGGCGTAGACGCGGTCTCTCGCGCGGTAAACAAGGCAGAGCGCGGCCTGTTGCCGGCCGAGCCCACGATCGTGGTCGGACAACCGATGCAAACAGACCCCTCTCGCGCTCCGGCGGGTAAGTCCATGCTCTGGATTCAGTTGCTCGAGCTCCCTCGGACTGTTCGGGGAGATGCTGCCGGCGAGATCCCGGTGCCCCCTGAGGGACGCTGGAACGATGCGGTCCGCGACGCCTTTGCGCAGCGCGTCATCAAACAACTGGGCCATTATATCGAGAACCTCGATGCCGCTACGCTCGCGATTTCGTCCCTGTCTCCCGTCGACCTGGAGGCGTTGAACGTCAATCTGGTTGGCGGTGCCCCCTATTCCGGCTCTTCGGCACTCGACCAGTTCCATCTGTTTCGGCCCTTTGGCACCGGGCTTAATCACGCGACGCCGGTCAAGCGCTTGTTTCATATTGGCGCCTCGACTCACCCTGGACACGGATTGTCCGGAATATCTGGTCACATGGTTGCCGCCCGGCTGTGATTCGAGACAAGTATCGGAGCAGCCGAGCGACTTAAGAGTACCATATCCGTTTAAGCCTAAAACATCTTGCGCAACCTAGCCCCTTTGGTGCAGAGAATGGCCTGTGTTCTCAGCAATCGCGGCATCCGCGCGCAGGCTGCGCAAGAGGAAACATTGCTATGCTCGATCTACCGCGTTTCAAGGCCGCCGCCGTTCAGACGTCGCCTGCATTTTTAGACCCCGCACGCACTGTCGCCAAAGCGGCCTCCTTCATCCAGGAAGCGGGAGCCAATGGCGCCCAGCTCGTGGTCTTTCCAGAGGTATTTGTTGCCGGCTACCCTTACTGGAGCTGGATCACCGACCCCGTGTCCTGCAGCCCCTGGTTCGAAAAGCTTGTTCGCGCGTCGATTCTCGTACCCGGCCCTGAGATCGAGGTTGTTTGCGCCGCCGCCCGGGCCGCGGGCGTTCATGTCGTTATCGGGGTCAACGAACGCAGTCCGGTATCAGTCGGTACGATCTACAACACGCTGGTGTTCATCGGACCCGACGGCGCCATTCTCGGCAAACATCGCAAGCTGGTGCCGACTTGGGCGGAAAAGCTGACCTGGGCGAATGGTGATGGGTCCAGCCTGAAGGTCTACGATACCGCCATCGGCCCGCTTGGGGGCCTGGCATGTGGAGAGAATACCAACACATTGGCGCGGTTCACCCTTCTTGCGCAGGGTGAGCTGGTCCATGTCGCCAGCTATATCTCCCTGCCCGTGGCGCCCGCCGACTATGACATGGCCGAAGCGATCAAGGTGCGCGCGATGGCCCATTCGTTCGAGGGCAAGGTCTTCACCGTCGTTTCCTGCTCGACGGTGTCGGAAGAGATCATTGAGGCCATGCAAAGCTTGGTGCCGGACGCGCGCGCGCGCCTCGTCCGCAAGAGCAGCGCATTTTCAGGCGTTATCGGTCCCGACGGCAGAATCGTGGGAAGCCCGCTGATCGACGACGAAGGGATCGTCTACGCAGATATCGATCTCGGCAAATGCATCCAGCCAAAGCAGATGCATGACATCATCGGCCATTACAACAGGTTCGATGTCTTCGATCTGCGAGTGAACCAGGTGCCGCAATCATCTGTAACCCTGCGCTCTCCATCCACTCCGGAAGGCACCAATCCAACCGATGGACTGGCGACCCTGACAGGTGATGCGCCGCTGCCTCCAGGCTCATGACGAGCGCTCGCGATATTTGGAACATCCTGGCCGGAGATCTTCATGACAAGCAATACAAAGCCCTATCGAATTGGACAGATCGTACCCTCCTCAAACACGACGATGGAAACCGAAATTCCCGCCATGTTGCGGGCGCGCGAAGCGATTCTGCCCGAGCGCTTCACCTTTCACTCCAGCAGGATGCGGATGAAAAAGGTGGTAAAGGAAGAGCTCGAAGCAATGGATCGCGAAAGCGACCGCTGCGCGATCGAGCTGTCCGATGCCCGCGTAGACGTCCTGGGCTATGCATGCCTGGTGGCGATCATGAGCATGGGCCATGGCTATCACCGCGTGTCGGAAAAGCGCCTGCATGAGCGAACCGTAGAGAATGGGGGCCCAGCACCCGTCGTGACCAGCGCCGGCGCATTGGTGGACGGCCTTAAGGTTCTTGGCGCTAAAACGATCTCGATCATCTGCCCCTATATGAAACCACTCACACAACTGGTGGTCGATTATATCGAGAATGAAGGGATCAAGGTTCACGATTTCGCCGCGCTGGAGATCCCCGACAATCTCGAAGTGGGCGTGCATGATCCCGAGCGCCTGCTTGATATCTACAAAAGCGTGGATCGTACCGGGATCGACGTTTTCGTCGCCTCTGCCTGCGTTCAGATGCCTTCCTTGCCCATCATCGATCGGCTCGAGCAGCAAGTCGGGGTTCCGGTCGTGTCAGCAGCAGTCTGCACCACCTATCAAATGCTCGACCGCCTCGGCCTCAAACGTCAGATTCCACAGGCAGGTGCCCTACTCAGCGGCCGTTATTGACATCCAAGGGCGAGGCGCCGCGCTCTTGCGGCCCCTCGCCTCATTGTCGCTTACTCCAAGCGGCTTTGCTGCGCCTCGCGCGCATCGGCAAAAGCTGCAACACCGCCCTTTTCCTCGATTTCCTTCCAGGTCGGACGCAGCATTTGAAGGTGTCGGTCTGTCGTCCGTACCAGCCAGCCCCATGGAGACGGGAAATCAATTTCATCGCCGAGACGTCAATGTGAATGCGGTCCCTGTCGGTGATGAATTCATCCCGAACATGAGCATAGACGATCTCGGCGATGATCGCTGCCTGATACGGCCCCGTCTCGATGAAATGCGGCAATTTGCACTCAAAGCTCACCGGAGCAGACGCGATCCGCTGCACCGCGACACGCGCGCTGGGCACCAGTTCCAGACGAGCGAGGAGATTTTCGTCGAAATCGGCGGGTGCATCAACCGACGTCAGGTTCATCGCCTCGCCGTGCGCCTCATCCACCAAGTGAACCACAAATTCGCCAGTATCTCGAATGTTCAATGGCGTGTCCTTGAGGCGCTGCTCGAGGTGCGACACCATTCCCAGCGCGATCGTGGGCGGGTTGTCGCCCAAGGCGTTGAAGAAGCTGAATGGCGAGAGGTTGCGCACCCCTTCGCGCGACTGTGATGTCACCCATGCGATCGGGCGCGGCGTTTTGGGGTTGCGCCGAGCACGGCGGTTCGCCTGGCGCAGCACAAGGCGCGGACGGGATCGGTGGCTCCGGCGCGTCAGGGCCGTCCGGCGGGAAGCGGTCTGCTTGCCACACACGTTGAGGCCTTGGTGGGCTGGGTGGAAGCCGATGGCGACATCACCATGCCCGAGCTGGCGGCGCTGTTGCTGGCCGAGCGGGGCGTGAAAGCGCACCCGGCCTCGCTGTCGCGGCTGCTGATCCGCGAAGGATTTACCGTCAAAAAAAACGCTGCTGGCGAGCCAAACCGATCGCGCTGACATCGTCCGCCGCCGCCGGGTATGGACGCAGCATCGCCAACCGTGGATGCAAAAGCGCCCGCAGCGTCTGGTGTTTATCGACGAGACCGGCACGACCACCAAAATGACCCGGCTGCGGGGTCGGGCCCGCAAGGGACAGCGCCTGAAGATGAAGGCACCTTCGGTCACTGGGGTACCCAGACCTTCATCGCAGCCCTGCGCCATGACGGTCTCACCGCGCCTTGGGTGATCGACCGTCCGATGAACCGGCACATCTTCGAGACCTATGTCGAGACCCAACTCGCTCCGACGCTGAAGAAAGGTGACATGGTGATCCTCGACAATCTCTCCAGTCACAAGAGCGACAAGGCCAGTGCAATCCTCAAGGCGCGAGGTGCATGGTTCCTCTACCTGCCGCCCTACAGCCCCGACCTCAATCCCATCGAGATGGCCTTCGCCAAACTCAAGGCGCACCTCAGAAAGGCCAAGGCACGGACCA
>DATEEP010000029.1:0-15773 GCA_035281095.1 Novosphingobium sp. | reverse complement strand
GGGTCTATCGGAATGACGGGTTGA
Organism: Novosphingobium sp.; assembly: GCA_035281095.1. Taxonomy (GTDB): domain Bacteria; phylum Pseudomonadota; class Alphaproteobacteria; order Sphingomonadales; family Sphingomonadaceae; genus Novosphingobium. The sequence continues at coordinate 15,749 of DATEEP010000029.1, read as the reverse complement.
GGCCGGTCCCCGGGGATCGCTGCCGATATATTGGAGCGGGATGACTTTATTGAATCGTCATTGCGAGGGGCCCTTCGGCTGGCTGTTTTGCAACAGCCGCTCAGGATGAACCGCGGCCTTGGCCGCAGCCCCGCGGCAATCTAGACCATGATGACTTTACACTGCTTCGTCATTGCGAGCGGCGAAGCCGCGCGGCAATCCAGGGCGGTGTCTCACTGCCCTGGATTGCTTCGCTCCGCTCGCAATGACGAAATGATTCAACCGAAGTCTTCACTCTCTATAGTCGGATTTCAGTCCGGACCCTCGTTCCGGCGAGTTGGGAGCTCCGGCAGCGCAGCGCTCATTTGATCGAGGGCGATCCGAGCTTTCGCCGGGCTGACGGGGACGGTTGACGTCTTCCGCTACTCCACCAGCCGGTACTGCTCCTGCCCGCCCGGAACGCCGTCCTTGCTTTCACCCTCAAGCTCCGGCGCGGCGTTGCGATTGGATCGGGCGGCGGCCGCGATCAGCGCGTCGTGCTCGGTCGCGGGAATGCGGCGCCAGCCGTCGCGCTCGAGGCGTTCCAGGGGCCGGTAGCGGACTTTGTACTGCATGCGCGGCGAACCTTCGACCCAGTACCCGAGGTAGACGTAAGGCAGGTCAAGTTCCTCGGCGCGGCGGACATGATCGAGGATGATGTAGTTGCCGAGGCCGGAGCGGGCGCCCTCTTCGGGGTCGTAGAAGCTGTAGATCATCGACAGCCCATCGGCCTGCCGGTCGGTCAGGCAAGCGCCGACCAGCCGGCCCGGCGCGGCCGGATCGCTCGAAGCTTCACGATATTCGATAATATAGCTGGTTACCGGAGTGTGTTCGACCATGTCGGCGAAATCGGATTCATCCATCGCGGTCATGCCGCCGCCGGGGTGCCGGACGCCGAGGTAGCGCTGCAACAGCTCGAACTGCTCGGCCGTCGACCACGGCCGGCAGACGGTGGCCACCAGATCCCGGTTGCGCCGCAGGTTGCGCTTCTGCGTGGTCGACGGAAGGAATTCGCGTGTCGGCACCCGCACCGACACGCAGGCGCTGCAATCGAGGCAGGACGGGCGATAAGCCACTGTCTGGCTGCGTCGAAAGCCGATCCGGCTGAGCGCGTCGTTGAGCGAATCCGCGTGCGGTCCCTTCAGTTCCGTGAACACCTTCCGCTCGCTCCGCCCGGCAAGGTACGGACACGGCGCGGGGCTGGTCACGAAAAATCGGGGAAAGCGAACGGGGGCCGTCACGGCAGGCGTCTCTTCCTCTTGGCTCTTGTGGCGTGTCTTGCGGTTCAGGCAACGACTATGCCTGCCGGTAACACGGGTTGAAAGTGTTTTAACCAAGATAGAAGGTTAACGAGGGGTTATTTTGCACAGGTTGGCGGTAACCTGTTGTTTACCCCCCGCTTCGACGCCTGCACCCTCGTCAGTTCAGCTCCATCTGGCTGACTTCGAAGCCTTCCGCCCGCAGCGCATCGACCAGCGCGTCGAGCTGCTCGCTGTCGCGCGCCTCGCACTCGATCTCGGTGGCGAGACCTTTCGCCGGCAAGTGGGTGAACACGCGCTGGTGCACGATCTCGATGATGTTGACGTTGTAGCTGTAGAACACCTTGGCGACCCGCAGCAGCGAGCCGGGCCGGTCCTGCAGCACCAGCCGCAGCCGCGCCAGCCGCCCGGACCGCGCCAGATCGCGCAGGAGCACGTTGGCGAGCAGGCGCGTGTCGATGTTGCCGCCCGACAGCACGATGCCGACCTTCTTGCCGGCGAAGAGCTGCGGATAGGCCATGACCGCGGCGAGCCCGGCCGCGCCCGCGCCTTCGACCACGGTCTTCTCGATCTGCAACAGCAGCGCCAGCGCGCTCTCGATCTGGTGCTCGCCCACCAGCACGAAATCGTCGAGCAGATCGGCGAGGACGGTTGATGTCAACTTGCCCGGCTCGAACACCGCGATGCCTTCGGCCAGCGTGTCGCCGCCGACCGGCCGCGTCGCGCCCTTGAGCAAGTTGAACATCGACGGATAAAGTTCGGCCTCCACCCCGATCAGCCGTATGTCGGGATTGATGGCCCGCGCTATCGTGCCCATGCCGGTCGCAAGGCCCCCGCCGCCGACCGGGATCGCCAGGACGTCGAGATCGGGCACGTCCTCCAGCATCTCCAGCGCGACCGTGCCCTGACCGGCGGCGACCTGCGGATCGTCGAAGGGATGGACGTAAGTTAGGCCCAGCTCCTTCTGGAGCTTGCCGGCATGGGCCGACGCCTCGTCGAAGCTGTCGCCTTCGAGCACCACCGTGCCGCCGACCGCCTCGGTCTGCATCACCTTCACCATCGGCGTGGTGCGCGGCATGACGATCGTGACCGGGATGCCGAGCCGGGTGCCGTGGTACGACAGCCCCTGAGAGTGGTTGCCCGCCGAGGCCGCGATGACACCGCGCCGGCGCTGCTCCTCGGTCAGCAGCAGCATCGCGTTCAGCGCGCCGCGCTCCTTGTAGGCGGCGGTGAACTGGTGGTTCTCGAACTTGAGGTAGATCTCCGCCCCGGCAATCTGGCTGAGCGTCCGGCTGTGCATGGTCGGCGTGCGCACGACCGATCCGGCGATGCGGGCGGCGGCGGCGCGCACGTCTTCGGCGGTGAGCGGCGGGGCGCTCGGCGCGGTTTCCTTCAGGGCGGGCTCGTTCATGGGCGCGCGGAGTACCGGAAAGCCGGGCAAATGGGAAGCGCGGCGGGTGCAAGGCGCTTGCCCCCGTCTCGCAATGCCGTTGCAGGTCCGTTGCACAGACCGTAACGTCCCGGCATGAGCAAGCCATTCCATGTCTCGTTTCTCGGCCTCGGCGTGATGGGCGGGGCCATCGCCCGCCACATCGGCGCGGCCGGGCATGCGCTGACGATCTACAACCGCTCGCCGGAGCGCATGGCGAAATGGCGCGAAGCCAACCCCGCGCTCGGCGCCCGGATCGCGAAGAACCCGGCGGATGCGGCCGAAGGCGCGGACATCGTCATCACGTGCGTCGGCAACGACGACGACCTCGCCGAAGTGGTGCTCGGCCCGCACGGCGTGTTCCGAACTCTGCGGCAGGGCGCGGTGTTCATCGACCACACCACCGTCTCGGCCCGGATCGCGCGGCAGATCTCGGTCGAGGCGCGCGACTTGCAGGTCCACTGCGTCGACGCGCCGATGACCGGATCGCAGATCGGCGCCGAGAAAGGCACGCTCACGCTGATGTGCGGCGGCCGCAACGATGCGATCGAGGCGGCACGGCCGGTGATGGAAACCTATTCGCAGCGCATCGTCCATGTCGGCAAGGCGGGCGCGGGGCAGACCGCCAAGATGGCCAACCAGATCTGCATCGCGGCGATCGTGTCCGGCCTCGCCGAGGCGGTGCGTTTCGCGCAGGCTTCCCACCTCGACATGGACAAGGTCTACGAGGCGATCTCCGGCGGCGCGGCGCAAAGCTGGCAGATGGACAACCGCTGGCGCACGATGGCGCGCGACGAGTTCGACTTCGGCTTCGCCATCGACTGGATGCGCAAGGACCTTGGCCTGGCGATGGACGAAGGGCGCGGCCTTGGCGTCTCGCTGCCGATCACCGCGCTGGTCAACCAGTTCTACGCCGACGTTCAGGCGATGGGCGGCGGCAGGCAGGACACCAGCGCGCTGATCCGCCGCCTGCCCCGGAAGGGAGGCAAGTGAAGGCCGTTCTCGCTGCGGCGCTGCTGGCTTTCCCGCTTTCCGGCCCGCTTTTCGCCCCGCTTTCCGCCAACGCCGCCGACCGCACGCCGCCCAGCGGCACACTGATCGACGACGTCGACGGCATCACCCTCGACGACAAGGGGGCGGTCACGCGCTTCACCGGGCTTCTGGTGGGCGAAGACGGGACCATCCGCGAGGTCTATTCCGCAAAGGACAAGCGCCCGAAGCGGGTCGCCTACAAGCTCGAAGGCAAAGGCCGGGTGCTCGTGCCGGGCCTGATCGACTCGCACATGGACGTGATGGCGCTTGGCCTCGCGCTGTTGATCAGGTCCGGCGGCGGCACCGAACGCACGCCCGAAGGCAAGCCCCGGCCCGAGGACCGCGACGTCGCCTTCGCCAAGGCGCAGGAGCTGCTGCTGGCGCATGGCGTGACCGCCGTCGCCGACATGGGAACCACGATCGAGACGTGGCAGACCTATCGCCGCGCCGGCGACTCCGGCCGACTGCGTCTGCGCGTGATCGCCTACGCCGCCGGGGTGGAAGCCATGGCCCTGATCGGCGGCCCCGCGCCGACGCCGTGGCTCTATCAGGGGCGGCTCAGGCAGAATGGGGTCTTGCTTGCCCTCAACGGGCCGGACGGCAAGCCGCGCATGACCGACGATCAGTTGCGCAACCTGATGAGCCGGGGAGCGATCGACAACTTCCAGATCGCGATCCGGGCCGATGGCCCGAGCGCCACGGTCGCGCTCGATGCGATCGCCGAATTGTCTCAGACCTACAAGGGCGACCGGCGATGGCGGATCGAAGGGATTTCCACGCTCGATCCCGGAGCGGCCGGACGGTTCGGGCCTGGCGGCACGATCGCCACCACCTTTTCGGGCAACAGCGCGGGCGCAACCGCCTTGAGAGAGATCGCGGCGGGCACGGGCAGGGTGACGTCCGGTACGGGCGACTCGCCTGCCCAGCCCCTGCCCGACCCGCTTTTCGGCATGGCCGCCGGGCTTTCAACCGAGGGCCCGACCCGCGAGCAGGCGTTCGCCGCGCTTACGACCGCCGGAGCCTATGCGCTGTTCGCCGAGGATAGGCTCGGCCGCATCGCCAAGGGGCTGCGCGCGGATTTCCTGTTCGTCGATCGGGACCCCCTGCTCGCCTCCACCGCTCTGCTCCGCGGGACACGGGTGCTGGAAACCTGGATCGAGGGGCGGAAAGTATACGATGCGGCGCAACCCAAGACCGAGGAGAAGACCGGCCCCGCGATGACGCCGGAAGCGTCGCGACTACTCGGCCGGTGACGCGGCCTGCCCCGCTTCGGCGAGGGCGTCGCGCAGCGCCCGTCCTTCGGTGAACCGCATGACGAGCAGCGATCCCTCGAACAGCACCAGCAGCGGCGCCGCCAGCATCAGCTGCGAGACCACGTCGGGCGGCGTCAGCACGGCGGCGACGATGAAGATGCCGACGATCACATAGCGCCGCGCGCCCGCCAGCTGCGCGCGGCTGACGATCCCGGCGCGGTTGAGCAGCAGCAGGAACACCGGCAGCAGGAAGCTGATGCCGAATGCCAGGATGAACTGCATCACCAGCGCGAGATAGTCGGCCGTGCCGGGAAGCGCCTCCAGCTTCAGGCCGCCCGCGTTGCCCTCGAAGCCCAGGAACCAGTGGAACGCGGTGGGCATGACCACGTAGTAGGCAAGCGCAGCGCCGCTGACGAACAGGATCGGCGTGGCGATGATGAACGGCAGGAACGCGCGCTTTTCCTTGGCATAAAGGCCGGGCGCGATGAAGGCCCAAAGCTGGTTGGCGATGACCGGGAAGCTGACGAAGAATGCCGCGAACAGCGCGACTTTCAGCTCCACGAAGAACGCCTCGTAAAGCTTGGTGTAGACCAGCTTCCCCTCGCCCGGCGGAAATGCCTCGGTCAGCGGCCTCACCAGGAAGCCGAAAATGTCGCCGGCAAAGTACAGGCACACCGCGAATGCGACGCCCAGCGCCAGAACGCAGCGCAGCAGACGCCCGCGCAGCTCGATCAGGTGGTCGAGCAGGGGGGCCTGCGATTCGTCAATGTCCTTAATTTTCAGGGCCATGGCTACGTCATCCCGCGATCACGGCGGCGGCAACGGAAGTTGCGGTTCGGCTTGACGCTCCCTGGCTGGCAGGTCGGCGGTTTCCGGCAGGTGGGCGGCCAATGGGTCGGCGACTTCCGGCAGCAGTACCGGCGCTTCGGCGGCGGCGGATGGCGGCTGCGGCGCGGCGTCCTGCGGCTCGGGATGCGCCTGCATGATCGCGGCGTTCTGCTTGCGCCACTTCTCTTCCATCTCCTGAAGCTCGGCCTCGCGCACCATCGCGTCGATTCCCGCACGGAAATGGCTCGACACCTTGCGGATGCGGCCGATCCATCGTCCCGCCGTGCGCATGGCGATCGGCAGGTCCTTCGGGCCGATCACGACAATCGCGACGACGACGATCAACAAAAGTTCGGACGCGCCGAGATCAAACATGCTGCACTACCTGACCGCCGGCGGCTCAATTACCGCCGCTGGCGCTCCCGCCCTCGGCTGGCACCGAGGTGGTGGCGGCGGCGGACTTGGCCTCGGCCGCGGGCGGCGCATGTTGGGTGATCTGCGCGGGCGGCGGCGGCGCGGGGGTGTCGTCGTCGTTCAGGCCGCTCTTGAAGCTCTTGATGCCTTTGCCGAAATCACCCATGATTTCCGAGATGCGCCCGCGCCCGAACAGCACGAGCACGACGAGCAGCACGATGATCCAGTGCCAGAGGGATCCAAAACCCATTTTTCGACTCCGAGAAATATTCGAGACGCGAACGCCTCTGCACGCATGCCATATGGGCGCTATTTAGGCGCTTTCGTCACCGGGCGCCAGTCGCTCGCTAGTCTTCGGCGTCCGATTGGCCTGCCTCATCGTCGCTTTGTGCGTCAGAATGATGACCGGGAAGCGACATTGTCTCCGCCAGCGCTTCGGCCAACGCCTCCTCAACCGGATCGAGCAGCCCGGCGGCGCGCAACTCGTCGATACCCGGCAAGTCCTTGCGCGAAGCCAGGCCGAAATGAAGCAGGAATTCCGGCGTCGTGGCGTAAACCGCCGGGCGGCCGGGCGACTCGCGCCGGCCGGCCACGCGCACCCAGCCCGCCTCCATCAGCACGTCGAGCGTGCCCTTCGCGGTCTGCACCCCGCGTATCGCCTCGATCTCGGCGCGGCTGACGGGCTCGTTATAGGCGACGATGGCGAGCACCTCGGTAGCCGCGCGCGACAGGCGGCGGACTTCCTCGCGTTCGCGCCGCAGCAGATGCGCGAGGTCGGGCGCGGTCTGGAACTGCCAGCGCCCGCCACGCTCGACGAGGTGGATCCCCCGCCCCGCGTAGAACAGGCGCAGTTCCGCCAGAGCCGGCCGCACCTGAGCACCGCCCAGATGTTCCGATATCTGCTCGGCGGTCATCGCCTGCTCCGCGGCGAACAAGGTGGCCTCGACCGCCCGAACCAGATCGTCGGGTTCCACGCTCAACCGCGCACCGCCTTGAGCCGCAGCGGCCCGAACACTTCGGCCTGGTCGAGTTCGGCCTTGCCGGTGCGCGCCAGTTCCAGCGCCGCGACGAAGCTTGACGCCAGCGCCGAACGCCGCAGCCGGGGATCGGCCCATTCGTCGTCGTAGCTCGACGGCAGGAAGTCCCTGATCTCGATCCAGTCCAGCGCGACCCCCAGCATCGAGGACACCCTCGCCAGCGCGCTTTCCAGCGTCATCACCATGCGCTCGCGCACCATGTGGACCACGGGCTGCGTCCGCTGCCGGACGTCGCCGTAGGCACGGATCAGGTCGAACCACTCGCACTGCCAGCGATTGCGCCGGTCCACCCGCAAGCCCTCGGGCGCGCCCCGCGCGAAGACGTCGCGTCCCAGCCGGTCGCGCGCCATCAGCCGCGCCGCCGCCTCGCGCATCGCGCCAAGCCGCTGGAGCCGCAACTGCAGGCGCAATGCCAGTTCCTCGGGGCTGGGCTCCTCCTGCTCCTCATTGGGCAGCAGCAGCGCCGACTTGAGGTAGGCGAGCCACGCCGCCATCACCAGGTAGTCCGCCGCCAGTTCCAGCCGCAGCGCCTCGGCCCGCTCGATATAGCCTAGGTACTGGTCGACCAGTTCCAGGATCGAGATACGCCGCAGATCGACCTTCTGCCGCCGCGCGAGATCGAGCAGCAGATCGAGCGGCCCTTCCCAGCCGTCGATCTCCAGATAGAGGGCCGCATCGTCCCCCTGTCCCGCCGCCACCCCCCGCCACTCGTCCCCGGCAGCCGCGAGTTGCGCGGGGAGTTCCTCGGTCATGCGTTCGCCGTCAGCGCCAGCAGCGCGTCACGCTTGGCGACGAGTTCGCCGTGATCGCCGCCGCGCCGCTGCGGATCGGTTACCGAGAGCGCATTGGCGAGGCGCGTGGCGGTCTCGCCCGACATCGAACCCAGCCGCTCGGCGATGCCGACCATGTCGCCCATCTTCGCCCAGCAGTTCAGCGCCACGTCGCAACCCGCCGCGATCGCCCGCTCCGCACGCTCGGGCACGCTGCCGGACAGCGCCTCCATGTCGAGATCGTCGGTCAGCAGCAGTCCATCGAAGCCGATGCGCCCCCGGATCACTTCACGGATCACCACGGGCGAAAGCGTCGCCGGGTTTTCAGAATCCCACGTGGTGTACCGCACGTGCGCGGTCATGCCGATCGCCGCGCTGGCGGGTGCGGCCGCGAGCGTGCGGAACGGCCGCAAGTCCGTCTCCAGATCCTCGGCGTCGGCATCGACCGTGGGCAGTTCCTTGTGGCTGTCCGCCATGGCGCGGCCATGGCCGGGCATGTGCTTGATGCAACCCGCGATGCCCGCGCGCGCGAGACCGTCGAGCACGGCGCGGCCCAGCGCGGCGACCCGCATCGGCTCCGATCCCAGCGCCCTGTCGCCGATCACGTCGTGCGCGCCGGGTTGGCGGACATCGAGGGAAGGATGGCAATCGACGGTCACGCCCACTTCGGCAAGATCGAGCCCCAGCGCCTCGGCATTGGCGCGCGCCGCCTCGATGGCGCTGGAGGGCGCGATATCGTACAGCCGGTCGAACGCCTCGCCGGCGGGATAGAGCGGCCATTCGGGACCGCGCATCCGGGCGACGCGGCCGCCTTCCTGGTCGATGCAGATGAACAGGCGGTCGCGCCCGTGGATCGCGCGCAAGTCGTCGGTCAGCGCGCGCAACTGGCCCCGGGTGCCGACGTTGCGGCCGAACAGGATGTAGCCCGCCGGATCGGCGTCGCGGAAGAAGCCGCGTTCGCTGTCGGTCAGTTCAAGTCCGGAAAGGCCGAAGATCGCGGGAGTCATGGCGGGACGCTCGCAAATCCGGGCCCCGAGGGCAAGCGCCGCGCCGTGTCAGGTGTGGAAAGGCGCGGGTGACGGCTGTGCCGTCACTGCTTCACGTTGCAGTTCAACCCGGCCTTCTTCAGCGTCCCGCACAACGCGTTGGCCGCCTTCACATCGCCCGGCAGCGCCTGCAGGCGATAGACGGTGCCGATGTCGGCCTGCCCCTCGACGATGCGATAACGCATACCGGAAAGCGCGGAATATTGCTGCGACAGCCGGGCCCAGCCGGCTTCGGCTTGCGCGCGGTTCGAATAAGCCGCGACCTGGACGCCGACGCCCGAGGCATCCGCCGCCACAGGCTTGCCGGCATCGTCGGCGCGCTTGCCGACCGTCTCGAAGCCCGGCTTCGGCGCGGCCGGAGCGGGAGCATCGCTCTTGCCGAGCTCGGCCTTCTGCGACTGGCCGTCCGAAACCCTGAAACTGCTGTCCCCGGTGCCTTCGAAAGTCTTGCCGCCGGGGTCCTTGGGCCGCTCCTTGTAGGGACCTTCCGGCGCCTTGATGACGCTGCCGTCGGCCACGACATGGCTGTCGCCCTTGTCGCGCGTGGCCCACCAGATGCCGCCGACCAGCAAGGCCAGCGCGGCAAGGCCGAGCAGGACGAACGCGATCAGCTGGCCGGTGTTGTAGCCCACCGCGCGATCGTCCTCGTCGTCGCCTTCGAGCCAGGGCAACGCGGTGTCATCGTCGCCGAGCTTGAGCTCGGCGGGAGCTTCGAAGCCCGGCTCGCCGAACGCCGGGGTGGGCGCGGTTTCCGGCGAGTCTTCAGGTAGTCCTTCAGGATCGCCATCCGGCCGGCCATTGTTCCCCTGGCCCGTGTCCGAATTCGCCATCGCTACATCTCCTCCACGGCCTCCACGCCCAGCAGGGCAAGCCCATTCCTGACCAATTGCCCGATCTGGGCCGCCAGAAAAAGCCTGGCACGGGTCAGGTTACCATCCTGTAGCACAATGAAACGTTTATCGGGCCTGTCATTACCAAGGTTCCAGTAACCATGGAAGGCGGCGGCGAGATCCTGGAGGAAGAAGGCGATCCGGTGCGGCTCGCGCGCCGCGGCGGCGGCCTCGACCATGCGCGGGAACTGCGCGGCGAGCTTGATCAGCGCCAGTTCCTCGTCGCCGAGCAGATCCAGGTGAGCGGGATCGGGCGCGAACCCCTCGCCGGCCGCCTTGCGCAGCGTGGAACTGACGCGCGCATGGCAATACTGTACGTAGAACACCGGGTTGTCCTTCGACGCTTCCACCACTTTGGCGAAGTCGAAGTCCATCTGCGCTTCGGGCTTGCGGGTCAGCATGGTGAAGCGGACCACGTCCTTGCCGACTTCGCGCACGACATCGGCCAGCGTCACGAACGTACCGGCGCGCTTCGACATCTTCACCGGCTCACCGTTGCGCAGCAGCTGGACCATCTGCACCAGCTTGACCTCGAACGGCGTCGCCCTGCCATCCGCTCCGGTCATCGCCGCCACCGCCGCCTTGATGCGCTTGACCGTGCCCGCGTGGTCCGCGCCCCAGATATCGACCATCGCGTCGGCGCCCTGCGCCTTCTGGTAGTGATAGGCAAGATCGGCGCCAAAATAGGTCCAGCTCCCATCCGACTTCCTGATGGGCCGGTCCTGATCGTCGCCGAACTTGGTCGAGCGGAACAGCGGCAGCTCGACCGGCTCCCAATCGTCCAGGGTCTTGCCCTTTGGCGCCTCGAGCACGCCGTCATAGACCAGATCGCGCGAGCGCAGCCAGGCTTCGGCTTCCTCGGGCTTGCCCGCCGCCTGAAGCTCGGCCTCGGACGAGAAGATGTCGTGCTTGATGCCCAGCAGCGCGAGGTCGGCGCGGATCATCTCCATCATCGCCGAGGAGGCGCGGCTCTTGAACAGGGCGAGCCATTCGGCCTCCGGGGCCGCGGCGTACCTGTCGCCGAACTCTGCGGCGAGCGCCTGTCCCACCGGCACGAGGTAGTCGCCGGGATAGAGCCCTTCCGGAATTTCGCCTACGTCCTCACCCAATGCCTGACGATACCTGACGTGCACCGACCGGGCGAGCACGTCGACCTGTCCGCCGGCGTCGTTGACGTAGTATTCGCGGATCACCTTGTGCCCGGCGTATTCGAGCAACGCGGCGAGCGCATCGCCCACCACCGCGCCCCGGCAATGGCCCATGTGCATCGGCCCGGTGGGATTGGCCGAGACGTATTCGACGTTGACCCGCCTGCCCGCGCCCCCGGTTGAACCGGCGGCCGAGCGACCATAGTCCCCGCCCAGCGCGGCCATGGCGGACAGCTCGTCCAGCCAGCATTTGTCGGCCAGGCGCAAGTTGATGAAGCCCGGCCCCGCGATCTCGGCGCGCGTCACCAGCGGATCGAGCGCCAGCTTCTCGACCATCCGCTCGGCCAGCGCGCGCGGGTTGGTCTTGGCGGCCTTGGCCAGCACCATCGCCGCGTTGGTCGCAAGGTCCCCGTGCGAGGGATCGCGCGGCGGCTCGACCGCGACGTTGCTCCGGTCGGTGTGCGGCGGCAAGTGCCCTTCGGCTTCGAGCGCGGACAGAATCGCGTCGATCCGCTCGGCGAACAGGGCGTGGACGGTGTGAATGTGTGTGGGCTCGGACATGGTGGCGCGGTTAGCGGGTTTGAACGGCCATGAAAACTCTCGTCATCCAGGGGAGGCCGGGACCGCTGGCGGACAGAGGCGAAAACTGCACAATCGGCCAGCGACCCCGGCTTTTGCCGGGATGACGGCGAACTTCTAATTTGGCCACATTTCCGCTATCGGCTCCGCCCATGTCCCTATCAAGGCCTGCCACCGCCGCCCCGAAAACCTACCGCGTCAAGAGCTTCGGCTGCCAGATGAACGTCTACGATGGCGAGCGCATGGCGGAACTGCTCGACACGCAAGGCATGGCCGCCGCGCCGGAGGGCGAGGATGCGGACCTTGTCGTCCTCAACACCTGCCACATCCGCGAGAAGGCGGTGCAGAAGGTCTATTCCGACATCGGCCGGCTGAAGCGCGAAGACGGCTCGGCGCCGCTGATCGCCGTGGCGGGCTGCGTCGCGCAGGCGGAAGGCGAGGAGATCATCGCCCGCGCGCCCTCGGTCAGCATGGTCGTCGGCCCGCAAGCGTATCACCGCCTGCCCGCGATGATCGAGAGCGCGGTGGCCGGCCAGCGCCCCACCGACACCGACATGCCGGCGGCGACCAAGTTCGACGCCCTGCCGGCGCGGCGTAAATCGGGCCCGACCGCGTTCCTCACGGTGCAGGAAGGCTGCGACAAGTTCTGCACTTATTGCGTCGTGCCCTATACGCGCGGGGCCGAAATCTCGCGCCCTTACGTCGACCTGATCGCCGAGGCGCGGCGTCTGGCCGAAGGCGGCGCGCGCGAGATCACGCTGCTCGGCCAGAACGTCAATGCCTGGACCGGCGAGGACGACAAGGGCCGCGCCATCGGCCTCGACGGGCTGATCCGCGAACTGGCCGCGCTGCCCGACCTCGCCCGCATCCGCTACACCACCAGCCATCCCAACGACATGACCGATGGGCTGATCGCCGCGCACGCCGAGATCGACAAGCTGATGCCCTACCTCCACTTGCCGGTGCAGGCGGGCGACGACCGGGTGCTCAGGGCGATGAACCGCAGCCATACCGTCGACAGCTACCTCATGCTGATCGAGCGCATCCGCGCCGCGCGGCCCGACATCGCGCTTTCGGGCGACTTCATCGTCGGCTTTCCCGGCGAGACGGAGGCGGAGTTCCAGCGCACCTTGAGCATTGTCGACGCGGTCGGCTATGCGGCGGCGTTCAGCTTCAAGTATTCGCCCCGCCCCGGCACCCCCGCCGCGACGATGGACGGCCAGATCGCGCCCGAAGTGATGGACGAGCGGCTGCAACGCCTGATCGAGGCGATCAACCGCAACCAGCTCCTGTTCAACCGCGCCAGCGTCGGCCGGACCTGCGATGTGCTGGTGGAACGCCGGGGCCGCCATCCGGGCCAATGGCTCGGCAAGTCGCCTTGGCTGCAATCGGTGCATTTCGAAGCGGATTGCGCGGTAGGGGACATGGTTCGCGTTGAACTGAACGAGGCTGGGCCGCACTCGATGGCCGGGAGAATCCTGCAACCCGCCAACGCCTGAAGAGTTTTCCCGAAGTTGCGGGGCTGCTCCGCTTGCGCGGCCGATCAACCAGCCTATCGTCCCGAATCGGGCACCGGGTCGTGCCTGCTTGAATCGCATGAAAGGAGCCCATGGCTCGCAAGACCATTCGCACCGCCAGCGTTTCGTCAGCTCCGGATCGGCCGCGTCAGGACAAGATCCGGCGCGCGAGAGTGGAGATCGAGTTCGACGAACCGACGATCCTCGGCGCGCTGTTCGGCCAGTTCGACGCCAACCTCGTCCATATCGAGAACCGGCTGGGCGTGTTCATCGGCGCGCGGGGCAACCGCATCCAGATCGAAGGCGCGGAAGACGCCGTCGCCCGCGCGCGCGATGTCCTCAAAGCCATGCATGACCGGCTGCTTCAGGGCCGCGAACTCGATTCGGGCGAGGTCGAGGCGCTGATCTCGATGTCGGCCGAGCCGACGCTGGAAGGGATCATTACCGGCGACAACGACGGCGCTCCGCCGATCATGATCCGCACGCGCAAGAAGACGATCGTGCCCCGGTCGGGCACGCAAGTCGAATACATGCACGCCCTGACCCGCAGCGAGATCATCTTCGCGCTCGGCCCGGCGGGCACCGGCAAGACCTATCTCGCGGTGGCGCAGGCGGTCAGCCAGTTGATGACCGGATCGGTCCAGCGCCTGATCCTTTCGCGCCCGGCGGTGGAGGCGGGCGAGCGGCTGGGCTTCCTGCCCGGCGACATGAAGGAGAAGGTCGACCCCTATCTCCGTCCGCTCTACGATGCGTTGTACGATTGCATGCCGCCCGAACAGGTGGAACGGCGCATCGCCAGCGGCGAGATCGAGATCGCCCCGATCGCCTTCATGCGCGGCCGCACGCTGGGCGACGCGTTCGTCATCCTCGACGAAGCGCAGAACACCACGCCCGCCCAGATGAAGATGTTCCTCACCCGCTTCGGCCAGAACAGCCGCATGGTGGTCTGCGGCGATCCGCGGCAGGTCGACATCCCCGGCGGCGACACCCAGAGCGGATTGCCCGACGCGGTGCGCCGGCTGGAGGAGGTGGACGGCATCTCGGTGGTGCGCTTCAGCGCGGCGGACGTGGTGCGCCACCCGATCGTCGGGCGGATCGTCGAGGCCTACGAGGGCAAGGACGCCTGAGGGGCAGGCCAATGCAATTCGACATCGCCATCGAAGCGCCCTGGCCTTCCCCGACCGATTGGGAGGCGCTGGCAGGGCGCGCCGCCGCCGCCGCCGCGCGGGCCGCGCCCGAACTCGCGCACCCGCGCCTTGCCGCCAGCGTGCTGTTCACCGACGACGCCGAGGTCCATGCGCTCAACCGCGAGTGGCGCGGCAAGGACAAGGCCACCAACGTGCTGTCCTTCCCCATGCTGGAGCGCGAGGATCTGCTTACGCTTACGCCCGAAGGCCCGCCCGAGCTCCTGGGCGACATAGCGCTGGCGCTGGAGACCTGCGCCCGCGAGGCGGACGACAAGGGCATCGCGGTCGAGCACCACGCCGCGCACCTGATTGTCCACGGGCTGCTCCATCTCGCAGGGTTCGACCATGAAACCGGCGATGCAGACGCCGAAACCATGGAAGCACTGGAGATAAAGGCTCTTGCGCTTCTGGGCATCGCGAATCCATATGGGGATTCTGTTCAGGAATAGGGGCGTTCAAAGGACATGGCCGACAATGGCCGCAACGGCGAGGCGGGCGCGGGAGACCCGGACAGTAGCGGCTCGCTGTGGCGAGTCATCAGACGGTTGTTCACTTCCGACGTCGATCAGTCGCTGCGCGCGCAGATCGAAGAAGTGATCGACGAGCATGAGGGCGAGGCGGGCGACGGCGAGAAGAGCGGCGACATGTCGACGCTGGAACGCCAGATGCTGCGCAACCTCCTCCACTTCAGCGAGACCGATGCCGACGACGTGGCGATCCCCCGCGGCGAGATCGTCGCCATTCCGGGCGCGGCGAGCTGGGACGAGGTGGTCGCCGCGTTCGCGGAGCATGGCCACAGCCGGATGCCGGTCTATGGCGAATCGCTCGACGAGATCCTCGGAATGCTCCACATCAAGGACGTGTTCCCCTTCCTCGCGGGGAACGCCCCTCCGCCCGCCGACTGGAAAGTGCTGCTGCGCCAGCCGCTGTTCGTGCCGCAAGCGCGCGGCGCGCTCGACGTGCTGGCCGACATGCGCGCGCGCCGCGTCCACCTGGCGGTCGTGGTCAACGAATATTCCGGCACCGACGGCATCATCACCATCGAGGACCTGGTCGAGGAGATCGTCGGCAACATCGAGGACGAGCACGACGACGCCCCGGTCGAGCTGGTGGTGCCGATCGGCGAAGGGATGTGGGACGCGGATGCCCGCGCCGAGCTCGACGACGTCGCCGAGATCGTCGGCGACGCGCGCATCGCCGAGGTCGAGGAAGCGGTCGACACGCTCGGCGGCCTCGCCTTCGTGCTCGCCGAGCAGGTGCCGGAAGTCGGTGCCGTGCTGCGCCATCCGAGCGGCTGGTGCATGGAGGTTACCGCTGCCGACGAAACGCACGTCACCCGCCT
>DATEEP010000028.1:0-89082 GCA_035281095.1 Novosphingobium sp. | reverse complement strand
CTGTTGATCCGCCGCCCCTCGACGATCACGGTGCAGGCGCCGCATTGTCCATGATCGCAGCCTTTTTTCGTACCGGTGAGGTGCAGATGCTCGCGCAATGCATCCAGCAGGGTCGTGCGCGAATCGAGTTGAAGATGCACTTCACGGCCGTTCACGGTCAGTCCTACGGGGATCATCGATGCTCCTTCCCTGCGTTTGGCGGGAGCCGCCTGCGCTTCGCCCAAAGCGGGGATCGCGGCGGCTGCGGCGGCACTGCCTTGGAGCAGGCTGCGGCGCGTCAAAGGTTCGGCGGTCATGGCTGCGCTCCTGCTGATCCCCATCCGATAGGAAATGGGGCGCGATTATATCCGTCGGTTCGTCAGAGATTTACCGAGCGAACAGTAGCAGATGGCAACGCGGTGCCAAGACGGGAATGTTAGGTGCCAATATATGGGACGGATTGGCCATGGGCAGAAAAAAGTGATTTTATGCAAATTCCCGCTTGCCGAGGCGAAAAGCCGCTGCTAGTTGCCCCCCACCCGCCGAGAGGGACACTTCCTCCGGCCGCCAGAGCGGGCGTAGCTCAGGGGTAGAGCACAACCTTGCCAAGGTTGGGGTCGAGGGTTCGAATCCCTTCGCCCGCTCCAGTTTTTCCAGGAAAATCAGTAAGTTATGAGGGTGACCACTGAGGCGTCCGGTCGTGCAATAGTGCCAGTTCACCACCAGTTCACCACATCAGTTGCGTAGATTCGCTCATTGCCGGTTATTGTGGCGGCCTATGGAGGGGAATGCCTTCCCCTGCGTTTGAGCTTCGCTTCGCGAATCTCAAACGACCCCTTCAACGGGGCTGCACCCCGTAACGCCCCCTTCAAGAGCGAGAGTGCGGCCGGTTGGCCGTGACGGGTTGAGCGTCACGAGAGAGGCTCGGGACCGATCCGTCGCGGAGAATCGCGATGGCACATGCACGCCCCTACCGTTCCACGGGTGAGCGGACCAACCTCTACGAACAGATCACCAACCGGATCATCGCCGAACTCGAAGCCGGTCGTGTCCCCTGGGTTCAGCCCTGGGGCTCGTCCAAGGCGAGCATCGGCATGCCCTACAATGCCGTCAGTGATCGGCGTTACAGCGGCATCAACGTGCTCACGCTGTGGGACGCGATCGTCTCGCGCGGCCTTGCCTCCCATGCCTTCGTGACCTTCCGGCAGGCGCTGGCGCTCGGCGGCCATGTCCGGCGCGGCGAGCAGGGCATCGGCGTCATCTATACCCGCCGCTTCATCCCGAAGGAGGAGCGCCGCCGCGCCGACAATGAGGGCCGCGAGCCGTCCGGCGGTATCCCTTTCCTCAAATGGTTCACCGTCTTCTCGGTCGAGCAGTGCGAGGGATTGCCTGACCATATCTGCGAACCACCGCCGCCGATCCCCGAAGGGCTGATCCTGCCACAGGCCGAGGCACTGATAGAAGCGACCGGTGCCGACTTCCGCATCGGTGGCCCTTCGGCCTATTATTCACCCCGGCACGATTATGTGCAGGTTCCTCGGCCCGACGATTTCCATGATCCGGTGAACTGGCACCGGACGGCCTTTCATGAGCTGGGCCACTGGGCGGGCGGCTCCTCCCGTCTCAATCGCGACCAGACCGGCAGCTTCGGCTCGGTCGCTTACGGCAAGGAGGAATTGTGTGCCGAGCTAACTGGCGCCTTCGTTTGCGCCGCGCTCGGCATCACGCCGACCGTCCGGCATGCCGATTACCTTGGTTCCTGGCTCGAAATTATCCGCGAAGACAGTCGCGCGATCCTGCGTGCCGCCAGCGCAGCTTCGAAGGCCGCCGACTATCTGCTCGCCTTCCGGTCCGATGTGACGCTTGCCGCCAATGACGACGATCCGGACCCCGATTGCGGCATGGCTCTGACAAGGAGGATCGCAGCATGACCCTCCTGACGCCAGAGCTGCGCGAACAGCTTCGCGCCAATGACCTTGCTCGCTGTAACGCGCTGCGCCGCGGCGAGCCCGCGCCCGACCCCGTGCCGGTGGTCCGCTTCTTCAATCCCGTGGGGGCGGCCACCTGGCTGGCCACCGAGCTGAATGAAGACGGGATCCTCTTCGGCGTCGCGGACCTCGGCTTTGGCTGTCCGGAACTGGGCAGCTTTGCGCTCGAAGAACTGGAATCGATCCGGCTGCCCTTCGGGCTCGGCATCGAGCGCGACATCCTGTTCGAGGGCAAGTTCCCGCTCTCGATCTATGCCGAAGCGGCATGCCGCGCCGGATCGCTGATCGAAGGCGAACGCATCCTCTCCCAAGCGGCCGCCGCGGCGAAAGGCGGTGCGTGATGAGGGCGACCGGATCGTCTGGCAGGGGCATGAGGAAGACCTGTTCGAGGAGCATCGGTGATTGGCCTTCCTCCGGATGGCATAGACAAGCTCTTCATAGTCGCCTGCTAAGGTTGGCCGGAGGGAGAATATATGGAACTATTGCCAATCAACGGCGATCCCTGCCGCTTTGCTGCGCGCATCGCTGATCTCGATCAGGAGGTGCGCCGGATTTTTCCGCTCGGTCGGCTCCTCGATGCGGTGAAGAACAAGGAAATGGCGCTGGTAAGACCGCGGGTCTGGGACGATCCGAGGGAGGACGCTCCCTCCCTTTGCATGCTGGACGGCCGCGGGCTCACACCGGCGAAAGGCCAACGCCAGCTTGCCGATTTTCTGGCTCCGGCATGGGCGCAATGCTGGTCGCTCAATCCCGGCTCCGACACGCTGCTGCGTGCCTATTCCCGCGTGCGACTGGATGAGACGCGGCGCAATGCCGATCGCCTGAACGAAGGCGTCACCGTCACGACAACGGCGCGCCATCTTCTTTCCGCTTCGGAAGTCTGGCATTCCGATGGGGCCGACGCGCATATCGTCGTGGGCGGTGTCGAATATCTCGACGACAAGGAAATCTGGCAGCGCATCGTCAATGCCTGCAACGGCCAACATGGTCCTGGTTTCTTCCAGACGGTCCAGGGCCGTGCGGAGTCGCTGCTATGGAAGCGGCACTATTTTGCCCACGAGCAGGAGGTGCGTTTTATGCTGATCGGGCGTGAATGGTCCCAGGACCAGCCGGTTCCGGACGTTCGTGTGATGCGGATCGATCCCAATATGCTCTTCAGGTCGATCAGCTTCGATCCAAGGCTTCAGCCCTTCGAGGCAAGCGAACGCGCAACCGAACTGCGTGAGGCTGGCTATGAAGGTGAAATCCGTCCCGATCAGAGCTATCAGGGGATGCTCGGGCTGCTCGAGATGAAGAAGGAATGGCCTGCCCCCTGAGAAGAGCAGTCGTGCCCAACGCTGCGCTGGAGGTGAAGATGCCGAAGAACCGCATGACCTTCCACGATCCGCGCGATGAATTGCCGCCGGTGACGATCGAGATCCTCAAGGGTGATGTGCTGCGTTTCACGCAGGTCGATCGTGAGGGCCGCACCAATGTCATCACCTTCTCCGACCGCTTCGGCGTCCGGCGCGGCGTGTTCGATGCGGCGCAGGAACCCGCGCCTTCGCCTACAGCGGAAGCCTGAGCTGGTTCACATCGGGCGGTGATGATCCCTCCAGCTTCTCGATGATCGTCGCCGCCAGCGTATCGGCGGCGCGCTCGCGCATTCGTTCGTCCGGCATCGTCAGGCCGACCCGCGCCCAGCCGGGCGCCGCCAGCAGGATGGCAGACAGCTCATGTCGTTCGATTCGTTCCATGAAGCCATGAGAACAAATAGAGAACTAAATGGCAAGGCTCTTGCGCCCAGCCGCGTTCGCCGTATCGGCAGGGACGCATGGCCTGCCTGCGGCAGGCCATGAGAGTGAGAGGGAAGCCTGGGGCTTCATGACGGGCTGGGAGCCGGGAGAGAGTCTCGCGGCGGCCCGTCATGGAGAAAACCCATGGCCAAAAGCCTTCCGAAGATCGTCCTCAGCGGCTCGCGCGACATTCCGTTTGACCGCCTGCGTCTGTCTCAGTCCAATGTCCGCCGGGTAAAGGCCGGCGTGTCGATTGGCGAACTGGCGGAGGATATTGTCCGCCGCACCTTGCTCCAGAGCCTCAATGTCCGGCCCATCCTCGATCCGGAAGGCCAGGAGACCGGTGATTTCGAGGTGCCGGCCGGTGGCCGGCGGTTCCGCGCGCTCGAACTGCTGGTGAAGCAGAAGCGCCTGGCGAAGAACGCGCCGATTCCCTGCGTCATCAAGGCTGCCAATGATGGCGTGCTGGCCGAGGAGGACAGCTATGCGGAGAATATTTTCCGTGAACCGCTCCATCCGCTCGACCAATTTCGGGCCATGCAGGCGATGGTCGACAAGGGCGAAGGCATCGAGTCGATCGCAGCGCATTTCCTGGTGACCCCGGCGGTGGTGAACCAGCGCCTGCGTCTCGCAAAGGTGTCACCCAGGCTGCACGCCATCTATGCCGATGACGGCATGACGCTCGAGCAACTCATGGCCTTCTCGGTCTCGGACGATCATGAGCGGCAAGAGCAGGTGTGGGAGTTGCTCGCCCACAGCTACAACAAGTCCGGCGCCTATATCCGCAGCAAGCTGACCGAAGACACGATCCGCGTCGCCGACCGGCGCGTGCGGTTCATCGGCGTCGATGCCTATGTGGCGGCGGGGGGTCATGTCCTGCGCGACCTGTTCGAAGAGGATGACGGCGGCTGGCTGACCGATCCGGCGCTGCTCGACCGGCTGGTGTCCGAGAAGCTCCAGGCTGAGGGTGAGGCTATCGGCGCCGAGGGCTGGAAATGGGTCGCGACCGCGGTCGACCTGCCCTGGGGCGTGACCGACGGCATGCGCGAGATCGAGGGCGTACCGGTGTCGCGGACGCCGGAGGAGGATGCTCGTCTCGCTGAACTGGAAGCCGAGGCTGAGGCGATCGAGGAGCAGTGGGCGGACGAACCCCACGTGCCGGACGAAGTGCATGCACGCATTGCGGCCATCGACGCCGAGATCGGTGCGCTGGTCGAGCGGCCGCTGACCTTCGAGCCCGAGGAGATGGCGCGGGCCGGCACGTTCGTGTCGATCGAAGCCGATGGCTCGCTCTGCATCGAGCGCGGCTATGTCCGTCCGGAGGATGAGCCGGTGGTCGAAGCCGAGACCGGCGGCGATGAGCCCGATGCGCCTTTCGCCGGCGGCGATGGGGATGACGAGGACAGCGTCGGCTCGGCCGATCCCGCTGTTTCCAACGTCGTGTCGATCAACGCGGCTTCGGGTGGCGACGATGATGAGGATGGTGAGATTCTCAAGCCATTGCCCGACCGGCTTGTCGCCGAACTCACCGCCTGGCGTACGCTCGCGCTACAGGATGCCCTCGCGCAGGAGCCGTCCACGGCCTTCGCGGCGGTGCTGCATGCCTTCGTGCTCAGCACCTTCTACAGCTACAGCCGCGAGTCCTGTCTGGAGGTGTCGCTGAACAAGGTGTCGTTCGGGTTCGCGCCATCCGGCCTGCGCAGCAGCGCCCCAGCCAAGGCGATCGAGGAACGCCACAAGCGCTGGGCCGACCGCCTGCCCGATGACGACAAGGATCTGTGGGACGCACTCCTTCAATTCGACGGCGCCGAGCAGGCGGCATTATTCGCCCATTGCGCTTCGCAGGCGCTCAATGCGCAGCAGGAGGTGGTGCCCAAATATGACAATGGCCGCATCTCGAAGCACAGCGTCGAGCGGCGCATCATGCACAGCCATGTCCTCGCCCGCGCGGTCGGACTCGATCTGATCGGTGCGGGCTGGCGTCCGACCGTTGAGGGCTACTTCCGCAGCGTGACCAAGCCGCGCATCCTCGCCGACGTGGCGGAGGCCAAGGGGTCGAAGTTCGCCGAAATGATCGATCATCTCAAGAAGGGCGATATGGCGAACGAGGCCGAGCGGCTGCTGGAAGACGCCGCTTGGTTGCCGGAGCCGATGCGGATGCCCGAACTGCTCGACGCGCCCGTTGCCGATCCGGCGGCCGACGAGGAAGCAGCGTCGCTACCTGCATTCCTCGACGATGAGGATCAGCCGGCCGATGCCGGCAGCGACGATGAGGAGACCATCGCGGCGGCGGCCTGACAACCGGTCGGGGCGGCTCTGGTCGCCCCGTTCCTTCTCCCGTTCACCTATCCGGCCCGGCGCACCTGCGCCGGGCCTTTTGCCTTTTCTGGAGACATATGATGCGCACTTCTCAAATCGATACAGCGACGCCTGACGAATTGGCGCCCACATTGCTGATTGCCCTCCAGCGGCTTGGGCAGCTTGGCCGCCCCGGCGCCATCGCCCTCGCGCGGCAAGTCGAGGACGACGACGCGGATTTCGACGAGGCGGCCGAATGGATCGCCGACATCGCCTCTGGAGGCCTTCGGGATTGACCCGGCACTGCCATTCCACCTTTTACCTACAATCCTCGAAAGCCCGGTCCTCGTGCCGGGCTTTCGCATATCAGGAGACCTTTCATGGCAGACTATCATTTCCCGACCGTCGTGCGGCCGAGTATTCCGGCCAGCGCGATCACCCGCCTCGAACATGCGTTGCTCACTGGCGTATTCGAGCATGAACCCGATGGCGACGCGATCTATTTCTATTCGAGCGAAGGGCCACCAGACATGGTCTGGCTCGACATTGCCGATTTGAGGGTGATGCTGGAGGACGAGCCCATGCCATCGAGCAGTTTCGTCGAGATGATCCGTACGAAGCTGGCCGAAACCGACCCCGATGAAACCGAGCTGGCACTCGATCTTTCCGATCTGGGCGATGCTGCGATCTTCCAACAGATCGTGCGGCGCTGCGACCAGCTTGACCACGTCACCATCACATCGGCCTGGACTTGCACGAAGATGCGGCCCGATGGCTTTGGCGGCGGCGTGACCGTGGTGACCGCCGATCATATCCTCTCCAACTCGACCAACGAGATGGAATGCCGGCTGCTCGATAAGGCTGAGCATGGCGATCTCGGCTGCGCACCGGGTCATGGCCGATATCCCGTTCTGATGCTCGCCGAGGAGGATGTCCGTTCGATGCTGACGGATATCCGGAAGGCTCATGCCGGAACCGATACCGCTGCTATCGAGGTCAGCGACACGCATATCCGTCAAGCCTGCGTCGCGACGATCGGCAAGCTCAATCTCGACGAGCAAATCCGCAACATCGAGTTCAGCGCCGCCATGGCGGCCATCGGGATCGCGAGCGGCACGCCCGCCTGATCCTTTCTCAACCGACCACAACCCCCGAGAGCCCGGCCATGCGCCGGGCTTTCGCGTTTCACGGAGACGCAAATATGTCCGCACAATTGATCTACGACACAGCGCCGCTCGGCAGTCTGATCCGCTATTCCAGCGGCGAGCCGCGTCCGCCTGAACGGTTCACTCGAAAGCTCAAGGCGTGGAACAACGACAATGGCATCGGTCGCCTGATCGAGCGCAGTGCTGAGGAGATCCGGCCGACCTATCGATCGCCCGCAGGCTTCTGCCTCCATCTTGGCAATTATGGCAGTCAGGGCATCATCGCGATTGTCGTGCGCCGGCACTATTCGGTCGAGAGCAGGCTGCATTTCGAGATCGTCGAGACGCCCAAGCCCGGCATGGTGCGGGTGATCTCCAGCTTCGGCGGCCGTGACGAGCTACGCTTTCTGGCGCCAGACCTCCGCGCGGCCGAAGAGTGGCTCGAACGAAATCGCTATTCCAGTGCGCGGATCGAGGTCGTTCCCGATCCTGATCCGGTGATCCAGCCCTCCAGCCTCGGGAGGGCGGCATGACCATTCGGCGCCATTTCGTGCATGTCTACACGACCATTCGCATCAAGGTCGCGGTTGACGCCGGGGATCATCGCACAGCGATGCAAGTCGCCGATGCGGTGGTGTTCGAGGGCGATCATGCAGTCCGGCTCGTCCCGGCCCATCCGGCGATCATCGACGCCGACTATACCGAGGAGGTCATCGAATATCTGGTCGATGAGGCCGGTGACCGGACCTTCGAGCGGTCGCGCTGCTACGGCTCAGATTATGCGCCTGCTCGCGCTATCGACAGGAGGGTGGCGTGAGCGCGATCACCGTCGAATATGGCACGACCGCCGCCGGCTTCCTGGCCGCTCGCATAGGCGACATGGGCTATATCGCCGTTCCGGCACCAGGCGGTTACCGCCTCGCGTCTGGATGGCGTATGTCGCGGCCCATTGCCGATTGGACCGAGAATGATGTCTTTGGCAGCGAAGGTATCGTTGTGGACCACGGGGGTTTTCGCGCGCATATTGAGGAGGTCGCGATCCATCTGCGGCAGCGTGAAGCCCTTGGCCGCAAGGAAGTGCGTATGCGTCTCTCGACGCCGTGGGGCATGTCACAGGGCGCGACCGTCTATGCCGAAGGCGTCGTCTTCCACAGCACCGCCTCGCATGGCGGGTTCAAGCTCGACCGTGCACGCAACGCTGCCCTGCATCCAGCACTGCGGATCAAGGGTGGATGGTATGAAGAGGATGGTGACTGGGCGCGCGTCGCTGTCGGCTATCCCGATCTCTTCACCGACCGCGAAAAGGCCATGGCCGATCGCACGCTGCGCGATTGGGAACCGGATGCCTGGGAAGCCGTCCACGGCCGTGCTCTGACAGCGGCAGAGTCCTTTACTCGAGACCGGGAACGTTTCCAGCGCGAGCATGCTCACGACTGGGTAGTTATCTCGGCGGCGCGATCGGATCGGCATCCTGGCTTCGTCCAGACGATTGCCACGATCGGTGGCCGCCGGGATGGGGCGGAGACGAACCGCTATCTCGTTCCAAGTGGTGAATATCATGCCGGCCAACACGGGTTCGTGATCGATCCGGAACGTCACCAGGTCATGAACGGCTGAATTCCTGACTTTTCATGTGGCCCGTCTCGATTCCGGCGAGACGGGCCATTTTTGACCGGCCTATTGAGCCGAGCGGCCCCTGTTGAATGGCCTTCCGCTCTTGGAATCATATCGATAGAGATACGATATAACGTCTCTTGATTCGATGGAGCTTCAATGACGATGTCCGCCCGTGCGATGCCTATGCAGGATAGTCTGCCTGTAACCGTTCTTTCCGGCTTTCTTGGCGCAGGCAAGACGACAATGCTCAACCATATCCTCGCCAATCGCGAGGGGCGGCGCGTCGCCGTCATCGTCAACGACATGTCTGAGGTGAATATCGACGCCGATCTTGTGCGCGGCGGCGATGCGGCGCTGGCGCGGTCGCAGGAGACGCTGGTCGAGATGACCAATGGCTGCATCTGCTGCACGCTGCGGGATGATCTTTTGCGAGAGGTGCGCACACTCGCCGAGGCCGGACGGTTCGACTATCTGGTGATCGAGAGCACCGGCATATCCGAGCCGCTGCCGGTCGCTTCCACCTTCTCCTTCCGCGATGAAGCCGGCGCGTCGCTGGGCGATGTGGCGCGGCTCGATACGATGGTCACGGTGGTCGACGCCATCAATCTGCTGAAGGACTATTCGAGCCAGGATTTCCTCGCCGATCGCGGAGAATCGCTGGGCGAAGACGATAGGCGCAGCCTGGTCGGCCTGCTGGTCGAGCAGATCGAGTTCGCCGATGTGGTGGTCATCAACAAGGCGTCGGCCGTTTCGTCGGACCAGCTCTCCATCGTGAAGAAGTTGGTGGCGAGCCTGAATGCGGATGCGCGGATCCTGACCTGCGATCACGGCAAGGTGTCCCTCGAAGCCATTCTCGACACCGGCCTGTTCGACGAGGAGAAGGCGGCGCAACACCCGCTTTGGGCCAAGGAGCTTTACGGCTACGCCAACCATGTCCCCGAAACGCAGGAATATGGCATCGAAAGCTTCGTCTATCGTGCGCGCGCACCGTTCGACCCTGCAAAGTTCCACACCTTTCTGACTGACGGCGGACTTGACCATGTGGTCCGCGCAAAGGGACATTTCTGGCTGGCAACGCGGCCCGACTGGGTGGGCGAACTGGCGGTTGCGGGCAGCCAGACGATGACCGCGCGCATGGGACGCTGGTGGGCCAGCATCCCGAAGAATCAATGGCCCGACGACGATCGCTTCGAACGCTTCGTTGCCGGGCATTGGGATCAGGTCTGGGGCGACCGGCGGCAGGAGCTGGTGTTCATCGGCATCGGCATGAACGAAGCGCACATCCGCGCGCGGCTCGATGCCTGCCTGCTGCCCGCGACGAAATTCGCTCCGGAGAAGTGGACGGGCCTGCGCGATCCCTTCCCGATATGGGCGCGCGCGCTGGAGACAGCGGAATGACGGTCCTCGCTCTCGTGGATACGGAGACGACACCCTCCCCTGCCGCTGAAGGGCGCGATCCGGACGTGCTGACCCGTATCACAGACCCGGTAGTGCAACTGGCCATCTGGTCGCGCCCGCGCCCGCCCATACTTGACTGGATCGACGGGCTGGAATGGGATGCGATCGACGACATCGATGCGCCGATCACGGGTCCGGATTTCCTGCCCGCGATCACCCGCCTGCTTTGCGATGCGGGCTATCCCCAGACTGCGCAGGGCGAGACGCTGGCAAGCGAGATCGAAGGGCAAGCCATCCGCTTCGCGCAGATCATGGATTGTTTGGACCTGCGTTTGCGTCTCGAAGTGATCGAAACCGACGCCTGCCGCAAATTCCACATGGACTATGTGCGCGCACGGCTGCTGATGACGCTTGCCGGAGAAGCTACGCAATGGATCGAGGTGGTGGCGCAACCCGACGCGCCGGTCCATCAGCTCGCCGTTGGCGATGTCGCGATATTCAAGGGGCGGCTCGACGCCGAGGAACCGGCGATCCTTCACCGTTCGCCGCCCATCGCCGGAACGCAAAGGCGCAGGCTGCTTCTCGCGCTCGATCCTGTGTCCGAGCCGAGGACGCCGATTGACCGGGTATAGAGTGGCACTTCGCTAAGGCGACGCCCGCGGGATCGCGGTCTGAGATCCCGAACCGAATTAACCGTCGATCACGGGTGAGAGGGAGAGGCATGGCCGGGAAGAGGGAACCCGGCCGGGCTTAGAGAGAGCGCCCACCGGGGTTGGACTTCCCGCTCTCCCGGAGACCTCACCCATGACCCACATCCTGTCCGATGCGGCGCTCTGCGCCGCTTGTCCCAGCGCCGCACCTGAGGTTGCTGACCGCGCCAGCGCCCTGCTGACCGCGGCGCATACCCTCCTGCCGGCACTCGAGGCCGGGCGTCCCATCGATACGGCGCAGCTCCGTTTGGCGATGACCGACGCCTTTGGCGCGAGCGATTCCGAAGGCGCCTGGGACTGGAAAAGCGCCTACGACGCCTGTGAGGCGGCGGAGATCCTGTTCCTGCGCCGCTATGGCCAAGCCATTGTCGGTCGTACTGCGCCGAGCGCGCTGGCGCTGATCGAGCGTGTCGCCGCTTTGGCTCCGACCCACACGCGGCGTTCGGAAACGTCGCAAGCGCTCCAGCAATTCTCGACCCCGCCGGGCGTCGCCTTCGTCGCGGGCGTGGCAGCTTCGATCCATCCTGCGGACCATGTGCTGGAACCCTCGGCAGGCACCGGGATGCTCGCTGTTCATGCGACACTGGCGCGGGCCGGCCTCACGCTCAACGAGCTGGCCGAGACCCGCGCCGAGCTGTTGCGGCAGCTGTTCCCTGACGTCGCCGTTTCCATGCACGATGCCGCCTCGATCGATGACCGGCTGCCCGCCGACATCCGGCCGACCGTGGTGCTGATGAACCCGCCTTTCTCGGCGGTCGCGAACGTCGATCACACGATGCGCGACGCTGCGATGCGCCATATCGAATCCGCCCTCGCGCGCCTCGAGCCGGGCGGTCGCCTGGTCGCGATCACGAGCGCGAGCTGCGCGCCGGCTTCGTCGGACTGGCGCGGGGCCTTCACCCTGTTGCAGGAACAAGCGCGCGTGGTCTTCACCGCTGCGATTGACGGGAAGGTCTATGCCAAACATGGCACGACCATCGAGACGCGGCTGACCGTTATCGACAAGCTGCCCGCCGAAGAACCGGCCCGGTTCGTCGAGAGCGCGGGCAAGGCGCCCGACACCGCCACGCTACTCAAGTGGGTGCTCGATCAGGTGCCGCCCCGCGCGCCGATCTCGCCGTCGCCCGTTGCGGCTCTGCCAGTCACCGCTTCCGCCATGCCGGCGCGTCAGAAAACGCGGGCCGTAGCCACCATCGCCGCGCCGTCCGTTCCGGACACGCCGGCGGTCGAGCTCGCCTATGAGACGATCGAGTGGACGCCGCCCGCCGAGCGCCTGGGCGACAGCATCTACGAGCCCTATGCGCTCCAGTCGCTGCGGATCGCAGGCGCGCAGCCGCATCCCACACCACTGGTCCAGTCGGCGGCGATGGCGTCGGTCGCACCGCCCAAACCTTCCTACCGCCCACATCTGCCGCCGCAGCTGGTGACGCTGGGCCTTCTGTCCGACGCCCAGCTTGAATCGGTGATCTATGCCGGCGAAGCCCATGCAGGGCATCTGTCGGGCGCCTGGAAGGTCGATGCGACCTTCGACACTGTAACCGCCGCGGCGGAGGATGCCGAGGGCGCCGTCAAGTTCCGCCGGGGCTGGTTTCTGGGTGACGGCACGGGCGCGGGCAAAGGCCGCCAGGTCGCAGCGATCATCCTAGACAATTGGCTGAAGGGCCGCCGTCGCGCGCTGTGGCTGTCGGTCTCGGATCGGCTGCTCGAAGATGCCCAGCGCGACTGGTCGGCGCTCGGGCAGGAACGGCTGCTGGTGACGCCCCTGTCGCGGTTCCGTCAGGGCAGCGACATCCGCCTCGAAGAAGGCGTGCTATTCACCACCTACGCGACCCTTCGGTCGCAGGAGCGCGGTGGCAAGAAGTCGCGAGTCGACCAGATCGTCGAATGGCTGGGGCCGGATTTCGACGGGGTGATCGTCTTCGACGAAGCGCACGCCATGGCCAATGCCGCCGGCGGCAAGGGCGAGCGCGGCGATGTCGCGCCCTCGCAGCAGGGCCGTGCGGGGCTTCGGCTCCAGCATGCGCTGCCCAATGCCCGCATCGTCTATGTCTCGGCCACCGGCGCGACCACCGTGCAGAACCTTGCCTATGCCCAGCGGCTCGGCCTGTGGGGTGGCGAGGATTTCCCGTTCGCGACGCGGGGCGAGTTCGTCTCGGCGATCGAGAATGGCGGGGTTGCCGCGATGGAGGTGCTGGCCCGCGACCTGAAGGCGCTCGGCCTTTACGCCGCCCGCTCGCTGTCCTTCGATGGGGTTGAATATGAGATGCTGGAGCATAGGCTGACCGATGAGCAGGTGCGCATCTACGACAGCTATGCCTCGGCCTTCGAGGTGATTCACAATAATCTCGACGCCGCCCTGGAAGCTGCCGGTGTCACCAGCGCCTCGCACGGCACACTCAACCGGCAGGCCAAGGCGCAGGCCAAGTCCGCCTATCAGGGCATGCTCCAGCGCTTCTTCAACCATCTCATCACCAGCATGCAGACGCCGGCCGTCATCGCCAGCATCGCGCGCGATTTGGAGGCGGGCCATGCGGCCGTCGTCCAGATCGTCTCGACCGGCGAGGCGATGCAGGAGCGCCGCCTCGCCGAGATTCCCGCCGACGAGTGGCATGACGTGTCGGTGGATATCACGCCGAGGGACGGCGTCCTGTCCTACCTCCAGCACAGCTTCCCGGTGCAGCTCTACGAACCGTTCACCGACGGCGAGGGCAATCTCTCTTCGCGGCCGGTCAGCGACGAGAATGGCGTGCCCGTCGTCAATCGCGAGGCGGTGCGCCGCCGCGACGCGATGATCGAACGGCTCGCGGCGCTGCCGCCCGTGCCCGGTGCGCTCGACCAGATCGTCCAGCATTTCGGGACCGAGATGGTGGCCGAGGTCACGGGACGTTCGCGCCGTGTTGTGCCGAAGCAGAATGACGATGGCTCGATCCGCTTCGCGGTCGAGAACCGTCCGGCATCGGCGGCGCTGCACGAGACCGATGCTTTCCAGCAAGACTGCAAGCAGATCCTCGTGTTCTCCGAAGCTGGCGGCACAGGGCGCAGCTATCATGCCGATCTGGGCGCGATGAACCAGCGGCGGCGCATCCATTATCTGCTGGAAGCTGGATGGAAGGCCGATGCTGCCATCCAGGGGTTCGGTCGCACCAACCGGACGAACCAGAAGCAGCCGCCGCTGTTCCGGCCGGTCTCAACCGATGTGAAGGCGCAGAAGCGCTTCATCTCGACCATCGCCCGGCGGCTCGATTCGCTGGGCGCGATTACGCGCGGCCAGCGCCAGACCGGTGGACAGAATATGTTCCGGCCCGAGGATAATCTGGAAAGCTGGTATGCGCGCGATGCGCTGCGCCAGCTTTATGTGCTGCTGGCGCGCGGTAAGGTCGAGGGCTGCTCGCTCGCCCGCTTCGAAGCGGCGACGAGCCTGTCGCTGTTCGACAGCGATGGCGGCCTTCGCGACGAGCTGCCCGGCATCAACATCTTCCTCAACCGCATGCTGGCGTTGACGGTCGATATGCAGAATCTGATGTTCGAGGCGTTCGAAGGACTGCTCACCGCGCGGATCGAGCAGGCTCAGGCCTCGGGAAGCTATGAGGTCGGGCTGGAGACGCTGCAGGCCGAGAGCTTCCGTATTGTCGGCCGTGCGCCGATCTACACCCATCCGGGCACCGGCGCGCAGACCGCGCTGCTCACCATCGAGCGGAAGGACCGGCTGACGCCGCTATCGCTCGCCGATGCCCTTGCCTTGGCGGAGGATCGCGGCGGCAAGCTGCTGGTCAATGGCAAGACCGGCCGGGCGGCGGTCCAGCGCCGGGCGCGCAGCGTCACCGATGACGACGGTGCGATTCATCCACGCGTGCGCTTGATCTGGCCGCTGGCGGATTCCGTCATGGCCGCCGAAATGCTTTTCGCAAGCCGGTGGGAGGAGGCCGATCGAGCAACCTTCAGCGCGGCATGGACGACCGAGCTTGCCGGGCTGCCTGAGTTTGAGACCTCGACCCTGCACATGGTCTCGGGGCTGCTCCTTCCGATCTGGAAGCTGCTGCCCAACGAATCAACGCGGGTCTATCGGCTTCAGAGCGATGACGGCGAGCGCGTCATCGGCCGTCGCGTGTCACCAGCCTGGGCGGCGCGGGTCGCCAATGACGACGATGCGCCGGTGCGGATGACGGGCGAGGAAGCGCTCGCCATGTTGATGTCGGGCGAAGTCGCGCTGCATCTGGCGCAGGACCAGAAGCTACAGCGGGTCCGCGCGATGAACGACTGGCGGATCGAACTCACCGGGTTCAACGATCTGGGCATCGAGCGCCTCAAAGCCATGGGGTTGATCTCGGAGATCGTCTCGTGGAAGCTGAAGCTCTACGTGCCGACAGGGGCTGTCGGCGCCGGCGTGCTGGACAGCCTGTTCGATCGCTTCCCGATCGAGAAGCTCTCCTCGCGCAAGGCCGCCTGAGGAGCCCCGTCATGCAAAGTCCCGCTAGTCAGATCGCCGACCGCCTTGCTAGCCATGCGGAGGGTGTTTGCCGCCATTATCTCTCGAAAGGCCATAAGGAAGGTCGATACTGGCTGGTGGGCGACGTCCATAACACGCCAGGGCGCAGCCTCTATGTCCGCCTCGCCGCGTCCCCTGATGGGCGCGGCGCGGCGGGCAAGTGGACCGACGCGCAAAATGGCGATCATGGCGACCTGCTCGACATCATCGCAGTAGCGCGAGGGTGCCGGACCATGCGCGAGACGCTCGATGAGGCACGTCGTTTCCTCCGCCTGCCGATGCCTGCGCCGAGCGACGATAAGCCCGCCCGACGCAGCAAAGCGCCGACCGGCACGCCAGAGGCGGCGCGGCGACTGAACGCGGCCGCAAAGCCGATCGCGGGCAGTCTGGTGCGCACTTATCTCGCTTCCCGGCATATCACCGACCTCACCGGCTGCGACGCGCTGCGATTCCATCCCCATTGCTGGTATCGCGCATCCGACGAAGATGACCTCAATGTCCGTCCCGCATGGCCGGCGATGATCGCGGCGGTCACCGATCTCGACGGCAGCGTCACTGGAGTCCATCGCACCTGGCTGGCGCTTGACGGCTCGGACAAGGCGCCCATCACCTATCCCCGTCGCGCGATGGGGCACCTCCTTGGAAACGGGGTGCGATTCGGGCGGAGCGGCGCTGTGATGATGGCGGGTGAAGGCATCGAGACCATGTTGTCGTTGCGCCAGGTCATGCCCGCGATGCCAGCGATCGCGGGCCTCTCGGCCGCCCATCTCGCCGCCATCCTGTTCCCGGCGGGCTTGAAGCGCCTCTATGTCGCGCGCGACGACGATCCGGCCGGCGCGGGGGCGTTGAAGACGCTGACAGAGCGGGCGATCCCGGCGGGCATCGAGATCGTGCCGCTCGAGCCGAGGATGGGCGACTTCAACGACGACCTCGTCGCCTTCGGGCGGGATCGACTGGTGGCGGGGCTGCGGGTTCAGCTCCAGGCCAGCGATGCCGGGCAGTTCCTGAAGCCGGGGTGATCGACGGGTAGCGCAAGGCCCCGGTCATGCGCGCTCGCCATCCACTCCATGTGTCTTCAGGGACGCCGCGCACTCGGCCTTCTTCAGAGGGCGACTGCGACAAACGGCGCCGGACGGCAATGGCGTGTGCGCGGCTATTTTCCGCCGGGGCTGCGCCCCTTTGCATCGCGAAGCAAAATAGCCGCCTCTCGCCATCCTCCGCTGCGCTCCGGCCGCGCCCTCGGGGCCGCGGTTCTGTCCCGCTCCGCCTGCCGCTCCCCGTCGCCACGAAGGCCGCGAGAGGCGCGGCTGCCAGACGAAGGAGA
The DNA here is from genome assembly GCA_035281095.1 of Novosphingobium sp. Taxonomy (GTDB): domain Bacteria; phylum Pseudomonadota; class Alphaproteobacteria; order Sphingomonadales; family Sphingomonadaceae; genus Novosphingobium. The sequence goes on along the minus strand of DATEEP010000028.1, from coordinate 72,362 downwards.
TTTGAAAATGGCGAGCGACTATGACGAGACCCAGGAGCCGCAACCCGGTTCCACCGCCTATCTGCTTCAGGAAATGCAGCTCTACGGTCACCGGCCCTTCGAGGATGAACCCGACCATCGGCCTCTCCCGGACGATCGCATAGCCGGCGGCGCGGTCGCCGAGATGTTCGACGCGCTGGCCTCCTGCCTGATCGATACGCGGATCGAACCCGACCTTGAGGATCTGGCCTGGAACATCGTCAATGTCTTCCACCGCGCTGGCGAACGAATCGAACGCGAGCTGGACGATAATGAGCAGGCGCAAAAGCGGATGCAGCGCGAACAGGATGGCAGCGAGGTCAAGTCGGTCGAGCTGGAGCGCGCAATCGCCGAAGGTATCACGATGCTTGAGCGCCGCGACACGATGGAATTCTTCCGCGACGCCGCCGCCGACCAGTTCCGCATCCACCTGCGCAAGCCTTGGCTTCCCCGCTCCGGGCCGATGGTCAACCGCAAGGCGCTGACCTCGGCGGTGCTTGACAGCCGCAGGCAGCTCGATGGCCGCGCTTATCAAGACGCACTGGTGCTGAACCCCAACGGCGTGCGCATCGCCTTCACCGGTGGCGCCGACTATAACAATCACCAGCGCATCTATGCGGTGCTCGACAAGGTGCACGCGCAACTGCCGCAGATGATCCTGCTACATGGCGCGACGCCGACCGGCGCCGAACGCATCGCCGCCTGCTGGGCACGCGACCGGGGCGTGCCGCAAGATCCCTACCGGCCCGACTGGAACCGCCACAAGAAGGCCGCACCGTTCAAGCGCAATGATGCCATGCTGGAGAAGATGCCACGGGGCGTCATCGTGTTTCCGGGCACCGGCATCCAGGATAATCTCGCCGACAAGGCTCGCAAGATGGGCATCCGCGTCTGGGACTTCCGCAAGCGGGCGAGCAACTAAGCCCTTCAAGGGCGGTCAAAGGATGAAGTTGATTGGGTATCTCTGATCGACGGCGGCCTTCAGCTACGTGGAATGGGGTGTTTGCGAACGGTCCGGGTTGTGCTCACCAGTACAGATTGCCGAGCCTGCAGCCTTTATCCCGACAACAATCCGGTCTGCAAAAGCTCCTTCCCGCCGCTTGCATCTGAGACACGATGAACAAAAATCTCAAAGCCGAAACACACCCGTTTCTTAACAGTTTCACCCATCCGATTGTGATCGGAAAGGCCATCGAGGATATCGAAGGGATGCTCCGATCAGTCTAACATGCGGGTTCGCTATAGTGTGATCGCAGGCACACGGAACGCGTGACCGAAATTGATCGTGGCAATGATTTGTTCTGCTGGGTCAGTGACGTCCTCGAGTCGTTGGCGACTCTTCTCGTTTCAATTCAGATTATTTTGTAGAATTCATCTTCGCTCTTCATTCCATCAATTGGTGGCCCACAGTCCCTGCGACATTGACCTCGTCCTTTAACCGGATATTTTGCCCGGGTGCGCTACGATTGGACGGAGTGCGATAGGGGGGTCGGGAAGTGACGGGTGAGGATCTGCAGCCACGCTGGGTGCGTGATCTGACGCGCTTCCTGCCGCTAAAGAGCCAGTTCGTTTTGACGGGCAATGTGCGCGATCTTCACATCAGGGCAATTGGTGGCCGGGCCGCGGCTGCCTCTTTGACCGATGTCCTTGCCGCAACCCTAGCGGATGCCGGCTATGCCGATGTTGTGCGCTACGACCCGGTTCTAGGCTTCGCGACCATTGCCAATCCTGACAATCCCGCCGGTGATCAATCGGCAGCGCTTATGCGGCTCGGCCTTACGTCCGCCAGCGGCCGCGCCGCGGGCGGGCTCGATCTTCTCGCGAGCACCCTTCAGCGGCTTGCCGAACTCGATGGCACGCCGCTCGCTCTTGTCGTCGATTTCGCGTCGCGGCTGATCGTTCGCAGCGACGCTCTTTCGCCCGTCGAGCAGCAGCTGTTTACGCACGCGCTCGTGCTCGGGCAGTCCGCAGAGGCGCGTCCGGTGGGGCCGGATCGCGCACCCCGCTTCAACAGCATCATCTGGATCGTCGAGAAGGAAGGCGATCTTCCCGATTGGCTGACCATCGACAATCCGCGGCTGCGCCACATTCCGATCGCGCCGCCCGATCGTGCGGCGCGCCGTGCCGTCGCACCATCGCTGGTCCGCGGCATGCCGGGCGGCCGCGAGGCCTCGGCGGAAGCGCTCGCCAAGGCGCAGGATGACCTTGTCGATGCGACCGAGGGCATGCTGCTGGTGGATTTGAACGCGGTCACCCAACTCGCCCGTGCCGAGGGGGTGCCGCTCGGCGACGTCGCGGAGGCCGTTCGGCGCTACAAGGTCGGCGTGACCGAGGACGCGTGGCGGAAGATTGAACGTCACAGAATTCTCGAAGGAGCCGACGCCATTCGGCGCCGGGTCGTCGGGCAAGACCATGCGGTGGTCCATATGCTCGACATTGTGAAGCGGGCGGCGACCGGCATCGGCGGGGGACGTCGCGGCGGCCGTCCGCGCGGCATCGCCTTCCTCGCCGGGCCGACCGGTGTCGGCAAGACCGAACTGGCGAAGACAGTCACCGAGCTGCTGTTCGGCGACGAGAGCGCCTATATCCGTTTCGACATGTCGGAGTTTAGTGCCGAGCATGCCGATCAGCGGCTGATCGGCGCACCGCCGGGCTATGTCGGCTATGACGTCGGCGGCGAACTGACCAATGCCGTGCGCGAGAAGCCCTTCAGTGTCGTGCTGTTCGACGAGATCGAGAAGGCGCATCCCCGCATCCTCGACAAGTTCCTTCAGATTCTCGACGACGGCGTTCTAACGTCCGGACGCGGTGATCGCGTCTATTTCTCCGAAGCGCTCATTATCTTCACATCGAACCTCGGCATCTATTCGACCGGACCCGACGGGGAGCGGCGCGCCAACGTCACGCCGGATCAGCCCTTCGAAGAGGTGCAGAGCCGGGTGCGGATCGAGATCGAGAACCACTTCAAGCTCGTCCTCAATCGCCCCGAGATCCTCAACCGCTTCGGCGAGAATATCATCGTCTTCGATTTCATCCGAAACGAGATCGCCGGAAAAATCTTCGATTCGATGGTCGCATCGGTTCTTCAAGACGCCGCCGATGCCGGTCGTCCCATCACTATTTCGTCCGAGGCCAAGGCCATCCTCAAGGAGCTGTGCACGGCAGATCTGTCCAATGGCGGCCGCGGTATCCGCAACAAGATTGAGGCCCATTTGATCAATCCCCTCGCCCGCGCGCTGTTCGAGCGGGACGCCACTGGACCCGCAACGGTTCGCAGCATCGCAGCCGGTGCGATCACGACGCTCGAACTCGAGGATGTCTGATGCAGATTGCCGTGTCGCGCCTCCACTTTCCCGTCACCGCGCTTGGGCCGGGCCAAAGGATCGGGCTTTGGCTTCAGGGGTGCAGCATTCGGTGCCCAGGTTGCATTTCGGTCGACACCTGGGCGGACGATGTGGGCCGCGTGCCGCTGTCGGACGTCATCGACCGGCTTGGGGCACTTGCACCCGAAGCCGACGGGTTGACCGTTTCGGGCGGCGAACCATTCGATCAGCCCGAGGCGCTGGCCTGTGTTCTTGCGGCCTGGCGCGAGCTTTCGGACCGGTCGGTCCTCCTTTTCACGGGTCGAGAGATGGCGGATATCCAAAGCTGGCTGTTCGCGCATCCCGGCCTGGTCGACGCGATCGTTGCCGGCCCCTTCCGGGCTGACCTTCCGCAGACGATCGCGCTTCGCGGAAGCGACAACCAGTTGCTTCACATCCTGACACCCCTTGGTGAAGAAATGAGACGATTCGAACGAGATCTCGACGCTACCGATCGCAAGCTTGATGTCATGTTCGACGCTGATGGCGATGCCTGGCTCGCCGGGATACCTGCCCGCGGCGATATCGGCCGACTGCGCCGCGCGCTTGCCTCCGCCGGGCATCACGCACTGACGTCGGATCGGCGCGGGATATTCGCCGCATGATCCACTTCTGCCCCAATTGCCGGACTGAGCGGCCGATCGACGAGATGTTCTGCGAGGGCGAACTCGACGGCAAGCTCTGCGACTGGCCGCTGTCAGGCCTGCCTCTGCGACAGCCGGGATGGCGTCCCCCCGAAGAAACGCCGCGGCCGGCTCCCCCCTCGACGGAACTTATGTGCGCGAACGGCCATGCGGTCGAGCCGGGCGATCTGATGTGCTCCATCTGTGGCGCCGATGTGGCGGCGCCAGCGGAGTCCGTCGATACCGACAACGATTCGGCCGTGTCACCGGCGGACCCTGCTCCGGCATCGGCGGCCACCGACCCGGTGGCTGCGGAGACGCGCATCGGTGCCTGGCGCCTGCTGAAACACTTGCCGACGACCAGCCATGTGCGGGAACGCTACGAGGCGGTCCGAGACGAGGACGAACAGGAGGCGATCGTCACGCTCTATGCGCTCGGCAGCGAACCCGATCCGGACGTGTATGAAATCTTGCGGACGCTCGACCGCGACCATGTTCCCGAGGTGCTCGAGACCGGACATTATGGGGATCGGGCTTATGAGGTCACGGAAGATCTGCGCGGGGGGACTTTTGCCGATCTAGGCTTGGTCGCTGACGACGTCGCGACGCTTTCGCGCATTCTCGAGGAGGTCGGCGGCGCGCTCGCCGCGCTCGCCGAGTGCGGGCTACGCCACCGCGACCTCAGGCCGGGCGCGATCATGGTGCGAGCGCGAGATCCGCTCGACCTTGTCATCACGGGATTCGGTTCGGCGCGGCTTTCCGATTACGACCTCGATATCGTCTCGCCGCTGGAGATCACACGCTATACCGCACCCGAAGCGGTGGCCGGCGGCGTCGCTGCAGCAAGCGACTGGTGGAGCCTCGGCATGCTCATTCTTGAGCAGGTCACGCACGGCGCCTGCTTCGCTGACGCCGATGACCAGGCATTCCTGATCAGCGTCCTCACCAATGGCGCTCCGATCCCCGACGGGCTCGCGCCCGAAGTGGACGCGTTGCTTCGCGGCTTATTGGCGCCTGATCGCCGCCTGCGCTGGTGCTGGCCGGAAGTTCGGCGCTGGCTCGATGGCGATATTCCTGACGCCCCGGCGCGGCAGGGCGCGCTGGCCGATGACCGGGCAACCCGGTCCATCACGCTGGGAGGTCGGCGGTTTTCGGGGGGCGGTCAGTTTGCGCTTGCCGCCGCCGAGGCCGAGCAATGGGACGAGGCGCGCGACCTCCTGCTTCGCGGCGAACTCGTGACCTGGATGGAGGAGGCAGGCCTCCACCCGGACCTGCGTGCCGAAATTCGTCAAATTGCCGCCCTGGAGCAAGTATCGGAAGATTTTCGGCTCGCCCTCGCATTGAAGGCGCTCAATCCCGCCATGCCGCTGGTGGTGCGCGGCGAGATCGTAACGCCCGGTTGGCTGATCGATCACACGGCCGAAGGATATGCCCTGATTACCGGTCCCGTCCCCGACCGGCTCGATCGCGACGATTCCGAACTCTGGCTATCCCGTTTGAAGCGGCGCGAGACCAGGGTTCGCGAACGGGCGCGGCAGCTCGACGTCGAGCTTGATGAAACGAAGCTACGAACGCTCGCGCTCTCAACATCCAAGAGCCGGCTTGCCAGCGTCTGGGAAGAACAGCGACGCATTCTGCCCGACACCGATCACCCTGGGTTGCTCGCGATCATCGAACGGCGGATCACCGAGGAAGAGGATCTGATCCTCCTCCTCAGCGCTGCCGTGTCCCAGTTCCGCAGCGCCGATGCCATTGTCGAGGAAGCGGAACAGGCGGCTCGCCGGGCTGGTCTCGAGGCATTCGACCGCGATGCGGCGCTCGCCCGGCTTGGGCTTCCACGGCGCGAGGTCCACGCCGAACTGGAAGGGCGCATCGAAGGATTTGCGCGCAGCGGTCTCGATCGCATTGACGAATGGGCCGATCAATTCCGGCTGGAGCGACGGCTTCCGATCGCCCGTGCGTTGGCGGTTCTTGGCGTGCCAGAGGACCGCTGGCGGCAGCCCCCGCGTCAATCCTATGTTGCCACCCTTCTCGATTTCTTCGCGCGTCGGATCACCGGTTCGATCATGCGCGGTCCGCTCACCCGGATGGTCATCGGCAAGACGACGGCCCGGATCGATCTGAGCGAACTCGACAGTCCGCGTCGCCGCGCCGCCGCCTTGCTCGATCATCTACTGCTGCGCAACGATCAGATGATCGAAGTCGATCCCGCGCCCCTGACCGCAGATCCTCGGCTCGAACGGCGGCTGCGAACCCTCTATGCACATGCGACCCTGTATCGACGCGATACCGGAATCGATGGACTCTATTTGGGTTTCCCGTTCCTCGTCATGCAAGAGGCCAAGGCAAGCACGCGGCCCAGGATAGCCCCGATATTGCTTTGGCCGGTACGGCTAAGCCCCGAGGTCGGATCGCGCGGACGAGTCACACTCGCCTTCGATCGCGATCGGGAGGAAGTTCGGCTCAATCCGGCCTTCGAGACATTGCTCGGCATCGACGCGGCGAGCCGCTGGCGCGAAGTGGCCAATGACGTATTGTCCCGTTCTTCCGTCAACGCGGCCGAAGTGGTCGATGCCTTCCGGGAATTCGCTGCTGTCGAAGGGCGCGAGTTGGTGGCGCTTCCCTCCAAGGATCTAAAACTCAGGCCCGGCGACGATCGCATTGCCTGCGCGGCGGCGCTGTTCCATCTCGGGTTTCTGGGCCAAGCCGTGATGGAAGATTTGCGGCAGCTCAAGGCGATGCCGCCGGCCGGCTCCAGCCTCGAAACCGCCTTTCGGGTTGGTGACGAGGTCGAGCGTGCGGTGCCGGTGCGTGTGCCCGAAATGGAGCGCTACTTCACGGCGGATAGCGATCCTTCGCAGGAAGCGGCTGTGTTGGAGGCACGCAATGGTCGCGGTCTGCTGATCGAAGGACCGCCGGGCACGGGCAAGAGCCAGACGATTGTGAATATGGTGGCCGATGCAATCGGTACGGGACGCAGCCTTCTCATCGTTTGTCAGAAGCAGGCAGCGCTTGAAGTCGTTCACAAGCGCCTCGATGCCGCCGGTCTCGGCGAGCGGGTCATCATGGTCAACGACGTCAACAAGGATCGTGAACCTGTCATCCGCGCAATCCGGGAGCAACTCGAAGAGCTTTTCCAACGCCCTCATGGGGCGACGGGCTGGCGGCAGCAACGGCAGCAAACGGCGGCGCGCATCGAGGCCCTCGAGCGTGAGCTCGATGGCCAGCATTGCGCACTCCACGCTACCGACGATCAGACCGGCCTGTCTTACCGGCTGATCCTGGGCGATCTGATCGGGCTTGCCCGCGAAGGCGAGGCGCCGCCCTTGCCGTCGCTCCGCTATTTGCTCGGACCGTTCGATCCCGGCCATCTGGCTGTTCTGCAGGAAACCTGCGCCCCGGTCGCCCGCCTCTGGCTGCCGGCTCATTATGAGGGAAGCGCGCTTGTCGACACGCGCCAGTTCGGCGTGGATGCCGGCACGATCGACACGTTCACGGCCGACATGCTCGATTTCATGCGGCTGGAGCGTGAACGGCATTCGGTCATTGAGCGCACCCCCAATGCGCTCACGATAAACGATCCGGAACCCTATCGCGCCTGGTCCAGCGCCCATGGAACGGCCTTGCTTGGGCTTGATCAGGAGGCACGCGACCGCCTCACGCGATGGCTCGATCGTCTTGCCGGCGCATCGGAGCGAATGCCTGCAAGAACCCCGATGCAGACCGCATTGGCCGACATTGAAGGCGATTTGCTCCGCTTGCCTGCCGATGAAGCACCGGACGATGCCGTTGAGGTCGCCCGCGGTCTGTCTGACGACGATCTCGCGCAATGGATCGTGCTCTCCGACCGGCTCCTTTCGCGTCCGAGCTTTCTGGAACGGCTGTCGCCGTCCCGGTGGATCGCCAGTTGGCGCCGCCGGCGATTGTTCCAGCAAGAGGGCCTCACCGATGCAGCGGCCTTCGGCCAAGCGTTGCACCGTGAGGAGGCGCTTCGTCCGGTACGGTCTCGGCTGCTTGACGCTGTCAGCGAGATTGGCGAACCCTCCGGACATTTGCCGCCGCTGCGTATTCCCCGATTGTTGGAGGCGACGCGCGGAGCGCTTGCCCAGCTCACCGCGGCAGAGATGCTGGTCAGCCGCCTGGAGGCCTATCCCGAGCGCGCGACCGCCTATGCCATGGCGCGTGCAACCAGCCGGCAGGCCGTCGAAGATCTGATCGAGGGCATCGATCAGGGCCTCGCCCGACATGCCGCGCGGGTCACCTGCGCGGCGGCGCTTGCGCGGCTGGTGCCCTGGATGACGGAAGCGTGGATCGAAAGCTGCTCGAAAGCGATCGCCGAAGATCGGACGGGCCTTTCGCAGCTGGACGCGATCGAGCGTGACCTTCCTCATGTGACTGCCTATCAACGGTTTCGCGCGCGGGTTCTGCAGCTGGGCGAAGAAGCCATGGCCGTTTTCGCGGAGCTTGCCCGCATCCGCGACCGGCTCGAACTGCTCGAAGAGGACGCGCTCGAGCCGACAGTACGCCGCGTGATCGCGACGGAAGCGCGGCTGGCGTGGAAAGGCCGTCTCGAAGCGGCCGACCCGACGCTTTTGCTGGAGGCGTCGGAGCTGGAAGCGAAGGCGAACTCGCTGGCCGCGGCCGACCGGGAAATGCGAACGCTCAACCGGCGTCTTCTGGTCGACGGTCTCGATGCCAGCCGTCTGCGTCCGCTGCGCGAATGGGAAGATATAACCCGGCTTCGCGGTGTCCGCGCCAAGCGACTGCGCGAATTTGTCGACCTCGGCGCTGATCTGGGCCTCATGCAACTTCGACCGGTGTGGCTCGTCAATCCGGACGTGGCGAGCCGGCTGCTGCCGCTTCGCAAGGCCTTGTTCGACACCGTCATTTTCGACGAGGCGTCGCAGATGCCGATCGAATATGCGCTCCCCACGCTCTACCGCAGCCGCAACATGATCGTCAGCGGCGACGAAAAGCAGATGCCGCCGACGGCCTTCTTCGCGAGCCGCGTCGAAAGCGATGAAGCCGAAATCTATGATGGCCAGGATACCGATGACGAGCTTGGTGAGGAGGAGCGCGAAGCCGTCGCCGAGACCTGGAACCGACGCGAGATCAAGGACTGCCCGGATTTGCTGCAGCTCGCCAAGACGGTGCTGCCTTCAACGACCCTCCAGATTCACTATCGGTCAGCCTATCGCGAACTCATCCAGTTCTCGAACGCCTCCTTCTATGTCAATCGCCTGAGCGTGCCGGCGCGCCACCCGGCAGATGAAATCCGGCGAGCCCAGCCGATCGAGATGATCCGGGCCGACGGAATCTATGAAGATCAGACCAACCGCACCGAGGCCGAGCATGTGGCCGATACGCTCCGGAAGCTGTGGCGCGCCGATGGGGTCAAGATTCCGACCGTTGGCGTGGTCACCTTCAATCGCAAGCAGGCCGACCTTATCGAGGAGGTACTCGAAGATCGAGCCGAGGAGGATCCTGCATTCAGGGTTGCACTCACGCGCGAGCGGGACCGTGTCGAAGGCGGCGAAGACATGGGCTTTTTCGTCAAGAATGTGGAGAATGTGCAGGGCGATGAACGCGACGTCATCGTCTTTTCATCGACCTTTGGGCGCAACGCCCAAGGCACCTTTCGCCGCTTTTTCGGGGTGCTTGGGCAAAATGGTGGCGAGCGGCGCCTCAATGTCGCCGTGACGCGCGCTAGGCAGAAAGTCATTCTGGTCACCTCGATGCCGATCCCGCTGATCTCTGATCTACTCTCCACGCGGCGCCAGGCCACGAGCCCGCGCGACTTCCTCCAGGCCTATTTCGAATATGCGCGCTGCGTCTCGGATGGCGACCTGGAGGCGGCCGGCGTCCTGCTGACGAGGCTTACGCCGGAGCAGCGTCGCGGGCATGGCCGCTATGATGGTTTGGGCGATGGGCTGGAAGAAGCTGTCGCCGAGGAGATCCGGGCGCTGGGGTGGCAGCCCAGCGCGGTCAGCGACGACGGAGCCTTCGGTCTCGATTTTGCCATCGAGGATCCGCGAACGGGCCTTTATGGCATAGGAATCGAGTGCGATGCCCCGCGCCATGGGCTTCTTGAAGCAGCGCGAGCACGCGAGCTTTGGCGTCCCAGCGTGCTTCGCCGTTCGATTCCGGTGATCCATCGCGTCTCTTCGCATCGCTGGTTCCACGAGCCAGCACGGGAGCGAGAGCGTCTTAAGGCGGCGGTGACCGCCGCACTGGGGGCCAGACTATGAGCGGGCCAAAAGTCGTGCGGATCGTGACGCGCGAGGAAATCCTCGAAATCTGTCGGGGGCATCTTGCCCGCGTCGATGCGGCGCTGGAGCAGTGGGCGCGGATCGGACAGCGCAATGATTGTATCGACGACGACGCCATCGCAGCCGCGCAACGCCGCCGGGGGGCGCTTGCCGCGCTCATCGCGCAGGACCGGTTTGGCGAACTTCAGAAGCAGGCACCGATCGAAGAAGCGTTTCTGCGCGACGATTTGCAGCGGCGGCTGGCCGAGGTCGCGGCGCAGCAGGCGGCCGCCCGATCGAAGGAACGCCGAGAACACGAGGCTGCTCAGGCCCTGCTCAAAGCGCTGCGCCAGAAGTCCGAGCCCCTAGATCCGGAACTCGAAGCCGGCCTTGAGCGTGGCGATCCCGCCGCCACGGCCAAGGGCTTGCTCCTGCTGGGCGGAAATGAGCCCGGTATGACCGACACATCTCTTGCCGCCAAGCTGCGCGACGACAGGCCACCTGTATCCTTCGCGGAATGGCTCCTGGCGCAACCCATGCCGCCCGAAGATCCTGCCGTCGATCGAATTGCTACCCGCATCACCGAAATCGCCCAGATTGCCGATCTGGACAATGTGACCGGTTGGCGAACGCGCCTGGCCGAAGCGGAGGATGCCCCTGCCAATAGGCGGCATCTGATCCTCGATGCACTGGAGGTCGAAACCGGACGTGTGCTCACATCGGCCCGTCAGCGCGCAGCAGCCCTCTCGCAGCTTATCGTGACCTTGGCGGAAGCCGAAGCTGCCGGGCTCGATACCGCCACTTGGCGAGAAGCCCTTGATGGCGCAGCGACGGACGAGATCGAGGCCCGTCAGGCAGAAGCCGCTTCGGCAATCAACGCGCACCGAGAGGCCAAGGCGGTCCAGGCCCGACGCGCCGCCGTTCTCGAGGGCCTGAGCGGGCTCGGCTATGAAGTGGCTGAAGGCATGACGACGATCTGGGCGTCGGATGGCCGGCTGGTCCTGCGGAGCGCAGCGCGCCCGGACTATGGTGTGGAGTTGAGTGGCGCCGACCGTTTCCAGATGCGCCCGGTTGCATTCGATATGAATGGAAAAGGACCCGATCCCTCGCGCGATCGGGACGCCGAAACAATCTGGTGCGGCGACGTGACCAATCTCGAGAAGCAGCTCGCGCAGTTGGGTGATGGTCTGCAGATCGAAAAGGCGCTGCCGGTGGGTGCGGTCCCGCTCAAGCGCATCGCGATCGACGGTCCGGACGGCGGTGCGGGCGCTGAAGTGCCCGTTCTGCGCGAGCGCACTCTCCGGAGATAATCACCGCACGGGTCGCCAGCCCGCGCGGCGCGCTTGCTCGACAGAGCAGAACCAGCGCTCGCCCTTTGCCGGGCTGATCCGGACGTCCGCATAGCTGCGCGATCCGGGGACATGGTAGATGCGGTCGCCGGATGCCGAGATGTTGCCTTTGATCCGGCAGCGCGATGACTGGGGGCTGGGATCAGACGCGCGCCGAGCCCTGCGAAAATCTTCGGCCCGTTCGAAGCCCATGGCCCAGATGCCACGCCGCGCCGATCGTGCGCGATCTTCGGCAGGCACATAGGCCAGGCTATATCGGCGATAGGCGGTTGCCCAGCCCGCCTCGACCAGGGCGGCCCCGAGATCTCTGCCATTCAACCGGCAAACAGCGACAATACGACCGTAGGTGTCGCGATCCACGCTCGCGCACGTCACCCGTTTGCCCTCCACCCGCGTCTTGAGCCACTCGGCAGCCATTTGACCACATTCCTGGCGGCGATCGGCGCCGCAGCGCTGGGCAAGCTCCGGGGCGTCGATGCCGGACAAGCGCACGCGTTGCGCGCTGATCGTCAGCGTGTCTCCGTCGACCACATGGGCGGTGCCGGAGAAAGCGGCTTGCAGCGCCAACGCCATGAAGATCGAGGTCATCCCACTTTGTTCCTTAGGCGAATCAAGTATAAATCCTTGTCGGCTAAGGAACAAAGGGGGGATAGGCCGTGGTGACAAGCAGACAGGTCGCGCGCGGTGTCGTGCGCTCGATGCGCGCGATGGACCGGGCCGCCAAGCAGGCCGAGCGCCGCCGGGTCGCCCATCAGCAAGCACTGCACCGCCAGGCGCTGCTGGATGCGTCGGCCCAGGCGGCCGCCGAATATGAGGCGATTGTCGACGCCTTGACCGGCGCGCATCGGATCGCGCTTTCCCGACGCGACTGGCTCACGACGGCGACAGCGCCGCCTGTCCCGATCCCCGACCGACGAGATGACGCAGAACGTCGGGCGGCCGCGGAGTTGGAGAATTATTCGCCGGGGTGGTTCACGCGGGTGCTCAAGCGCGAAGAGCGCGCTCGTCAGGCGTTGGCAGATGCGATCGATGCCGCCCGAGCGCAGGATGATTCCGAGCATGCCCGCGCGGTGCAAGCGGCTGAGGCGGAGAATCTCGGGATCGCGCAGGCGCAACGTGTCGTCGAACGCGATCCAGAAGCAATGGTTCGCGCCTTGGAGGACCATAGCGCCCTCGGCGATTTGCCGTTCAGCGTAGAGGGCCTCGATACACTCTTCGTCGATGGGCGCGTCATTGCCGTTGTCGATGGGCTCGACCTAGAAGACATGCCTGAGGAGAGCATCTCCCTGCTGAAATCGGGAAAGGCTTCGGTCAAGGCGCTTCCAGTCGGCAAGCGCTATGAGTTGCATCGCGACGCGATCTGCTCAGCGGCCGTGCGCGTCGCGATCGAATTTCTCGCAGCCTTGCCAATCGAGGAGATCGAGGTCGTGATGCTCACCGATATCCTCGACAGAGGAAGCGGGCACATCAACGCGCGACCGGTCCTCCATCTGAGAGTTGCTCTTCAGGCCCTCGGCGCGCTGAATCTGCAGCGTGCAGAAGCGGCGGCACTCGTGGACCGGCTCGGCGGCCATATGGATTGGACCAAGCGGGACGGGTTCCGGGCGATCAATGCGGCGGCGTTCGGAGTCGATCTCGACGATTGAGCCGCGTTAGGCTCGTACTCCAGCCAGCGCCCAAAGCACCTTGAGCCGCCGATCGATGCAATCGAGTTCTGCCTGGTCGGCGCCGCTCAGTATCGCGACCATGTATTCGCCCGTTCGATAGGCATCGAGAAGGGCGTTGCGCGCCCGTGCCAAGGTTACGAATTCGGTCGCGACAGGGCTGTCATCGACAGGTTCCAGGATGTTCGACCGGAAGCGTCGCGGATCGTAGAGCGCCCCGGGGTCAGGCAGGAACAGGATTTTTGCGGCTTGGCCCAGTTGGGGGCTGACATCGAGCAGCGCTCCTTGACGATTGCGCCAGACGCCATGATGCTCGGCTTCGAAATAGAGACCCGGCACATGCCAGACGGCCCAACCAAAAGCTGTCTGTCCGCCCGCCCGTTCGATCTTGCGAGCAACATTGTCGAAGCAGGCCGACGGTTGCGCGTCCGCCGATGGCCTTGAACGCACGAAGATCGGTCGCTCGGAGGAGATCGTTGCGCAGAACGCCAGGATGGCCGGGCTCAACTTCTTGAGAACCGTACTCATGCGCATCGATCCGGATGTGTCATGGCGAAGGCCACCGCCGACAGATTTTCAGAATAGGTGTCCAAGGTGGTGCGCCCAGACGGTCAACGTGGCAGCCACGTTGGTCAACATTTCCAGTAGTTCAACGCGATCCTCCCAGATCTCCTTGCCGAGGCCGGCACCGATGCCGGTGACAATTCCTGCGCCGGCTTTCGCCGCAGCCCAAGTCAGCCAGCCTCGGACCTTCTCCGCCAGCCTCGCGAAGCGGCTTGCCGCGCCCTGGACGACCGCCGGGTCTGCCCTGTCCAGAGCGTCCCGCTTTGCGAGTTCGGCGCGAATCGCAACGACACTGTCCTGCGCCTCCGCAATCTCGGTATCGGCCAGTCCCATTCGAAATTCCGGGGGCGGCTGATTGTGGCCCAGCATGGGCGTTGCATTACGCAGCCGCGCCAGGGCTTCTTCGAGAGCATCGAGCTGACCGGACAAGGCACCCAAGCGGATAGCCAAGGACGGCAATTCGGCCTCCGGCTCATTATCATCCGGCAGGTGCTGCAACCCAAAGGAAATATTCTCGAGGAGCTCGTGGCCGTTGACATCTGTCTCCTTCATGTTCTCGGCGCCGATTGGATACTCCCAGAGCTCCCATGTCAGCAGGCCAAGAGCTGGATGCTCGACGGCGGCCGAATAGCCGATCTCCGGCCCCATCTGCCGCTCATCCGACGCAAACTCGGCCCAGTCGAGATCTTCGGCGGGGATCTCGAATATCTCGCGCGTGGTCGCATGGCGGATGCGCGCTACGCCGCGAGAATAGATGGCGCTCATGCCCTTCCTATGCCGCAGCGACTTCGACCGACACCCTGGCCACATTATAGAGCGACACCGTGCCGCCCCGGGCCTTGGCTGGGTCGAAGAGAGCGAGATTGATGCCGTCGCTCACCGAGCTGCGATAAACGACACCGTCGAAACCGCTCTTCTTGATGAACTCGCACAGATACTGGCTCGGGATATAGTCGATCGCTGCGCCGGACGGCAGCACGGGCCGGGTCAGCTCTTCGCCGAGGCGTTCGAGGAATGGCAGGTCCGCGCGAAGCTGGCCGATCTCGCTGGCATCGGTCAGGATGAATGGCGACACCAGCTTGCGCGGGTTGCGCAGGTCGACCGCGCGGATTTCCGGAATGGCGAAATCGGCGACGCAAGCACCTTCACCCGTATGCGGCCGGATCTCGGCGGCGGCCGTCTCGGGCTTCGAACCGAGATAGAGATAGGGAATGCCGGCGGGATTGGCGCGACCATGCGAGGCCCGGCGCTTCGGCGGGGCGCCCATTTTGTCGATGGAGAAGGTTTCGTCGTCGGTGCGGATGCGCGCGCGAAACCATTGGCGTGGCAGTTCGGGCGCGAGCAGCAGATCGAGGAGTTGGCGCAGGCGATCATGGTCGATCGACACGTCGAGAAACCAGCGATTCTGGTACATCATCTCGTCGCGCAAGGTTTCCCAGAGTGCGAGCCCTTCGCTGATATAGCTCGGCGACGGCGCGAAGGGCCGGCGCACGATCTCGCCATCATCGAGAATTTCGCCAAGCAGTTCCTTGGCATGCGCGACATCCATCCGCGGATGGCTGAACAGCTGCCAGTCGTCCTTCAGCCATTCGACGAGCGATTTGCCCTCGTCATGGGGTTCATAGACGTTGACGAGCAGCTCGAACCAGGTCGCAAGCCGCGCCGGCTCTATCAGCAGCGTGTCGGCCGTCCCGCAAAAGCTGCAGGTGCCGCGTTCGGCATCGAGGGAGGGGAAGATATCGTCGCGAAGACCGCGATCATCAAAGCATTCGGGACAGCAGCGGCTTTTGGCCATGGACACCTCAGCCTATATAGTCGGCAAGTGTCTCGATATGATGCTTCATCGAGAGTTTCTTGACGTAGCCCAGGCCGGGGAAATGCCCTTTCTCGTGGAGCGCGCGAAACTCCTTGATCGCCTCGGTTTCGAGCAGCTTGGAGGTTCCGCTGTCGAGCTTCTTGATGAGTTTGGCGAGCGCCTGAGCGAACTTGCCCGCCGGGTCGGTCGGCGTGTCCTTGGTGTCCGAAACGAAGTGATAGATGTACATCACATCGTCCTTGTCGGGATCGATGAAGGTCAGATGGATCGCGACCGCATAGGCCGGACCGCCGCCCTCGCTGTAGACATCGCCAACGATCAGGAAATCGCCGAACCCGTCCATGCCGAGATCTTCATAGGTGACATGGAGGTCGGAAAACTCTTCCATCGCGGGATAGTCGGCATTGCGCTGACGCCTGAAGCCGTCCCGCACGAGAATGCGATCGCTTTGGTCGAAGTGTTTCCGATAGAGGAGTTTGGCATGGTCATCGACGAACACGTTGGTCATGTTCGGCATGTTCGCCGCCAGGGCCGCCGCCAAATCCTTGGGGGCAGTGAAGCCCGCATGGACCAGAACCGGATTATGGTCCGCATGATCGCCATAGCAGGCTATGACCTCGGCGACGGTCATGTCGCTTCGCAGCAGGATGCCGGCAGCGATCGCGTCATTGCCGATAAAGCCTTCCTGAAGGAGGCCGGTAATGCTCGTGCCGTCTTCCTGATGGTCGCCATGATAGGGATTGACGATGACGATCGCTCGCCCGCCGGCGTCGCACACAGCGGTCAGCGTCTTCTTCAGGCCGCCAAGCGCCTCGCGCACCGGCTCGATGATCGGGACGAACTCCTTCTCGGCCAGCAAAGGCGCCATTTCTCGGATCGTGATGAGTTCGAACTGCTTCCCGCGAAAATAAGGGTGGTACATGCGGCGCTCAGCTCCAGGCCATCGCCGCACCCAGCGGCGTCTCGACTGCCTCGACGATCCTGTCATGATCGGTGCGACGCACTGGGATCGAAAGGGCGGCTGCTTGCAGCGAGCCGGGCAGGCGGTCGACGAGCTCACCGAGCGGTGCAAGGTTGCGGGTGCGCTTCAAGGTGTGCACCATCTCGACGTGGAGCGTCGCTGGGTCGAGGTCTGCGAAGAGCGCGCGGAGCGCCGCATGGCGCTGGGTATTCGGTACTTGCGGGACGGCTATGCCCAGCGCCTTCAGGATCGCGATGGCTTCGGCGGAGCGCAGGGATTCGAATACCGTGACCGGGCAAATACGGGCAGGGCGATCGACCGCCTCGCGAACCGTCGAAATCCTGTAGCGTCGGGACAAGCACATCACACCGACATCATCGGGCACGGTCGCCAGCACGCCATCGACATGGCCCTCGCTGGCAATGACGTTCACCTTTGCGAATACGCGCTTATAGTTCTCGACCTGGTTCGCGAGCCGTGCCAGCGAGTCCCGCTCGGACTTGATCTCATAGACCGTTGCGGTGCCGTTCAGGATTACGAGGTCTGCTTTGCACGATCCCGCGCGAAACTCATTGAGCATCGATGCCGTTTGCAGCGAGTGCGTTCCCATCAGGATTTTATGGCTGATAGCGGAGCGATAGATGTACTCGTCTCGTTGTCCCGCAACCTTCAGCACATCGAAGGCCGAATCGAAAGCTTCACCGACGGTTGCTTCCGTCCCGCAGTGATCCCTGAGATTGGTTTCGGCGACAAGTCGGCTGAAGAGACTCGACCGGCCCTTTTTCGCCATTTCATGGAACACGGCAGCGGAAAACAAGCGCGTCAAAGCAGAAAATTGCGCTGCGCTGTAGATGATTGAATCTCCCTGCCATACATTGGACACGCGTTGCAGTTCCTCTAACAGAGTTTGCCTCATGGCGGAATCGGGTAATTGCCCGACTACGGGCAATGCCTTCATGCAGGCCATGGGCCTGATTTAACGATCATGCCGAGGGCTGCGACACCCGCGCGAAAGTGGAGCAGGTGCGGCCCGGGTTCGAGCGACCGGGCTGATTACATCAGCATCGCGTCACCGCCCGGCGCAGCGGCAAGGAGCCACATGGCCCACCGTTGAGCGCAGAGCGGTCCGGGACACGGCTTCGGGTTGCAGAATCGGAACATCGTAGCATCCCGCTCGATCCCCAGCGGTCCTATGGTGCGGCGAGGACGGACGGAGCTTTGACCACGGCGCTATGGGCATCGGCGCGAATGATCAGGCAGCAATCCCTCAAGTCTCCGACTTCACCGGCAAGCTGTGGCCAGGGCGGGCAGCCCCTCCGGCTGCTGGAGACCGACCCCTCATTGTCGCCTGCATGCGATCCTCGGCTGCCTTATGCCGTCAACCCCATAAAGGGGTTCCCCTTCGCTTGCGCTGCGGTGACGTCGGCAACCGGGCTCTCCTTTGGGCGCCATCGGGGATGGTCCCCGAGCAACCGAAGGAGTTTTCGTCATGGCCACTATCGCTAACCTCACCGTGAAGAACGACGGCAGCCTCGAAGGCACACTCGCCACCCTCACCGTTTCGGCACCGATCGCCATCATCCCCAACGCCCGCAAGGCCAAGGAATCCGAACCCGACTATCGCATCATCAGCCGCAAGAACGGCTTCGAACTGGGCGCAGGCTGGAATCGCTTCTCGCAGAATACCGGCGCCGAATATGTCTCGGTCTCGCTCTCCGCGCCCGAGTTCGGCACCATCTACGGCAATATCGCCAACGCGCCCGGCGACGACCCGACGAAGAAAGTCATCATCTGGAACCCGCCGGCCTGATCCGGCTCCGGCCCCGCCCGCGGGCGGGGCCAACCCCTTTTTCCACGATCAGCAGATGCGGGACAGGCCCGGGCCTGTCCCGGCATTATTGTGTTTAACCGTTGAGCTTGTCCTTCACCGCCTTGGCGGGTGCGAAGGTCAGCTTCTTCGACGCAGCGATCTGGATGGTTTCGCCGGTCGAAGGATTGCGGCCTTCACGCGCCGGGCTGTCCTTTACCCGGAACTTGCCAAAGCCGTTCACCGAGATTTCCTCGCCCTTCGCGGCCGCGGCCGCGATCGCGGTGAAGACGCCATCGACATATTTGCGCGCGTCGGACTTGGAAATGTCGTTCGAGGCGGCAAGGGCATCGGCCAGGTCGTTGTTGTTCACGAATATCACTCCACTTTTCAAAACTGTCCGCCCCGAACCGAATCGCATCGTCGCAGACGGTCCGGCACCCTAAGAAGCAGTCGCTTCGCGGTCACCTTCCATCGCGCATCATGCTGGTCAGCAGCATCAGGCTCCCACTCGTTGCGGCCGCAGAAAGTTCACCTCAGTCGATGTGAGTTTCCAGCCGAACGACGAGGCGGCAGCGGCGAGCCTTGGTCCCGTCCGGCAAGCGGAGACCACCACCGCTCTGATGAGGCGCTGATCCCTTGGCCGAAGTCCGGCCTCCTTCAATCAACCCGTAAAGGGTCCGCTACGCTTCGCGTGCAGCCGCTTGGGGCATGCCCCGGCGCGGTGATTGCGGCCAGCCCCCGGCCGCCGGGGCACCTGTCGAGCGGGGATGGTCTCCGCTCCCGGACAGGAGTTCGTGCCGTGCCGCTTTCCACCGCCCAGTCGCTCGCCTGGAATCTCGCGAAGACGCTGATGACAGTCATCGTCCTTATCAGGACCGACAACGGCTACGCGGTAATGCCCTGGGACGAGTTCGACGGCAATCCGGCGCAGGTGCTGCACGAATACGACCCTTTTCCCTCCTGATCAGTGGATCAACTCGCTTTCCGGCCGAACACAGATTTCCGTTTCGGCCGGTGCTTCCTCTCGCTATGCTCGTCGTCGCAACATTAGCGCTGTGGAGGTGGTGGCGGGCGCGTCCGACGATCATTCGTTTCGAAAGGACGCTCTTCATGACCTTCTTTCTCGTTCTCGGCTTATTCGCCGGCCTTTATCTTCTCTGGCTGCTCTTCCACCTCGCTGTTTATGCGCTGCCGTTCGCTGCCGGTATCAGCGTCGCATTCTGGATGCGCGATCACGACTTTGGCTATCTCGCCGCCACACTTGGCGGCTTCGCGGCGGGTGTCGCAGTGCTGGTCGTCGGTCAGTTTCTCTTCACGGTCATCCGTTCGCCAATCGTCAGACTGGCCATCGCGCTGCTGTTCGCCATCCCGGCGGGTATTGCTGGCTATCATGCTGTCCAGGGCGTGGTCGGGCTCGCGATCGATCCTGGCGCGATGCTGTCGACGCTGAGCTGGATCGGCGGTGTCACCATCGCAGTTACCGCATGGATCCGGCTGGCCAGCTTGGAGATTTCACAGCGTCCGCAGTCCGGCGCAGTGCCTCGCGTCACGACCGCGCAGTAACGATCTGGATGTCCGCCGCCCGACCAAAGCCGACACCATTGCCGGCATCGCCGCCGCGACGCTGAGCCGGGGTGCAGACCAGATCATGCCTCCCGGCCGCCGGGTACCGCTGAGGGGAAGGAAGCAGAACATCGGCATGCGCCTATGGTACGGTCGATAACCGGTCGCTTTCCTGCCGCTTGAATCCGGCTCTCCAACAGCAGTTCGGTGGCTGGACAGCCGATCTGATGATCGCGCGACAGTGGCAGTGCCAAGCCCAATACCGAAGCGGTCCTCCTGGGCCGTTCACCCGCCACCCTGATGCTGGATCATGGCCAATACTGTTCCAATCACCTCCCGCTGCCCGGTGCGGCCTCGTGTCGATGCGCTCGTTGCCGCCAGGCCGCTGGCGCTCGCCCGTCTTGCCGCAACGGCTCGATCCAGACTTTCTTCCCCCGGCGTGCCGCCGTTCCTCGCGGACCAAGAAAGTCTGGCCCAAGCCGTCCTCCGCTTCGCTGCGGGCCTCCGGCTGCGGCACCGTTCGCCTGCCGGCTCGTCCAGCGCATCGAGGCCGCGATTGGCGCGGGTTCGAAGTGAAGGAACATACATCATGGCAAAGATCGGCAGCTTCAAGAAGGTTTCGGGGGAACTCCGGGGCCAGATCGTCACTCTCTCGGTTCAGGCCAAGTCGGTCCGCATCGTCGCGGACGAACAGGCCAGCGGCAACGCGCCCAGCCACCGAGTCTATGTCGCCGATGCGGAGGTCGGTGCAGCCTGGAGCAAGCGGACCAGCGACGACCGGCCCTATCTCTCGGTCAAGCTCGATGATCCCAGCTTCGTCGCTCCCATCTTCGCGCAGCTCTTCGCGGGCGAGGATGGCGAATACGACCTGGTCTGGAACCGGCCTGCCCGCCGCGAGCGCGACTGAGGTCCGTAATGGTCCGCCGGCTCTCACCGAGCCGGCGGACATCCCCATAAATGGGGATCCGCCTCCCTTGTTGTTGGAATGGCCTCCAAAAACGTCAAACGACAGCCTGCGCTCCTGCTTTCGGGGGAGCACGCATGTCCGGCAAAAAGCCAAGTGATGGCAATCGACGCCTTCTCGACAAGCCCGGATTTGCACAGGAGTTTCTGCGGCGCAATCCCCGCTATCGGTCCGATTATCAGAAGGTCATGCGCGCGAGGCGGAGCTCCACCGAGGAGCAGGAGGTGATGGCCCGGCGCTGGGGCCTCGCCTTTCCCTTGCGCGCCTGGCTCGTTCGCGGCTGACGAACCCGCGCTCTGGCAGGCGTCGCTCGCACCGACGATGGTCATCCTCGATACGGCGCCGCCCGGTTTTGCAGAAGCCGCGCCGCTGGATCTCGATGCCTGGCCCATCATCCTCGCCGACCGCACACTGTCGACCGGCCGGCATCTCATCCTCGGCGATATCGACGGGCCGCACCGCCTCTGGGTCCGCGATCCGCTCAAAGGCAGCGCGCTTGCCTATGTGATCGTGCGCGACGATGCGGTCGATCTGCGCCACGCGGCAGCGCAACGGCTCGATCGGCGCCTGGCAGGCGCCCCCCCCATGCGCCTGCCGTCCGGCTTCGCGCCGACACCGTTCCAGCGGCGGCGTCTCGGCATGCTTCTCGACATTCTCGATGCCGTTCTCGGCCGCGAGCGAACCGGGATCACGACCCACGAGATCGCCCGCCGCCATGTCTATCCAGCCATGACCATCGGCCGCGGCAATGAATGGAAATCCTCCGCCGAGCGCCGCCGCACCCAGCGCCTGATCGACGAGGCGCTCGCTCTCATGAACGGGGGATACCGCGCCTTACTGCGGGGCTGATCCCACCGGTGCGACAAAAATGCATGGGCCAAAACAGCCGCTCCATCCCGACGCCTGTGCTCCGCCAATTTCCTCCAGTCCGGTCGATCGCCGCCGTGCGTGATCCCGGCTTCGATGGAGGAACATCATGGAGCAAGCAGCACCGCGCTCGCCGCAATTTCTGAAGACACCCGATGCCGCCGCGCGGCTGGGCCTTTCCCCGCGCACGCTTGAGAAGCATCGCTGCTATGGGACTGGCCCCAATTTCCACAAGCTGGGCGGGCGCGTCGTCTATTCGATCGAGGCACTCGATGCCTGGGCGGAGCTTGGCCGGCGGCGTTCGACCTCCGATCCGGGCACCGGCGTCTGCCTTCCCGCCAAGCGGTTCAGCGCGCTGACGGAGCGCTGAGACCGTGCCGCCACGCCGTCCATCAACCTCTGTCGTGTCGGGGGCCGAGCGTACGCAGCTCGACCTGTTCCGCTCGGTGCCAGCCAATCCGGCGCCGCGCGACGCGCAGGATCTCATGTCCTGGCCCTTCTTCAGCCTCGCCAAATCGCGGCGTGTCACGCCGATCGATTTCCGCATGGGCGAGACGTGGATCTCGGTCGAAGCCGTGCCCGAACATGGCATGGCGACCATCTGGGACGCCGACATCTTGATCTGGGCAGCGAGCCAGCTCGTCGAGGCGCGCGATGCCGGACGGCTGACCTCGCGGCTCATGGCGACGACCCCGCACGAGATACTGACCTATATCCGGCGCGGCACCAGCCGCGACAATTATGACCGCCTCAAAGCCGCGCTGGACCGGCTGCAATCGACGACCGTCGCCACATCGATCCGCCAACAGCATCAGCGCCGCCGCCATCGCTTCTCCTGGATCAACGAGTGGCAGGAGCGGCTCGATGCGGAAGGGCGGCCGCTCGGGATCGAGTTGATCCTGCCCGATTGGTTCTATGCGGGCGTGCTCGACCGCGCTCTCGTGCTGACGATCGACCGGGCATATTTCGACCTGACCGGCGGCCTTGAACGCTGGCTCTACCGGATCGTGCGCAAGCATGGCGGCCGCCAGGCGGCGGGCTGGAGCTTCGACTTCGAGCATCTGCATATGAAATCGGGCGCGCTCTCGCCATTGAAGCGCTTCGCCTTCGAACTGCGCGCCATCGTGCAACGCCAGCCGCTCCCCGGCTACACGCTCAGGATCGAGCATGCCCTGGGCAAGGAGCGCCTCAGTTTCGCGCCCGTTCCGGTCGATCCGCTCGATGCCGCCATGCGCCGGCTTAAGCTTCCGGTCTGTGGATAAGGCCGGTGCGAGTCGTCCTATCAGGAACCGCCGGACTCGTCCTATCGGGAACCCGGGAGTCGTCCTATCGGGAACCGCCGTGGTTCGGAAACCCGCAGAAATCCGCGCGAAATCGGCGCCCCTCTAACCATCCTAATAGAGAAGAATATTTCATATTCTTCCTAACCCGGCGCGGGACTGTGGATTTCGGTCGCTTCGTCGCCGTGCTTCGGGCGCGCCGACCGGGACCGCGTCCTACCTCGCGGAGGACCGCGCCATGACGGTCCTGACCGGCGACTGTCGCCTGCTCATGCCGGCGCATGCGCCCTTCGACATGATCCTGGCCGACCCGCCATATGGCGACACGTCGCTCATCTGGGACCGGCGCGTCGAAGGCTGGCTGGCACTTGCCCGCGATGCGCTCGCGCCATCGGGTTCGCTCTGGCTATTCGGATCGCTGCGCAGCTTCATCGGCTTGGCGCAGGATTTTGCCGCCGCCGGGCTTCGCTACGTGCAGGAAGTGGTCTGGGAGAAGCAGAACGGCAGCGCCTTTCATGCCGATCGCTTCAAGCGCGTCCACGAGCTTGCCGCGCAGTTCATCCGCGACGATGCCGCGTGGGGCGACATCTATAATGACGTCCAGAAGACACAGGATGCGACCGCGCGCACTGTCCGCCGCAGACGCCGTCCGCCGCACACCGGTCACATCGAGACGGGCCATTATGTGAGCGAGGATGGCGGGCCGCGCCTGATGCGCTCCGTCATCTATGCTCGCAACTGCCATGGCCGCGCCATCCACCCGACCGAGAAGCCGGTTGGTCTCCTCGAAATCCTGATCCGCACGAGCTGTCCGCCGGGCGGCCTTGTTGGCGACTGGTTCGCAGGCTCTGGCGCCACCGGAGAAGCCTGCCGCGCGACAGGCCGTCGCTATCTCGGCTGCGAGATCGACGCCGACATGGCGGCCCGCGCCAACGACCGTATCGCCGCCACGCTACCGCTGGGCGGTGCGCCGGTCGCATCCCTTCCTCTTTCCGGAGACCAGACATGACCCATTCGCCGCCTGGCGAACATGTGCCCACGGGCGCGATCCCGCCGCTCCGTACAGGCATGACCGAGATCGAACTGATCTGGATCGAGAAGCGGCTCGAACATTGGATTCGTTTCGGCAGGATTGCGTCGGAGCGCATCGTCAGCCGCAAGACGCGCGTCGTCGCCTTCCGGCCCGATGCCGTCGTTGCGTTCGTGCGCTGGTCGGCCAACGACTTCGGCACCGTCCATTCGCGCATCGACATCTTGCGCGCGGTTCGTCCGGGCGAGGCCTATACGACCACACCCTTCGTGCGGCCGGGCGGTGAGTTGCTGCTCTCGATCCAGGGCTGGCCGAAGGTCCGCAAGGTGCTCGAGACCATCGACAGGATCGAGGCCGAAGACCTCGATCCCTGCGACATTGCGCCAGAGCATTGGCGGCATGTCCATAACCGCCTGAGCGCGGGCGAACCGGCGCGCGCCTATACGGTGGAGCGCCATCGGGCGTGGCTCAAGCGCAAGGCGCTGGGTCAATGAGTCGCCGTCCGCTCTCTCGCTTCGTGCCGCATATCACCGGCGTCGTAATTGGTTTCACACTGGTCGCAGCAGTTCTGCCGCTGCCCAAGCTGCTGCTCTGGAACGCCAGCGCCAGCGCGCCGGTGGGGCTTTACCGCATCAATCCGATCGCCCGGCCGGCGGTCGGCGACATGGTCGCCGTCGCGCCGCCGCCCGCGCTCGCCCGGTTCATGGCCGAGCGCCATTATCTGCCTGTCGGCGTGCCGCTGCTCAAGCATGTTGCGGCGCGACCGGGCGCGCTGATCTGCCGCCGCGATAGAGCGGTTACGATCGACGGGCGCAGCGTCGCGGTCGCGCGCGCGTCCGACAGCCATGGCCGACCGTTGCCGGTCTGGCGCGGCTGTCGTCTGCTGAAGGCTGACGAACTGTTCCTGCTCAATGCTGCGCCCGACAGCCTCGATGGGCGCTATTTCGGGCCGATTCCAGCCTCCGGCCTGATCGGCCGTGCGACGCCGATCCTCACCCGCGACACGCCGAATGCACCGCTGCGCTGGCGCTCCGGCTGCGTGCGCAATGCCCCTCTCACCAGAGAATAAGGAAGCATCTTATGCAGATAGGTTACTTCACCCAGGATGGCGACGGGTTCGTCGGCCACCTGCGCACGCTCACGCTCGATGTCGCGCTGCGGCTCGTGCCGACCGGCTTCACGGGGCACGGCCGCGCGCCGGACTGGCGCGTCCATCTGGCCGCCGACAGCACGCCTGAAGGCATTGGTCCCGAGGTCGGATCGGGCTGGAACCATGAGGGCAAGGCGCGCGCCTTCGTCACGCTCCAACTCGATTGCCCCGCCTTCGCCCGTCCGATCCGCGCCAATCTCCTGCGCTCCAATCGCGGCGATGACGGCCATGTCCTGCTCTGGTCGCCACGCCTGCGACGTCCGAAAGCGGAGTGAATGTGCGCATCCGCTTCGCGTCGCGCTGCCGGTCCTGCGCCGTTCGCCTCGCTGGCGCATCGGCCTTGACCGGCACACTCGCCTCCCTCTTTCCGGCCACGGCCGCGCTGGCCACCGCGCCTGCCGCTGCCGCGACGGCGCATCCCTATGCCGCCCATGTTGCCGAAGCCGCACAGCGCTTCGGCATTCCCGAGACATGGATCTGGGCAGTGATACGCGCCGAGAGCAACGGCGATCCGGCCGCGATCTCGCGCGCCGGCGCCATGGGCCTCATGCAGATCATGCCCGGCACCTGGGGTCAACTCACCGCGCGCTATGGGCTCGGCGACAATCCCTGGGATGTGCGCGCCAACATTCACGCTGGCGCGGCTTATCTGCGCGAGATGGTCGATCGGTATCGCGATCTGCCCACCGCGCTCGCCGCCTATAATGCGGGGCCGGGCCGCGTTGACGATTGGCGCCGGCGCGGTCGTCCGCTCCCCGCTGAGACCATCGCCTATGTCGCGAAGCTCGCGCCGAACCTTAGCACCCCCGGCATGGCTTCGCCTGCCGTCGCGCCTGCGGCCCCGCGTGCGCCGGCTGCGCCATCCTGGCGCGATGCGGCGCTGTTCATGCTGCGCAGCAACGGCGCGTTGGACGGCAGCGAAATCGCCGCCGATCCTGCACCCGTCGCGCAGCCGGGCGATATTCCCTCTGCGCCTGCCCCGTCGCCTTCGGGCAGCCCGCCGCGCCCCTCATCGCCTGCTTCGCACGGCCTCTTCGTCCTGCTTTCCGGGCGGACCGGACAATGAGCGGGCATGGCGTTTTCTGGCGTTGTCAGGGGTGGGATCTACTGTGTCGGAAAAGAAGCCAACGCACTGGAATCGAAAGGGAAAGTCGATGGCGAGATAAAAAGGATGCCACCTATGAGGTATCATGTGGTTGTAAGTCGGGGAGATTTTCAGGTGGCACCAGGAACGGCCGGGTGGCGCGGTTTTCCGATTGTCGCGTGACATCAGCCTGTTGGCGGGTGGCAGCGTGGATTTTGGGGCTGTGATGGCCATCGGCGACGATGATTTCCGGGTTCGGCCGGGAAGGAGCCGCGATGCTGGCAAGGGCTCGGGACGCAAGATCCAGAGCCTCGCGGCACAGGTTCGCCGGGCAGCGGCCAAGGCGGGGTACAGCCGCCGGGGGCCGTCGCGTGGCCGGAGCACGGGGCGTCATGGTCGAGGCCGCATTGCGCGTCTGCGCGCCCGTGCTCCGGCCAATGCCCGCCGCGTCGTCATCAAGGCTCGTGTGGTCAGGCACAAGGGATCGAGGTTCCGCGCGGCGCCGCTCGCTCGGCACATCGCCTACCTTAAGCGCGATGGCGTGACGCACGACGGTCGCGACGCCAGCCTGTTCGACGCCCGCTCCGATCAGGCAGACGGTGACGCGTTCGCCGAACGCTGCGAGGACGACCGGCATCATTTCCGCTTCATCGTCTCGCCCGAGGACGCCGGGCGGATGACCGATCTGCGCGCTTTCACCCGCGAGCTGATGGACGATATGGCGCGCGATCTCGGCACCCCGCTCGACTGGGTGGCAGTCGATCACTGGAACACCGACAATCCCCATATCCATGTTCTCGTGCGCGGCGTCGATGAGCGCGGCACCGATCTGGTCATCGACCGCGACTATATCCGCGAAGGCATGCGCGCCCGCGCCGAGGAGCGCGTGACCGCGGAACTGGGTCTCCGTACCGAGCAGGAAATCCGCACCGCGCTCGAGCGGGAGGTGGAGGCCGACCGCTGGACGAGCCTCGACAGGCGGTTGCAACGGATGGCCGACGAGACCAGCGGCATGGTCGACCTGCGCCCCGGCGGCGCGGATGACCCCGAAATGCGCCGGCTGCTGGTCGGGCGCGCCACAAAGCTCGAACGGCTGGGGCTGGCCGACCGGGAAGGACCGGCGGTCTGGTCGATCCGGCCCGGCGCCGAGCATACGCTGCGCGATCTCTCCATCCGCGGCGACATCATCAAGACCATGCACCGCGCGATGCGCGATGGTGGTCATGTGATCGATCCTGGCAGCTTCGCCCTGCATGGAGAAGCGCCCGCCTGCCCCATCATCGGTCGCCTCGTTGAACGCGGACTGCATGATGAACTGGCGGGCACCGCCTATGCCGTGATCGACGGCGCCGATGGGCGAACGCATCATCTGCGCTTCGACGATATGGAGATGACCGGCGATGCCAGGCCCGGCGCGATCGTCGAGACGCGAAGCTGGCAGGATGCCAGGGGCAACACCCGAATGTCGCTCGCCACGCGCTCCGACCTGACATTGGCCGAGCAGGTGAAGGCGCCGGGCGCAACCTGGCTCGATCGCCAGCTCATCGCGCGTGATCCCGTCGCGACCGGCGGCGGGTTCGGGCAGGAGATTCGCAATGCGATGGAAGTGCGC
This sequence comes from Novosphingobium sp., assembly GCA_035281095.1. Lineage (GTDB taxonomy): Bacteria > Pseudomonadota > Alphaproteobacteria > Sphingomonadales > Sphingomonadaceae > Novosphingobium. Next base: position 44,397 of record DATEEP010000028.1, on the reverse strand, counting down.
TCGCTCCATCTCGAAGGCGCCGGTCTCGCGCAGCGGCGCGGCGCCGGCTTCCTGTTCGCGCGCGACCTCATCGCGACCCTCAAGGGCAATGAAGTCGATCAGGAGATCGACGCCATCGCCCGGCGCACCGGCCTTGCCCATCGGCCATCGGCGGCCGGTGACTATGTGAGCGGCGTCTATCGCGAGCGGGTGACGCTCGCCTCGGGCCGGTTCGCGATGATCGACGATGGACTCGGGTTCCAGCTCGTCCCTTGGCGGCCGGCGCTCGATCAGCATCTGGGCAAGCACATCAGCGGCACGATGACACCCGGCGGCAGTGTCGACTGGTCGCTCGGCCGTGGCCGGGGGTTGGGCCTGTGACCTTCCTCACAATCAGGAGCTTCCTCTCATGAACACAACCCGTATCCTCTGGGGTCAGGTCATCGCCGTCTTCGGCGTCACGCTTGCCGGCATCTGGGCCGCGACCCAGTGGACCGCCCATGCGCTCGCGTATCAGCCGCAGCTGGGCGAGCCCTGGTTCTGGCTGGGGCCGTGGCCGATCTATCCGCCGCCGGCCTTCTTCTGGTGGTGGTTCGCGTTCGACGCCTATGCACCGAAGATTTTCGAGACCGGCGCGCTGATCGCGGTGTCGGGTGCAATGGCCGGCATTGTAATCGCGATCGCCATGTCGGTCTGGCGCGCGCGCGAGGCGAAGAAGGCCGAAACCTATGGCTCGGCGCGCTGGGCCAGTGAGCGTGAAGTCAAAAAAGTGAAGATGCTCGGCGACAATGGCGTGGTCCTCGGCCGCTTCACCGATCGCTATTTGCGCCACGATGGCCCTGAGCATGTGCTGTGCTTCGCGCCGACCCGCTCGGGCAAGGGCGTCGGCCTCGTCATCCCATCGCTGCTCACCTGGCCGGGAAGCTGCATCGTTCACGATATCAAGGGCGAGAATTGGCAGCTCACCTCCGGCTTTCGCGCCCGCCATGGCCGCGTGTTGCTGTTTGATCCCACCAATCCGGCGAGCGCCGCCTATAATCCTTTGCTCGAGGTCCGGAAGGGCGAGTGGGAAGTGCGCGACGTGCAGAATGTCGCCGACGTGCTGGTCGACCCGGAAGGCAGCCTCGAGAAGCGCAACCACTGGGAAAAGACCAGTCACGCACTGCTGGTCGGCGCGATCCTCCATGTTCTCTACGCCGAGGAGGACAAAACGCTGGCCGGCGTCGCCGCCTTCCTCTCCGATCCGCGCCGCCCGATCGAAACCACGTTGCGTGCGATGATGACCACGCCGCATCTGGGGGAGGCGGGCGTCCATCCGGTCGTGGCCTCGGCCGCGCGCGAACTGCTCAACAAATCGGAGAATGAGCGCTCCGGCGTGCTGTCCACCGCCATGTCCTTCCTCGGGCTCTATCGCGATCCGATCGTCGCCAGGGTGACACGCGCCTGCGACTGGCGCATCGCCGATCTGGTAGATGGGCCGGTGCCGGTCTCGCTCTATCTGGTCATCCCGCCCTCCGACATCAGTCGCACCAAGCCGCTCATCCGCCTGATCCTCAACCAGGTCGGCCGGCGGCTGACCGAGGAGCTGAACCCCAAGGGCCGTCCGCATCGCCTGCTGCTTATGCTCGACGAGTTTCCCGCGCTCGGACGGCTCGACTTCTTCGAAAGCGCGCTGGCCTTCATGGCGGGCTACGGCATCAAGGGCTTCCTCATCGCCCAGAGCCTCAACCAGATCGAGAAGGCCTATGGGCAGAACAACGCCATCCTCGACAATTGCCATGTGCGCGTCGCCTTCGCGACCAATGACGAGCGCACGGCCAAGCGGATATCCGACGCGCTCGGCACCGCGACCGAGATGCGCGCGATGAAAAACTATGCCGGGCACAGGCTTTCGCCCTGGCTGGGGCATCTCATGGTCTCGCGGACCGAGACCGCGCGGCCGCTGCTCACGCCCGGCGAGATCATGCAATTGTCGGAGGACGAGGAAATCGTCATGGCGGCAGGCATCCCGCCGATCCGGGCTGACAAGGCGCGCTATTTCACCGATCCGCGCTTCACCGCGCGATTGCTGCCGCCGCCGAAAGTGCAGCCGCTCGACCCGAAGCGCCGCCCGAGGGACGACTGGTCGAACCTGAAACCGGTCGATGCACCGCCCATGCCGGTCGCGGAGCAGCCCGTCGACAAGGGCGACACCGGAAAGGATGGAACTGGTGGCGCTGACGAAAAAGGACCGGCGGCAGACGATCAGGCCGACACCAGCGGCGATCCCGCCAATGCCGGCATCCGGCGGGAGCCAGAACTGGGCGAGCATGAAGAGATCGTTCCGCCGGCCAAGGAACAGGTTCCTGAAGACATGTCCGACGAGGATCAGCAGGACGACGAAGCCGCGCGCGCCAGGCGGCAGGCCGAGCGCCTCATGAAACGCAACGCCCGCAATGCGTCGCTCGATCCCGATGACGGGATCGTCTTGTGAGCGCCGGTCACGTCAAGCGCAGCATCCGCCTGCCCGCGGATCTTGCGCGTCGGCTCGCCGATCACGCATCCGCGCGCCGGACCACGCAGGCCGCGATCATAGAGGCAGCGCTGGAATCCTTCCTCTCGCCAGATGCGGCCGAGCGGCTGGAAGCGGCGCTGGCCCGGCGGCTCGACCGCCTGACCCGGGATCTGCGACGGCTCGAATGGAATGTCGAACTGTCAAACGAGACGCTGGCGCTGTTTGTACGGAATTGGCTCAATGCGACGCCATCCCTTCCAGATGGAGCGACGCAGGCCGCGAGGGCCCAGGGCCGCGAACGATGGGAGCGGTTCGTCGATATGTTGAATCGGCGCATGGAGTTGGGGCCGCGGTTCAGGAACGAGATCGCGGAAGATGTAACGAGCTCGACTCGGTCGGATCAGGACTTGGGCAGCACCAGTGAATAGCTGGTGCTGCGCCCGCCGCCCGGCTCTTTCACAAGGATGCCGCGCTGAACAAGATCGCTGATGTCGCGCAAGGCGGTATCGGACGATGCCTTGGTGATCGCCGCCCATTTGGCATTGGTCAACTTGCCCTCGAAGCCGTCCAGCAGGCGGTTGATGACCTTGCGTTGGCGTTCGTTTAAGGGCTGGCCGGCGACAGCCTCCCAAAACCGCGCCTTGCGCATGACGCTGGCGAGGATGGTTTCAGCGCCGTCGAAGGCGCGATCCAGGCAGCCGATGAACCACAACAGCCAAGGCGTAATGTCGAGGTCACCCTTCTGAGTCGATTCCAGCATGCCGTAATAGGCTTTGCGCTCGGTGCGGATTTGTGCGGACATGCTGTAGAAGCGCTGCGCGCTTCCCTCCGCGCGCGCCAGCGCGAGGTCGGCGATGGCGCGGGCAATTCGTCCGTTGCCGTCATCGAACGGATGGATGGTGACAAACCATAGGTGCGCGATCCCGGCTTTCAGGACGGGATCCGGCGCGGCTGTCTCGAACCAGTCGAGAAAGCGGGACATATCCGCGTCGAGCCGCTCCGATGCGGGGGCTTCGTAGTGGACGCGCTCGCGGCCAATCGGCCCCGAGACAACCTGCATCGGACCAGCTTCGGCGGTGCGCCACGCGCCCACGGTGATGCGGCTCATGCCGCTGCGTCCGGTAGGGAACAGCGCCGCGTGCCAGCCGAACAGCCGTTCGGCGGTCAGGGGCTGCGCATAGTTCTGCGTGGCATCGAGCATCATTTCGACAACGCCCTCGACGTTGCGATCCGCTTCCACCAAACCGCCGATGTCCATGCCGAGACGGCGGGCGATGGAGGAGCGCACCTGCTCCCTGTCGAGCACTTCGCCTTCGATCTCGCTGGATTTGATAACGTCCTCGGTGAGTGCTTGAAGCACGGCTTCCTCGCGCAGTGGGAAGCCAAGCGCCTCCATATGGCCGATCAACCGCCCCTGTCGGTGGCGCACGGCGGCGAGCGGCTGGGCAAGCTGCTCGTCGCTCCAGCGCAGGTTCGGCCAGTCCGGCAGTTCGTGGATATAGATCATATTCACCGCACTTTCTGCGGCGAATATAGCGATTATTCACCGCAAAGGGCAAGAATTTTCACCGCATAATATGCGGTGAATAAGGCGGCTGTTCACCGCATCGATACAGGCGGTTTGCGAAACGGCCCAAACGTAAAGCCACACTTGGCCTCGGCGAATCCTAAACCGCCGGCCAACGGCGACCACCACCGATCCGGCGGTTCATCACGTCGAAGGCATCCTCAAGCGAGGGCGCGCTGCTCATCCTCGATGCGGCGTTTCAGGTCGCGGCAGCCTACGCCATTTCCTGTATTACTTCGCCAGCCTGCTACGATCGCAAATCCCTGTTGAATCTCCACTTTTTCTGCGTCTCTTAATCATCCCCGTCACGCGGACATTCCTGATCCGCGCCGGAAACGGGGATCATGATGGCATCGAGCTGGACCGATACAGAGGCGAGATCGCGCGGCGCGCGGATGTTGCGCACCGCGATCGGCCCGATGGTCGGACACTGGCTGACCGATCCCCTGGTCGTCGAAGTCATGCTCAATCCCGACGGCTGCCTGTGGGTGGACCGGCTGGGCACCGGCCTTGCCGATACCGGAAGGCGGTTGGCCGCTGCCGACGCGGAACGGATCATCCGTCTGGTCGCGCATCATGTCGGCGTCGAGGTTCATGCCCGCAGTCCACGCGTCTCGGCCGAACTGCCGGAAACAGGGGAACGGTTCGAAGGGCTGCTGCCGCCGGTCGTGACCGCGCCGGCCTTTGCCATCCGCAAACCTGCCGTCGCGGTGTACACGCTGGCGGACTATGTGGCGGCGGGCATCATGTCCCAGCCCCAGGCCGACGCGCTGCGCACCGGCGTAGCGGATCGGCTGAACATCCTCGTTGCCGGCGGAACCGGCACGGGCAAGACGACGCTCACCAACGCGCTCCTGGCCGAAGTGGCACAGACCAATGATCGCGTGGTGCTGATCGAGGACACGCGCGAGCTGCAGTGCGCAGCACCGAACCTTGTCGCCATGCGGACCAAGGACGGCGTCGCGTCGCTCTCCGACCTCGTCCGCTCCTCCCTGCGCCTGCGTCCTGATCGCATCCCCATCGGCGAGGTGCGCGGGGCCGAGGCGCTCGATCTGCTCAAAGCCTGGGGCACCGGCCATCCCGGCGGCATCGGCACCATCCATGCCGGCAGCGCATTGGGTGCGCTGCGCCGGATGGAGCAGCTCATACAGGAAGCGGTGGTGACCGTGCCCCGCGCGCTCATCGCCGAGACCATCAACCTCGTCGCCGTGCTGGTCCGCGACGGCCACGGCCGCCGCCTCGCCGAGCTGGCCCGCGTCGAAGGGCTCGGCGCCGATGGCGACTACCGGTTCATCCTTCTCCCATCCGAACAAGCAGGAGACTCCAAATGAAAGCAAAGAAGACCCGGCTGCTGGCCGGGACCGCCCTCGATCGCCTTGGCGTGCTGGCCGTCACGTCCGCCGGGCTTCTCATCACTGCGCCGGCACATGCAGGCGGTTCGTCGATGCCCTGGGAAGCGCCGCTACAATCGATCCTCGAATCGATCGAAGGCCCCGTGGCCAAGATCGTCGCGGTAATCATCATCATCGTCACGGGCCTTAGCCTCGCCTTCGGCGACACCTCGGGCGGGTTCCGGCGGCTGATCCAGATCGTGTTCGGCCTGTCGATCGCCTTTGCCGCCAGTTCCTTCTTCCTCAGCTTCTTCAGCTTCGGCGGCGGGGCGCTGGTGTGATGAACGGCGGGGACGACATCCCGGGCTACTATGCGCCGGTACACCGTGCTCTGTCGGAGCCAATCCTGCTCGGCGGTGCGCCGCGCAGCCTTGCCATCCTCAACGGCACGCTCGCCGGCGCCATCGGCCTGGGCCTGCGCCTCTGGATCGCCGGCCTCGCGCTCTGGGCGATCGGCCATGCGCTTTCGGTTTGGGCCGCGCGCCGCGATCCGCAGTTCGTCGATGTCGCCCGCCGCCACCTCAAATATCCGGTGTGGATGCGGCCATGATGAATTTGTCCGAATATCGCTCCAAGGCCGCTTACCTTGCCGATTTCCTGCCCTGGGTCGCACTGGTGGCGCCAGGTGTAGTGCTCAACAAGGACGGGTCGTTCCAGCGCACGGCACGCTTTCGCGGTCCCGATCTCGACAGCGCCACGCCCGCTGAACTGGTCTCGGTGACCGCGCGACTCAACAATGCGCTGCGCCGTCTCGGTTCGGGTTGGGCGGTGTTCGTGGAAGCACAGCGCGTTCCCGCGCTGGACTATCCGAACAGTGCGTTTCCCGATCCGGTCTCCGCGCTCGTCGATATGGAACGAAGCGAGCAGTTCCGGGAAGCGGGAAGCCATTTCGAGAGCGGCTATTATCTGACCCTCCTCTGGATGCCGCCCGCCGAAGAGGCCGCGCGCGCGGAGAACTGGCTCTATGAAGGCCGTTCGGGCAGCGGCGTCGATCCGCATGAGCAGCTCGCCGGCTTCATCGATCGGACGAACCGGGTGCTCCATCTGGTCGAAGGCTTCATGCCCGAGGTGGGCTGGCTCGACGACGCCGAGACACTGACCTACCTCCATTCATGCATATCGACCAAGCGCCAGCGCGTGCGGGTGCCCGAGACGCCTTGCTATCTCGATGCGCTCCTCACCGATGAGGGGCTGACCGGCGGGCTCGAGCCGAAGCTGGGCGAGCATCATCTGCGCGTGGCTACAGTCACCGGCTTTCCAACGGCGACCTTTCCCGGTTTGCTCGACGACCTCAATCGGCTGGCCTTCCCCTATCGCTGGTCGACGCGCGCAATCATGCTCGACAAAACGCAAGCCACCAAATTGCTGACCAGGATCCGGCGCCAGTGGTTCGCCAAACGCAAGAGCGTCGCCGCGATCCTCAAAGAGGTGATGACCAACGAGGCGTCGGTCCTGACCGACACCGATGCGTCGAACAAGGCGGCCGACGCGGACCTTGCTTTGCAGGAGCTGGGCGCGGACCATTCGGGTATCGCCTATGTGACTGCGACCGTGACGGTGTGGGACCGCGATCCGGCATTGGCGGCCGAGAAGCTGCGGCTGGTCGAGAAGATCATCCAGGGCCGCGACTTCACCGCGACGATCGAGGGCATGAATGCGATCGAGGCCTGGCTCGGATCACTGCCCGGGCATGTATACGCCAATGTCCGCCAGCCTCCTATTTCCACGCTCAATCTCGCCCACCTGATCCCCCTGTCAGCGGTGTGGGCGGGGGCGGAACGGGACGAGCATTTCGGTGAAGCCCCCTTGCTTTACGGCAAGACCGAAGGCTCGACCCCGTTCCGTCTTTCCCTTCATGTCGGCGATGTCGGCCATACGCTGATCGTCGGCCCGACGGGCGCCGGCAAGTCGGTGCTGCTGGCGCTGATGGCGATGCAGTTCCGCCGCTATGTCGACAACCAGATCTTCGCCTTCGACTTCGGCGGCTCGATCCGGGCGGCAGCGATCGCCTGCGGCGGCGACTGGCAGGATCTCGGCGGCGCACTGCATGACCGGGACGGTGGAGAGGGCGTGACCCTGCAACCGCTTGCCCGGATCGACGATCCCGGCGAGCGTGCCTGGGCTGCGGAATGGCTCGCCGCGATCCTCACCAGTGAAGGCGTCACGGTCGATCCTGCTGCCAAGGAGCATCTGTGGACCGCGCTCGGCTCGCTCGCTTCGGCGCCGCTGTCCGAGCGCACGCTCACCGGGCTGGCCGTGCTCCTGCAAAGCCAGGAGTTGAAGCAGGCGCTCGCGCCCTATTGCGTCGACGGTCCTTGGGGGCGGCTGCTTGATGCCGAGAGCGAGCATCTGGGCGAGGCGAGTTTCCAGGCGTTCGAGACCGAAGGGCTGGTCGGCGCGGCATCGGCCGCCGCCGTGCTCGCCTATCTCTTCCACCGGATTGAAGGCCGGCTCAACGGGCGACCCACGCTCATCATCATCGACGAAGGCTGGCTGGTGCTCGATAGCCCGGCCTTCGCCGCGCAGCTTCGTGAATGGCTGAAGACCCTGCGCAAGAAGAATGCATCGGTCATCTTCGCCACGCAGAGCCTCGCCGACATCGAAACGTCGAGCATTGCGCCGGCCATCATCGAAAGCTGCCCGACCCGCATCTTTCTTCCCAATGAGCGCGCAGCCGAGCCCCAGATCGCGCGCGTATATGAGCGCTTCGGGCTCAACGCCCGGCAGATCGAAATATTGAGCCGGGCAACGCCCAAACGCGATTATTATTGCCAGTCACGGCGCGGCAACCGGCTGTTCGAACTGGGCCTGGGCGAAGTCGCGCTGGCCTTCACCGCCGCATCGTCAAAGTCCGACCAGCTCCGCATCGGCGAGCTTGTCGCCAAGCATGGGGCGCACGCCTTCGCCGCCCATTGGCTCAGGCACCGCGGCCTCGACTGGGCCGCCGGCCTGCTGCCCGAACCCAATCCGCTGACAGCATCCATCCCGAGCGGCGAGCTCTTGCTGCCGCTCGATCCCGAGGAGTTACGCTGATGAAGAAATATCCGCTTCGCTGCGCCCTGCTGGCCGGCGCTATCACACTGTCCGTCACCGGCACGATGACCGCCGTTCCGGCACAAGCGCAGTTCGGTTTTGGCGGCATCGTCTATGACCCGACCAACTATGCGTCGAACGTCCTGCAGGCGGCCCGCGCGCTCCAACAGATCAACAATCAAATCCAGCAGATCCAGAACCAGGCGACCAGCCTCATCAACGAGGCGAAGAATCTCGCCAGCCTGCCTGTCTCGACGCTGTCCACCCTCCAGAACCAGGTCAACCAGACCCGGCAGTTGCTGAGCGAGGCCCAGCGCATCGCCTATGATGTGCAGAGCATCCAGCAGGCGTTCGAAGGCCGCTACAAAGGCAGTGCGCTCACCGGCGACCATGCCCAGATGGTCGCAAATGCCAATGCGCGCTGGGAGGACAGCGTCGGCGCGCTTGAAGATGCGCTGCGCGTACAGGCCGGCGTAGTGGGCAATATCGATGGCGCCCGCGCGTCGATCGACACGCTGGTCGGCGCCAGCCAGTCGGCGAGCGGCGCCTTGCAGGCGGCGCAGGCCGGCAACCAGCTGCTCGCGCTCCAGTCGCAGCAGCTTGCCGACCTTACCGCCGCGGTCGCCGCGCAGGGCCGCGCTCAGGCGCTCGAATCCGCGCGCAACGCTGCGATCGAGGCCGAGGCGCGCGAACGGTTCCGCCGCTTCCGGGGCAAGAACTGACATGAGCCGCACGGCGAAGATCGCAATGGCCGGCGCGCTTGGCGGTCTGCTCATGACGCTCACCGTCGCGATGACGATGCGTGAGGAACGCCCCGTCGAGACGATCATCGTCCCGGTCGAGGAGAGCAACAGCGATCCGATGGCTCCTGATCTTCGCCGCTGCCGCACGCTCACCGTGCCCGACAGCGGCTGCGAAGCGGCCTGGGAAGAAAAGCGCCGCCGCTTCTATCGCAAGGAGGAACGGCCGTGAATGACACCGGCGTTATCGACACCTTCCTCGGCGTCTTCACCGGCTATATCGACAGCGGGTTCGGGCTGCTTGGCGGAGAGGTCGGCTTCCTGTCCTCGACGCTGATCGCGATCGATGTGACCATCGCCGCGCTGTTCTGGGCCTGGGGCGCCGACGAGGACGTGCTTCAGAGGCTGGTGAAGAAGACACTCTATATCGGCGTCTTCGCTTATATCATCGGCAACTTTTCCTCGCTCGCCACGATCCTTTTCGACAGCTTTGCTGGGCTCGGTCTCAAGGCATCGGGCGGCGGGATGGCGCTCGGCGATTTCATGAAGCCCGGCACGGTCGCCGCGACCGGCCTCGATGCCGGCGCGCCGCTGCTCGATGCGACCGAGGATCTGGTCGGACCGGTTGGCCTCTTCACCAATTTCCCCGAGATCATGATCCTGCTCGTCGCCTGGCTGATCGTGGTGCTGGCCTTCTTCGTGCTCGCCATCCAGGTGTTCGTCACCATCATCGAGTTCAAGCTGGTGACGCTCGCCGGCTTCGTGCTGCTGCCCTTCGCTTTCTTCAACCGCACGGCCTTCATGGCCGAGAAGGTGCTGGGCCATGTCATCTCGTCGGGCGTCAAGGTGCTGGTGCTCGCGGTTATCACCGGCATCGGCACGACGCTGTTCACCCAGTTCATCAATGCCGGCGTCGGTCCCGAACCCGACATCGAGCAGGTCATGGCGATCGCGCTCGGTGCGCTGACGCTCCTCGGGCTCGGGATCTTCGGTCCCGGGATCGCCAACGGCATCGTCGCCGGCGGCCCCCAGCTTGGTGCTGGCGCTGCAGCCGGGACGGCGCTCGTTGCGGGCGCCTCGTTGGCCGGCGGTGCTGCAGGTGCAAAGCTTGCAGCCGGCGCCGCCGGTTCCGCGGTCGCGGCGGGCGGCAGGGCGACCGCCGCGACCACCAGCGGTGCCGCCCGTGCCTCCGGCGCCGCGGCTGCCGCCTACAGCATGGGATCGTTCGGCAAGAGCGGCGCCAGCGCCGTTGCCGGAGGGATGGCCGCTACAGGAGAGGCCGCGCTTGCTGGTGCAGGCAGGGCTGCCGCCTCGCCGTTGCGCAAGATGGCCGACAAGGCTGGGCAGGCATTGCGGTCGAACTTCCGCAGTGGTGCGCGCTCCACATTCGGAGTGGCGCCGGAAGGTCCGGCTGCTCCGGCTGCCGCCGCTCCCACGGAGTCTGGAGCGGGAACGGCATCTTCATCGAGCGGGCCGCCCTCCTGGGCGAAAGCCATGAAGCATCGCCAGGCTATGACGCAGGGCGCGACCATGGCGACGCACACTCTCAAGGGCGGCGACAGCCACGGCGGTGGCAATGGCCCCGACGTCTCCGACAAGAGCTGACCAGTTGAAAGGACAACTACATGTTTCGACGACCCTCCATCCGCTATGGCCAATCGCCCGAGCCGGTCACGCCCTACCAGCGTGCCGCGCAGGTCTGGGACGACCGCATTGGCTCGGCGCGCGCCGCGGCGAAGAACTGGCGGTTCGCCTTTTTCGGATGCCTCGTGCTTTCAGGCGGATTGTCTGCCGGCCTCGTTTGGCAATCGGCGCGGGGGCATATCACCCCCTGGGTGGTCGAGGTCGACAAGCTGGGTGCGGCGCAGGCCGTCGCGCCGGCCGACGTCGATTATCGCCCGACCGATCCGCAGATCGCGTTCCATCTCGCGCGCTTCATCGAAGAAGTGCGTTCGGTGCCTGCCGATCCGATCGTGCTGCGCCAGAACTGGCTGCGCGCCTATGATTTTACTACCGACAAGGGCGGGCTCGCGCTCAACGATTATGCGCGCAGCAACGATCCTTTCGCACTGGTCGGCAAGATGCAGGTCGCGGTCGATGTGTCGAGCGTGATCCGCGCCTCGAACGACAGCTTCCGGGTCGCCTGGACCGAGCGGCGCTATCAGGATGGTGCGCTTGCCGAGACCTCGCGCTGGTCCGCGATCCTCACCGTCACCGTCCAGACCCCGCGCACGCCCGACGGCCTGCGGAAGAACCCGCTGGGCGTGTTCGTCAATGCCCTCAACTGGTCGAAGGAACTCAGCCAATGAGACAGATTTCATTTCGCAAGGTTGTTCCCGCCTTACTGATCTCCGCGTCGGCGCTTGGTGCCTGCACCACGACGTCCGCGCAGCCGCGCACCACTGTCCAGGAAGCGCCGCGTGAAGTGTTGGCGCTCCCAGCGCCGGAACGGGCGCATGCCGTGCAGGTTGTGGCCATCCCCGAGCCGCTGCCGCTTCCCGGCCAGTTGAAGCCGCTCGGGAATAGCACGCCGGTATCGGAACCGGAGGATCCGCGCCGCCGTGTGGGCGCCGCCAATGTCGCCGCTCGCGTACAGCCCACCCGCGACGGCTATGTGAACGCGATCCAGCAATATCCCTGGGCAGATGGTGCGCTCTATCAGGTCTATGCCGCTCCGGGCCAGGTGACGGACATCGCGCTTCAAGAAGGCGAACAGCTTGTCGGGCCGGGACCGGTCGCGGCCGGTGACACCGTGCGCTGGATCATCGGCGATACGGTCAGCGGGGCTGGTCCGACGGCGCGCGTCCATATCCTCGCGAAGCCCACCCGGCCGGACATTGCCACGAATCTGATTATCAATACCGATCGGCGCACCTATCATCTGGAACTACGCGCGACGCCCTCCACCTGGATGGCCTCGGTGTCGTGGACCTATCCGCAAGATCAGCTCATCGCACTGCGGACCGCCGAAACCGAGCGGGCGCGCAATACGCCGCTGGCTTCGGGTGTGGACGTCACCGCCCTCAATTTTGGCTATCGGATCGACGGCGACGGGCCCGACTGGCGGCCGGTGCGCGTGTTCGATGATGGCCGGCAGATCTTCATCGAATTTGCCGAAGGCGTCGAGCGCACCGACATGCCGCCGCTGTTCGTCACTGGCGACACCGGGTCTACCGAACTGGTCAATTACCGCGTTGCGGGCCGTTACATGATCGTCGACCGGCTCTTTACCCGTGCCGAGCTTCGGCTTGCTTCGGGAAAACGCGAGGCAAGGGTCAGCATCGAGCGCGAAAGCCCGCGCCGCAAGGGTCGGTCATGAGCGGGCCGGGAGGAGAAAGGGCGGAAGCTGGGGAACCGGTCGTCGGCCTGCCGCAGGATCCCGCAGCCAGGCCGAATGCCGGGGAGGAACCGGAAGCAGCGCCAGCTACCGCTCCGCCGCCCGTCCATGATGGGCAGGCATTCCAGTTGCGCGGCGATCCGCCGTCCGTCATGCGCCTTTCGCGCAAGGCACTTGCCTCTGTCGGTGCAGTCGCCTGCCTCAGTATCGGCGGCGCACTAGTCTATGCGCTTCTGCCCGCGCGTCCCATCGAAGCACCGAATCTCGTCGAAACCGAGAGCCGGAACAAGGCGGACAATGTGACCGCGGCGCCGGCCAGCTACGACAAGGTTCCCAGACTCGGTCAGCCGCTCCCGGGCGACCTCGGCCGCCCGATCCTTTCCGCACAGCAAAATGGTCAGCCCGTTCCCGTGCCACCCATGGGAACGCCGGCTCCCCAATTCGTGGACCCGCGTATCGCTGCAGCGGACCAGGCCCGCCAGCGCATCATGCAGGAGCGCGACACCGCGCGCACCAGCCGGTTGTTCCTGGGTGAGGCGATGACCGGAGGACGTGCCTCGGCGGCGTCTGCCGAGCAGATTGTACCGCCTGCAGCGGTTGGCGTTGCGGCCAATCCGGCTGCCGCGCCGACTGGCAAGAGGGCCTTTATGGCCGTCGCCGCCGACCGCTCCACCATCAGCAATGAGCGGATCGCGCCGCTGGTCTCACCTTATATCGTGCAGGCTGGCAGCATCATCCCGGCCGCGTTGATCACCGGCATCCAGTCGGATCTACCTGGCCAGATCACCGCGCAGGTCACGCAGAATGTCTATGACAGCCCGACGGGACGGATCCTCCTCATCCCGCAAGGCGCGCGGCTGATCGGTGAATATGACAGCGAAGTCTCGGCGGGCCAGAGCCGCGTGCTGCTCGCCTGGGACCGGCTTATTCTTCCAGGTGGCCGCTCGATCCTGCTTGACCGCCAGCCAGGTGCCGATGCGTCCGGCATGGCAGGGATCCAGGATCGCGTGAATTATCATTGGGGCAGCATGCTCAAGGCCGCGCTGATCTCGACGTTGCTGGGCGTCGGCACCGAACTCGCAACCGACAGCGACGACGCGCTGGTCGAAGCGCTGCGTTACGGCACGCAAGACACGATCAACCAGACGGGACGACAGGTGGTGCAGCGCCAACTCGGCGTTCCACCTACGCTCACCATACGCCCAGGCCATGTCCTTCGCGTCGTCGTTACGCGCGATCTCGTACTCGAGCCGCTACGGAAGGAACGGTGATGAGCAAGCTGAAACTGGGTCCGATCGACGATGACAAGCCGGTCAAGATCACTGTCGAACTGCCGGCTTCGGTCCACCGCGATCTGCTGCGCTATGCCAAGGCCCATGCCGCTGCGACGGGATTGTCGCAGGCTCTGCCGGTCGAACGCCTGATTTCGCCGATGCTGGAGCGTTTCATGGCGAGCGATCGGGGCTTTGCCAGAAACAGGCGCCCCTCCGGATGAATGCGCCACCCAATTCATCTTTGGGTTCCAAGTTGATGCCCACATGCTAGGCTTGCTGAAGCGCTCGTTCGCGAGCGTGTGACCGGGTGACTGGCGCGTATGTCCAGGCTTTAAGCTAAAGGCGCCGGTGCGTGCTCCCAACGCACGTTCTCACTACTCGGTCACGATTTCGCGTCACTGACATCGTTCCACAGTATTGGTCTTGATTATAATCCAATTATAATCCGATTATAAAATAGATCGCGTCTAGTCGATCTGAAACCCTTTCGCATGCGGCTGTTCGAGTCGCGTGAAGGAAGGAGTGAGACAATGGAACGCACCGAAGTAACCGAGGAGGTCATCAACCTCGGCACAATCGTCGAACAAACGCACGGTTCAGCCGTGAATTTCGCCGACACCGATGGCGGGCAGCGTATCCTGCCCGGTCTCTCCGACGATTGAACATGGATGCGCGCGCTTCGGCGCGCGCATCTTGCCTACTGCGTCCGTCCATGTCCTTTCGGCTCCCTTCAGGCGTACACCACTGCATGGTGGAGAGCAGGTCCATCTTCCTCGATCTTGCAAGGGATCGCTATTTTGCGCTGCCGGCTGACCTCGAAGCCGCGTTCAGGCAAGCCGTCGAAAGTCCGTGCGATTCCACGATCTCGCCGGACGAGGTCGAGCGATTGATCCGAGCTGGCGTGCTGGAAGCCGCTGACGAGGGGCAAATGCCCGCTCATCCGGTTCCAATTGTCGCTCCGACCGCCGATCGAGTATCCGTGGCCTACCGATCGAAAGCTTCGCTGATGCTCATGGTCCAGGTTGTTCTGGCTCAGCTCATGGCGTCGCTCATGGTTCGCATCGTTCCGATGGGCGTGATCGCCCGCCATCTCGAGCGCCTGAATTCCGGTGAAGGCCATGACGACGATGTGATGGCGGCAGACAGGCTTGCCGCAGCCTTTCGCCGCGCAAGCGTGCTCATAAGGGTTGAGGGCAATTGTCTCCCGCGCACCCTGGCGTTCGTCTGGCTTGCACGCCGCCGGAGATGCAATGCGAACCTGGTCATAGGCGTCAGGATCAATCCCTTCTCGGCGCATTGTTGGGCTCAGGCTGGCGATGTCGTGCTGAACGATAGGCTCGACCGGGCCAACCTGTTCAAGCCCATCCTGCATATATGATCGGAGCCGCGTTCATCTTGCTGCTCGGCCAGGATGTCGCGCAATTGCAAGGCCTTGCCGCACAAGCCGCGCAGACCATGTCGTGGCAATGTCACTGGATCGATGAGCGCATGGTGCTCTTGGCGGATGAGCGGATGCAATTCGCAGCGGCCTCCGGCATCACGGGAACCGCCGTGCTCGGCACGCTGTTCCACCGTCACGGTCCGGGCGAGCCGATCGCAGTGCTGGACTCGGTCCTGGCGCAAGCGATCCAAGAGGGGCGGACGTCCTTGCTCCTCGAGCGATATTGGGGCGCCTATCTTGCGGTCAGCCGGACCATGCAGAGCTTTTCCGTCCTGCGCGATCCTTCCGGCTTCATGCCCTGCTATTATCTGATGATCGGTCGGACTGTCGCCGTCACAAGCAGCGTTCGGGCATTTGTCCGCGCGGGATTGTTACGTCCTCGCCTCTCATGGGACGGAATTGCGCAAACCCTTTGCCGTGGCGGACTTCCTGCCTCTTTCACCGCGATCGATGGAGTGCAGGAGCTTCTTCCCGGCAACGCGCTTCATCTCGAAGACGGACGCCTTCGCACCACGAGCCACTGGTCGCCATGGGATCATATCGACGCAGGCCGGACGGAGGATCCGAACTTGTGGGCAGAGCACTTGCGGCGAACCGTGGATTCCTCGGTCGGGGCATGGGCACGCCTGTTCGGCCAAGTCCTTGCCACCGTATCGGGCGGACTGGACTCCTCGATCGTGCTTGCCAGCAGCAAGCGAGCGGCGGTGTGTGTAACGAGCGTCACTCTCTCGACGGACGATCCCGCCGGCGACGAACGGTCATTCGCACGGCAGATTTGCGCGCATGTCGGCTCGCACTTGGTCGAAGCTCAATATGAACTTGACGATCTCGACCTGTCGCAGTCCACGCGCAGCCGCCTGCCCCGGCCCATCGGCAGGATGCCGGAACTCGCCTATGATGCGGCGGTCGCGCGCGTCGCAGGACAAATCGGCGCGGATGCCTTGTTTACCGGCAATGGCGGCGACAACGTCTTCGGCTATTCGCAGTCTGCCGGCGCGATCGCGGACAGGCTGCGACACAGCGGCATTTCCCCTGAGCTTTGGTCCACCATCCGGGATATCTGCCTTCTGACCGGCTGCAATATGTTTCAGGCTGTGCGGGCGGGCCTGCGGACACTCCGAAGCGGCCGCTACCGGTGGAAGCCGGACCAGCGCTTGCTGGCCACCGACATCACCGCGCAGTTCGATGTCGACACCCTGGTGCATCCCTGGCTCGAAGCGCCACCGGAGGCGCACCCGGGAAAGATGGCCCATGTTGCGGCGCTTCTGCGCATACAGCAACATCTCGACGGAACGGGCCGGTTCAATGGGACTGTCGTCGTCAATCCCCTGATGTCGCAACCGATTGTCGAGACCTGTCTCGCAATTCCGAGCTGGATGTGGTGCCATGGGGGACGCGACCGCGCGGTCGCGCGCCTGGCCTTCTCGAACGCAATGCCGGCTTCGATCGTGGACCGGACCTCCAAGGGTGGGCCTGACGGTTTTGGGACACGCATCCTGTCTTGTTTCCGTGGCCGGATCGCCGAGCGAGCCCTCGATGGACATCTCGCAAGACAGGGTTTGATCGACCGGGCGGCGATCGAAGCCATGCTTTTCACGCAGCGCCCTGATCTCGGTCCCGAGCAGCTCCGTCTGCTCGAATTGGTCGACACCGAAGCATGGATAGATCATTGGCTGAGTGCCGGTTAGCTCAATGCGCCAACTCCGCGCGCAGATTCTTCCAATGCGCGAGTTCTTCGCGGTTCGAGTCTGTCGGTTCCTGGTCACGGAGCCAGAAATCGAACCAGGCGAGACTGCGCCGATAGATCGCCAGGCGATGCGCCGGCTGCCATTTGATGTGCGTCTCCTGCGGAAAGACATACATATCGACAGGAGCCCTGGCTTGCCTCAGTGCCGTATACGCCGTGAGCGCCCCAAGATATTCCGTGTCTGCAAGCTGCAGGAGCATCGGTGTCCGAACGGCGGCGGCATTTTTGGCAATCGAAATCCGGTCCCAGAAGGGGGCCGCATCGCTCATCGCGCCGGGATAGCCCATGGCGGCAAAGTCGCGCATGGAACCTGGCCCCACACGCATGGCGAGCGAGGAATCCCAGAAGCCCGAACTCATGGCGACAGCGCGAAAGAGCCGGCTGTTGAGGAGCGCAAACTGCACGGATGAGGCGCCATCGCTGAGACCGGTGATGCCGATGCGCTGCGGATCGGCGATGCCGCGTTCGACGAGCAAGGAGAGGCCCGATTCCAGGGCGGATTGAACGCTCCGTCGGTCAGCAAAATCCGCAAGGTTCGCGCGCTCCGCTTCCTCCAGCGTGGACGCGCCCGCAAAGAGCCCGATATCGGGCGGGCGGTTGAAGCTGAGGACTGCATAGCCGTTCGCCGCAAAGGCCTGGATGGGATATTCGTCTCCGGTTCCTCCTCGCAGGAAACCACGCGAGTCATATTGGACCACGACGAGCGGATAGCGATGCCCTAGCCGATAGCCGACAGGGAAGACGAGATCGCCGAACACCTCGAGCCCCTCCCTGTTCTTCCAATGAAGACGCTCGACCGGCCCGAGCGAGAGTCGCGAGAATTCGGGATTCGGATCGTACAGGATCGTTTCACGGCCGCTGGGCAGCGCGATTCTCGCAATGTAGCGCGGTTTGGTACTGCCCTCGCGCAGGCAAATGACGCCTTCGTCGATGGTCTGGCAGCCGGACAAGGTATCGCGCGTGGAGAACAACCGCCGCGGCAAGGCCTCGTCTGACGCCCACTCGTAAATGGCCGTCTTTTCTTTGCCCCATCCCTCACGGCGCAGAAAACGCAGCTTGCCGTCCGGTGTCCACCAAAGGCTTGAGATATACCGGTCGCAGATCCTTTGCGGACATGTGATGCGTTTTCCGTGGCGCAGGCGAAGTTGAAGCGTCCGGGTCGGCGGAAACGTGCCGTCTTTCGTGGTCATCCAGGCCGCTAATCCCTTGGGAGCGCCAGCAATCACTCCGCCGGATCCGCTACCATTGCCTGTGAGCTGTGCTCTTTCGGCCGGTGTCGCCGCGCGCACCTTGCTCCCGCGTAAAAGCGGCTGCGCCAGAAACTGCGTTCGCGCCGGGGCCGGCACGAACGGCCGCTTGCTGGTCATAGGCGAGAACCTGTCATCGTAGTGGAACCCCGTCAGCCCCTCGCGCGCGATGGCGTCGAGCCCTTCGCGCAAGCCGGGCTGGGTTCTGAAGACGATGGCATCGCCCGTATTGGTGATCTGGAAGTCCACCACATCGTCGATGCTGTCCGTTATCGGTGCGCTGCCACTGCCGTCGGCTTGGGCGCGCCAGACTTGCGTTATGCCCTCGACGCGCTTGAGGAACAGAATAGCCTTTCCATCGGATGTCCAACGCGGCGTGATCGTCGCCGCAACGCCTGTCGCGAACCCGGCTTTTCCCCGGAAGTCGTAGCTGACTCGGATCAGTTCTCCGCCGACGTCAACCGCCCGGGCAAGACCGCCCGGCTCAAGGGCAAGGACGAACATCCCCAGACAATAGCCGTTGGTGCCCGGATTGGCGCGGCGCTGCTGAAATGCCAGTTGCTTGCGGTCGGGCGACAGGGCCAGCGCGCTGACGCCTGGCCCGAAATCGCCGTTCGATCCGATGTCGCGCAGGCGCATCAAATCCTCGGCCGAGACAGTGCGCCCTCCCGCCTGCGCCTCGTCCGGGGACAGATATTTCGCGCAATCCGCCTGCGCGGCTTCGGCCGGACAGGAAAACGCACTGGCGGCCAAGGCCAGCGCTGATCCGGAGCAACTCAGTCGCCGCATCAGAACGCCTTGGAAATCGCGAGCGATATGACACGGCCGGCAACCGGATAATTGGTGGAATCGTAAGGCGGGTCCGTGGCGATCGGATTGCGGATGGTGGCGGGCTTGGTGTTGAAGAGATTGAGAACCGACGCGGTCAGGTCGAGGCCGGCAAAAGCTCCCGCGCTCGCCTTTGATCGGATAATGCCGACCAGATCCAGGCTTGTGAACGAGCCGACATGCTCGGCCGGAGTGAAGCGCGTATCGCTGGTGCCGCCGATATAGTTCAGATTAGCGGACAGGGTCACATTGTCCTGTTTCCATGTCCCGCCAAGGCGCCCTCGCCAATGCGGCGGGTTGAAGATCGTCCCGGCCAACCGAAGGAAAGGATTGCCGGGGCTGAGTTGCTGATCGCTATCCAGATAGCTTGCCGACGCGTCGAACTGGACCGAGTTACCGCCGGATAGTTCGACGCGGTAGCGGGCAACGATATCGACGCCCTGCAGGTTCTGCCGGGCTGCGTTCTGGAGCGAACCATCCACCAGCGCGCCGACCGCCGCAGGATCGAACGGCGTGCCCGTGCTATTGCTGAGTCCCTGAGGGAGCGACGCGACCGCGGCCGCGACCTCTGTCTGCGAAGGGGAAAGCGCCACGAAATCGCGGTAGATCGGGTTGGTGAAGATATCGACGAGGCTGGTGAGCGGCGATACGACCCGGTCGCGGTATCGAATGCGGAAATATGTGCCTTCCAGCTCAAGGCCGGAGAGGGGCCTGATCGAAAGACCCGCGCTCCATGTCTCCGCCTTCTCGGGCTTGAGGTCCGTATTGCCGCCGGCCAGAATGAGCACCGGCAAGGACGTCGGCGATGACTGGAATACGAACGCCGGGAGCAGGACACCCTGCCTTGCCTGATATTGCTGATACAAGGTCTGCGTCTTGAACGATCGGCCCCAGTTGGCGCGGATCGTGATGGCGGAATGGGGCTCGTACACGGCACCGATCTTCGGCGTCACCAACCGTGAATTGCCCGGATAGTTTTCGTACCGGGCGGCCAGATTGAGTTGGAGGCGATGCAGCAATGCCGCCGCATTGGCTTCGCCGACAATGGGCAGCGAGAGCTCGCCAAACCCATAATAGACGTCCCGGCCGCTGCGGATATCGGTGGTGACGGCCGCGCTTGTTCCGCTTCCCTGTCTGATCAGGACATCGAGGCCCGTGTGCCGATATCCTCCGCCCAGCGCCAGACGTGCCTGTCCGCCCGGCAGGTCGAACAGTGCTCCTTCGGCGTTCAGTTCCGCAACCGCGACCTCATTGTCGTAGTTCAGAAACGTTCGCAAAGTCTCGACGCCGCCGCTGAACCGCCGCGAAAAGATGTGATTGTTGCTGAAGCCATAGGTTCCGGTGGCGGCCAAGGTCCAGGAATTGCCGACGTCCCGGCGCAGCGCCGCGTTGAAGGTCGCGGAGGTCACCGTCGGTCTTGCCAGGAGGCCGTTTGTACGAACATCGGCGGTGGTGAGCGACGGGGCCGCGCGCTCCGATATTCTCCGGTTGAAGTTGGCGTCGAGCTCAAGGCTCAGTGTCTCGCCGAGTTTCTGCTGGCCTGCGGCGAGCAGACTGTACTGGCGCTGCCAGGGAACGAGCGTCGATGAACCGTCCAGATTTGCCGTATAGTCCCGCTGGCGCGCATCGATGGCCGTGATGTTCGAGAAACTCGCGGCGAGCAGCGCTCCGCCTGAAGACCAGCGCGTCCCGCCCAGCAGGTCATATTGCTGCTGCGTGTTCCCCCCATCCGTCGAGCCTCCCAGGCGCGCGCCGGCAAGCAGGCCGTCATAATCGCGCCGCAGGATGATATTCGCGACCCCGCCGACCGCGTCGGAACCGTAAAGCGCCGATGAACCATCGGTCACGATTTCGACGCGGTCGATCGCGCTCAGTGGAATCTGCGAGATATCGACGCCCTGGCCGATCGTGTCATAGGCAAGGCGATGTCCGTTGAGCAGCGTCAGTGTCGCCGCGGGGCCAAGACCTCGCAGGTTGAGCGCCGAGGACGAACTCGAATTCTCATTGCCGACGCCCTGGTTTCCTCCCCCCGCGACGCCGGGGTTCTGCCCGCCGTTGAAATTCTGCGGGATGCTGCGGGCAAGGTCGCCAAGATCGC
This sequence comes from Novosphingobium sp., assembly GCA_035281095.1. Taxonomy (GTDB): domain Bacteria; phylum Pseudomonadota; class Alphaproteobacteria; order Sphingomonadales; family Sphingomonadaceae; genus Novosphingobium. Next base: position 23,221 of record DATEEP010000028.1, on the reverse strand, counting down.
GAAAGCCCTGCTCTTCGATCTTCTCGCGCGTGAATGTACGGACAGGCGCTGTTGGTATCGCGCCGCGGATATGGGTTCCGGTCACGACAATTTCGGCGTTGCCTTCGTCATCTGTTACCGCTTCCTCGGCCTGGGATCGCCCCCGGATGATCACGCCGCCCTTGGTAAAGCGGGCGGTGAGATTGGTTCCTGCCAGCAGCCGCTCGATCGCCTGGCGCGCCGTCAGCGTGCCTTCGAGGCGCGGTGCCGCAATGCCGTTGATGTCGTCGGCGGAGGCATAAAGTTCCCATCCGGCACGGGCGGCGACGCTGCGCAGCGCATCTCCCAGATTCTGCGCGGGAAGGTTGAATTGATAAACCCGATCGTCCTGGGCATGTGCTACAGTGGGAATTGTCGCGACCGCCGCTCCTGCGAGCAGCGCGGCCATCATGCGAATGCTTCTTGTCGTCATACAGTCCCCCCTTCGTGAACCTGATTGGTCTTCGATGGAGGGTGTTGACGCAGCGTCTGGCGCGACCTTAGCCGGCCGCGCAAAAATTATTGCTGTGTGAGATGGATCCCGTCGTATCGCCGGGAGACCGCAAGATCGAACAACTCAGCGGTCCGGCTGACGAAGGTCTCGGTGTCGGTCAGCTTGAACCGGCCCGAAACCTTCAGCGCGCCGGTCTCGGGATCGTCGAGCCTGACAGGATGAGCGGCATAGCGGTTGGCTTCGGCGACGAGCGCCCCAAGCGAAATCTCGCGATATTCTACCCAGCCACTCGGCCAGTCGCGGTCGTCGGCGATATGGCCCGCGAAGGGGGATGGATGGAAGCTGCCCGCGGAATAGGCCATCGGCCTTCCCATCATCAGCGGCTGGCTCACCCTGTAATAGGCTGCAGGTTGCACCAATCCACGTATGGCGGCCCTGCCCGAGACAAGGCTGACCAGAATGCGGTTCGGCTGGTTGAAGCCGATGTCGAACGACGCTTCCTCGGTTTCGACCGCGCCGGCTCCGGCTTCCACGACGAACGGGCGGCGTCCGCGGGCCACCTCGACGCGCACTTTTCCACCAAGCAGCCGCAATCGGCGTTCGGTATCGTTCATGGCGACTTCGATCCGGCTGTCGCTATCAAGCGTCACGCTCGATCCGTCAGTCAGCCGGAAGATGCGGATTTCGCCATGTGCCGTCGAAAGCGACGATCCGGGTTCTATTCCCGCCGGGCCATTGTTGGCGATGGGCGCCCGAAAGGATGGGTTGAGGTTGATCGCCAGCAGGACGGCCGCCGCAACTGCCGTGCCCGCCGCAAGCCAGCCCCAGTGCCTCTTCGTCTGGCGGATCTTGGATGGTGCAGGGGTCTTGAGAATTTCCGAAGCGCTGAAATGCCTCTCCGCCCAGTCATAGGCTTTCCGGTGTTCGGGCGAGGCATTCACCCAGGCCTCGAATTCGGCGTGAAGCCGATCAGCATCCTCGCCTCGCATCCTGACGAACCAACCGACCGCCTCCTCCTCGATCACCGCCCGGCGGTCGTCCGCCTCCGCATGCCTGTCGTTCATCGGGCGGCGTCCACCCTTCGCGCGATATGGGCCAGCGCTTTCATCATGTGATATTCCACGGTCGCGATGCTGATCCCCAATTCTTCGTGGATCTTGCGATAGCTGAATTCATCGACCCGGTGCATCAGAAACACGCGCCGTGTCTTCTCCGGCAGGGTATCTACGGCCTCTTGGTAGAGCCTCAGCAAGTCTTCAGCCTCCAGTCCCCATTCCTGTTGCGGTGGGCAGGCCGCGTCGCGCTGTTCCTCGAGTGGAAAGACGATCACATCGTTCGCGGCTCTGCGCCGCGCGCGGTCGATCAGCAGATTGCGCGCAATGCGTCTGAGGAAGGCCGCCGGGTTGATGAGCCTCGATGCCTGCGAACTTCCCGCGGCCCGCGCGAAGACCTCCTGCACCAGATCGGGAGCGACGTCGTGGCCGGCCCTGCGGCCGAGGTAGGTCAGCAGCTTGTCGCGTTCGGTTTGGAAGCAAGCCTCGAGGCTTGCATGGGCGCTGCCAGCGCATTGTCCGGGGACGTCGGCCGGGGCCGGGCTGTTATGGCAGCCCGATGATACCGACAGTCGGTGATGCTCGGTCGTAAACGGCGGAAATAAGGACGCAGGCACAGCGGGCAACCTTGGACGGCAGCGCACAGGGGTCGGCAAAGCCGATCCGGTGCGTTTCCAGTGCTGTGCCGCCGTCGGGTGTCCTTGTCGGAGCCCTTGTCCGGTACGGTCGCCTGTCCCTTATGGACCGGCGTGCTTGATGCCTGGCGGATAGTTCAGCGCTGCCCTTCGCCAGAAGAAGGCTGCACGGGTGAGAACATGACGGGAATGAAACAGGAAGACAAGTCTGTGGGGCGGGGCGGCCTTGCGGCCGTCGGGCTCTATCGCCACTTCGCGGCGACCGGGCCGCGCGCGTCCCGGCCCGGAAGGGTTACGATCCCTCCCGCAGGGCATCCTGTTCGAGGGCGGTGAGGCGTTCAGTGCAGATCGTGTGAACGATCGTGCCGAGTTCCTCGACGCGCGCGGAGAGCCATTCGAGTTGCTCGGTGCTGATGCGATAGTGCTTCGAATAGCGGGCCTTCACATAGGCTTCCTTGAGCTTCTCGAAGAGCGTTCGGTCGGCCTTCCGTTCGCGCGGCCATGCGTCCACCAGTCGGAGATCGAGGCGTTCGGCCTGGGTGCGCAGGAAGCCGAGATTGTGGACGTGTGGCGTATAGAACGTCACGACGAGAAGGACGCAGTGGTATAGGCTTTCTGCCGTCTGGTGTAGCTCAAACGCCGTTTCTTTTAGATGGCCCTTCTCGATTCCAAATTTTACGAAGTCATATTTGCGCATCGCGCCGGGAAACCACTCGTCGAAATATTCCTTCGCCATGGCCAACGCCTGTTCGGGCGTCTTGGGCTTGGGCTTGTGCAGTTCGCTGTCCTCGAACTGGTAAAGCGCGACGCCGTCGCGTGCGACATCCATGAAGAAATAGCGGCCGTGCGCCAGGCCATCGTTCACTTCTTGGAGCGTGTGGACGATGAAATTGACCGGCGTCTTGAGTGTCTTGGTGATCGACAGCTCGCGGTTGAGCCGATCCTCCAGCTTCAGCCAATAATCGACCCGGTCAGTCAGCCTTTTGTCGTTGACGACGATCAGCAGGTCGAAATCCGACTGATAGCCTTTGGCCGTATGCGGCTCATCGACCCAACCGCCACGCGCATAGCTGCCATAAAGGATGATCTTCTCGATCCGGCCCTTTTTCTTCCACTGGTGCGTGGCGAGCGCCAGCGCATCTTCGAACTCCTCGAAGATGATCTGCACGACGCGCTCGATTTCGCGTCTTTTCTGTGCCGGAAGATGATCGAGGCCGGTGCGCATTGGGATAGCCTAACAGCACATGGGTCGCTTTGCACCCATGAAACGCTGATTGTGTCTCAAAAAATGAATCGCGACACGATCGGAGGTTTATGGCATGAAGCTGTCATTGGGTAATGACCGCTCCGGCACGCACGGAGCGATGGACTTAAGAGGTACGCGATGACGGTTCAGGTGACCATCACTCCGAACGGCCGGATGAGCTTGCCCGCCGACATCCGCAAGCGCCTTGGCCTTGCCGGCGGTGGCTCGCTGCTCGTCGAAGAAACGCCCGACGGCGTCATCCTGCGCACTGTTGCCCAATCGATCGCGCATGCGCAGGCCCTCGCCAAGAAATACACCGCCGGGAAGCCCGAGGCGTCGGTGGATGCGTTCCTTGCGAGCCGCCGCGAGGACTCCGGCGAGTGAGCGAAACCGTCCTTGATGCGTCGGCGCTGCTGGCATTGCTGAAGGAAGAAGCCGGAGCCGCAAAGGTGGCTGATGCGATTGCCGCATCGCGGATGACCTCGGTCAACTATGCCGAAGTGGTGAGTCATTTCATTCATGCGGGCATGCCTGCAAGCGAAGTGGACGCCATGCTGCATCCTTTGCCGATGGCAATCGTTGAGGCGGACCAGGCTCTCGCGACCATTGCCGGAAGGCTGAGAGCCGTGACGGCCGAAGCGGGCTTGTCCCTTGGCGACCGATTCTGCCTGGCGCTTGCGCTGCGCGACGGATTGCCTGCTCTCACGGCGGACAAGACGTGGCGGACGATCGCGGATGCCGCCGGTGTGAAAGTCTCGGTCATTCGATAAGGGGCGGGTCAGTCAGCGGCCCCTGAAACGCCGGAATCGCTCCTTCGCATCGGCTTCCTCGACGGCTAGGGTCGCATTGGCGCACTCTTCTCCGCGCACCGTCCCCTCACGGCATCCGGCGACAGCCTGACGCGCCTCGTCCAGATGTGCGGCGAAATATTCGCTGCTGCGCGGAGTGGCCTGGGCGCAGGCCGTCAGGGCGAACGGGCCCGTGAGCACCGCCAGGAACAGCTTTTTCATCATCATTCTTCCTTCCCGTGGTCCGCCCTTGGGATTGAGCGCCATCTGCGGTCAGCTTTACGCATCAGAGGATCCGGCATAGCGGGCGGCATGCACCAGATCGCCGGCAGCGGCGTGGCGGCGATCATGATACCGCTCGATTGCCCGCGCGAGCCCATCGCGCTTTCCCTCGCGCAAAAGCGCTTCAAGCGCGGCCAGTTCCGAATGGGCCTCGTCGAGCACGCTTTCCTCATGTCGCCGATAGCAGCCGAGACGTGCGGCGGCATTGCCGAGAGCCCAGTGAAGCTCGAGGCTTTGTGCCCTACTTGCGATTGCCGTAAACAGGATCGCCGTGCGCTCGCCGATCCCGTCATGGCCTTGCGGTAAATCCGTGGGCATCGCGATCGCACGCCGCCGTCCAAGTGCGATGCCGATAAGCGCGCGGTGCCAGTCTATCAGCCCCCGAAGCTCGGTTTCGCCGAGCAGGGGAACCTGGAATCCCTCGCCGGGCGACGAATGCACGAGCCGCTCGCCCGCGAGCCGATTGAGGCTGTCGCGTACCGGCGTCATGCTGACGCCCAACTCCGTAGCGAGCCGGGCGGCTTCAAGGCGCTGCCCCGACGGCCAGACGCCGGCGAACAGCCGCCGCCTCAGCGTATCGTAGGTCGGCTCGAGAACATATGCCGGGCTCATCGGTTCAGCCCCCGACCGGCTGGACGAAGCCTTCCATCATCGCTTTCTGGTCTGGCCTGAGCGCGTCGATCGCGCCGATATGTTGAGGCACACCCTCACCGAGCAGGATCGATGGGCATTGCCCTTCGAAATTGCCGAGATTTGGCCGGTGCTGCGTATAGCCGGCAAGTGCGGACAATTCGGGCGGAAACGTGCGAGCGACCTCGGGCGGATAGGCGAGCCACTGGTTCTCATAGGGCTTGAGCCATCCCAAGCAGTAACCGATCACGATACCGCGCCGCACGTGGTCCGTTCGATTGGCACCCGCGCCATGCGCCGTTGATCCGAGAAAGCAGATGGCGGAGTCAGGACCGCATTCGGCAACGACCGGCTCACCCGGTTCCTCGCGCGCCATGCCTTTTGCTCCGTGGCTGCCGGGATAGATCAATGTTGCCCCATTTTCCCGCGTGAAGGGCGTCAGCGGCCAGATCACATTGACGAGATATTCGTGACTTCCCTTTTCGCCCTGCCACATGTCGTGATCGCGGTGCGGAAACTGGCGCATCTCGCCGGGATGGATCTCGATCGCCTGGGCGACATTGAGCTGGATGCGGTCGCACGCAGGCCCCAGAATCTCCTCGACCATCGAAAGGATGAGCGGGTTGAGGACGAGCTGCGCCGCGTGGGGCGAGCGCCTGAGTAGGGAGCCGAAGCGCTTGGTCCGTTCGCCATAGAATCGGCCTTGGCAGAACGGCGTTGCCGCGAAGATCGGATCAAGATCCGTTTCGAGTGCGGCAATTGCTCCGGTCGGCAAAGCATCGGGAATGATGCAATAACCATCGCTGAGGAGTTGATTTGCCCAGTACGATCCAGTGTCGAAGGCAGGGGCGATCTTGTTCATCGACCGCCTCCGCCCGTCTGCGGGGCCGCCAGCATCAGCCGCGGCTCCTCATATGTACCGCCGGCCTGCAAGCCACCGATCGTTTCGTCGTCGATCCGGATGTAAAGCGCGACGAGTCGGCGGCCCTCGTGATCGACGGGCTGGCCCAGCGCTTTGCAGTCCCAGCCGAAACGCCGAATCTGCTCGAACCATTCCTCGTCGGCGACACCGGTGTAGGCGGTGATACCTGTCGCCAGCGCGTGCTCAGCGAGAGCGGTGATGAGCTGGTTGCGCGCGCTGCGCCGCTCGGATGCGCGCTGGTGGCGATCGAGGCAAAAACGAGTGATCTCGCGAATGGTGGGGCCAGCCGGCACCGGCCCCGCGCACAGATGCGGATAGAGGTCGCTGAGCAGATGAGGCTGGTCGGTCCGCAGCAAGCGTGTCGACGCGCGATGCCTGACGCACTGCTCGAGCAGGATGAGATATTCCGCGTGCCTGTCGAACTGGTCGACCTCGAACTCGTTTTCGAGGACGGGAAGATCCCATTTCAGAAGGTCGATGAAGACCTCCTTGCGCGCGCGGAACATCGCCCTTAGCGCGCCGTCTTCGTCAATCTCGATCCGTTCCCCGATCTGCTCTGGCATGACCTTTTCTCCGCGGTTGTAACCGCGCAGGAAAGAACATCGCCGCCAGCGAGCCGCCCATACCAAGAAATGGGGAGAGACAGCGCGCGGGACCGAGAAATTCTATCGTCAGCTTCGAACCCGCCAGCGGAAAATGTCGGTGAAGCTGATCAGGCCGTCGTACAATGCATAAAGGATCAGCGACGCTCGCTTGTGCGTTTCGTAGCGTTCGCGGGCATCCTTGAGGTGCTGGATCACCGTTTGCTGGCTAATGCCGAGGATCCGGGAGATTTCCCAGTCCGTCTTGCCGCGCGCAGCCCAAAGGACGCAGTCGCGCTGCCGATCCGTCAGCTTTGGGTCTGCCGACCGGCCCGTCCATCCCGAAAGCTGTCTTGCGCCGGCGATCGCCATTGCGCCTAGCATTTCGGCAACGATCAGCATCGTATGTGGGATTGACTTTCCAAGGCCGGTAACGAACGAGCATGACCCGATAACGTCGCCTGGGAGGTGTCGCGGGACAGTGAATCCATCGACAAGACCATGCCGCCTTCCAGTCTCGAAGGTGGTTCTTTCCATCTCGGTCATCGGAACGAGGTCGAGGATGTGTCGCCAGCCAAAGCCTAACACACTGCGTTCGGCCGCGCGGCGAACCGGATCGGTCGCCGCCAGGTTGAAGCCGATATACACATCGGCCCAGCTTGCTGGATAATCGTGTACCAGAAGGGAGGCACTGCTATCGGGACTACAGCCGATTTCGAGCGAAAGCGCGAAACGATCGAAACCCATCTCGCGGGTCGCGCGCGTCAATGCCTCATGCAGATGATCAATCGAAGATGCCGTTAGAATGCCGTCGCCAAGTAACTCCACCAAACCAAGTCGCATAGTCCCCTGCTACGACCGCGGGTGCGTTCCCAACCCGTAATCCCACGGACCGCCTTTCAACTGGTGGACAACAGAACTTCTGTCTCACGCTGCGCCTGATGCCCTGCTACACACTCCTTTTGCTTTGAAGTCGGTGCCTTCCTGAATCCGCTGCGGGTACCAGGCTAGAGAAAGGGGTAGCCTGCTGCCACCCGCAATTAAACGGGTAACAGCAGGTAATATCGGGGCTCAAAATTCGAAGCGGAGCCCGCCATAGAAAGTGCGCGGCTGGCCAACGGCGATGCGGAACGTGCCGCCCGATGCCGAGAAGTAGCGCTCGTCGCCGATGTTCTTCACTCCGAGATCGATGCGGACGCGGCCTCCATGGGAGTCGAGCGGCAGATAGTACCACAGGCCACCGTCGAAGATGGTGTAGGCATCGAGGACATAGGTATGTCCGTTGTCGCCGAAGCGCTTGCCCACGTGGGACACGCCGCCGCCCAAGCCAAGGCCGGCTAGCGGCCCCTTCTGCAATTCATAGCTCGCCCAGAGGTTGGCCGTCGCCTTGGGTATGTTCGCGGGCCGGTTGCCATCGGTCGCGGCATTGTCGCTAATGATCTCGACATCGGCCATGCCGACGCTGCCGCGGATGTTGAGGCCCGGGATTGGATTGGCGACCACGGCCGCTTCCCACCCGCGCGAACTGATGCCGCCGGTGAGTTCCGGCACGCCGTTCACCGTCTCGACCACATTGTTCTGCCGAATGTCGAACACGGCGGCGGTCAGGAACAGGCGACCGTCCATGCCGTCCCACTTGACGCCCGCCTCATACTGCCGCCCTTTCTCGGGAGGCATGGTTACCACCGTCGAATCTCCGGTGTAGATGTTCTGCGACTGGAAGGTGTCGGCATAGGAAGCGTAAACTGAGAGCGAGCGTACCGGCTTCCAGACAGCGCCGAAGCTCTTGCTCAGATGATGATCGCGATCGGGATCGGCGGAGTTCGCAGCGTTGGTCGTCAGGTTGATTGCCGAGTAACGGCTGTCGAAATATTCGAGGCGCAGGCCAGCGCTGAGTATGAAGTTGTTCAGGATGGTGACTTCGGCTTGGGCATAAGGTCCATAGCTCTTTTGCGCGACGTCGAATGCGGAGCCCAGCGAAGTCGCGGAATCATCCACGACCGTGAAAGAGGCAGGATTTGCGATCGTTCCGCCGGTCTGGCGCGCGCCGCTGAAATTGATCCAATCCTCGTCCTGCTGGAAATATTCGGCGCCGAACACCAGCGTCACGGGCACGCTGCCATCGTAGCGGCCGACAGCCTGGAGACGGCCGAAGCGGGTTTCGATAGTACGGTCGCGGTTGCCCTGAAGCTGGCGGGTCAGCACGCCTGCCGCGGAGACGCCCACTACTTCGGCGCGCTTGTCCTCGGTGCCTTCGTTCACATAGGCAAGCTTGCTCTCGATCTTCCACACGTCGCTCAAAGGGATCGACAGGTCGGCCTCGACCAGATGGTAGTCGGCGTTGCGTTCGCTTAGCGCCGGCACGTCGAAGCGCAGGCTGCGCGGCGCATCGACGATCTCGCGCCCTCCGCTCGCCAGCGGGATTGTCACGAAGCCGCGGTCGAGATCGCGGCTATCATTGGAATATTCGTAGTTCAGCCGCGCCGTGGCGCCGCTCTGCCCCTTCCAGAGAAGGGAAGAGGATATAAACTGCCGCTTCACGACGGCATCGCGAAAGTTCTCGCTGTCCTCGACCGAAGCGGTCAGACGATAGGCGAACTCGTCGGATAACGGTCCGGTGACATCGAAGGTCGCGCGGCGGCGTCCATGCTCATCGCCATTGAGCGTGAAAGAACCCTTCTGCTCGAATTCAGGCTTCTTTGTGACGATATTGATGAGGCCGCCCGGCGTCATCTGGCCCATGTCAGCGACCGGCCCCTTGACGATCTGGATGCTCTCGACCGTGCTCGGATCGATGCGGCTGCTGGTCTTCAGGCGCACGCCGTTGCGGTAGATGTCGTCGCGGCGGCGGAAGCCGCGGATCATATAATCCTCTCGCGTGCCGCCGAAGCCATCGACGTTCACGACGTTGGGTGCCATGCGGTAAACATCCTCAAGCTCGCGTACCTGCTGGTCAAGAAGGAGCTGCTCAGGGATCACGTCGATCGAGCGTGGCAGGTCGGCAAGATCAGTGCCTGTGCGGGTGATCGTTCCCGTGTCGCGAAAGTCGTAGCGTTCCTGTGCGGTGCCGGTGACGATGATGTCGCCTGGGCGGGCTTCATCGTCCGCATCGGCGCCATAAGCGGCAGCCGGAATGCTTAAGCAGGCAGCAGTCATGAGGAATCGCAGGTTCGCGTTCATTTGAATCTCCGAGAAATGGGTTGAAAGTATCGATCCGGGGCCCGCGCTATTCTCCAGTGAGCTTGGTGGGGATGAGCGCGAAGGCGAGGATAAGGAATATGAGCGAGGGCCAGGCCATGACGCCCATGCCGCGCCACATGGCGGCAAGGACGCCACCATTTTTTCGAGCTGCAGCCGCTTCCTGCTGCAGCCGCAGCGCGTAGATCAGCACGCCGGTAACGGCGAGGCCGGTCAACGCCAGGCCGCAGAGAAACCAAGCTATTCGCGTGGCCAGCCCGCCCCACGTGCCGAAGTGCAGCGGATCGGCCGCTTCGGAGATGCGCTGGTGAAGCGACAGTTCCTCGCCGCGCACGACTTCGACCACGGCCTCACGGTCGGGATCGAGCATCACGGCGTTCGCGCGCTCGCGCACCAGCAGCGCCTTGGCCTGGCCCATGACCACGACGCCGCCGGGCTGGCCTTTAGGAAAGCCGATCGAAGTGACGCGCAGATCAGGAAACGCCTGATGGGCTTTCGTCACCAGCGCATCGAGTTTTGCTCCGCTGGCCTGGGCAGGCGCAAGCACTTCGGGCGGGCGCGGCACCGGCGCGGCACCGCCCATCTTCTCGACGAAATACCAAAGGCCGGTGGCGCCGATCAGTGCGACGAACCACAGGCTCCACAGGCCCACGAAGCGATGCAGGTCGCCGGTGAAACGGCGGCCGTCGTTGCGCCGGTCCTTCCTGCGGCGTGGCAGGCGGAAGAAGCCGCGCCACCATTTCTTGTAGACCCAGAAGGCGGTCACGACAGAGGCGAGCAGTGGAAAGGCGAGCGCGGTGACGATCGGAACGCCGATCGCGGTCGGCATCATCAGGTTGCGGTGCAGTTCGCGGAACAGGCGCTGTGCGTTGAACCAGGAAGTCAGGCCGCGAACCTCAGCCGTCCAGGGATCGATCTGGATACGAAACCGATCGCCATTCGGTCGCTCGGCGATCGCTTCAACCGCGAACCAGGGCTCGGAGGGCGCATAGATCCATTCGATGCGGGCATCCCCCGCGACTTCGCGCGCAGATGTCGCCAGCGCGCCCCAGGATGCCTGCGGGCCTTCCTGCGAAGCCACCCGCATCGCCGGGTTGATCAGCCAATCGATCTCATGGGAGAGCGTCGCAATGGTGCCGGTCGCCAGAATGAACGCGAGGAACAGGCTGACTTGCAGCCCAGCCCATTGGTGGACCCTCCACCAGAGCGAACGCTTTGCTGCCTTCTTGGCGGGGCTTCCGGGCACGGCCAGCGTCGCCATCACATCTTCCAGCGCAACTCGGCAAAGACAGTGCGCGGCTCGCCGGGGAAATGGCCGGTGCGGGCGATGAAGCCGGACGCGGCGTAGGTCTTGTCCAAGATGTTATCGACGCGCAGCAGCGCGCTGAGGTGGGGCGTGATCTGCTGGATCACCGAGGCATCGAAGATGACATAAGGCTTCACCCGCTGCCCATCGAGGCTGAGCCGCTCGCCAACATATTCGCTGCCAAGCGCAACGGCCGTCCCGGTCACGCGGAATTGATAGCGGGTCCACAGGCCCGCCTCGTGCTTTGGCGCATTGGCGAAGCGGTTCCCAACCGCATTGGTCAGCGACTGGCCCGGCACGGTCGCGGTGATGCGCGCATCGTTATAGGCGTAGTTGGCGGTGAGCACCCAGTCGGGGGTGATGTCCGCCGCAAGCTCGATCTCGAAGCCCTTGCTGGTGACTTCGCCAATCGGTGCAAGCTGATTGACGCCGTCGATGGATTCTCCAGTCGCCTGCAGCATGTTGCGGCGCTTGATCTGATAGACGGCGGCATTGGCCTGCAGCTTGCCATCCATAAGCGCGAGCTTGACGCCCGCCTCGACCTGCTCGCCGGTGACGGGCGCGAATGGCCCGCCGGCCAGGCTGTCCTGCGAGGCGACCGCCTGAGGTTCGAAGCCTTCGGACCAGCTAGCATAGAGCGAGATGTCCGACCGCGGCTTGAAGATCAGGCCGCCTCGGAAAGTCCAGTCGCCATCGCTGAAGGCGGCGCCGCTGAGCAGGTCGGCATCCTTGTAGCGATCATAGCGGGCACCCCCGACCAGCACCCACTGCTCCGAAAGGCTGAGCTGGTCCTGCAGATAGAAGCCGTAGCGCGTACTGCGCGTGTCGGTGAAGCGCTTGGCGATCGCGTCGAGGTTGTAGAACGATGCGCCCGATCGCCCATAGACAGGATTGATCAGGCTGAGCGTCGGCACCACGGTGCGCGGCACGGTGCGGCCCCAGAAATCGGCGTCCTCGCGATACCAGTCGGCGCCGGCCAGGACCTTGTTGTCGAGCCCACCGATCCGGCGATCGATTGTGGCGTTGCCTGCAAAGGTCAGCGCGCTGGTGATCCGCTCCTGGTCGCGCAGCTCGCGGCGGCTGGTGTCCACGACGCCGTCGCGATCGGTGTCGAGCAGTCCTTGCGCCTCATGATATTGCTGCCGTTCGCGCGCGCGGAAATAGCGGGTCGCGAGGTCGACAGCGATCCCCTCTGCGGGATCGGCCTGAAGGCGTGCCTGATAGACGGTGGCGTTGAGGTTCAGGAAATCGCTTTTCTCGTTGCTGTTCCAGCGGCGGCTGGCGAGAAAATTGCCGTCATTGTCGGTCGGCACGCCGCGCAGCCGCGCGCCACGCTGCTTTTGCTCGAAATGGGTCACCTGGCCGATGATCCGGGCATCCTCGCCCAATTTGGCGGTCAGGCCGCCGTCGAGGATCAGCGACTTGTCGCGGGTGTTGTAGCGGAACGGATCCATCTGTTCGTAGAAAGCGCCGGCCCGGCCGAGCAGCACGCCGTTGCCAGTGATCGGCCCCGAAATCTCACCCGAAGCGCCGTAGCGCTCGTAATTGCCCAAAGTCAGGTTGGCCTGCGCCTGCAGCTCTTCGGATGGCGTCTTGGTGACATAGTTGATGAGGCCGCCGGGTTCGCCGGGGCCGTAGAGCATGCCCGAAGGGCCTTTGAGCACCTCGACACGCTGGATGTTGAACAGCTTGGGGACGGCGAAGGAGATGAACGGATCGCCGCGCAGATTGTCGTAGAAGACACGGTCCTGGCGGAAGCCGCGAAAGGTGACGCCCGAATAGCTGAAGGTCGTGACGCCCGCGATGTTGCGGTAGAGGTCGGTCGCATCGCGCGCGCCCTGGTCGTCGATCAGCGATTCGTTGATGACGGTTACGGATTGCGGAATGTCGAGCGGATCGCTCGCGCCGCGTGCCACCGAAGTCGACTCCACGCGGTAGAGCGTCTCGGCCCGGCCCGTGACGATGATGTCCGACGATGCGTCGGTGGCTTCCGCAGCCATCACAGCGTGCGGCAGGACCATTAAGCCTACAGCGGTTGAAATATGTCCAATGACTACGAATCTGCTCATGCGCCCCCCGTTAGGGCTTGCCACTAATAATAATAACTCGCATTAGCAAGCTAGGATGTCGGTGCGAGTGCCGATTTTTTACGCACATGACAAGCCAAGCATCTCGCGCGCTTCGTTGTCTCGAGCGATTGCGCTCTTCGAGCGCATCACAAGCCGATCCAATCAGTGGGCGGGTGCAGGGAGGAGCTGGAGGCGGCCGCCCCAAGCGAGGGCCAGAGTTCGGCGCATCGAAGTTCGTCAATCGATGCCCGGACTTTAGCGGCTGAAATTTGATCGACGGACACGACTGCGCATACACAATCAGGACCGACATCGATGAACAACGTTTCGCTTACAAATGCGCCGTCGCTTGATCCGAACTCGATGGCGGCGGAAATGCCGTCGTCAACAACGGAGAAGCTGTCAAATGGCAGCCTGAGGCCGAGTCCAAGCGCCTTGCTCAAAGCCTCTTTTGCCGTCCAGAGCCTCAGAAAGCGATGGTCATAGGACGATGGCGTGATCTGGGCGAGCTCCCTCTGCTCGCTGGACGAAAAGAAGTTGGCTGCGATTTCAACACCGCCTTGCGCCGACGAAATGTGCTCGACGTCAACACCGACAGGATTGGGAGAAATCGCGACAGCAACATGCGAGGCGCAATGCGACAGGCTGAGGTAGAGCGGCGGACGGTGCGCCAGCGGTGCCAAACTGGGGGCTTCACCCTCCTCAGTGGACAAGGGGATCGTTGCAGCGGGCAATCCAGTTCCGAGTTCCAGAACTCGACGCAAATAGGCATGTGCGAGAATAAACCGGTTTCGATCCTTCTCGAAAACGAATCGTGCGGCTCGCACCATCTCGTCTGCGCCGAGGACGCTACTCGGATCAGGCTCCTGAATTGCGAGGGCGGCATAGCTCGCGCAATGAACGCTCACCCCCTTCGTTCCTCCATCGAGCAGCGGGGCGAACATAGCCGCATCCGGTTTGCGCATCGCTTTCAAAAGCCCTGGATCGAAGCCAATCGACTCAAGACAGTTGCTCCCTCTTGTTGCGGCAACTTCTCCAACGATTCGAGGCGGCCGTTTTCCATTCGGTAGATCCGGTCTGCTACCGCGAAATAATGATCGTCATGCGTGATGGCGACGATCGTCTTGCCCTGGAGTTTCAGCGCGGGAAGCAACTCCAGGTAGAAGCGGCGCCTGAACTCGGGATCCTGGTCTGCCGCCCATTCATCCAGGAGAAGGATGGAGCGATCTTCGACAAGCGCCGAGATGAGGGCCAGCCGCTTGCGCTGCCCCTGCGAAAGGTCCGTCGTGCCGAAACGCCCATTCTCGACACCAGCCTTGGACGAAAGGCCGAATTGCTCGATAAGCGCGTCGATCAAATCGGCCGAGGGGGGCGCATCCGTTCCCGTCACAAGATCGGCAAAGAGGTGATAATCCGACAGGACGACACCGAAGTGCTGACGATACCACGCCCTATTGGCGTCATCGACTGCAATACCCCCGATGGTCATACTGCCTTCCTCTGGCCGGTACAGTCCTGTCAGAAGCCGGGAAAAGGTCGATTTTCCCGAACCATTGCCACCGATGATAAAGATGATTTCGCCCTGCCTCAGGATGAAATCCGCCGGGCCGAACGCAAAGCCTGGCTCACCGCCAGCCTCCGGATAGCAATATGTCAACGCTGACACCCTGAGGTCGCCCCATTGGTCAAGTGGGGGAACAAGCGTGCCCCGTCCAATATCTGCAGCTAGTTCGAGCTCGGCAATCCGGCGCATGGCGACGCTTCCCCCGATGAAATGCGGTAGGGACCCGATCAGTCCTGCCAAGGGCGCTCGGATGAAGAGGATGGTTGTGGTCGCCGCCAGTGCAGTCTCCACGCCGCCGGAGTCGCTCAGGTACAATAGCGACAGAATGGCGAGCACGAGCAGGAGGACCATTGCGTTGACGAAGTTGGCGGTCATCACGCTGAACAGATCCGCCAACATTTCCGCACGGCGGCCCTGTTCGACAGCCGGCTCGACATCGCCTTTCATGAAACTGCGCTGGCGCGTTTCGCTCAGCGCCAACTCGTTGCGCCCCGAGATCAGCGCCTCGAACGCCCCATGGATGTGATCATCAGCATTTCTGGCGGCCTGTTTATAGCGGCGTGTGCGCGAGGCGAAGGCATTTGCCACCACAACGATGAAGCTTGTCATGCCAAGCAGCACCAAAGCGTAAGTCAGCGACAGCCAAAAGAGATAGCAATAGCTGCTCAGCAGAATAACGAGGCCGAAGAGCACGAAGGGAAGGCTATTGAACGCTTGAGCGACCGCCGCGACATCCTTGGTAAGTGAAGTAAGGATGCGCGTTCCGCCAAGAGTGTCCAGATGCTCGACATCGGTTGCAAGTATCCGGCGCACGAGACGTAACCGCAGATCGCGCACGATCTGATGGCCAGCCTTGATGATAAGCCGCTGGGATAGGACACTGAACGCGAACAACGCTCCGATGAGCGCGAGGCAAGCCAGCAGATAACCACTATCCAGGCGGGCCGGGGCGGCAAGCGCCCGGTTGAACAGGACAAGCGTCGCAATTCCCGCCATCGCGCCCAGCAGATTGAGGGCGCAGCCGAGCACAATATCCCTGCGGTTGGGAGCCAGTCCGAGCAAGCCCAGTGGATTGGCCATGGTTGCCGATCTCCCCGGCAGTGAACCTAAAGCTGGACCCGTCACACCGCCTGACGATCGACGACGACGTGCTCGATCGCCTGGCGCAAGCTCAGCGGACGCATGTCAGTCCAAACTTCATTGATGTAAGAGAGGCATTCCTCTTTTGGGCCAGATTTTCCAGCAGATCGCCAGCCTTTGGGGATATCCTTGAAGTCAGGCCATATCGAATATTGCTCCTCGTCGTTGATGACTACGAGAAAGGTCTGCTCAGGATCGTCCCATATCATTGGCGCAACTCCATCCAACTGAAACAAAAGAGTCATTTTAGGAAGGGATATTGGCATCATCCCATCATCGGCTCGTTCATAATCAACCTTGTCGACAAAAAACAAGTTGAAAATGACTCTCAATAGCGTCTATTCCTCCTAAAGCGAATTGGGCTGTGATGTCCAGCCATCACGTTGGACGGAAAGGGAAAACCATGGATATCTGGACCAAGTGCCTGGAAAGCGAACACCGCGCCTTCGGCCCGGGACCGGGCGAGGTCGTGGTCGCGCGGCCTGCCGAGGAGGGTCATCGAATCGATGCAACGACCGAGGCTGCCATTCGGTCGCTTGCCGACAGGCATCTCCTGGCAGAAGGTGCGATTCTCTTCCGCGGCTTCACCGTGCCCGACGAGCAGCCGCTGCGACGCTTCGCTGCGATTTTCGGCGAGACGTTGCTTGATTACCGTTTTGGGTCGACGCCGCGCACTGATCTCGGAGAGGGGATTTACACAAGTACCGAATATCCCGCGCACCAGGTAATCCCGCTCCATAACGAGCAATCTTACACACGTACCTGGCCGCGCCGCATTTGGTTCCACTGCGTCGAGCCAGCCATTGAAGGCGGTGAAACGCCGATTGCCGACAGCCGGATCGTCTATCATCGCCTATCGGCAGCATTGCGTGATCGTTGGGCCTCGCGCCAGCTTCTCTATGTCCGCAACTACGGCAATGGGCTCGATCTTCCCTGGGAGAAGGTCTTCGGAACGACCGATAAGGCGCAAGTCGAAGGCTATTGCCGTGGCCAGGGCATTCGCTGCGAATGGAAGTCCGACGGAGGGCTTCGGACAGCCCAGCTCTGCCAGGCGGTGGCGCGCCATCCCGAGACTCGCGATATGCTGTGGTTCAATCAAGCGCATCTGTTTCATGTGTCCGCGCTCGATCCGGTCGTGCAGGAGGCATTGCTCGATATCGCCGGTGACGAACGCAATCTTCCGCGCAACGTCTTCTATGGCGACGGTTCGCCCATCGACAGCGACGCGCTTGCCGAAATTCGGAGCGTGCTGGCCGAGGCCGAGATTCGCTTTGCCTGGCAGCGTGACGACATTCTGATGCTCGACAATATGCTGATCATGCATGGCCGCACAGCATTCAAGGGGCCACGCAAGGTCGTGGTCGCGATGGCCGGCACTTGTTCAGAGACGGTAACGGGCGCCCAGGCGGCACTCGTCTGATCCAATAAGCTTTAGGAGGTACCGATGGCAGCTTATGCCAACGGCGCAGGTGCGCGCGTTCTGAGCAGCGAAGAACGGTTGCCTGTCAGCGCAAACCAGCGTGCGCTTTGGTTCCTGTACCAATATGCCCCTGATAGCAGCGCCTATAACATGGCATTTCTGGCACGCATCAACCCGCTGCTCGATGTCGATCATCTGCGCATGGCCTGCCGCCAGACTATCCAACGCCATGCCGTGCTGCATACGTGTTTCAGACAGGAGCACAGCAACGTCGTAGCAACGGTGTCGGACATCCCGCCGATGTTCTTCTCGCATGTCGTGGATCTCGAACGTGAAGCCATTGGGCGCTGGTATGCCGATTTCGCGGATACGCCGTTCCGGCTCGAGCATGGCGAGGTCTGCCGGATGGCGGTGCTCGATGTCGAGGGGTCTCCGGCCTGCCGCTACCTTGCTGTCGCCGCGCACCATATAGTTGCCGACCATTATTCGCTCGAGCGCATCGTTGCAAACATCGATGAGGATTACGCGGCGCTCACCAGCAGCCGCACGCCGGCACCCACACCCTCTTTCGGTTTTCCCGAGTGGTGCCTGGAGCAGGCGCAGCATACCAGTTCGATCGACGGCGAGGCCTCGCTTGCCTTTTGGCGCGCGCGGCTGGAGCCGCTGCCAGACCCGCTAGAGCTTCCGACGGATTTCCCGCGTCCCATGCGGCAAGGCTTCGCAGGTGAGGAGCGTGTTCGCCGCTGGGACGGCGATCTTGCATCAACGATTCAGTCAACGGCTCGTGTGCTCGGTGTCACGCCCTATGTCCTACTTCTCAGCGCCTTTCAGCTTTTGCTCGGGCGCTTGTCCGGACGAGAACGATTCCTGGTCGGATCGCCGGTCATGGGCCGTCATGGCCGCCGTCATCGCGATCTGATCGGTTACTGCGCCAACCCGCTGCTCCTGCCGATCGATCTTTCCCGTGTCGAAAGCTTCGCCGCTCACGTCCAGCATAATCAGGCGCTGCGCAAAGAAATGGCGCGTCACGAACGCGTGCCTTTGGCGACGATTCTGGAGCAGCTTGATCTCGGGCGCGATGCCGCGCGCACGTCCGTCGCGCCGCACATGTTCACCTATACGCGCCACCACGATCCAGCCGGCTTCGCTTCCGGGTTGGGATTTGAACTCCTTCACGGGGGACAGCGCGGCGCCGCGCACGAACTCAACCTTGTCGTCAATCACCGCAAAGACGGGTTTTTCGCGCATTGGCGCTACAATCAGGATCTTTTTGATCGCGAGACGATAGATGCTCTCGCAGAGGATTTCGAGGTGCTGTTGCACCACCTCTGCGCTGCGCCTCATGTCGGCTATGCCGGCCTCACCGTATCCGGCTGGAATTCAGGTCCGGTGGCCGAACCGATCCAACCGGCCACCGCTTCGGCGTTACTGGAGGCGGTGAAGGCGGATCGACCCGCACTTCTCAGCGGTTCGAACATTCTCTCTCACGGCGAACTTCGCGTCCGCGTGGACGCTGTCGCGGCAGCGTTTGAAGAGGGAGGTGTTGGCAATAGCCGTCCCGTCGGCCTGCTTCTGCCACGTAGCGATGCGCAGATCGCCGCAATGTTCGCCTGCTGGAAACTGGGAGCGCCCTTCTTCGCGCTCGATCCGTCCCAACCAGCCGAACGCATCAATCGCCTCGTCACAGGGGCGGGCTGCACTGTGATTGCCGGGCAGGGTCAGCGGCCCACATGGCTCACGGAGCAGACGAGTTGGATAGCCCTCGATCGGATATCGCGCGGCATACAGCCGGCGAACCCGATCGCCCCAAGGCCAGAGGATGCCGCCTATCTCCTCTCGACATCCGGTTCGACGGGTGAACCCAAGCGCGTCCTTGTCAGCCATTCGGCCCTTGCGCATTACGCCCAAGCCCTGTGGGAGAGGTTGCAGCTTCCGCACGGCACCGTGTTCGCGACGCTGGCAGCGCCATCGACCGATCTCGGCTATACAAGCCTTTTCGGCGCTCTACTCAACGGAGCCACCTTCCGTCTTATTCCCGAAGAGTGCATGCTCGATGGCGAGGCGCTTGCCGAGCATCTCGCGGCTCACCCGGTCGATGTTCTCAAGGTCGTGCCGTCGCATTTCGAGGCACTTCTCGCGCTTGGCGGTGCTGCGCTGTTGCCCCGCCTTGGGCTGATCTTTGGCGGTGAGGCACCGTCGGCGGCGCTGATTGAGACGATCGCCCGCCTAGCCCCCGATCTTGCCGTCTTCAATCATTACGGGCCGACAGAGACAACCGTGGGCGTCACAACCGACCGGCTGAATGTCGACCAGCCGATCCGCCTTGGGCGCGCACTTCGCGGCAATCGCCTTCATGTGCTCGACGAGACGCTTCGCCCTTTGCCCTCGGGTGCGGAAGGGGACATCTATATTTCCGGCCCCCAACTTGCGCGCTGCTACGAGGGCCGAGCGGATCTCACCGCCTCGGCATTCGTACCCGATCCTTTTTCGACGGTTCCTGGCGCGCGGATGTACCGCAGCGGCGATCGCGGACGGCGCATCGGTCAACAATTTGCTTTCGCCGGCCGAGGAGACAGACAAGTAAAAATCCGCGGTAATCGCGTGGAACTGGGCGAGGTTGAGGCACATCTCCGCACCGCGCCCGGCGTGAAGGACGCAGCGGCGATCGTAATTGAGCATGACGGTCACAAGCAGATCGCTGCCTGTATGGTCGGCGGCAGCGTGGAAGAGGTATCATCGTTCCTGCGCGATCATTTGCCCGAGGCCATGATTCCCTCGCGATGGCAGACGCTGGAACATCTGCCACGACTGCCGAACGGCAAGGTTGATCGCCAAGAGATTGCGAGCGGCTTTGCCGGAGGTGAAGCCGCTCCGGCTGTTCCGCAAGTAGCGAATGCGACGGCGCTCGAATGCCTGCGAGCCATCTGGAAATCAGTCCTGCGGCAACCGGAGATAGCCGATAGCGACAACTTTTTTGCGATTGGCGGCGATTCTATTCTCGCCCTTCAGCTAGTCGCTGCCGCCAAGCGCGCGGGGCTGAAGCTCACGGTTCAGGACATTTTCCAGCACCAGCAACTCGACGCGCTGGCGCGGGTCGTGGGTGTAACGGCAGGAGCGATAATACCCACCGCGTCCTCGGCCCCGGGGGCTAGAGATGGTCGTCTGGCACCTATTCAGGCTTGGTTTTTTGCAAACCAGCGCCAAGCTCTAGATCACTGGAACCAGTCTCTGCTGCTTAAGGCGGTTTCCTGGCCGTCCCCTGACGTATTGAAAGCCGCACTCGATTGGCTGCTCGCAAGACATCCTATGCTCACAACGCTTTATGCGCAGCATGAGGACGGCTGGCGAATGGGCTCGCCCCACCTGGCAAGCAAAGGCATCTTCGAAGTTATCGATGTCGCCGATATCGATGACGCCGCCAAGACATGCGATGCGGCCGAGCGCTCACTCTCGATCACCGATGGACCCGTATTCCTCGCCCGACTCATCCGTTACCCTGGGCATGACACCCAGCTCTTTCTGACGGCACACCACCTTGCGGTGGACGGCGTCTCCTGGCGCGTCATCGCAAATGATCTCATCCATGCCTGCGATACACTGGCCAGTGGTAGTTCGCTCGAACCCTGCAGCGCCGATCATCGCTATCTTGCCTGGGCCGCCTCGAAATCCCCACAGGCTGACTTCGACGCCGACTGCTATCATGAGAGGTTACTGCCTTACACGGATCCGGGCCTAACGGGAATCCACGGCAACTCAAGACGCCATCAGATTGTTCTCGACTCGCAACTTACAGCACGCTTTGGCTCTGGCGGCGGAGCGCGCGTCAGGGATCGACTGATCGCGGCGTGGCTGGACGCATGGACGGCGGCGACCAACTGCACAGAGGCGCTGATCGATATCGAGGAACATGGGCGGGACAGCGACCATGCCGATTGCGTCGGCTGGTTCACCTCCCGTTTTCCGGTCCTATTCGAGCCCGCCGATCTGCCATCGACGGATGACGACGCCATTCGTGAGCGGCTGGCAGCGGTGCCCTCCGCAGTTCGGTCCGGAGCCTTGCTCCACAAGGAGCAAATGCTGCGCGCCGAGTGCAGCATCAACTATCTCGGTCTCCTCGATGGCGGCATGGATGGAGTCACGATCGAACCGAGGCCGCTTGAGACTATGCGCGATGCGGCAAGCTGCAGGACCAATGCGATCACCATCGACGGCTGGCTGGCGGGTGGCCGTCTAAGCGTCGAACTCAGCTTCGCCGGAGAGCGCTATTCCGCATCCTTCGCAGCAATTCTTGCAGAGCGATTCGAGCAAGCTCTCCGAGCCATGGCATCGGCTGTATCGGACGACGACGAAGCACGCGCGGCCATGCTTCGCCTCGATTCGCGGATCGAACATGTATGGCCGATGACGGCCACGCAGCGCGGCATTCTGTTCGAATGCCTCCGATCCGGCGAGCGCGATCTTTATGCGAATGTGACCGTCTTCAGGCTCGCCGGTGAGTTCGATGCCGAACGGCTGCGCTTGGCTTGGCTAACTGTGATTGGGCGTCACCCGATGACGCGTGCATCAGCCGACTGGCTCGGCTTCGACGAACCGCGCCTCATTATCCGACGCGGCCTGAAGTCGGACATTTTCGTCGAGCATCACACCATCAAGGCCGAAGAAGATGAGGCCTCCCTGATCGACATGATCGTCGCACAGCAGAGGCAAACCGGCTTCGATCTTGAGCGCGGACCGCTCATGCGGCTCGGTCTGATCACTATCGGTCCGCAGCGAGGTCTGCTTGTCTGGGCCCGACATCACCTGATCGTCGACGGCTGGACCTCGGCGCTGCTTCTTGAGGATCTGCTGCGGGCATATCACAGCGCACCTGCCGACCCGATCCCATCGCTTGAAACCTATTTCGATTGGCTTGGCAGGCAGGACCGAAGGGCGGCCGAAGCTGCCTGGAAGAACTATCTCTCCGGACACGAGGTCGCAACCGTCAGCCAGCGCCCGGGCTCATCGGCTGCGGTGGACGTGCATGCGCTGAACTGGGAGGGTGACCAAGCGCTGGCTGACCGGCTTCGTCACCTCGCACGGTCGCAATCGGTGACGCTGGCCAATGTTCTGCAGTTCGCATGGAGTTGCGCACTCGCTTTTGAGCGCGGATCATATGATGTCCTGACCGGTGTTACAGTCTCGGGGCGCCCCGCCGATCTCGACGATGCTGACCGGATGGCCGGAGTTTTCATCGCCAGCCTGCCGCTGCGCGTGAAGCTCGATCCGCGGCTTTCGGTCGGCGAAGGACTACGTGCCATGCAAATCGCTTCGGCGCCGCTGCGCGACGCGTTCTTCCTTGGCATGGCGGATATTCAAAGGGTCACCGGAATCGATCCGGGTCAAGCCTTGTTTGATACCCTGCTGGTTATCGAGAACTATCCTCACCCGGATCAGGTGAGACTTGGCGGGGCTGAAGTTACTCTGCTGCGAGCCGAAGAGCGGAGCCAATTTGGCCTCATGGCTCAGATCCAGTCGCTCGAAACGCTGGCGGCTACTTTTCGGATCAATAGGGCGCAATTCGACCTTCAGGAAGGTGAACGAATTTTTGCCCGCTTTCGCGAACTGCTTTCAGCTCTAGGGCGGGAGGGCGTGGAAGCTGTTTGCATTCCGGCACTTCTCTCATGTGAGATTGGTGAGTTTGTGCCGGGTGCGAATTTGGGGGGTGGGGTTGTTGACGGGCTGGTGTCGTCCTTTGGGGCGCATGGCGAGCGGGTGGCTTTGGTCGATGGATCGGGCGCGCTGGGCTATGGAGAGCTGTCCGATCTGGCGCTGGGGATAGCACGGGGGCTGCGCGCTTCGGGCGTCGAGGCGGAGGATCTGGTGGCGGTCCATCTCGGACGCGACCGGATGCTGGTGGCGGCGTTGCTGGGCGTGCTG
>DATEEP010000027.1:0-38703 GCA_035281095.1 Novosphingobium sp. | reverse complement strand
TTCCTTCAAGCGCAGGTATGATCGGTCTACTGATGGTCGTCCTGTACATGGGAGCCTCTTTGGCAATCTGGGCCTATATACTTCCACTGGCGGCGGCATCGGGTATGGACCAGAAAACAGCTAATATCACGGTAACGGTCGGGCTTGGGGCGCAGATGCTTGGAGGGCTTGCTGCAACTTACGGACGCGGCTGGCATCCTGCAAAAATCCTCGGGATATGCGCGTTCATTGAACTGGCTTCCGTGACAGCCATGACTTCAATCTCGTTTCCCACATTGTTCATCGTCACGGGATGCATCTTTTGTTTTAGCCTGACGTTGGGCATTTCGTTCTTCATTCCGTTTCTGGAGGTGCTTGATCCCAGTCGGCTGGCAGGAACATTCTGCGGTGGCGCCCAACTCCTCGGTCAGTCGTTCGGTGTCTATTGCGCGTCGATCATGGTGGGGAGCATCGGCATCCCTGGAGCTGGATATACGGGAATCGCGATGCTGCTATCGGTAATGGTGACGATTGCCCTTTCGACGGCATATCGGTCGCGGTCAAGGATGACCATATTTCTGTCTAGGAGGGTTAAGCAGCGGCCGCATGGAGCTAGATAGGACCCAGGACTGTAAAACCGCTACGTAGAAGTTTGCGAAGACATGACCCAACTCGGTAACGCGAAAAAACAGGATGTCGAGCGCTGGGTCAAAAATCGCAGCGAGAATAGCCCCTTGTCATTCCGAATAGCGTGCGTGACGCTGAAATTCAGGCGGATGAAGACGCACCAGAAGTTTGTATCTGTCCACACCAACGTCCACAATCACTTCTCTCTCGAACGCCATCTCGTCAATCGATAAATCTATAAGGAGCGCCGCTTGGTCGCACTGATAGAGTGCCAGTCTTTTGCCACTTAAGACCGCACGTCAGTGAATTTTTGTGCGGAATACGCTGATGAACTGTCTTGGTTCCCGTTTCCACGTTATATACCTGACCAATCGCCTTACTGTGGAGCACGGAGGATGACCGAGGTCGAGCTCAAGCTCGAGTTGACAGACGCTGCGGCAGACTCATTTTTGTCCGCTCGCCTACTTAGGGGGGCAGGGACCGTCACTCAACAGAAGGCCGTGTATTTCGATACGCCTGGATTCGATCTGGCCAAAGCGGGTCTATCGCTTCGCCTCCGTCATTCAGGCAGCGGCAGCCTACAGACGGTGAAGGCGACCAGTTCGTCAGCCGCGGGCTTGTTTGCGCGCTCTGAATGGGAGCAAACTGTGCAGGGCGACAAACTCGTACTCGACGACACAACCCCGGTCGAGGCAGCACTGGGCACAAAAGTTGGGGAGCTTCAACCCGCGTTCCAGGTGCAAGTGGAGCGGCGAAGCTGGCTCGTAAAGGACGGGCTCACCGAGGTGGAAGTCGTGCTCGATCGAGGGAACGTGACCGCTGGCGAACGCAGCTCTCCGATTTGCGAAATGGAGTTGGAACTCAAGCGCGGCGAAATCTCGGCCTTGTTTGATCTTGCCAGAGGGATCGATGCTGTGGCGCCGCTGCGGCTGGGAGTACTTAGCAAGGCCGAGCGCGGGTACAACTTGGCTCGGCCCTCGACCAAGAAGCTCAAGGCTGAGCCCATCCGGCTTTCCGAAGAAGCGACAACCAAAGAGGCGTTTCAGGAAATCTCACTGAGTTGTCTGAGGCAGTTCCGCATCAGCGAAGACCTCATTCTGACCCGAGGCGATGCGGACGCGATTCATCAAGCGCGGGTAGCGCTGCGTCGATTGCGCTCCGCGTTCGCGATCTTCAAGCCTTTGGTCGGCGCGGATGGGGTCGGCATCAGGTTGCAAGAGGAGCTTCAGTCGCTCGCCGGGGACCTCAGCGAGGTCAGGAACCTCGATGTGTTGCTTGGGAGCACGGCGCCGGGCAGGATGCATGATCGCCTGGCAAGCGAGCGTCGCATTGTGTTCCAGCGAGCCAGGGAGGTTATCATCTCGCGACGCGCGCGAATTTTGCTATTAGATGTTGTCGAGTGGATCGTTGGCGGAGAATATCTCCGTGATCGTCTATCGGACGCGCATGAGCAGCGCGCGCGTCTGTTCGCCTCGGAGGCTCTCGACCGATTGCGGCGCAAGTTGAAAAAACGCGGAGCCGGATTGGCGGTCATGAACGATGCCATGCGCCACGAAGTGCGCAAGGATGTGAAGCGGCTGCGCTATGGTGTGGAGTTTTTCCAGAGCCTCTATTCTGACAAGCGGCAGCGGCGCTGGCGTAAAAAATTTCTCGCGACGCTGGAACGCCTGCAGGATCAATTAGGGGCCATCAACGACATGGCTACCGCTTTGGAAGTGGTGGATCGGCTGGGGATCGCTGCCAGCCCGCTTGCGGCAGTTATGGCAGCTGGCGAGGAGAAGGAACGGCTGGCCCTTGCAGCCGCTGAATCCTACCGTGATCTCGTCACAAGCAAGCGTTTCTGGTAGCGTTGGGGGCGAAAACGCAGACGCCCTACACCCGCAGGAAAGCGGACGAATAGTCGCAGATGATTTTCCGGTTATCCAGACGCTTATTCTGGTGGAGCTATCCAAACCAAGTATATCTAGAATCGTCCGGTTCACCTGGACCGGAACGAGTCTAGCTGCCCCAATCCTTCAGGTTCAGGTCATGAAGTCTGTCACGATGCGATTGAATACATCCGGGCGCTCCCAATAGGCTGAGTGGCCGGCGCCGCTGATGATCGCCAGGCGGCTCCTGGGGACCAAGGTCGAGATGTACTTCATGAGAGGCGCAGGAGCGAACAGGTCGGCGTCGCCCGCGATAAACAGCGTCGGCGCGGTGATCCGCCGCAAATCCGCTGCCGATTTCACAGCGCCGAATGCCCTCATCATGGTGGCGGCGTCAGGGCGAGGATTGTCGCCAAATGATCGGGCGATCAGATCATTCCAGACTGCAGTGCCAGCGGGGTTTGCCGTACGGTAGGCTGGCCCCAGTTCCATAAAGTCGTGCGGTAAGCCAGACCATTGCGGAAAATCGTCGAGAGGCGCGAAGTCGCCCCATTGCTCCTTGGGTAGCAATAGGGTGCTGCATGCAAGAGTGAGGCTGACCAGACGTTTGCCTATAGGCCTTGTCGCAAACGCTGCGGCAACCACCGCGCCGCCGGCCGTCGCGACAAGATGGAAGCGATCAAGCCGCAAGAAGTCTACGAGTGCCAGCAAATCGTCGACGTCGTTGTTTGCATCATCGCTCGTCCCCCTGTCCGATCCTCTGTAGCCACGCCGAGAATAAGCGATGGCGCGATGGCCCGCCTTGGTGAATGCAGCCATCTGGTATCCCCAGCACTGACCGCTGCCGGTCGCAGCATGGACGAATACAACGGGCGTTCCGTCGCCGCCGGTATCCTGGTACCAAAGTCGCGCGCTGCCGGCGCGGGCCAGGCTCTCT
Source organism: Novosphingobium sp. (assembly GCA_035281095.1). GTDB lineage: Bacteria > Pseudomonadota > Alphaproteobacteria > Sphingomonadales > Sphingomonadaceae > Novosphingobium. The sequence continues at coordinate 35,292 of DATEEP010000027.1, read as the reverse complement.
TTGGCAGGAGGAGCAGGTGGCAACGGCGCTCTGAACGCGCTCGCCTCGGCATTCTGGTCGAGACCATAACAGGCTGGGCCGCCGGGGGAGGTTGCGGCCACCTTGCTCGCGTTTCCAGCTAGTAACAGGCTACTCAGCAGTGGCCGACGCGATGTCAAAAACATTTGCTCCACCTCATGACGTTACAAGAATCAGGCATCAAGATGTTTGCATCTGGGAGCTTTTGGAGCAACATGACCTTAGTCGCTGTCTTTGGCGAGGATATGCTCGGCGAATGCAACCACAACACGCACGAAATCTATGCGGCGTACGCGGCCATAACCCGTAGCCTAGGCCCAGGACGTCGGGGGCGTCGATCATGATCCGATCGCGTTGTCTCGCCTTGCCTGCCAGTTCAACAAAGATGCGGTTGAACACGCCCAGCCGGCTTCAACGGATGAAGCGGTTGGAGATCGCCTTGTGCGGGCCATAGGCCTTGGAGACATCGTGCCACATCAGCCCGTGCTTGCTCAAGCTGCTCCTGCGAAAGGCCGCCGAACGAACCATGAGGCAACATGGGAATGCATCGGTCAGCTACTCGACCACTTCTCACCATACGAATGTGCGGCTTACCTTGGGAACGGCGGACACGCTTCAATCATCACCAGTTCGTCATAGCACGTCTGGGCCCGAGCGCTACCGGTTCAGGAATTTCAGACCAGCGTTTTCCAACCCGGCGGCGCGTAGATTATCGGGAACTTCGGATGGTCCAACGGTCCATCTGGCTCCAGACCCAGCCCGTCGACGAAGTAGTTCGAGGCGCCTGTGTATCGGGCATCTCCAGGCACGAGGACTCCAGCCCAAGACCAGCGGACGCGGCCGCCGGTATTCTCTTCTGTCCCGTGAATGGTGCGGTCCATGTGTATAACGGCATCCCCAGCTTGCATGCCGATCGGGTCTGTCAGCGTGCAATAGCGGTCGATCAAGGGACCCCATTGCTCGAATAAATCTCCCGATCGACCTAGATTGCCGAGTTTGTGCGAACCGGTATAGTATTGCAGCGCTCCCATATCGGGAGTAATTTCGTCTAGCGCTATCCAAATCGTGAGGAAGTTGCCTTCCAGATACATATGGCCCGGTGTATCCTGGTGGAAGTCGGTGGGCTTTCCTCTGTCTCCGCAGTCAGGCAGTTTCGCAGAAAATTTGTGAATCATCATCCGTATCGAACTGTCACGGCCAAGCAACCGGGCGGAATTGTGTCCGAGTTCTTGCGATGCGGAAAGTTCTTCGAAGGCCTCATCCTTTTCCAAATCAGTATTGGATCGGAACCACGACTGATAATACCCGGCGTCTTCAGGCAGTGGCTGCAATCCAGTGCGTCCGTCCTCCCCGAATGCGCGCTTCGCCCGGTTGAGAAGCATCGCCGCAGTGTCCCGGTCAATCAGGCCGGACACCTTTACCCAGCCGTTCTCGAAGAACAGATCGATCTCTTCAGTCGTCACCGCACGTACGTTTATCGCCGACAATGGTCCCTCTGAGAATGCGCGTGACATGGGGTGTCCTTTCCGAAAATTGTCGTTTATATGCCAACGGCGAGATGGGCGCGCAGCTATCAGGCGCGCCCGCCCCATATCGCCTGCGCGTCACCACGCTGCCACAGCGTCCGTTCCCGGTGTTCGTAGATCCGCCATCCACTCTGCGTGCGGCGCGCGCGACTGTCGTACCGGCCGCCGACGGTAAAAAGGGACACGGGGCTTGAAAAGTCCGCGCCGCGCGGCCAGTGCTGCGCGAGCAGCAAGCAGGAGTAGGCTGCGTCGTCGGCGTCAATATTGAAGGTGAAGTTGGTGAACAGGTGTGTGCATTGCATCGATTCCTGCATCTGCGTCCAGAATATCGAGAACTCGTCCCATCCACGCATCAGTAGGCCTTCGCCACCGATTGGATCATAGCGCAAAGTCACGTCTTCAGTGAAGCATGATCGCATCAGCGCGGTATCATATGTATCCACGGCCCGCCCGTAGCGTACTTTCAGGTCATAGATTTGCTCCCGGTCGGTAGGTGCCAGATGGTTCATCAATGCTCTCTCATTTTTTGAGAAATGTGCATGTCACAACATTCTCTCACGACAGGATCAACTTCTAAACGACCCATACGCAGCGGTTGCGTTGGCGCCGCCGTCCGTACCTTCGGTCCATCACGCGTGCCTCAGACTATCCGCCCGGGAATACTTGCCGCGCGCGAAAAGGCGGTCCCACTGATCGTCAGTGAGTTGAGCTGAGCGCGGATCGTCGTCTAGATCCATGGCGCCGATGAGTTCCATTGCGCGCGCGACCGCCGGACGGGCGACGATCTCATCAATCCACCGATTCATGTTGGGATATTGGGCCCGGTCAAGGCCTGTCACCGTGACGTACTTGAGAGGCGGGAATGCGGCCATGTCGGCGATGGTATATTCATCACACGCAAGGAAACGGCTCTCCCCCAGTCGTTTCTCGACAACGTCGTAAAGCCGCAAAACCTCTGTCACATAGCGGTCGTGGCCATGCTGTTGATCTTTTACGCGACGGCTGAAATAAACATACTGACCGAACATGGGGCCGATACCAGACATCTGGAACATCAGCCACTGCATAGTAGAATAGCGGTTTTTTAAATCTTTGGGGAAGAAGTTGCCGTGTTTCTCGGCAAGATAGTAAAGGATGGCGCCGGACTCCGCCATAGGTAGCGGAAAACCGTCCACGCCCTCGCTATCTATAATAGCGGGAACGCGACCATTCGGATTTATTGCAAGAAAATCCGGATCATATTTTTTGTTTATAATGTCAATATAATTGTGATTGTAGGGAAGATTTAGCTCCTCTAGAGCGATAATCACCTTGAGAACATTCGGCGTCGGGCCACCAAAAAGTTCAATCATCCTCATCTCCTGATATTAATTTAGCCTATGCAAACGCCTGAAGCGCCATCGTGCCAGAAATGTCGCCGTGGGCATTCAACCGCTTTATTTTTGACTGTTGCGAGATGACGCATATCTCGAGGTCATGACATGCCTCTCTTGTCGGGATCAAGCAGCCGCCAAACTGATCGGCACGCGACGCAACGCGCGGCGTTCGTGGACGGGAAAATCGTTCCGCGCATGCTGGAGGTGGAGGTTGTCCCATATGATCAGATCGCCAGCAGCCCATTTGTGGACGTAATCATCTCCTCGGCTGTCGACGTAATCGAAGAGAGTTCCGAGCAACTCGTCGCTTTCTTCCGGCGGAAGCCCGATAATATCCGTCGTAAACAGCCTGCTTAGGAACAACAGCGGGGCACCAGTCCCCGGGTGCTTCCAGACGAGCGGATGGACGAAGGTGTCCGCTGCGTCGCTCAGCTTTGTCGCGTCGGGCCGCTGGTCGCCGCGATTGAGGCTGTAATCGTAAACATGACGGGCGGATCGCCCCTGAATCTGGGCCTTCAGGTCAGATGGTAACGCCTGATAGGCCGCCGCCGCATTCAGAAAGCGGGTTTCACCGCCATGCTCCGGAGCTTCAATCGAATAGAGCGAAATACCTTTGAGGGGGTATTTCAGGAACATGTGGTCCGAATGATAAAACAGCTCTCCGTTCGGTAAGCGGCCATCGGTGTGGACGTTGGAAATATAGGTAAACTTCTTGCCCGTCTTCATGAGGGCGTCGTCACCGGAAATGGCACCGATCGCCTGGACGACATCGAGATGGCCGCTTTCCGAAACGTCCGCATTTCGGAAAAGCACCAGATGATGATTTTCGAAGAGCAGCTTAACCGCATCCTTCTCCTCGGCGCTGAGATTTTCGGGATCTAGTCCGATTATCTCAACGCCCAATGAAGCTGAAAGCGGCTTCGCATGAATTTTCATCGTCGGTCTCCGGATAACTGTCGAAACTAGGTGGTCATAGATTCGGAAAGCGAGACGCGCAGTTCGCGCTTCAGAATCTTTCCGGATGGATTTTTTGGCAGACGTTCGACAAAGGTGATCTGTTTGGGCCGCTTGAAGGATGCCAAATGCGCGCATGCCTTGAGGATGTCGTCGCTCGTGGCTACAGTGTCGGCCTTCAGCACGATGGCGGCGCATACCCGCTCCACCCATTTCGGATCGGGGAGCCCGACGACGGCCACTTCATCGACCGCGGGATGCCGATAGATCGCTTCCTCCACTTCGCGTGACGCGACGTTCTCGCCGCCGGAATTGATGATATCCTTTTTGCGGTCGACGATCGTTACGAACCCTTGCGCATCCATTGTACCGAGGTCGCCACTGTGGAACCAGCCGCCAGCAAAGGCAGCGGCGGTTTTTTCAGGATCCCGATAATAACGCATTAGGAGCTGGGGCGAGCGATGGACAATTTCCCCGACCTTTCCCGGTCCCACGTCCCGCATGTCGTCGTCAACGATCCGGGTTTCGACAAAAAGCACGGCCCGGCCGGCTGACGCCGGGCGCTCGGCATGCTCATCCGGCCGAAGAGCGGTAGCCAGAGGACCGATCTCGGTCTGTCCATAGTAGTTCCAGAAGCGTAGCCAAGGCAGCTGTTCGCGCATGCGATTGATCACTTTCGTCGGCATGATCGAAGCGCCATAGTAACCCTTGCGCAGCGTGGACAGTTTTCGCGGATCAAAGCCAGGATGCCCGAGGATGCCGATCCACACAGTCGGCGGCGCGAAGAACGACGAGGCCCGAGTGTCTCGGATCGTTTCGGCGACTTCCGCGATGTCCACGCGGTCGAGAATGATATTCTCGCTGCCGATAATTAGGAACGGCAACAGGAAGCAATGAAGCTGGGCGCAGTGATAAAGCGGCAATGCGTGGACGACGATGTCGCTTTCGAGATATTCGCCGACAGCGATGCAGCTCATATATTGGTGAACGAGACCCTGGTCCGAAAGGAGCGCGCCTTTTGGAGCGGATTCCGTTCCGCTCGTATAGGCGATCTGCGCGGGGCGGGGCCGCTCAGCCATTTCCCTTCCGTCCTCACCGAAGTCGAAGGGCTTGAACGAGGTGGGTATGCGCAGTGTGAGGCAGTCCACATGAGGCTCTGCTGCCGCCACTGCGGCCTGCGCCACCAGCAGGAACTCCTCATCGGTGAAGATCACTCGGGGAGCGCAGTGGTTTAGAATGTACGAGACCTCTTGCTCGCGAAGCATGAAGTTGATGGGGATGTGGATTGCGCCCAAATATTGCACGGCTAAAAAAGCGATCACATAAGCATCGCTGTTGCGACCCAGGACAGCGACTCGGTCACCCCCGTGAACCCCGCGGCGCGTCAATTCATCCGCAAACGCGACCGCTGCGGCGACCAACTCCGCATAGTTCCAACGGCGGTTCGCGAATCGGATGGCCACGGCATCGGGAGCCCGCCGCGCGCTGCGTACTACGGCCTTGAAGATCGCGTTGGGCTCGCCGGCCATTGCTGCGTTCTGACGCTGCTCGTCCATGTCTTCGGTTGCTCCCAACCTTTCGCTCCTCAGGGGACGGGCAGGCCGTTCTCCTTGCGGACAGCCATAATCCGTTCGTATTCCTCCATGTATCCAGGGCGTGCTTCCGAGCACTCCAACTGGTAGGTATCCACCCTCAGGGGATGTCCACCGCGCGACGACAGCGTGGCATACCAAAGCGGCTCGTCGGAGTTGTTGCGCATTTGATGCGAAGCGTTGGGGGGCATAAAGGCCGCGTCGAACTTCTCGACATTAAAGTCCGCGAATTCCGTTCGGATCTGCCCTTTGCCCTGATAGACTAGATACCAGCATTCGTAAGGGCCTTCATGTTCCGGAAGATGGCTATGGAAGCCTTCCGATTGCCCAGGCTGGAGGCAGGAAATGCAGAAGATATTGAACCAGTCCGACACGTCGCGCACATCGTAGAACCACCACGGGCGGTGTGTCGCGCCAATTTTGTTCTCATGCCATTGAACGGGAAAGGTGTCGCTGAAACGGAACAACTTGATCGGCGGACGCCCACCTTCCGGGGTCAGCGCAGAGCGCGTAGGCGTAACCAGTTCAGGCAACTCATCTCTCCTTCAAACTCAAGACATGCCACATATTACATGCAATAAATCTTTCGTCAACGGCGTTCGTCAATGGCGCTGGGTGCCTTAAAATGAACGGGAGGTTACGCATGTCCGGGCTTTGGCGAGGAATTGCTCGCATGAGAATGGCCGGATGGTACGGTTGTGAATATACCGCAACGGATTGACACGTTGCGCCAGCGCTCTTTATCCAACCGCGGAGGTGGCGTCGATCTGCTTGCGTGGCTGTCTCGAAGGTTCAAGTATAAGGCTGTCTCCCGCTATGGAGAAGTCTGCTTTTTGCATTAAAACAGCGGCTGCGTCGTCAGGATGCGCCATATCCTAGGAACGCCAGTGGCAGCCCCATCAGACAACAACCTCCGGAACCCGTCGCTTTCCGACAAGGCCCGAGACCGACTTCGGGCGGCGATTCTGGAAGGCGAGCTAAAGCCCGGCGATAAGATCAACATAGAGCGGGTCGCCGAAACGTATGGAATCAGCCGTACCCCCATCCGAGAAGCGCTGAAGGCGCTGGAGACCGAAGGGTTGGTTCAGATACAGGCTAATCGCGGCGCCACGGTTGAGCCTCAGGTGTGGCAAGAAATCCATCATCGCTACCGCATGCGAGGCCTTCTGGAAGGCTATGCCGCCGAACTGTGTTGCGAAAAGGGCGACGAGGACCTGATCACCACTTTGCAAGAGAATTGTGCACTCGTAAGGAAGGCCAGCCAAGGCAGAAAATCTTTGAGCGTAGAGAATGCGAGGACCATAGCGGAGTTGAATCGAACCTTCCATCGCATGATCTGGGTGGGTTCGGGCAGCATGATGTTGATCCGGGTGCTAGAATCGCTCGATCTTCCACTTTCGTTCAACGACTCCTTTTACGACTACAAAAATTCACGCGAGATCGTTCGCAACCAGCATGAGGAAATCGTCGAGGCACTGGTCGAGCGTGATCCCCGCAAGGCCAGTTCCCTGATGGAGCGGCATATCCAGGCCGCAGTCGATTTACTTGCCTTCCACGCTGGTGATCATGCTGGCGATTTGTGCTGTTGAGCGTGCTGGCTCTTTACCGCTGACTTTGATGGGGCGCGCTAGCTTCGGTCCTTTCGGCACGGCGATTCAGTATCGCGCGGGCATCGGGTACATCACCCTTTCGCCCATGTAATCCGGCGCGCCGCTGTAAAGGACGTCGCCCAAGCGATGCTTGAACCTCCACACCCCATCTTCGAACACGCAATGGTCAAGGTAAGTGGAAAGGTAATAATTTCCTTTCCCATTCCAGTGACTGATTTCAGATGTATAGGCACGTACTTTAGCTGATTCCTCAGAGAACTCGAGAATGTGGAAGCGCGGCGGAATCTGGAACAACCACTTTATACCAAATTTTTGGAGATCGACCTTGCTTCGGATCACCTCCCTGCCAAGCATCGGCGCCTGCCCGCTCGACTCCAGAACCGCGTCCTCGCAGAATGTACGTGCGTAGCGGTCTCGATCATAAGAGTTGATCGCTTCGCAATATTCGAAATACAGACCGTTGATACCTTGCCAGACATGAAGCATCCGTTGTCCTCCCGATAATGAGCGCTAGTCTGCGAGTGCGCGCCGGCAATGAACCACTGGCATCGATCTCTCGCTCACGGCGACTTCGAACGCTCTCGAGCGAAGGCCGCCTTGTCCATCATGTTCTGCTTCCCCAGCCGTCCCTCGGCCAGCGCTGCGATCATCTCGTCAACGATATGGGCACCACCTTCGATACCCTGGACTTGCCACAGGGCGGAATCGATGATGGAGGAACCAATTCTGAAGACGATGTAGCCGATCGCCTCGACGACCCATTTGGCGCCTTTCTCGCCAGCCAAGCCCTTGAATTGGTCGGCTGTGATCGTCCCGCTGGCGGTTGCCTGCGCAAGATCGACAATCTTGCGAACCTCGGGCGCCAGCGAATCAAGGTGGTTCTCCCGAATAGCGGTAATTTCGTTGGCAGTGATCCCGTGTGCGGCTGCGACAGCTATATTGCCCGATTGCACCCATCCGTTCACCAAGACGGGGATTAGTCCCATGTCCAGCCAGACGCGGTCGAGCTCGCTCAAGGTCCCGCGAACTTCGGCGGTGATGAAGAAGTCGCCCATTTCCGCCCAGAGTCTCGCTAGCCGAGGGCTTTGTAGAAGCGCGCCAAACAACGGGGCGACACGAAAATCGAATTTGTCGCGAACCATCGGCATATTCGCGAACTTGCGCTTGTCACGGGCAACCACCCACTCCAGATCCTCGTGCTCGGCCTGGGTCAAATCGTCCTGGACGGGCAACGGCAGGAAGGCGGACTCATTCCGCTCGTCCCCTTCGTCGTCCCAATCCAGATTGGCCAGCGTCAATTTCAACATCTTCAACTGTGGGGAGTCTTCTTCGATCATAGCAGATATCGTCCGTTCGGAGGCGCGCATCTTGCCGACACCGGCGATAGAGAACGTGCCGCATTCAGCATAACAACAACCACTGCCTGGATCAGCGCGAAGGCGACGAACATCTTTTCATAGTCGCCCCACAGATCGTGCACCTTGCCGGCACCGACCGCGCCCAAGGCGATGAGGATCGACTGGATGGGGATCATTAGTCCCCGCACGGTGCCATAGGAAGCGAGACCGAAGACGTCCGCTTGCAGGACGGGGAACAGCGCGGCGAAGCCGCCGACCGAAAGGCCAAGGAGGACGACGAAGAGGAACAACTGATACTGACTCTGGATCAGGAGAAACGCCACACAGAGTGGTATGCCGGCTAGCAGCAATCCGATGGTCAAGGCGAACCGGCTGATGCTGTCAGCAAAGACCGCGAGCAGCAGTTTCGCGATCACGGCCGCGCCGGCATAGGCAGACGCCATGATTGCTCCCTGCGTCATAGTAAGACCGAAATCCAAAGCGAGAGGGACGACCGAAATGCCGAATGTGGCCGAGATCGAGAAGGTGAGGGCAATACTGATTGCGATCAACCAGAAATGCGGCATTGCAAGAAGGGTGCGCACGTGAGCCGGCCGCTGCAGCCCGTCCGACGGCTCGCCTGCTGACAAAGTTTCCACTGCCTTCTCACCCGGCTCCAATTCGCCAGGACGAGGACGGTCACGCACGAAGATCGCAACGATTAGCAGGAAGATGATGAGGACAAGCCCGGTCACCAACAACGTAACGCGCCATCCGAATGCCTCAATCAATAGAACCGTCGGGATCGGCACAACCACCTTGCCAAGTGCCTGCCCCGTCATCGACAAGGTCATTGCCCGCGCGCGGCGGATGCGGAACCATCGTGCCACCAGGACCGTCATCGTCAGCATCGCAGTTCCGTCCAGTCCAACTGCTATGCCTCCGATTAGTGCCAGCGCGTTAAGCCAGAGCGAGTGCGACAGCGAAAGCGTGATGAACCCAAGGCCAAGCATGATCGCCGACACCGCCATGATCACCCGCAATGGGAGGTAATCGAGCCACCGGCCGATGAAGGGGGCCCACAACGCGCTGCCGACGTTGATCAGGACGAAGGCCGTGTTCATCTCTGCGCGAGACAGGCCAAATTCGGCGGAGACCGGAAAGACGTAGAGAGAAAACGAAGCGACCGTGGAACCGAACACAAGAATGTAGATGACCGCAGCCAATATTACGACGCGCCAACCGTAATATAACCCCATGAAGTCCTCTCCGATAGCTTATTGGTCGCATATGGTACGAACAGGCGCGTCTTCACGGTTCCCCAACGATCGGAAAGGCGGGATGATCGAACGGTTCGTTGATGGTGAGACCTAGTCCGTCAAAAGACCGGTGCGGTGCGCCGGTATAGAGTGCGTCGGATGGGAAATACGTCATCGCCAAGCCCCAGCGAACGTTGTCGGTATGATTAGGCCCCGCCGAGTGCGGGGTCAGCGCGTCGTGGATGGTGGCATCGCCAGCATTGAGGTGCAATGGCGGGCTGATGCCGCAATGCTCCTCGATTCCGGGGAACGCATCGACCATGTCTTGGTCTTCCACGTGAGAATACCGTCCCATCATCCCAAGCCGGTGGCCGCGGTCGATGAATCGCAGCGAGCCCATCTCGGGGCTTACCGGCGCGAGCGCGAGCCACAGCATGACCATTGATTCCCGATCGAACGGAAAATATGGGCGGTCCTGATGCCAGCCGGTGGAACCCGATCCAGTCGATGATTGGCGACCTTTCACAAAAAGCGTGTTCCCGATCCTGCGCGCCTTTCGGGGGCCGGTGAAACGATTGCTCATCAGGCGCGCTGCGGCGTTGCCGAGGCTGCGAGAGTCATAGATCCGCCTGAACGCCTCGCTCGCCTTCGACGGCTCGTTGTAGATATGGAACTGGGCCATTTGATGGCTGCGCAGACCCTTGTCGGCGGTGTTGCCTACGCGGCTGATGTTGGAACTGAGCTCGCCCTCGGCGAGCATCAGTCGTTCCGCCTCAGAGCGCAATAGCTCGGCGTCAGACTCGCTTATGAGACCGGGAAGCTTCACCCAACCGTGCTCGAAGAAGAAGTCCCGCTCCTCCTGGGTGACGGCCCGGGAAACAATGGTTCTATCCTCTGCCATCAGTTCCGCCATTTCGAAAGATTCCTCGCCTCTACTATGATTTACATGCTCTACAAATCGAAACGCGTCGATGTGCTAAACTTGCGGTCGGCAGTCGATCCGGATGCGGTCGAGCGCTCTTCCGTTCATGCCGTGGAACTTCCATCGGTGAGGCGTAGCGATTTCACGCATCGACTGGCGAGCCGAAGCGACATTTTCTGTCGTATATTACATGTAATATGGTGTCAATCGGTCCATGCGAAGGAAGTTCGTCGAGCAGAACATCTAGGTGCTTGACGGCGACAGATAACATGTAATACGTAATCAGAAAGGGCGCGCAGGCGTGTTTCGCTGGTGGGTGGCCACGATCGCCGATTGCTACGCCACCGCTGGGGGCGCTGTAGCTGTATCACGGGCTGCCCGTGCGAGCTTCATGCGGGCCGAATACGCAGTTGCGCCGGAATGACCGAATGGGCTTTCCGCTGCAGGCCTTTTTGGAGTGGATGAAGTGAAAGCTGTTGGTTTGACCGAATTCGGCGGCCCCGATGTTCTTCAAGTCCTTGACTTGCCGGATCCCGTTGCCGGTCCTGGCCAGGTGCTGATCCGCGTACACGCGGCCGCGGTGAATCCGACAGACGCGCTGATCCGCAGTGGCACGCACGTTAAAATGTTCGGAAGAACTGCTCCGCCGCCCTACGTTCCGGGAATGGATGCCGCAGGCATTTTGGTCGCGATCGGGAAAGACGTCGAGTCTGAGCTTGAGGTTGGAGACCGCGTGATGGCGTTTGTCGCACCGGACGGTTCCTATGGCGCTTACTCTGAAATGCTCGCTGTTCCCGCTCAATCGGTGGTGAAATCGCCACGGGGTCTATCGCATGCGGAGGCGTGCACCATACTGATGAACGCGATGACCGCGCGCGTTGCGCTTGATACCCTGGATTTGGCGCCTGGGAGCACGGTGCTGGTTACCGGTGCGGCGGGGACCTTCGGCGGTTATGCGGTGCAACTGGCTAAGGAAGCCGGACTGCTGGTGGTAGCCGACGCATCCGATGCGGATAGGCAAGTAGTCATGGGGTTCGGCGCGGATATTGTGCTGGAACGAGGCGATGATCTCGCCCTCCGCGTCCGGGAGCGGTTCCCGGATGGCATTGATGGCGCGGTTGACGGGGCGCTGTTCAACGAACGGCTTGTCCCCGCAGTACGCGATGGGGCGACCATCGTAACCCTGCGAATGTATAGCGGCGAGGCCGAGCGCGGTGTACACTTGGTTCCCATCCGATCCAAGATGCACGCCCAAGAGCGGGAGAAGCTCGATCAGTTCCGCTTGCTGGCCGAGGAAGGCAAGCTGACGACCCGCGTCGTCGCCACCTATCCGAAGGAAGAGGCTAGCGAGGCTCACCGCCGTTTGGATCGAGGGGGCTTGCGTGGCCGTATCGTGCTTACGTTTTGATCGCGGACATCCAGCTGATCGAGTTCGAGGCTCCACGTCAGCGCCTGGCCTGAAGCATGTGCAAGCACATTGGGCGAAGCCGGTTATCCCTGACTATCCCGAGCTATTGACTAGAGGCTGATCCGCATGACCCACGATTTCGACCGCTTGCTGAACCCACGATCGATCGCTGTGGTGGGGATTGGCGCGCGTCCCTCCGGTCCGGCACGCCGCATCGTCGCCAACCTGCAGTCGATGAACTTCGATGGGGCACTACATCTCGTCAATCCCAAGTACGACACGCTACTTGACCTGGAATGCCATCCCTCGATGGCCGCGATCGGGGTGCCGGTCGACCTCGCTGTTATCTCGGTGCCGGCCGTCGATGTAGCCGATGTCCTGCGCCAAGGGGCTGCCATCGGCATCAGGAACTATATGATCCTGAGTTCGGGCTTCGCCGAGATGGGCGGCGGCGGTCGCAAGCTTGAGGAAGAGATCAAGGATATTGCCAGAACCCATGACCTCATAATAATGGGAGCAAACTGTGCTGGAAGCATTAACTTCCATAAGCGTAAGCATCTTTCCTTTACGGCGGTCTTCGAGGGTGACGAGTTCTTAGAAGGTCCCGTAGCCTACATTGGGCAGAGCGGCGCAATGGGGCCAATATTCTATAGCATGGCGGTCAAACAGGGCATCGGTTTCAGCCACATCATCAGCTCAGGTAATGAAACAACCCACGGACTGACAGATTTTGTCGAATATCTTGTGGATGATCCGAACACGCGGATCATCGTTGCCTATGCCGAGCAGTTGAAAAACGGCCGTCGCTTGCTCGAACTCGGTAAAAAGGCGAAGGCGGCCAACAAGCATCTTGTCGTGTTCAAGTCAGCTCGCGCTTCTGCGGGCGCGCGCGCCGCCATCTCGCACACCGGTTCCTTGGCGGGGAACGATGCTATCTGTTCGTCGCTTTTCGGTCGGTCGGGTATCGTGAAGGTTCGCACGCTGGAAGAGCTTGTCGCGGTGTGCAAGCTTCTGCTCGCAACGCGCCCTCTCCCGACCGGGCGGCGAACCGCGATACTCGCGATCTCCGGGGGGACTGCGGTTATCGCGGCCGACCTGGTGGAGGAAAACGGCTTCGAGGTCCCTACTCTGCGGCCTGATACAAGGATGCGACTGAAGGAATGGCTGCCCGAGTTCGCATCATTCGATAATCCCATCGACGTTACGTCGGGGCTGTTCTACCAGCCGGAAAAATTCGCCCAAGTCCTTAAGTGCCTTGTGGAGGACTCAGGAATAGACCAGATCGTTCTATTCGGAGCATATAAGCATGATATTGCCCAACGTCTTGCCGAAGCTTCAGCACCTGTTCTGGCCGGTTGTTCCAAGTATTCGATTGCAGCTTGGATTTCCGGAGGACCAGAAATAAGCCGGCATTTCACTGAAGCCGGAATTCCTTATTTCAACAATCTCGCTCAAGGATTCGAGGCTTTGAACCTGATCGTTCCCCCGAGCTCACACGTGAAAAGGTACGAGAAGCAAGACGTTGGCCATGCACTTTCTTCCGCGGATCATCACAAAGTGCTTACTGAAGATGTCGTAAAATCGGAGCTTAAGGCCTTCGGCGTTTCCGTGCTGGAAGAGGTTGTGGCATCGTCTTTTCAAGAAGCTTCGGATGCAGCGAAGCAGGTCGGGTTTCCGGTTGCGATGAAGGTCATTTCGCCGGATATTCCCCACCGGGCAAAAGTGGGCGGCATCGCGCTTGGCCTTCATAGCGAAGAGGCGGTCGCCGCCGAGTTCGATAGGATGCTCGCTCGCGTTAATGAACGTGTCCCAGCCGCAAAGGCAGAATCCGTCGTCGTGCAGAAGATGGTCCAGCCCGGGCCGGAACTGCTTGTTGGAGTGTCGCATGACCCCAGCTTCGGTATGGTCCTCACCTTCGGACTGGGGGGTATCCTAACGGAAGCTTTGCAGCAGGTCGCTTTCGCGCCGCTTCCGGTTGCGATTGAGGATGCACGTAAACTGGTAAACGACGTTCCCGCGGTCCAGGCATTGCTCTCGTTTCATCCCGGCTCGCACGAGGCGTTGGCGGTGCTAATCACCCAGGTGAGCGACTGGTGCATGAGCAAGGCTGAACTGAAGGAACTCGACCTCAATCCCGTCATGTTCGATGATGGTAAACCTGTGCTGATCGACGGCCTGGCGGTCATCGAGAGCCTAGATACGACGCCGAATGTGGCTCGGCTCAACTCGCACGAAGCAGCGGCGCTATGAGTGGCTTGTTGAGGGACAAATGTGCCATCGTAGGCCTCGGCTACACGCCATTTTCGTCGAACTCGGGTGTGACCACTGAGATGCTCGCGGTTCAGGCCTGTCAGAATGCGTTGACCGATGCCGGGCTGAATTCGAGCGAAGTAGACGGGTTGCTCACCTACCATCTGAATGACACGGCGCCTGTGCAGGTGGTTGCCAGCTCGTTGGGTATCCGCGAATTGCGTTGGTACAACGAAATTGCGCAGGGGGGGCCAGGTAACTGCGCAGTCATTCTGGAAGCAGCGATGGCCGTCCTGTCGGGCATGTGCGAAACCGTGATCTGCTACCGTGCAATGAACGGCCGATCGGGACGCAGAGCGGGTGAACTTGGCAAAGGCGGCGGCGCCGTTGACGAAATGCAGTTCCTTATGCCTTATGGCATCATCGGCGTGCCTGTTTGGTATGCGATGTGGGCTCGCCGTCACATGGCCGCCTATGGAACGACCAAGGCGCATTACGGCCAAGTGGCCATCGCCCAGCGCCAATGGGCACTGAACAACGACCGCTCGTTCAACCGCGAACCGCTTACGTTGGAAGAATACATGTCGGCACCGCTGATCGCCGACCCCTTGTCGCGCCTGGATTGCTGCCGGGAGATCGATGGTGCGTGCGCCGTCGTCGTCACGAGCGCGGAGCGGGCCGCGGACCTTCGTCAGCCGCCGGTATATATTCGTGGCGGGGCATACGGGGCGGGCCCTGGGGCCGGACGCAATTACGAAAAATGGGAAGACTACGGAGAGCTTTACTCGCGCTATGTCGGTCCGCGGGTCTGGCAGTCCGCAGGACTCGGCCCTGGCGACGTGAATTTTGCCCAGATCTACGATGCCTACACCTTCATCGTGATCAATCAGCTCGAAGATTTCGGCTTTTGTGCAAAGGGCGAGGGTGGCCCTTTCGTCGCATCCGGCGCCACTGCTCCCCATGGCGCGCTTCCAGTCAACACGGGGGGCGGAATGCTGAACGAAGGGTATTTGAACGGTATCAATGTCGTGGGCGAGGCAGTGACGCAATTGCGCGGCCAGGCGGGCGTGCGCCAGGTGCCGGGGGCGGAGGTCGGACTTGTTAGCGGCTTCGGGGGGCCGCAGGGCAGCGCGATGGTGCTAAGGAGCTAAAAACATGGTCGCTTTCATCCCCGTGCCGGATGCTTTGACCCAGCCTTATTGGGATGGATGCGGCAATCACTTGTTGTTGGTGCAGCAATGCCGGGAATGTGGCCGCAGGCGGCATCGCCCCGCCGCAGGGTGCCATTGGTGTGGGGGACAAGGCTTCGACTGGGTTCGACTGAGCGGTCGCGGCCGCCTCTACACCTACACCGTCGTTAATCGGGCCTTCCATCCCAGCTTGGCCGCCGAAGTGCCTTACGTCGTGGGCCTCGTCGCCGCCGAGGAGGACCCTACGGTACGTTTTCACACCCGCATCCTGGAATGTGACGCGGCGAACGTCAGGGTAGGGATGAGCCTGGAGGTCGTGTTCCGCGAGCAAGCGGAGGGGACAGTAGTGCCCTATTGGCGACCTAGCACCGGCTGATTGGGCAAACGTACATGAGCGGCCAGCCTGACTTGGGATGGTATCGAAACTTAAGTGAAGGAAAGATTATGGGCCTGTACTATGATGATATGGAGGTGGGGCAGGAATGGGTCTCGCCGGGCCGGACAGTTACCGAATGGGACATCATGACGTTCGCGACCCTGACATCCGACATGAATTCAATCCACACCGACGCCGAATATTGCAAGACGACACCGTTTGGCGCGCCGATCGCGCACGGATTCCTCATCGCCTCGCTCGCTGCGGGATTTGGTGCGCGTATGGGGATTGCAGAAGGTACGATCGTCGCCAATCTTGGCATTAGCTGGAAATTTCTCAATCCCGTCAAGGCAGGCGACACCATTCACCTCGTCATGAGCGTCAAGGAAAAGCGTCCATCCAAGTCGCGGCCTGGCGAAGGAATCATTATCAGGACTTATGACGTGCGCAACCAGCGTGGAGAGACGACCGCGCTCGGTGAGGTTGCTGCGACATTTAAATGCAAGCCAAGTTTGGAATCCGCTGCCTGATGCATCTGTGAGGTTCTTGATGCGGATACGCCTGTCGCTTTTTTTCCGGAGCGTAGTCTAAAGGAGAGAACTGATGTCTGACACAAACTTCAAGGTTGAAATCCCAGACTCCCTCTGGAGGAAGCAATTTCCTAGCGAAACCGTGATGGATGCTCAAGAAATGATTGACTTCAATCTTGAGCATTCCCGAAAATTCATGGAGGGCGATTTTGACGGGATAATGGAACATTCCATCAACGATGACGCCGTCTGGGAGTTTTATCCAAATCGTATTCGCGTGAGCGGCAGTGAAGCGCTGCGCCGCTATCACGAAATAAATTACAAAGTCGTAATTGAGCAGATAGATCCCCGTAGTAACGAGGACACGCGAGAATATTATTCGACCACCACCAGTCCCAATATGCTGGCTCACGAATTCAGCTGCATCTACACCCGTGCGGATGGGTCTTCGTTTCGTGGGTACACGATGGCCGTCATCCCTTTTGCAAATGGCAAGATGTGTGGGGAGCGGATCTACCTCGACAAAGAGATGGCCGAGTGGTTCGAAGAAGGCATGGGGGAGGAATTCTTCCAGCTTCCCGGTGTTGAGCGCTTCTGAAGACGGATGAGGGTGCAGGTGATGCGGCGGCATATCCGCAGTATGTTGTCGGCGACTATCGCGCTCGTCGCGGGAGGGGCCCTAGCGCAGGCGGGCGAAGAGCCGGATTCCGGCGGCATCCGCGCCACTTATGTTACGAAATGCGCGATGTGCCACGGTGAATCGCTTGAAGGCGGTGGTGGACCAGCACTCAATAGCGCGGCGTTTAAGACGAAGTGGGGAGGAGCGGGAACGGAGGCGCTCGCAGACTACATCGCCCGGTCCATGCCCCCGGCAGCCGATCCCCCGCTTGACCTTGACCTCGCGAAGGCATTCGCATCCTATTTGTTGGCTGAGGGCAAGGCTGGCGGCAAGCAGGCAAGCGCAAGTGAGAAACCAGTAACCGGCTTCGCGCTTGACGAATTCGCGCGAGCGGCTCGCGATCGTCTGGGCGCGGTGGCTGAGGGGTTGCGTCCAGTCACCGATGCGATGTTGCGGCAAGGGGCGGCGGATGATTGGCTGGTGTGGCGCGGCAGCACCGACGCGCTCGGCTTCAGCCAACTTGACCAGATCGACCAATCGAATGTCGGCCGGCTCCAGCTGGTGTGGAGCAAATCGCTCGGGCCGGGTATGAACAGTATCGCACCGTTGGAGCACGACGGCGTCATCTTTCTGCACGGGGGAGGGCAAATCGCGGCGCTCGACGCGCTTTCCGGCGACACCATCTGGAGGCATGAAGACAAGGTCGCCCCGCGCAACGTCACCCAACCGCGTGGAGTGGCGCTTTATGACGATGCGTTATACGCCTCAACCGTCGATAACCGGCTGATGGCGCTCGACGCCAAAACGGGAGTCCTGCGCTGGAAAAAGGTGATTGCCGACAAGAGCGCCCTCACGTCGGCGCCTTTGGTCGCCAATGGGATCGTGTTCCAGGGGGGGGCCGTCTGTTTCGGCAAGGGCATGCGCTGCTTCATGGCGGCGTTCGATGCGAAGACCGGCAAGGAATTGTGGCGCTTCGACACTGTTCCCGGAGATAACGCTCCCGGATCGGAAAGCTGGGGCGGGGCCCCGGCATCCGAACGGGGTGGTGCGGGAGTGTGGACACCGCCGAGCTACGACTATGCGGAGGATCAACTCGTCTTCGGCACTGGTAACACTTATGCGGTGAACACTATCTTGAAGAACGATCCCGCAAGGCCAGAAGCGGCGCTTTACACTAATTCCACACTGAATCTGGATGCAAAGACTGGAAAGCTCACCTGGCATTTCCAACATTTTCCCGGCGACGTTTGGGACGAGGATTGGGCGTTCGAACGCATGATAGTCAGGGATCCGCGAGGAGGTGGCGGACCGATTGTCATGTCGATGGGCAAACTGGGTATTCTTGAAGCCATCGACCTTAAAACCGGGAAGTATCTATGGTCTTACGACTACGGTCTTCAGGACATTATCACCCGGATCGACGCCGCGACCGGCGCAAAGACAATCGACAGCGACAAAATTCCGGGACGGGCACGGGCCACAAGCGCGTGTCCTTATGCAGCCGGCTTTCGCAACTGGCCCGCGACTTCCTATGATCCCCGAATTGGCGTGTTGTTCCTGCCCGCGCTTGATGCCTGCATGGAAGTGACGATCGACGATTCCATTGCCGACGGGTCCGTCTGGCAGCCGAAGCCGCGGCCGGGATCGGGCAACAAGTTTGGCTTGGTTGCCGCGATCGATGTGCGGACGGGTAAAAAGCTTTGGGAAGTCAATCGCCGCGCACCGGAAGCTTCGGCCGTGCTGGCCACTGCGGGCAGCCTGTTGTTCGAAGGATCGCGCGACCGTTGGTTTCGGGCGCTGGACAGCGGTACCGGTAAGACGCTCTGGCAGTTTCAACTCACTGACACGCCCAATTCGTTTCCTATCACTTACTTGGTGAACGGGAGGCAATATGTCGCGGTCGTCTCAGGCGGCGGGACTTATCAGGACGGCTTCGTAAGCCGCCTCGTACCGGAGATCGAACCCTCGGTTGGCGGGCCCGCGTTGTGGGTCTTTGCACTCGACAGCGTCGAGGCCAAGGCGGCAGAGCAGTCATGGCTGGTTCGGGTATGGGCGGTCATCCAGAAAGCCATTGGTGGTCTGGGCGCCTGACGCCCATTCGGAAGGAACCTAGCCGCGTGAACAGCAACTTCGAGGTGATCGCAGAGGGGCTACGGGCGCCCGAGGGCCCAGTCGTTCTGCCCGATGGATCGATCCTCGTAATGGAAATGCACGCCGGACAAATCACCCGCGTGTGGGGCGAAGGGAAAACGGAAGCCGTCGCAGTGACGGGCGGCACGCCTAATGGCGCCCAGATCGGCCCTGATGGGGCGCTATACGTGTGTAACAGCGGGGGGGAGGGCAACGGACCCGGCGATCATGGCGGCGGTGGCCGGATCGAGCGCGTCGACCTTGCGACGGGGCGGGTCGAGCGACTTTTCGACAGTGTGGATGGCCAGCCCCTGAGCGCGCCCAACGACCTTGTGTTCGACAAGACCGGCGGCATTTGGTTCACCGATTTTGGCGCCGTGCGTCGACGCTCCATCGAGAAAGGAGGGGTCTATTGGTGCAAACCCGATGGACAAACCATAAGGGAGGGCTTTTTCGGGGGCCTCGGCTATAACGGCGTCGGCCTCTCGCCGGACGGAAAGACTCTTTATGTCGCGGCAAGCTGGACCGGCCGGCTTTTTCGGTTCGATATCGAGACTCCCGGATTCTTGCGCAATTCGGAGGGCGCGGACACTCCGGTTCCAGAATATCTCGGTTCGGCGGCGGGCGAGGCGGTATTCGACAGCCTCGCGATAACGGCGTCCGGTGCGGTGTGCGTCGCGACTATCGTTGAAGGCGGGATCACAACCTTCCGACCGGGCGAGGCGGCAAGCTTCCTTCCCCTTCCCGACCGCACTGTCACGAACATCGCGTTCGGCGGCCAGGATATGCACGATGCCTACATCACGCTGCTGCGGACGGGCCGCCTCGTAAAGCTCCGCTGGGAAGAGCCAGGCCTAAAGCTCCACTACAGTTGAATATTATCGACAGAATATCGGCATCGTAGTGAACTGCTACTTCCGTAGCAGCAGGACAGTGATCCTATCATCGCCGATGGAACTGATCCAAAGCTCGTTATCCAGCCTGAGTGCGGTCGTGGTAAGCGGGAGGGTCCGGTTCTCAAACCGGCCCGTCAGGCTCGTGACTGCAAGCGTTTTGGGCGTCACCTCAAGGACATCGTACCGAGGGCGGCAGCCCGCTTCCCCAAAGCAACGAGCGTTCGTTTCCGGATCGAACCGCATGCCGGTAGTTATCAGCATGCCTTCGGCGGTCCAGCGCAGATTGTCGGGCAGAATCTGAAGCTGGGCCGAACGTACGGGTTTAGCTTCCCCATCAAGAGAGATGCGAACGATCTGACGCGAACCCGACATCGCAACGAATATAGAACGCTCGTCGGGAGCAAGCGCGAGGCCGTTTGGGCCGGAACCTTGTGAGGCGGGCAGGGAACGCCAGCCATCCTTCCTCGACCACGTGCGGACATCGCCGGTCGTCCGCCCGGCGATGATGTCCGGCAGGACATTCGCGTTCGGCGAGCCCAAGCTGGTAACGACTAGGGCGCCGGAACTGAGCGGCGCCACCGAGTTTGCCATCATATCTCCAGGGATGGGCACGCATCCGACCCATGTCAGCGCCGCATCGCGTCTGCGGAGGCCGTAGACTTCGATAGCTTCGCGACTACCGTGGTTGATCACGAAAAGCGAGGGAGCCCGACTGCGGCTCATGGCTATCCCGTGCGCGGTCAGTCCCCGAATAGGAAGAGGGCCAGGGCAGTCGGCGTAGGCGCGCTTATCCCATCGCACGCGGATATTGGGAACCAAGTTGACGGCCTGACGCGTCCGCTTGCTGACGCGATAAAGCGCATCCGGAGAAAAGCCGCTGACGATGATCCATTCGGTATCCGCGAGGGGAGCCATGTCCTCTGGTTTGGAAATACCGCAAATCGAACGATCCGCTGCGTTTGCGGGGCACCTATCAACTGGTTGCCCACCTGCTTGCGAATTCGCGGTGACGCTTGGGCTCGAAGCACTGGCCAGCACCACCGTCACAAGTGCAGCAATCCCGTATTTGCATACCACCCGCAGTTGCCGGCCCGTTCGCATACCGATGAATTTTCTCACGCTCCGTTCCATTTCTCACACCCGGCCTTGCCCGATCAGCTTTAAATATCATATGCGATATGCTATCCGTGATCTATCAAAGGATAGGTTTGCGTGCCGCTTTCCAGCGTATTCTGGCTGGGCGGATAAACCGATTGGGATAGGTTCGGGGCCGGTGCGGATCCGGTCCCTATCTCCCGATCAAGGTTTGGCATGCAAACGGGGAGGGTGCTACGATGAAAAAAACAACGAAGACGCGGATCCGGCTGGGGATGTTCCTCGCTTCTGCAATGACTGGCGCCGCCGCGAGCGCGCAGACCGACGTCCGGACAGATGACGACGGGTTAAGTGAAATCATCGTAACGGCGCAAAAACGAGAGCAGAATCTGCAGGATGTTCCTGTCTCGGTGGCGGTCATCGGTCAGGAAGAGCTGGCAATCAATCGGATCACGAACCTGCAAGACGTGGGTTCGGTCGCGCCCGGTGTTTCTGTTCGGAAGACACCTGGCGGTTTGGGAGCGCCTCAAATCGTCATACGCGGCGTCGCCAGCTCCGGCGGGATTCCAGGATCGGACAAATCTGTTTCGATCAATATCGACGGTGTCTACATCGGCGCCAACTATGGCCTAACTACGGACCTGCCTGACTTGGTGCGGGTCGAGGCCCTACGTGGTCCTCAAGGCACGCTTTTCGGTCGCAATACGACCGGCGGCGCAATTAGTTTCGTCACGGCAGATCCTAGTGGCGAACTGGGCGTTCGCCAGGAAGTGTCAGTTGGAAACTTCGCCCAGTTTCGGTCGATTACCCATCTGGAATCGCCACAGATCGGGGCGATCAGCGGATATGTTACCTACATGCGCAACCAGCGCGACGGTGACATCCGTAACCTGCAGTCAGGCATCGTGTTCGATCGCAGTAACGCCCGAGGTTTCGGCCGCCAGGTATCCGCCAAGACACTGGGCGCGAACAAGACCGACGCCGTGCGCGCCGCAGTCAAGTTCGAGCCTTCCGACAGTTTCAACCTCGTCTACAAATTCGACTGGGCAAGTTCGAGGACCACAGCTGAAGGTTCAGGTCTCATAGCCTATGATCCCGTAACGGCGGCTGGGTTCGGGCTGGGCGGGCTCAATGCCGCACTCGCGCTCAGTCCGCCGCTCATTTCCGGAACGCGGCGTCCGGACGCGCTGCGCAACGCTTTCGTGGTCCCAGGCAGGATGAAAAGCCAGGGTCACACCCTTACTGCGAACCTCTATTTGACGGATCAACTGACGCTTAAGAGCATCTCTGCTCATCGCAAGGTCAATGTGTTCGGAACGCTGGACAACATGGGATTTGGACAGCTGTTCTATCCTGGAAGTTCGGACCCGTTCTACGTCCTGGTGGCCAATAATTCCAATCACCAAAGGCAGTGGAGTGAAGAACTGCAATTAAACTACGATTCCGATATTGTGAATCTGACGGTAGGGGGGCTTTATTACCGGGAAAAGGTGGAGACCGGATCGCCCGACGGTATAGTCAGCGGCGGAACCATCTTTGCCCTTCCTTTGGCCGGTAATGTGATTCCCAAGGGGCGCGACATCACCTTCATCACCTCCAAATCGCTGGCGGGCTATGGTCAGGCCGAATTTCATATTGCCGACGCGGTCGACATCGTGGGTGGTATACGGGTGACGCGGGATAAGAAGGATGGAAAATACTTCCAGGAAACCCCGATCTTCGGAATTCCATTGAGTGTCACGCCGTTCACTTATCAAAAGACGAAGGCCACTTACCTGGCCGGCGTCAATTACCATGTCACCGATGACGTCCTAGCTTATGCCAAATTTTCGACGGGGTACATCTCGGGAGGGTCGGTAGCGGGAGTTCCATTCGAGCCAGAGACCGCCAAGTCGTGGGAAGCAGGCATCAAGGCGGACTTGCTCGACCGGCACCTGCGGGTAAACCTGACTGGATTTTTTACAAAGTACGGGAATCTTCAACAATCGGTACCGGGAAATCTAGTCGGCCGGCCGGATCTGAACCTCGCCTTGGTTAACTACGGCAATGCCGAGGTCAAAGGCTTTGAAGCAGAGGCGACCGTGGTTCCGGTGAAGGGTCTTACGCTTTTTGGCGCCATGGCCTACACCGATTTCAAGTTCACCAAGTTTACGCCGGCCTGGGAAACCACAATCATTTCCTTCGGCGGATCCCCCGATACGTTTCCGACTTGGCTTCGTCCTTCCACGACCGCGAATTTCGCAATCACCTATGAATCCGAGCCTCAGGCAAGGGTTGGCGATGCGCGTCTGATGATCCGCTTCGATACCAACTACCGGTCGAAGATTACGACGCCGGGCATCTTCACGGCGACGCTTCCCCCGCTGTTCAACGACGTTTTCAGGACCGGTGGGAACTGGATAACCAATGCACGAGTGGGCCTAAAGGGCATCGATCTTGGCTCCGGGAGTTTGGAAGTTGCAGCTTGGGCACGCAATTTGCTCAACAATCGCGGCACGGCATGGGGTAACTACTCATATTTCGTTGCCGGTACTACCTATGAATCGGCACGAACCTATGGCTTAGACCTGACGGTCAACTTCTGAGAGGTCGCCGGTTCGGGCCGGAAGCGTGGTAGGCAATGCTGAGGTGAGTTTCCCAGACCGCATTTGTGTTCGCGATATGGATGGATGTCTTCGACCCTCCCGCCTAAGGTGAGCACTTATCCACTTTGAACAATGTGGGTCTGTCGGGTTGCCGTTACGGCGGACGGACACCGATAGAACCTGCTAGACGTCTCGCGTGATCGGCATCGAATTCGTAACCCGCTTTGATGGTTCACTAAATTCAACCAAGAAGCCATAGCCATGATGTGCTTCACAGAGCCGGATGCAATTTTCCTCAAAGTCAATCAACGGCCTGATCATCTGAGGCGCAGCGGTTGCGAGCCATCGTTTCTTTTCCCGATCGCTCCCGCAGGCTGTGTGGCGGGTGGAGCGATCGGACGGTTCCGTTTTCTTTTCGATTGCCGGGCGTGGCCCGCTCTCACAGTCATGGCGTCTGGGAGCAGAATAGCGTTGACAACCATAAAAATAACATATTACATGTGAAGTGAGGATGCTGGCTGCATATAGAGCCTCCCAGCCGCGATGCGGTTTAGCGTGTATGTTCTTAGACCACGCAAGTTTGGGATGGCCGCAAGTAGCAGCCCAATCAGGAGGCGATCGTGACCAGTGTGAAGACGCAAAGCACCGTCATCAAAGCAAGCGAGGATGATGCGCGAAAGTATTGGCTGGACGAAGGGCGGCAACCTGGCGGCACCGTTCGCGAGATCGATCACTCCCAGTACCATGAAGGCGTGCATCCGCTGTTCGAAGGCATCAAGATCATTGATTGCGATACCCACTTCACCGAGCCGCCGGACTTGTTCCAGCGCAACGCGCCAGCCCACCTAAAGGACCGGATGCCGCGCGTCGTCGAGAAGGATGGCATCGTCCGTTGGTACGTTGGCGACAAGGACTTCGGTTCATATGGGGGAAATGTCGTCAGCAAGGAGCGCAACAAATTGCTCGGACGGCTGTCCTACACGAACTACGATCTGATCCATCCGGGTTCGTATCAGGTCAAGGAGCGGCTCGAAGAAATGGACCGGATGGGAATCTGGGGGCATATCTGCTTTCAGAACGGTGGGGTCACCCAAGCCGGCGCTCTGATGGGCCTTGACGACAGCGAACTCGTCGAAACGATCATCCGCATCTACAATGATGCTTGCATTGAGCGGATGCAGGAATCCGGCGGCCGCATAGCATGCATGGCGCAGCTCCCTTATTGGGACAACAAGTTCATGTTGCAGGAGGCCCGGCGGATGATCGATTCGGGGATCAAGGGCTTCGTGATGCCGGATCGGCCCGAGCGCGCGGGCGATGCCTTCCTTGCCGCAGACGGAAGCATTAATTCGGCGTGGGAAGAATTCTTCGACTTATGCAATTCAACCGGTACGCCGATGAATTTTCACATCAATGCGTCGCTGGATTCGGCGTCGGCCATCTGGGACAACTTTAATTTCTACCAGACCCAGACGCTGACTACTATGCTTCATGTCCTTGCAATCTCAGCGACCATGGCGAACTTTATGGTCTCTGGCATTCTCGACAAGTACGAGAACCTGAAGCTCGGCCTGATCGAAAGCGGCATCGGCTGGGTCCCTTTCGTCTTGGAGATGCTCGACCATCAGTTCAACGAAATGCTCGTGCCCGAATCGACTGGGCTGAAGAAACGGCCGAAAGAATATTTCGCCAAAAATTTCTGGGTTTCATACTGGTTCGAAAATTACGCACCTCAAAATATGCTGGAGGAAATCGGTTACGACCGTGTGATGTTCGAGACTGACTTCCCGCATCCGACATCCATTTATCCTGGTATTCAGGAACGGGCAGTAGAATCAATAGGATATCTCGATTACGAAAAGCGTAAGATGATCCTCTCTGATAATGCAGCAGAATTATTCAATATAGAAATTTGATTGGGTTGACGCCTTAGATTTCTATGGGCGCCGACAAAATGTAATTAGTACGCTTTCAAGCTGAAATATGCGCACAGGGCGCGAGAAATTACATTTATTGGGTGGGGGAAACATTATGAGCTTTTACATCAAATCGCGCGTTGACACAATGCGGCTTTCACTATTGTCCGGATGCGCTGTCTTGGCGTGCGCATGGTCCCTGGATGCGAAAGCCGAAGAAGCCAACGAAAACATCGACTCCGGCGCGATCATCGTGACCGCCCGACGCGCAGAGGAGCGGCTCCAGGATGTGCCGATCTCTATCAGCGTTTTCAGTCAACAAGATCTAACCAAGCGGAATGTCGCAATCGCAACCGACTTGGCAACTTACACTCCTTCGCTGAGCGTGAACCAGCGGTATGGTCCGGAAAAATCGTCCTTCGCCATTCGAGGATTCAACCAGACCGTCAATACTGCACCCACAGTGGGAATGTACTTTGCCGAAGTGGTTGGTGTGCGCGCGCAGGGAGGGACGACAGCGGGCAATACAGTTGGCGCGGGCGCATTCACCGATCTGGCCAACGTGCAGGTGCTACGGGGCCCGCAAGGAACATTGTTTGGACGCAACACAACAGGTGGTGCGATTCTGCTCACTCCTCAGAAGCCAAAGGACGAGTTTGGGGGCTATGCAGAGGCGACGTATGGCAATTACGATCAGGTGCGCCTTTCCGGTGCGCTCAACCTACCGCTAGCCGAGACATTCAGGGTTCGTCTGACCGCAGAGAGAAATTCGCGAGATGGGTACATGAAGAATCATGTGCCAGGGCGAACAAAAGATTTTAACGATATAAATTATTTCTACGGCCGTTTTAGCATGGTTGGTGATCTGACGCCAGATCTGGAAAACTACACAATTTTTCATTACAGTAGATCAAGAACGAATGGCTATGCTTCCCACATTAACACCTGCATCAAGAATGTTGCCGATGGCGGCACGCTAGTCACCATCCCGGGCACGCCCGGTTATAATGGCAGCACACTCTTGCAGACGCTCGCGTGCCGGGAGCAGCTTGCTCGCCAAGCCGCCCGGGGCGACAGCCCCTATGATGTAGAAAACGGTCTTCTCAATCCGTATGAGCATCTCCAGCAATGGCAAGTCATCAATACGACTACATGGCAGGCGAGCGATACACTGACGATGAAAAATATCATCAGTTACGGCGAAATTCGTGAGAGGCTCAACCTTAGTTATCTTACAAATAACTTTACTGTGCCAAATTATAACGGAGAGGGTGGGTTCAACCTCACAAAATATTTGAATGCGGCAATCAAAAATGCTGATGGCTCCGATCGGATCGTTCCCGCGGGCACCCCCTTTAGCTTGTTCGTGACCGATGGGTCGGGGAGGGGCAGTTATTCAGCTGCTGAGTCGACCGTCACCGAGGAACTGCAGCTTCAGGGCCGGAGCGGGGATGGACGGTTCAATTACGTGCTCGGAGGATATTTGGAGTTCAGCCGCCCGCAGGGATTCAGCACCAACATTTCTTCGAACTTCGCAGCCTGCACCAGCGTGGAAGCGCTTGAGTGTACAAACCCGCTCACATTTGCCTCATTCTCGCATTCGAGAACGAAGATGTCGTTCGACAACCACGGTGTCTATGGTCAGGGAACATTCAATTTCTCGGACCAGTTGTCACTAACGGTAGGCGGGCGTTGGACCTTCGACAAGATCGTGGGCGCCGGGCAGGCCACGCGCTTCGCGTTGTCAAGTGCGGCTGGTTCCTACATCGACCCACGTACGGGTGTTTCGTTGAGGCGGACATGTACCGACACCGTCACCTATCCCGGAAAAGTTGTGCAGGATCCCAGCGAGTGCACCACGATCCGGGTCAACAAGTCGAACAAGCCGACTTGGGTAATCGACCTCGATTACAAGCCGATCCCCGATCTGATGCTGTATGGGAAGTGGTCACGTGGCTATCGCCAGGGCGGCATAAACTTCAACTCCGTCGGCTTCGAGAGTTGGGGGCCGGAAAGCATGGATACGTATGAGGTAGGTGCTAAAGCCAGTTTCCGTGGAGGAGTTAGCGGATATCTGAATGTTAGTGGATTTTACAACAATCTGTCCGACTTGCAGGTTCTCGCACAGTTGATCCCGACGCAAGCAGCTCAGCTTGCCGGCATATCAGGCGCGTCCGCTATTCTGAACGCTGGTAAAGCTCGATCCTATGGCGTCGAATTCGACGGTTCGTTGCTCTTCTTCGATAGTCTCCGGATTTCTTTGGGCTATGCTTACCTTAATACCAAGATTGTGAAGATCGATTCAGCTGCCGAACTGGCAGGAAAGCTCGTTGGGACCCCGTTCGGAACGGTAATTCCGCAGGTTGCGGCCGGGACCGGTTTTCTCGACACTCCCAAGCACAAACTTACGGTGGACGTAAACTACACGCTGCCGCTCGATGAAAGTCTGGGGGAATTGTCCGCCGGAGCTACTTGGACGCATACGTCGCGCGTCGTCACCAACTTCGGTGATCCGCAGTTCATCAATGGCTTTCCTGTCGGCATCACTCCTGCGAACGACCTCATCAATCTTAACCTCGACTGGAAGGAGGTTGGCGGCTCGCCGATCGGATTATCTCTGTTCGTTACCAATCTGACGAAAGAGCTTGTGAAGATTCCCAATCAGTTTCCGTTCGCGTTTTCTGGTGGAGCGGTGCACGTCGGCTACATGGCGCCTCGCCTTTACGGGATTCGTTTGAAGTATGATTTCGGAAGTTGAGTGAGCCACCCCGTATGAGTGCGGCCCCAAGTGCGTGATGCGCGCATAGCGGATAGAGTTCGGAAAAGAGCGCCCCTCCCGCCTGCTCGTATCGCGGTGCCGTGTTTCCGGAGGGGCGGCTGCCAATGTCGGAGGGACAGTTGAAGTCCAAACGATTGATTGCGATCGTGGTATTGCTCGTCGCGTTTTTCGATGTTGCGACCGCTTCGGCTCAAACCTCACGGGTCAAAGCAACGGCCCCGATCCCGCTTCCCAATGTAGAGGACATGGTCGTGCTGCCTGGAGGGCATTGGCTCATTGCCAGCAGCATGAGCTCCGACGACGTCGAGGCAGGCCTGTATATCGTTGAAACAGCAACGGCGCGTTTCGAGCAGGCCTATCCGAGTAAACCCGTCGCCAAGGTCGGCCTCCCCCCAAAGGTCGCGCAGAGTAACGTGACAGACCCCTGTGCGACCGAACTCGCGCCTGCAGAATTTTCTGGTCACGGTATCTCGTATCAGTCAAAGACCTCGAAGCATGGCGAACTCTACGTCGTAAACCATGGCGCCAGGGAATCGATCGAGATATTCGACGTGCAGTTGAGGCGCACCGGAACTGCCGCGCCGACTCTGACCTGGAAGGGCTGCATTTTCGCGCCCCACGGAACGGTGGGCAATGCCGTGGTCTCGACCCAAAATGGGCGCGTCTATGCGACGGTGACGCCTGTCGTCGATGGCCTGCCCCGTACCGGCAACATTCGTTACTGGACCCCCTCGGATGGGTGGACCGCGTTACCGGGCAGTGAGGTGAACGTCCCGACCGGCCTGATGGCGTCCCGGGATGGGCAGAAACTCTATGTCAGCTCATTCGTGGACAGGAAAGTCATCGAACTCTCGCTGGGCGGGAACCCCGCTCGCCGTGAAGTGGCGGTGAAATTCGGCGCGGACAACCTCAGTGTAGCGAACGACGGAGCATTGCTGGTTGGCGGCCTGGAAGGGAACCCCGCCGACATCATGCGTTTGTGCCGCACTTCCGATGGGCCGCACTGCACCTTCACTGGATATCTCGCTCGGTTGGATCCCAAGTCCCTTGTCGTGACCTGCACACTGGAATTGGGTCCGACCGTGACGACTACGGCTGCGCAGGTGGGGCCACTCGTATGGTTGGGTTCAAGTCGGGCACCTAAAATCTGGCGAACGCGAGCGGCCGCCCTGAAAACCTGTCCCGGCCGGGTCGATGTAGGCGCAGGTGCGCGGCGGCCTGAGCCTCGCTAGGACATCGGTCGTGCCTGCATCCCCATTGCCTTGCTTGCCTCGGACCGGCCAGCCGTGAAACGCTTCGCGCGCACGAGGCTGGACGGTGAACTGTCAGGCGGCTGGCAACTCATCCTTGCAGGTGCGTTGGGCGTAGGGTTCGGCTCGATCGGCTTCGTCACATATTCGATCGGCGCGTTCATCGATCCCCTTGGCCAGGAGTTCGGGTGGACGCGAACTGAAGTGCAAGGGGCGATCGCCTTCGGCATGGGGCTTGGCGGATTTTCTGCGCCAATCGTCGGGTTCCTGATTGATCGCTACGGGGGCAGGTCAATCGCTTTGTGGGGTCTCTTAGGGGTCGCGGCCGGTTACGTGATGGCGGCGACGTCTACTGGTCCGCTCTGGCATTTCTATCTCGCTTACAGCGCAGTGGCGTTGCTCGGGGCCGGGAGCGGGCCGGTCAGTTGGACCCGGGCTATTGCAGGCCGCTTTCATCGGATGCGCGGGTTCGCCTTGGCTCTAACATTGTCCGGCACGGGCCTGGCGGCAATTATCGTTCCACCTTATGCTGTCCTTATCGTAGAGAATTTCGGATGGCGCGCGGGGTATTTTGCGCTCGCCTTGCTTCCCCTGGTTGCGCTCGTCGCGGCGTGGTTCTTCTTTGTTCCTGGCCGGTATGCGAGGGATGACGCGACGCCTCCCGACGAACGAACTTTGTCGGGCATGACCTTGCGCGAGGCGCTATCCTCGTATCGCTTCTGGCTTCTGCTGGCTTCGATCCTTGCAATGTATGTAGGCATCACCGGGATCGTGCCGAACCTTATCCCTGCTCTTACCGACAAGGGCTTCACGCCTGCTCTCGCGGCGACGGTCATGAGCAGTTACGGCGTATCCCTTATCATCGCCCGCCTCGGAATTGGCTATTTGCTGGATCGTTTCTGGGGACCGGGTGTGGCGGCGGTAACTCTCACCTCGCCCGTCGCGGCGTGCCTGGTCCTGATGGGTGATCCGAGCTACGCTTCCGCAATGCTGGCCTCGATCCTGATTGGCGCGGCAGCCGGGGCGGAACTGGATCTGCTCGCCTACTTCGCGGCCCGCTATTTCGGCCTGCGACACTATGGGCGCATTTACGGGTTTCTCTACATGGGTGTGGCTTTCGGCGCGGGTCTCGGCCCAATTTCCTTCGCCTACCTATCGCAGGTAACCGGCAGCTACGCCGCGAGCTTCCAGGCAGCGCTCGTCCTCTTCGCCTTCGGGGGGCTGAGTATTCTGTTCCTGGGCCGCTATCCTGAAAGCCACCGTAACAAAAACGACATTCCCGCGGTAAATCGAACGGCGGATAGAGGCATTCGAGAATAGGCCGCTGGCAGGCCCAACCCCATTGCTCTGACACTACCGCCAGTGACGCTGGACAAGACTCATCGTGCTGGTTACCTGCGCGGCGAGCGATTTCGTTCGCCGTGCACCTTCCGAGGAACGCGACAATTTTAGCGGGTGATCTTTCTATCCAACCTGAGCGGGCCTTGCGATGGGGAAGCCTTCTCGCTCCCATGCCAGGCTTCGTCTACGGGTTGCGGCAGCCGGCAATTATCGGCGAGTTGATCTTGGATAAAGCCCGCGACATCGATTTTTCCGTGATCGATCAAACCCTGCTGGCTATTATTCCGGAATTCGATCCCGGCGCAGCATTTTCGCCGAATGCGGCAAATATCGCCGAGCGCCTGGCCCAGTTGGCGATCGCCGCTCAAAGGCATCTCGGCCATCCGGTCAGCGAAAAATATTGGATCACGAGCGTGGACGGGTCTCAAGGGCGAATATTTCGCTGTCTGTTTCCGGCGCATCACCTAAGGTCGACAAAAGCGCTTCTGGAATGGCTGGTCGATGTCGTCGGCGGAGCGATTGAAAATCGAGATGAAGCGGCAGTGCTGGACGGATACCGCAAGCGGTTTGCCGTTTTGTCGGACAGTCTGCATAAAATTCGTCCCGAATCGCTCAACACCTACAATCTGATTATGTCCGCGTGGGAGCTTGATGTTCCGGTCACACACATTGTCGACAATATATACAGCTTTGGGACCGGCAACCGTGCTCGGGTGCTGGATTCAAGCTTCACCGATAAAACGGCCGCGATCAGCGCGACGCTGGCGAAGAACAAGTTCGCCACTACGCAATTGCTTCGACAGGCGGGAATTCCCGCGCCCGAGCAAAAGGTAGTGTCATCCGCGGACCAAGCGGTCAATGCGGCAAAGCGGCTTGGCTACCCGGTCGTGGTGAAGCCGATAAAGGAAGATGGCGGGCGCGGCGTATCGGCCAATTTACGTGACGAGGCCACGGTCCGCGAAGCGGTGAGGGAGGCGCTGACGTTCGGAGCGGACTTTCTTGTCGAGCGGCATTTCCCGGGGCGTGACTACCGAATTACCGTTCTTGATGGTGCAGTCATAAAGGTGGAACAGCGTGTTGCCGGAGGCGTAATCGGGGATGGACTGGCGACGATTGCCGCGCTTGTGGATCGACTCCAGGAAACACCTCGACACAAGTATTTTCGCCGGACCTATGGCCGACCGCTCCTTTTGCTCGATGCGGAAGCGAAAAGCATTTTGGAAGAGCAGGGGCTGACCTCCGAGAGCGTTCCGGGCGAGGAGCAATTTGTCCCGTTGCGCCGCAAGAACAATATTTCCGCCGGTGGCAGTCAAGTTCTGGTGCCATTGGCGCAGGTCCATCCCGACAATCTGGCGCTGGCTCGCAGGTGCGCGGATGTGCTGGGACTCGATCTTGCCGGGGTCGACCTCCTTATCCCCGACATATCCGCCTCTTGGTATAAGGTCGGGGCCTGCATATGCGAGGTCAATGCCAAGCCGCAGATCGGTCGGAACACCACCCCTACAATCTACAACGACCTGCTTAAGCGCCTAGTCGGCGAGGATGCTCGGATACCGCTTCACCTTGTCATCGCCGCCGACGGAGAAGTAATCGATCACGCGGCCCTCCAGAGTCTCATGCGGGAGTTGGGTTGTAACGCGCTGTCGACGGCTTCCGGGCTCTGGATCGACGGCGTCAGGCTTGCGTCAAAGCCGACCAGTGGATTTCAGGCGGCGCGCATCTTGATAGCCGAGCGATCCGCGGCAAGTGCTCTGAGCGTCGTGACCCTGGGGGAGATTGGCAAAGCCGGGCTTCCCTTCGACCGGTTCGAGACGATCCGCCCTTCATCGCTATGTCCCAAGTTCCCCGCCCTCATGCAAGCCATCGTGCCGCATACCGCCCAGTTCGTAGAGTCGTTCGATGGCACTTGAGATCGGGCTGTGCATGACGGTGAAGGATGAGGCCGACAATATTGTCGCCTGCCTCGACCCGATCATCGATCTGTTTGCCAAGGTCGTCATCATCGACACGGGCTCCTCGGACGAGACGCCCACGATCTTGCGTGAGAGATTTGGCCTCCGGCCGGCTATGATGCCGCTCAGCGAGGAGCGTTGCTTCGCGCTGGCGGATGCACGCAATTGGGGATTTGATCAGCTTGATACGACGTGGCTGGTGACGCTCGACGCGGATGAACGGATCGACCGGCGCGCCCTGACCGGTCTTGCTTCACTCAACGACAATGAACTGCCCGGCGGCATCTTTTGCGCGTGGGACACCAGAGTTGACCATGACACGGTCATTCCCGACTATAAATTGTGGATGTTCCGGAACCAGCATCGCCATTGGGGACATGTCCACGACACGGCGCAACCGAGTTTGCGATTCGGCGGCGATACCGCGTGCTGGTATCCGGATCTGCGCCTGGATCATCTCCCCGACCCGCGCCGCGCTGAATATAAACGCATCTTTTATGAACGGCGCCTCGACTGCGCGATGCGGCTGGACCCTGACTGGCTTCGCTACGCATGGTTCAAGGGGCATAATGCGTACAAGCGTGGCGATATCGCGATCGCCCTGGCGTCATTGCAGCCCCTGCATGACAAAAGGCCGCCGCTGTTCCCGGTGGAATCGCTCTATGCTTCGATGTTGCTCGCCAGCATTCACGCTCAAGAAGGGAATGCCCGTCTGTGCGAGGAGGTTTTGGCGGACGCGCTTGGGTTCCATGCGCGGGTGGCTGGTGATTTCGAGGTGGTCGTGAATGGTCCGGTGATCTCTTGGCTGCATCAGGCCCGCGATCTGGCGGCGCAGCGCGATCTGGCTGATTTGACGCCGCTCGCATTCCCGTATTGAGAGGTATGATGGCACATCCCCTGGTTGCTATTGGGCTGGATTCATTTTCTCCTATCTTGCTGGAGATATGGATAGAACAAGGCAAGCTGCCCGTGCTCGCCCGCCTCATGCGCGAGGGTACTTATGCTCGGCAGCGCAATTTCGAACTGTACAGGACGGAGAACAGCTGGCTGACTTTGCTTCAGGGGTGCTCGCCTGAGTTCAGCCAGGAATGGGGCCACCTGAGCTATTCCGGAAGCGATCATGAAGCGGTCGAGCATGCCGTCTATGCATTCGATCGGATTCCTCCGTTCTACGCACGCAACGATTGCCGCTTCGTCGTGTTCGATCTTCCGCTTGTAGGTGTCGCCGATGGGGTGAAGGGTACCCAGCTGTTCGGCTGGGGCGCGGAGGCAAATCAGATTTCCCGGCAGTCCGATCCGCCCGGAGCGATCGAACGAATCGTAGCCCGCCATGGGCGTCACCCGCTGTACGATACGATCACGCGAGACGACGATGGAAGCGAACGACTGTCATACCGCATTCCGTCGATCTACGACGTCGAGGCATTGCGCGACGTGCGTGACAAGCTTGTGGCGGCGATCAGGACGCGAACCCAAATAATTTCGGAGTTGATAGCGGCCGGGGACTGGGACTGTCTGATCTGTGCCTTCGGTGAAATTCACACCGCCGGTCATCTATTGTGGCATTCGAGCCAGATCCATCCGCTTCGGGACGCCATGGGCGACACCTTCGATGCGGATCTGTTTCTGGAGATCGCTCAGGAAATTGATGCCGCGGTCGGGAAACTTCTCGCGCTTCTTCCACCTGATGCGAACCTTATCGTATTTTCGCCCCACGGAATGCGACCCAATTCGATCGATTTGAACTCGATGCTGTTTCTCCCCGAAATGGTCTATCGTTGGTCGAGCGGGAAACAGGCATTTCGCGGCCATGGTGGACTTGGCCCGCCGCCGCCGCTTCGACTCGACTATCGTCGCCATTGGCGGGAGGAAGTCTGGGCAATGCGGACCGAGCACGGCGACGCCGTCCTTGAGTCGCCTTTTGCTCAAGAGGCTCGAGCGGACCCGCTCGATTGGGACCCGGCCAACTGGTATCGTCCACTATGGCCCTCAATGCGGGCGTTTTGCCTTCCCGGCTATTCTGAGGGGCTTGTGCGCGTCAACGTAGCTGGCCGGGACGGCGCGGGTGGCGTCCCGCCGGCGGGATTTTCAGCGGTCTGCGATGAACTGGCGGCGATGATCGGTGAACTTGTCGTCGGGCGAACCGGGGAAAAGGCCGTCGCCGAGATTATCCGTGTGCGCGCCGAGGCCGATGAAGGCGAAAATTTTTCGCCGGCTGATTTGATCGTGCGCTGGCGAGACGAGATCGTGAGCGATGTGATGGAGCATCCCGCGCTTGGCCGTGTCGGACCGGCGCCATTTTTCAGGGCGGGGGGGCATGCGACCAAAGGCTTTGTGCTTGGGGTTGGGAATTCGTTTCGCCCCGATCACAAACTGGCGGA
>DATEEP010000026.1:0-10854 GCA_035281095.1 Novosphingobium sp. | reverse complement strand
TGGCGGAGACGGAGGGATTCGAACCCTCGGTACCGGATTTACCAGTACGACGGTTTAGCAAACCGTTGGTTTCAGCCACTCACCCACGTCTCCGGATCGCAGCGGCGAGCGCGGGCTATAGCGAGGGGTCGCAGGCGGGGCAAGGGGGCGAAGCGGCGGAAAAGCGGCTTGTCCGGGTGTCGAACGATTCGCTTGGCCGCACGTGAGACTCGGGCCATCGTCGATTCATTGCGCAGTCATCTTGGCTGGCGTTTTGTAGCCTTGCGAAACCGTGCGTCCTGTCGAGGGCGGCGCGTGTAGGGGTTGGGACATGACGACACAGAAGTTGGATGCACGCATCGGCGCCTGGCTGCGATCCGCGATCGCGGTGATGGCCGCGGCCGCTTGCCTGCTCGGATCGCCGGTGCAAGCGCAGATCCAGTCGGTCGATCCCGACGCCGCGATCGATGGCGATCTTGGCCAACCCCCGGCGTCCTATCCCCCGCCCTCCACCCAGGCGCCCTCCACCCCCGCGCCTTCTCCGGCCCCCTACAATCCGCCGGCAGACCCGGCGACGCCTTCTTCGCAAGGCAACGGAACGCCGGTCGATACCTGGAGCCAGGAATCGATCGACCCGCAAGCCACGCCGACGCCGTCCTCTTCGCCGTCGCAGACCTATCACGAGGACGATCTGATAGGCGCGGCGGAAGGCGTGTTCGGCAAGGGCGCGGAGGGTCTGGCCGGGATCATCCGGGACCTGCTGAAGAAGCAGGGCGAACCCAACGCCTACATCGTCGGGCGCGAGGGCGGCGGCGCCCTGGTCGTCGGGGTTCGCTATGGCTCCGGCACCTTGCATCACAAGGTCGAGGGTCAGCGCCCGGTCTATTGGACCGGCCCGTCGATCGGGTTCGACGCCGGGGCGGCCGCCAGCAATGCCTTCGTGCTGGTCTACAACCTCAACGACAGCCAGGAACTCTATCATCGTTTCCCGGCGGGCGAAGGGCAGGCCTATCTCATCGGCGGCTTCAACGTCAGCTACTTGCGGCGGGGCGACGTGGTGCTGATCCCGGTGCGAATGGGGGCGGGACTGCGGCTTGGCGCCAACCTTGGCTACATGCGCTTCACCGAGAAGCAGAACTGGGTGCCGTTCTGACGCCGCGATCGCCGCGAGGAAGGCATTCCGGCAAAAACCCGCTTGCCGCAAACAGGGCTCGTCGTTAATCGCCCGCGCCATGCTTAGCACACTCGAACAGCAACCCGCCGACGCGCTGCTTGCGCTGATCAAGCTCCACAACGCCGATCCGCGGACCGACAAGATCGACCTCGGCGTCGGCGTCTATCGCACCGGGCAGGGCGAGACGCCGGTGTTCGGCGCGATCAAGGCGGCGGAGCGCAAGCTGGCGGAGACCCAGGATTCCAAGGCCTATCTCGGCCCCGAAGGCGACATGGCGTTCGTCGAGGCGCTGATGCCTTACGTGTTCGGCGCGGACACGGCGGACATGGGTGGCCGGATCGAGGGGATGCAGACGCCGGGCGGCACGGGATCGCTGCGCGTCGCGCTGGCGGTGGCCAAGCGGGCGGGGATCAAGCGGATCGCCGTCGGCAATCCCAGCTGGCCGAACCATGCGCAGATCTGCCGCGACCTTGGCCTCGACATCGTCGAATACAACCACGCGACGCCCGCCGGCGTAGCCGACATGGACGCGATCCGCGCCGCCATCGCCGATGCGCGGGCGGGCGACGCGATCCTGCTGCATGGCTGCTGCCACAACCCCACCGGCATCGATTATACCCGCGCGGAGTGGGACGAGATCGCCGGATTGCTCGCCAATTCGCCGCTGCTGCCGATCGTCGACCTTGCCTATCAGGGCCTGGGCAACGGCATGGAGGAAGACGCCTACGGCACGCGCCGGGTGATCGTCTCGGTGCCCGAGGCGCTGGTCTGCTACAGCTGCGACAAGAACTTCGGTCTGTACCGCGACCGGACCGGCGCGCTGTATGTGATGGCTTCGGAAGCCTCGCAGCTGGCGGCGATCATGTCTCACGCGCACAATCTGGCGCGGGCCAACTGGTCGCAACCGCCGGATCACGGCGCGGCGGCGGTGCGGCTGGTGCTGGAGGACGCGGGCCTGACCGCGCAATGGCTGGACGAACTTGACCAGATGCGTGAGCGGATGCGCCAGATGCGCGCGAAGCTCGCCGATGCCGGGCGCACCGGCGGCATCGACCTGACCCCGCTGGGCCGTCAGAACGGCTTGTTCTCGATCGTGCCGTTCACCAAAGAGCAGGTGCTGGAAATGCGCGAGAAGCACGGCGTCTACATGGCGGGATCGGGCCGTATCAACGTCGCCGGCCTGACTGGCGGCAATATCGACAAGTTCATCGCCGGCGTGGCCGACGTCACCGCCTGATCCTCCCCGCGAGCGGGGAGGCTTCTCAATTTCGAAGGCTCTGCATCCGCTGGAGGTAGCGGGCGAGCACGTCGATCTCTAGATTGACCGGATCGCCCGCTTTGAGGGCGCCGAGCGTCGTCACTTGCGCGGTGTGCGGGATGATGTTCACCCCGAAGCGGCAAGAGCCGTCCGGCTCGTCGGAAACTTCGTTCACGGTCAGCGAGACGCCGTCCACGGTGATCGAACCCTTGGGCGCGAGGTAGGGCGCGAGGTCCTTTGGTGCGGCGAACAGCAGGCGGCGCGAATCGCCTTCGGGCGTCACGTCCACCACCGATGCGACGCCATCGACATGGCCGGTGACGATATGCCCGCCCAACTCGTCCCCCAGCTTGAGCGCCGGTTCGAGGTTGAGCCGGGTGCCTTCGTGCCAGCGGCCGGGAGCGGTGCGTGCCACCGATTCCGCCGAGATGTCGACCGCGAACCATGATTCCCCGGCCACACCGCCCTTTTCGACGACGGTGAGGCACGTGCCCGAGCAGGCGATCGAGGCACCGATGGCGATGCCGTCAGGATCGAACGGGCAGGCGATGACGGCACGCAAGTCGCCGGTCTGGCGGACTTCTCGGATGGCGCCGATGGCGGTTACTATTCCGGTGAACATAGCGCCTCTGAAGAAGAATTTTGGCGCGTGTAGACGTCGAGCGTGTCGCTGCCAAGCTGTCGCCGCGCCTCCAGCCGCCACTGCCCATGGGCTTCGGCAAGCGAGGCAAGGCCGATGTCGCCAATCGAAGGCAGGCCGCCGCCGATCATGATCGGCGCGCGATAGATCAGCAGCCGGTCGACCAGCCCGGCCGCAAGGAAGGCGGCGGCGGTCCCCGCGCCGCCTTCGACAAGCAGGTACTGCGCGTCGGTCATCGCGGAGATGTCCCGTGGCCGCCGCAACGCCTGCCAGCCTTCGGGCACCGCTCCCCCGGTCAGCACCCAGCGCTCGGGACTGCGCGCTTCGAGACCCGGCAGCCGCACGTCGAGCCGGGGCATGTCGGCGCGCAGGGTGCCGCCGCCGACCAGGATGGCGTCGGCGCGCGCGCGCTCCGCATGGCCGTGATTGCGCGCTGCATCCCCGGTGATCCATCGGCTCACACCGCTTGCAAGCGCGATGCAACCGTCGAGCGATGTCGCGAGCTTGAGGGTAATGTAAGGGCGGCCATGGCGGCGCTGCATGAGGTAGCCGGCAAGGCTCGCCTCGGCTTCGCGCGAGGCGGTCAGGTCGACCGCTTTGCCTTCTTTGCGAAGCGCTTCGATCCCGGCTCCGGCCGTTCGCGGGTCAGGGTCCCCGCACCCGATGACGACCCTCGCGATGCCGGACGCCGCAACCAGGTCGGCACAGGCGGGACCACGCCCGCTCTTGTGGGCGCAGGGTTCGAGAGTGACGTAAAGCGTCGCGCCTTGTGCCGCATCGCCGGCCATTTCCAGCGCCACCGCTTCGGCGTGAGGGCGCCCGCCGGCTTGCGTCCAGCCGCGCCCGGCCACCCGGCCTTCGCTGACGACGAGCGCGCCGACCGCCGGATTGGGGCGGCTCAGCGGGCGGCCGCGCATCGCAAGACTCGCCGCCGCCGCGAGCCAGCGGCGATCGTCAGTCATCCGCCGGTTCATTCTTGGAGGCGGTCCGCCGCTTCGCGGCGATCTCATCGCGGAAGGCCTTTTCCTCGGCCGCCTTTTCGGCTTCGGCCTCCCGCGCGATCTTCTCGACGTCCATGCCGGACATGCGGCCGAGCGTCTTGTACATCTCGCGCACGTCCTCGTCGCGTCGCGCCTGTTCGGCGGCGATGGCTTCCTTGCGCTTCTGGTGCGCGACGTTCGACGCCGCGATCTGCGCGTCGCTGCGGCCTTCCTCGAACGTGGTGATATAGGTGACGTCGGGGGCGGGTTGCGGCCCGCGCACTTCCTCGTCCCACATCACCGAGAACACCGCGAACGTACAGGCGGCGGCGACCGCGCCGATCCGCCAGCGGTTGGATCCCGCCTGCTTCCAGACATCGATGAAGTCGGCAACCATGCCCGTGGGATTGACGTCCCGCCAGTATCCCGATCGCTTGAAGAGAGCCATGCGCGCCTAGATAGGCGGTCGGCGGCCCAAGCGCCAGTTTTACCCGAATGGCAGGTAAAGGCTGCGTCCGTTGCGGCGCAGCCAGAGGTTGGCCTCCTCGACATCGCCTTCGAACAGGATGCCCAGCAGCGTATGGAACTTGGGGCTGTGGTCGAAATGGACGAGATGCGCGACTTCATGCGCCACCACCGAGCGGCGGACGAAATCGGGCGCCATGATCAGCCGCCAGTTGATCCGGATCGAGCCGTCGTGCGCGCAGCTTCCCCAGCGGCGCTGGGCGTTCGACAGCGCGAGGCGGGGGGCGTCGCGCCCGGCCCGCTGGCTGTATTCCTTGAGGTCGTCGGCGAGATGGACTCGCGCTTCGGCTTCCAGCCAGCGCCGGATGCGGCGTTCGAGCATGTGCGCGGGGCCGCCGACCACGAGCGCATCGTCTGACGGCCGCGGCTTGCGGGCGGCTCCCTCGCGGTGTTCGATCAGCAGCGGGCGGCTCCGAAACATGACGCTGCCGCCGGGGAGCATGGCGGGTGCGGCGGGAATGTCGGCCAGTGCCTCGCCCAGCCAGTCCGCGCGCGAGCGGGCGAACCGTATCGCTTCGTCGGTCCGGCCCCAGCGCGGGATCGTCAGCTGGACTTCGCGTCCATCGTGCGACAGCCGCATGATCATCCGCTTGGCCGTGGGGTGGCGCCGGATGACGACGGGCAGAACGTGATCGCCCACCGCGACCGACGGCTCCTCGCGCGGGTCGCGCCGCAACCAGTCAATCATGGGGCTCATTCTCGTCATGTTCGTCCAGCAAGTCGTGGCCGTTCCAGACGATATGATGCTCCAGCGGCCCCGCGTCGACCTCGCTGACGACTTTGCCCACGATCGAGACGCCCGAGCGGTGAACGGCCTCCCGGTCGCCGCTGATCAGGTAGTGCCATTCGGGCAACGGCTGGCCTTCGGCCCGCAGGCGATAGGCGCAGGTATCCGGCAGCCATTCGAGCGCGCCGGCGTTGCGTGCGGTCAGACGCGTGCAGTCGGGCACCATCGCGCGGCGGTGGCGGTAGTCGGAGCAGCGCGCGGTCTTGAGGTCGAGCAGCTTGCACGCCACGTTGGTGTGATAGATCTCGCCGGTGTCCGCGTCCTCGACTTTGTGCAGGCAGCACCGGCCGCAGCCGTCGCACAGCGCTTCCCACTGTGCGCGGTCGAGCGTTTCGAGCGGCTTCTCCCAGAAGCGCTCCGGGGGGCTCAACTCACCCATTTTTCCAGTTCCGCCTCGACGGCTTGGGGGGTCTTGTCGACCGGCAGCATCGAGATCGGCTTGCCGTCCGGCGCCATGAGATAGGCCACGCGGCTGTGATCCATCAGGTAGCCGCCTGCGCTTTCCTTGCCCTTGGCATAGTAGGCGGCGAAGGCCTTGGCCGCTTTCTCGACCTGCACCGGCGTTCCGGTGAGGCCAAGCAGGCGTGGCGAGAACGCCGCCGCGAATTCGCCGACGGCCTTGGGGGTGTCGCGCTCGGGGTCGATGGAGATGAAGATCGGCTGTACCTTGGCGGCGAGGGCGGGGCGCGCTTCCTCGAACCGCTTGAACCCGCCCATCATCACTTGCACGTCCACCGGGCAAGCGTCAGGGCAAAACGTGTAGCCGAAATAGACGATGCGGTACTTGCCGGCGAACTGGTCCCAGGTGACCGGCTTGCCCTGCTTGTCGACCAGGCTAAACGGCCCGCCGATCTGCGCGCCTTCCAGCGGGGGGCGCTCTTTCGGCGGGCTCGCGGGCTGGCTTCCGCACGCAGTCAGGGCCGTGAGTGCGAAGGGGAGCAGGGCGCGGGACAGAAGGCGATATGGGTAGATCATGGCGCGGCGGTTCATGCTCTGCTAAACCGCGCTTCGCAAGAAGCGAATGCCTGAGAACCGGGGAGTGTTCGGTGAAGTTCTTTATTGCGTCATTGCGAGCGAAGCGAAGCAATCCAGGGCAGGGTGCGCCACGTCCTGGATTGCTTCGGCCTTGCCGCCTCGTAATGACGAAGTTGTTGTTGCCAGCCAGCGCCGTCCTGGCCTTGCTGTCCGCCCCGGCGCAGGCGCAGTTCTCGGACGGCTACAGGTTCCTGGAGGCGGTGAAGAAGAAGGACGGTCAGAAGGTCGAGGAAGCGGTCAGCGAACCCGGCTCGACGCTGATCAACACCCGCGATTTCAGCACTGGGGAAACCGCGCTGCATATCGTCACCGCGCGCCGCGACATGACCTGGCTGCGCTACCTTGCCAGCAAGGGCGCCAACGTCAACGTCCGTGATGGCCGGGGCCAGTCGCCGCTGCAGCTTGCCACCAATCTTGGCTGGGTCGAGGGTGTGGAGTTCCTGGTCCAGAGCAAGGCCGATCTCGATCAGGCCAACAATACCGGGGAAACGCCGCTGATCTCGGCAGTGCATCGCAAGAACACGGAACTCATGCGGATACTCCTGAAGGGTGGCGCCAATCCCGACCGGGCGGACAACTCCGGACGTTCGGCGCGCGATTATGCCCTGCTCGAAGGTGCCGGCAGCGTCGTCGCGACCACCATCACGCAATACGG
Source organism: Novosphingobium sp. (assembly GCA_035281095.1). GTDB lineage: Bacteria > Pseudomonadota > Alphaproteobacteria > Sphingomonadales > Sphingomonadaceae > Novosphingobium. The sequence continues at coordinate 3,821 of DATEEP010000026.1, read as the reverse complement.
CAAGGCGAAGGGCGTGGGCGCGGCGAAGTCCGGTCCGGTATACGGGCCGACGTTCTGATATGAACGCCGACGATCTTGATCTCGACCGGTTGCGGGCGCGGCTTGCTCCCGCCATTGCCGATGTCGCCGCGTTCGATGGCTGGAGCGCGCGGGCGGTGGCCGACGCCGCGCGTGCCCAGGGTATCGATCCCGATGTTGCAGCATACGCCTTCAAGGGCGGGGCGATGGACATGATCGCCGCCTGGATCGAGACGATCGACCTGACGATGGCGGCGCAGGCCCCGGCACAGGAGTTGGCGGCACTCAAGATACGTGACCGTATCCTGCGATTGATCGAACTGCGCCTGTCAGCGGTCGAAGCGCGGGAAGAGGCGTTGCGCCGCGCGTTGGCGGTCATGGCGATGCCACGGAACGCGAAGCGTGCGCTCTCGCTCGGCTGGCACACGGCCGACCGGATGTGGCGGCTCGCCGGCGACACCGCGACCGATTACAACCACTACACCAAGCGCGCGATCCTGGCCGGAGTGTACGCCGCGACGCTCGCGGTGTTCGTCTCCGACGAGAGCGAGGGCAAGGCGGACACGCGCGAATTCCTCCAGCGCCGGATCGACGGCGTGATGCGCTTCGAGAAGGCCAAGGCCCGGTTCCTGCGCCCGCGCGAGGACGGGTTCAGCGTGGCCCGGTTCCTTGGGCGGCTGCGCTATCCGGCGCGCTGATTCGCCGTCTCGCAATTGCGAACCACTTGCAAATAATGGGCCCATCCTCTAGCGGGCGGGAATGACTCTCGACCTTCTTCCCATCGGCCAGAAAGCACGCGTCGTCGCGGTCGACTGGTCCGCGCTGGTGGCCGATGAGGCGCAGCGGCTGCGTGCTCTGGGCATTGATGCCGGAGCGCGGGTGGCGGTGGCGCATCGCGGTGTCTTCGGCGGGCTGGACCCGATCGCGGTAACTATCGGCCGCATGACCATCGCCGTGCGGCGCGCCCATGCCGCGGCGATGCAGGTCGAGGCGGAATGAGCCGGCCCCATGAGTAAGCCCCGCCCATGAGTAAGCCCCGGAAGATCGCTCTGGTCGGCAATCCCAACGCCGGCAAGAGCGCGCTGTTCAACGCGCTGACCGGCGCGCGGCAGAAGATCGCCAATTATCCCGGCGTCACCGTCGAGCGCAAATCCGGGCGGCTCCTGCTGCCGACCGGGGAGCCGGTGGAACTGACCGACCTGCCGGGCACTTATGGTCTCGACCCCACCAGCCCCGACGAGGAAGTAACGGCAAAGGTCATCCGGGGTGAGTTCCCCGGCGAGGCTGAGCCCGACACCCTGGTCATCGTGCTCGACGCCTCTAACCTGGAGCAGCACCTCGTGCTCGCGCAGGAAGTGCTGGCACTGGGCAAACCCACGGTGGTGGCGCTCAACATGCTTGATCTGGCCGAGCGGGACGGCCTGGTTCTCGATCCCAGGGTCCTGGCCGAGGAGCTGGGCGTCGCGGTGATCCCGACCGTGGCCGTGCGCCGTCGCGGGCTGGCGGAACTGGCGGAAGCGGTCGCGTCCGCCGAGACGCGCCACCCCGGCCCCGGCCTGACCGCGCTCACCCAGACCGAGCGGCGCGTCGCCGCGCACGCCATGGCCGACGCGGCGATCCTGTCGGAGACGTCCCGGCACCGCCTGCACACCCGGCTCGACCAGGTGCTGCTGCATCCGTGGATCGGCCCGGTGATCCTGTTCGCGCTGCTGTTCGTGATCTTCCAGGCGGTGTTCGCCTGGGCCGCTCCGTTTGCCGACGCGCTGGAAGGCGCGGTGCTGTGGGTCAGCGACCTGGTCTCCCGCGAGATGCCGCCCAGCCTGCCGCGCGATCTCCTGACCGAGGGACTGCTGGCGGGGGTCGGCTCGGTCGTCGTGTTCCTGCCGCAGATCGTCATCCTCTTCGCCTTCATCCTGGCGATGGAGGCATCGGGATACATGGCGCGCGCCGCGTTCCTGATGGACCGGATGATGGCGGGCGTCGGGCTTTCGGGCCGCAGCTTCATCCCGCTGCTCTCCAGCTTCGCCTGTGCCATTCCCGGAATCATGGCGACGCGCTCCATCGCCGACCCCAGGGACCGGCTGACGACGATCCTGATCGCCCCGCTGATGACATGCTCCGCGCGCCTGCCGGTCTATGCCGTCATCATCGCCGCGTTCATTCCCGAGACAACGCTGGGCGGCGGTATCGGCCTTCAGGGCCTCGTCCTGTTCGTGCTCTACGTCGCGGGCATCCTCGGCGCGATGATCGTCGCGCTGGCCTTGCGCCGGTCGCTGACCAAGGGCGCGGCCTCCGGGTTCATCATGGAACTGCCCAAGTACCAGCTTCCGCGCCTGGGCGACCTCCTGATCGGGCTTTGGCAACGCGCGTGGATCTTCCTGCGGCGCGCCGGCACGATCATCTTCATGGTCACCGTGGTGCTGTGGCTGATGCTCAATTTCCCCAGGGCCGGCGAGGGCGAGAGCCAGGTCGACGTCTCGGTCGCCGGCAAGCTCGCCAACGGGCTCGCCGTGGTGGTCGAACCCATCGGCTTCAACCGCGACATGGCGCTGGCCCTGATCCCGGCCATGGCCGCGCGCGAAGTGGCGGTCAGCTCGCTGGCGACGACATACGCGGTCGATGCCGGCGACGACGAGCAGCGGCAGGCCATGGCGCTGGGCGACCAGCTCAAGGCACGCTGGACCCTGCCGATGGCGCTGGCGTTCCTGGCGTGGTTCGTGTTCGCGCCGCAATGCATGTCCACCATCGCCGTCACCCGGCGCGAAACGAATGGGTGGAAATGGCCGGCCTTCATGCTGGCCTATCTGTTCGGGCTGGCTTACGTCTTCGCGGGAATCACTTACTGGCTGGCGGTCGCCGCGGGCCTCTGAATCCTGAGAGGAAGTAACTCATGGCTGGCAGCCTGAACAAAGTCATGCTCATCGGCAACCTGGGCGCCGATCCGGAGGTCAAGTCGTTCCAGAACGGCGGGCGCATCGCCAACTTGCGCATCGCCACGTCGGAGAACTGGAAGGACCGCGCGACCGGGGAGCGCAAGGAGCGCACCGAGTGGCACAGCGTCGTCATCCAGTCCGAAGGGCTGGTCGGCGTGGTCGAGCGCTTCCTGCGCAAGGGCTCCAAGGTCTACATCGAAGGCCAGCTGCGCACCCGCAAGTGGCAGGACGCATCGGGCAACGACCGCTACAGCACCGAGGTTTCGGTCGGCGGTATCGGCGGCGTGCTGACCATGCTCGACGGCGCGCCGGGCGGCGGCGGCGCACGCGGCGGCGGTAGCGGCGGCGGCGAGTGGGGCGGCGGTTCCTCGGGCGGTTCCTCGGGCGGCTCGTCGGGCGGCTCGTCGGGCGGCTCCGGCGGCGGCGGACGCAGCGGCGGCGAGTGGGGCGGCGGTTCCTCGGGCGGTAGCTCCGGTGGCGGTTCGCGGGGCGGCTTCGGCGACGATCTGGACGACGACATTCCGTTCTGATCCGCGGATATTCCCCCGTCGGGGGAGGGGGACCATCCCTGCCTACGCGGGGATGACGAACTCATCGTCAAGCGATACCCCCCGCACCCGCTACCCGCCCGTCTTCAACCCCTTCAACGCCGCGAACGGGCTCGCGTCTTCCGGCTTGCCGATGCCGGCCTTGCGCCTCGCCTCATCCGCGTTCGGCCCGGTCAGGAACGGATCGATGGCGAGCGCCAGGCTCTGCGCCACGGCTTCGCCCAGGTCGATGTGGCTGCCGCTGTATCCGATCTCGTCGCTATCGTCGGCGTCGAACTCGATCTCCGCGTCGGGAGCATGATCGCTCGCCTCGGGCACGAAG
>DATEEP010000025.1:0-15985 GCA_035281095.1 Novosphingobium sp. | reverse complement strand
GACGATGAACTTTCCTCTGCATCCGCGACAATGGCGCTCGTATAGTCGGAGACAGAATTCGAAACCGCGGTCTTGAGGGAAAGCGCAGCCAAGCCTATTCCCCCCACAAGCGCCAAAATCAGGGCATACTCGGAACTCGATGCACCGAGTGTGCAGCGAAGAAAACGCGTCAGCATAGGCCTTCCCCCTTCCATGCGCAAAGCAAGTTCATGCTTGGCGAGCGCCCACTGATCTTCGAATATAACTCATTAAACGGTAAGTTAACAGCAATTAACCTTTAGGGATTTGTCATTGTTCCCCTTCGGGATCCCGCGGACCATCTTCATTAATCGCGCGATCGGCGACAATCACCTTCGGATCGCATCGGCGGGGTTCACGGCGCGGCCGTTGACCCGGACCTCGTAATGCAGATGGGGTCCGGTCGACCGGCCGGTCGATCCGACGAAGCCGATAACGTCACCTTTACGGACGGCTTGCCCGCCGAAAACGTTTAGGCGAGAAAGGTGACCATAGCGGGTCTGGGTGCCGCCCCCGTGCTCGAGCGCAACCAGCAGGCCATATCCCCCCACCCAGTTTGCCGTTCGTACCACGCCATCTGCCGTCGCAATGACCGGTGATCCGATGGGAGCACCCAGATCAATACCTGAATGCGCCCTTCTTCCGCCAACCAGAGGATCTCGACGCATGCCGAAACCACTTGTCAGTCGTGCTGCTGCAAGCGGTATTCCACCGGAAAACGGCGCCGCCGACAATCTCGACATTGATTGAGAGCGAGATTTCGCAAGGGTAAGCGAGGAGAAGTCAATCGGACGCCCCTGCCCATCCGCCGCCTTGCTGACGACGATGGCGGGACGGACCACCGCTTGTTCGTCATCCAGCGCACGCCATTCTCCGTAAACGGCCTCGAAGACGTCAATGCGCTCCACCTGAGGCGACCGTGCATTCACCGGCATCGCGAGGCCCGCAAGTATCGCAAAGAATGCGAGGTTCCGCATCCCATCACCTCAAATGATTCATCCCCATTAATATTCCAAAGTTTTAAAAAAATTAACATTAAAATCTCTAATGTTGGCGTTACCCCCTGTTGCAGATCGATGCGACCCAGGCTGTACGAAAACATGCTGACGGAACGGAAGGAGAAGCGCTCCCACCGCCATTCATCACCTCCGCTACAATGCTCGTCAGTCGACAACGACTCCTGGGCAATGTTGGCATTTTATAACTTTTGACTCGATCACGACACTCGTACTCTCCTGGATCGGGAGAGTGGCGGTATGGCAACAATAGGCAATGACCAACGCGTCTGTCGCGAACGGCGCGCTGCGCGTTCCGGTGACCGGACCGGGCGTTCCCGAGGGGGACCCGCCATCTTCGCATGGACTATCGGAGGCTCTGTCATCGGCTGGGCCGTATTGCTTACCGTGTTCTTTCTCGTTCGATAGAGCGTCCCAGGCCCGCATTAACAAACATTGCGATTTCACAATTCGGCGTTGACCCGAAGTCATGACAGAATTGGTTGAAGCGAGGAGAATGCATATGAGTCAGCGGTTTATCAAAATCGATGCACGGCGCTCCAATTATTCGCCACCCTGTTCGACTGCGACCGCTAATCCCCGGCGGCTGACACATGCCGATCCCGAAGACTTACGCATGAGTTTCGAACCAGACGCCTGGATGACCCTGTTGAATGAGCAGAGACGAGTTATTGCCGCCGCGGCGGGTGTCGACCCTTCAAAAGTGACGATTCACGTCGGTCACTGATGGGTCCGCAATTGCGCGGGAATCGCGCGATCGAAACTGGGTTTCCGGTCTAGCTGGGGCAGAGTGACCACGACACGCAAACCCGGTGTCGCATGCTCGATTTTCACCACCCCACCATGGGCTCGCGCGGCGGCCGCCACTAGGCTGAGACCCAACCCATTCCCAGGCGTCGTCCGGCTCGCTTCCGCTCGAAAAAAGCGATATAACAGCTTCTCCCGGTCGATCTCGGACACACCGGGTCCGGTGTCTACAACGACAAGGATTGCGCAACCAGCCTCTGATTTCAGACTGAGTGTGATTGCAGTACCCGCGGGTGTGTGGATTCGAGCATTGTCGAGTAGGTTCGCTGCGAGTTGGGCAAGAAGCTCCCTGCTTCCTTTGACCATGACACCGGGCTCAATTTGCCACTGGAATGTGTCACCAACATCCGTAAGTGGAGGTGCGAAGCTTTCCGCCACCTCGGTCATCAATGCGCTAAAGTCTATCGGTGAAAAGTTCCGCTCCAATCCGCCGCCTTCAACCTCTGATAGACGCAGGATTCCCGAAAACAGCATCAACAGTTCGTCCCCCAACTCTATCACCCGCTGTTCTGCGCCCGCGACCTCGCCCAAGCGATCGGCTTGGCACAATAACCTGATGAGAGGCTTGCGGAGGTCGTGCGCGATGTCGCTGGAAACTTGGCGCAAGTTCTCCATCAGGCCGGCGATGCGGTCGAGCATCAGATTTACCGCGACACCCGCTGTATCGAACTCGTCACCTCGCGCACTGATAGGTACGCGCCACTCCACATCTCCGGTGACGATGGCATTCGCTGTCGAATGGATGGGCTTCAGCCGATACCGGAGATAACGCCCAAGAACCCATCCGGCGCCGATGCTGACGGCCAACCCGGCGATGAACGCCGATGCGAAGATCTTGACGACCAGTCGCAAGACGGAATCCACTCGTGCGGAGTAAGCGCCCACCACCACCCGGCTGCCGTCGGCAAGGTCGGCTGCGCCAAGCCGCAATGTCCCGAACTCCGGGCTGCCGCGCAGGGCCGGAAGCTTAGTGAAGCCGGGCGACGGTGCGGGTACGTCCAGGTTGCCAGCAATTCTCCGTCCCTCCCTATCGAATACCGCGTACCTGACGCCCTTGATATTGCTGTCCTTCTCACGCCATTGAAGCTCCCGGAGCAACTCGGCCCGGCTTGGCTCCCGCCAGAGGCGACTCAACTCCTCGGCCACGTGGCGGTCGCGCTGGCGCTCAAGATCGGCCGATATTACGAAATATACTGCGGTGCCAAGCAGGAGGATCGCCCAGCTTAGAGCCGCCGCGAAGCTAACGGCGATATGGTAAGCGGCGCTTCCTCTCAAACTAGCCATTGGCTCTCATGCGATAGCCAACACCGCGTATAGTTTCGATCGGGTCGTCCGCGAACCCTTCCCGCAGCTTCGCCCGTAACCGGCTCAGGTGACTTTCGACGATGTTCGTCAGTGGATCGAAATGGAAACCCCACACCTGCTCCAAGAACATGGTGCGCGTTACCGGCCGCCCGGCATTGCGCATGAGCTGTTCGAGCAAAGCCAATTCGCGCGGTTGCAGCGAGATCGGCTGGCCAGCGCGGGTGACGCGGCGGCGCAGCAAATCAAGGGCGATGTCGCCTACCTCAAGACGGGTAGGTTGGTCATTACCGGAACCGCGGCGGATGAGCGCGTTCATCCTGGCCAGCAGTTCCGAGAATGCAAAAGGCTTGGTCAGATAGTCATCTGCGCCGGCATTGAGACCATCGACCCGATCGGCAATACCGCCTTTGGCGGTCAACATCAGGATTGGCGTAGCGACAGATACCTCTCGAAGCCTGCAAACGACATCCAGACCCTCGATCTCAGGCATCATGCGGTCAAGCACGATTATGTCGAACTGGTTCTCAATCCCCAATCTGAGCGCGTCAGCCCCGTTGTCTACGCGCGTGACGCAATGACCAAGTTCGGCGAGTCCTCGCTCGATATAGCCGGCCGCTTCACCATCGTCTTCCGCCAACAAGACCCGCACGTTGACTGCCTCCGCCTATAGAACACCCACCTCTCCCACAATCCGCTCACGCAACTCGGCAACGTCGCTGGCGCAACGGTGCAACGAATATTGCCCGTGCCCGCGGCTTATGCGACTGAAATGCGCGCTTGAGATTGCCTCAGTACTCGATCGAAATCGTGATGTTTCTTGGCCCCACTCCCGATGCCTCGGAGATCATGCGCTTGGCTCTGGCGACGACATCGGCGAGTGCTTCCCCGTCGTTCGCCGCGTCAATCTCAGGTTGCTCAGTCAGCGCAGACCGATCGACCACTGAAAGCTCCGTCGGGAAAGATGGAAGTTCTTCAATGTCAACCGGCAGATGCAGATCGATCGGAGCAACGTCCAGTGCCATGGCCAAGGGGATTACCATCCGGGTCCGAGGCTTCGTTTCGCCCTTTTCCCACTTCCAGATAGTAACTTTCGATACCCCGACACGCTGAGCCAAGGCTCCGACTGACAGCCCATGCGATTCACGGAGTGATCGGAGTTGCTGGGAAAAATCACCAGGCAAGACAGCCAACGTCAACTCCTGCTCTGTCGGTCGATAGCGTTGAATAATTAGTGCAGGATGGTTGATCGTTAATCGTTTGTCAACGACGGGCCATTGCAATCAACGCGCCCCGAATTGAGCAGGAAAGAGGCAGAATGCTTCTCCGGAAGCAACCAAGCCATGGAGATAAAAAACCGCACCTGAGCGCCGGCGTGATCAACACGGGCTAGCGATTTCCCCACTCCAGAACGAACGTGATGGGCGATGTGGGAGGTTTTCGTCTCAGGCTGAGTGACGCGTGCTCGCGAGGCATACACGAGACCGGTCGCTATCGGACAAGTGCCGGGCCTGGACGCGAACGCACATTCAACCTCGATTGTGCAAGCAACGTATGCAAGCTTTTTGCCTTCTAGTCCGCGACGTAAATTTTTTGCTCGTATTTCAGGAAGGGAGCGCCGACGCCGAAAAATGCCACGGCGTTGAAGGGGTCATAAGACATCAGGACGGTAAATTGCTTCGCCCCGTTTATTGGCCCATCATCCTCCGACACATCAACATCGAGACGATCAGCTTTCAGGTGGTAAGGAGATTTCGTCACCATTGACCGGGCAAGGTTCTCCATTTGCGCGCTCGTGATCCTGTTGTCCTTTTGATACTCAACAACAACATACCGGGCAAAATCAGATGCAGCCGCGCGAAGGGCACCGTAGTTCTGCATCTGCAGCCCTATCGCGAATACGCCCATGATCAGCGCTAGCAGTATAGGTCCCAAAATCGCAAACTCGAGGATCGTCGATCCCCTGTCGTCGCGAAACAGGCTGCTCGGCTTCGGCGTGCCTCTCATGACAACTGCACTGTACGAACGACTGTGAAGGCGAACGGCTGCGACACGCCGAAACTTGTCCAAAGCGGGGAATAGCTGTCCCGAAGCTGGATCCTGATGTACGTCGATATCACATCGTCTTCCTCGCAAAGGCCGGCACTGGCGACCATCTCGGGGTCGGCATTGCAACGATACAGCTTCGTGACGGCAACATGGTCGCCGCTGAGAGAAAGTGATTCTCGTAAAATTCCAGCGAGCGCCGTGGTGTCTGTGGCGGCGCCCGAATTCGCTGCAAGTACGATGGCTTCTGCCTCAGCAACGCCGATCTGCAATTCATGCTGACGGGATATTATCTGGGTTACCTCGAACGCGCCCAGCGCGAGTAGAATTAGCACGGGACCCACGATCGCCGTCTCTATGATCATCGTCCCGCGGCTGTCCGCAGCGATGGCGCGCAAGAGTGCAAGGATCGGCGACCCCGACATAGTCACCCCACCAACCTTACTATCGCTGCCGATGTCCCCGCCTCAGTGGTGACATCGACCGGACACAACGTTTCGAGGTGAGCATTTCCCGAAATCTTGATCTTGAAGGCGGAGATTTGCAGGCATTGCGATGCTACGTCAGCGGTACCGAGGATCTCTATTTCGCCATTGGGGAGGTAAATAAGTCCTTCTATCAGCGAATTGGAATTGCCGTTAAGTTTGTGCCCCGGGCTGGCGGGATGACTGTTGCGATCCTCGAAAATGAGAATGTCTTTAAAGGGGCCGCTTTCCATGGGAGAGAGTGTGACGCTGTTACCATTGCCGTTACCACCCAGCTTAATTTGGGCGCCGTTCTTGAGTACGAACATGACGTTATCGCCGCTGACGTTGTAATTGGCAGTCAGATCGAGGACCCCACCGTCGATCACGTAGACGCCGGCGGCGAGCACCGTCTCACACTTGACGGTGATGCCGCCCGCATAGGTTCCTGGCTGAAGATTGGCGAGCTGGGTCTTCTTCTTTCCGCCGGTCGTCTTGCACGAATAGGTCTGCGCCCCAGGGCTGGTCGGGGGAACAAGGTCTGCATATGCGTCCTTGAGACCCGTGACGTTCTCAACAACAACACTCTCGTTCTCGGGCGGAACATTAACCTTACCACAGGCAGCAATGGAGTCCGTCTCGACGCTGGCGGATCCATCAATCTCAATCGCATTGTCGTCGCATGAAAGCGCAGCAAGTCCGCATCGCGCATTTACTTGAGCATTCCCGCCGATCTCCAGACCCTCACCCGTTTTCTTCAACGCAACGAGACAGGCGTGATAGGATGAACCTTCGGAGAAGCTAGCCTGCGCCCGCACCCTGACAACCGCGGCCCGCCCAGTCAGGAAGCTGCTGAACGGAAGCTTCTGTGACGCGCTTGCCGAAACGACGACACTATTGAGCGAGCCCCCGGTGAAGTTGGCGAGATTCACCACCGGATCGGTGTCGAAATTGGCTGTGATTTTCTGGTTGGCATCATATTCCTGAACGGCACGTGTCTTGTAGGTCGCTCGAGACTCGGAATTGGTGAGCGCCCATGCGCCAGCCATTGCGGCTTGGTCCACAGAATGCTGCAATTCCCTCTTCCACATGTACCATTGGCCCACATCGACAGCAAAACCCGCTGCACCAATCAGGGCGGGCAGGCAAAGCGCGACAATCGTCGCCGCGTTGCCTCGGCGACTCAGATAAATGTCCCTGATTACCCTGAGGATCGACCCAACCATTACCCGCCACCGTTACATTAAGCTTTCCGCCATAAATGTTACCGACCTCGTTAATGCCCACTCAAATATCGCGGTTAAGGTTCAGTCACAAACCCTTTACCTTGAGCGCCTGCGATTAGCCTCCCAGCGCAATGAAAGTCTCGCGCTCGGAGACGCACATTAAAGAGCGGCGTCACCCCCAGTCGTGCCGGAACACGGCCGACTCGCAGTCAGATCAGTATCCCGCGTCGGACGCCAGAAGCCACGGGGGAATGGCCTGAGCCGGACTGGACGCGGGCTCCATCATGCCCTTTCGACGATTGAGAGGAGTGCAGGTTTTTCAGGGCCGTAGCCGCCGCATCGATATCTTCGGCCTTTAGCGCCTCACCCACTGCTTGCAACGACAAGCGCAGTCCCAACCTCTCGCCTTCGGGTCAGCGCTCAGAGCATCGAATGCGGCTTTCGCAGCCTCGATGTCATTGCCTCGCACCGCTGAAATCAGGTTACCGAAGTTTGCCCGGCCAGCATGTGCCGTGGGTGGGGATGACGTCAGGGGCGTCAGAAAGATGCTCATCGTTTCAATCTCCCATCACAATTGCAGCATGGTTACGTTAGGTTAGTTAATTTAAGGTAAGCATAAATTAACGCCCATCCGCCTGATCGAAACCTTCGGCCTTGGCTCATCCCGACCATGAGCATTACTATGTTAACTTTCTTTATTAACCGAATGTCGGATGCGGTGTAAATATGGCTTTGTGACACATCCCGCGAGGACGCGAATTATGCTGGAGGGAATTAGTGGCCTCATTGCTCGGGTCGACGCGTTGAACGCCCGCCTACACGAAGGGCCGATGGGATGTCTGCCCGAACTGGACTAGGCGATGTGCAAGGACTTTCGATCCCAAATTGGCGAGCTTCAGGACCGACTTCACCTGCTGCAGCAACGGCTGTGGGTTCATAAGGACCAGTATGTTCATGGCAAACAAAGTTGATGCTGAACTCTGTAATACGGGTTGAACATGTTTGGTGGAATGAGCGGAGGCCATGCCGATGCTGCAAACGATCCGCTTTGCAGGCAGCTGCTGATCGGATCGCTTGAAATTGCCGGATCTTTTTACGTTTACCCTCCTCTCCGGCAGAAATTAACCATCATCACCTTAAACCGCCTTTGCCTGAATGGCCGCCGGCGATTGCCCCCAGGCGGAAAGCAACAGAACGATGGAAGGATGACCGGCGGTTCCATGGGATGGTCCCTGCGCACTCCAGGGTTAAAGGAAACGTGAAACCGCCACTATTGAAGCGGACGTAGCTTCGGTCCGTGCGCGCACCGACGCTAAGATACGACTGCGCCCAGGCCCCATTAGTGCGACGACGGTCCTCGACTGGTGGATTGTTAGTGCGTCGCTAACAGGAACGTTAATGACAAAAAATTAACGGAGTGCGCGGTAGGTGCGGCTGACTCATAACTTTTCGGAACGGCCGCAATGACACTCGTTCAACCGAAATCGCGCTTCCGGCCCGCGGTGCCCGCCATAGCCCGGGGCGATATCAAGATCGCCGTGATCCTGCCCTGCTACAATGAGGCGGCCGCGATTGGCCGGACCGTAGACGGTTTTCGGGCGGCGTTGCCTTCGGCCGCCATCTACGTCTTCGACAACAATTCTACGGACGGAACCGCCGAGGTTGCGCGCCAGGCAGGCGCAATGGTCCTGACAGAGCGCATGCAAGGAAAAGGCAACGTCGTGCGCCGCATGTTCGCGGACGTCGAAGCAGATGTCTATGTCATGGCCGACGGCGACGCCACATACGATCCTGACGCAGCTCCCGCGATGATAGACCTGTTATGGGCCGAAAGTTACGACATGGTAGTGGGATGCCGCAAAGATAAAGAAATCGACGCCTACCGCCGTGGACATCGGATCGGTAACCGCCTGCTGACCGGCTGCGTCGCGACGCTGTTTGGGCGGAGTTTCACCGATATCTTGTCCGGATATCGAGTTTTTTCTCGGCGCTTCGTCAAAAGCTTTCCCAGCTTGTCCTCCGGATTCGAAATTGAAACCGACATCACCATTCACGCGCTAGGTTGCCGGCTCCCCGTCGGAGAGATCGAAACCGATTACTTCGCACGTCCCGATGGTTCGGTTAGTAAGCTTTCAACCTGGCGCGACGGCTTGCGTATTTTATGGATGATAGGGAATCTTTTCCGGCAGGAGAAGCCCTTTGCATTCTACGGTTTGATCGCGCTTTGCCTGGTACTGAGCTCGATCGGGCTGGCAGTACCTTTGGCGATCACCTACGCTGAAACAGGGCTGGTTCCTCGTTTTCCCACAGCCATCCTGTGCTCGAGTCTTATGCTCCTCGCGGCGCTCTGCTTCGTGAGTGGTCTTATACTTGATACGGTCACGCGCGGGCGCAGGGAGATAAAGAGGCTTGTTTATCTCGGACTGTCTTCGGTAGGTGTCACCCAGTCCTACGGCATGTCATGTTGAATTATGGTCTGCTGCATCGAAATCACGCTGCCGGAAATGCGCAGCGGGCCGTGCCCTTTTGGCTAAGCGCGCTGCCGGCTCTGCTGCTTGGCGGACTGCTGCTGCTCGTCGCTAATGCCGGTTACACCGCGGAAGATGATGCACATTATCTTTCCGCGGCCGATCACTGGCTAGCCGGAGAAGCATTTCTTGGCACGACGCACTGGGAGCTGCGCCATCCTCATATCTTTGCGATCACTGCCAGTTTCCTGATTTTCGGGCGGAGCGAAGCGGCGATGATGATGCCGACGCTAGTTGCCTATTTCGGCGTCATCTTGATAACGGTCTGGCTGCTGCGCCAGATAGCGGGACACCGCGCAGCACTCCTCGCCGGTCTGTTCTTCGCAGCCACTCCGATTTTCGTCTTTTATGCCCGGATTCCCTATCCGGACATGACCGAGCTATTCTTCTGCGTTGTATCCTTTGTGTTCCTCTGGAATGGGCTGGAATCGGGCAGGAATCGTTGGTTCGTGCTTGCCGGGTTGGCGATGAGCATGGCTTGGATGATCCGGTCGAGCACCCTTCCGTTGATCATCCTTTATGGAATTCTGTTTTTGGCTGGCTTTGGCGTTTCACGGACGAAGTACCTGACGATGGCAGTAGGCTTTGCCCCGCCCGTGCTGATCGAGTGGTGGTACTATTGGCGACGGGCAGGCGATCCGTTCTACCGTTTCGCCGTGGACATGAACTCCTTGGAGATTCCCACGGCGCACATGGTCGGCAAAGTCGCCCATGGGCTGCGGCCACCTTTCAACGTTGAACTGATGCAACGGTGGGTGCCCAACAGCGTGGTCGATGTGCACTGGCTGGTGAACCCTTACATAGACTTTTTAACCAATCCGAGTTTTGGCCTGCTCTATGCTGCGGCTATCGCCGCCAGCATTAATGTCCTGCGCTCAGGTCACCTTCCGCAATCCGCTAGGGGCTTCGCATGGGTGGTGGTTCTACTCGCTGTGCTGTGGATCTTCTGCACGATTTATGTTCTAAATCTGCGGCCGCAGGCACGCTATTTCATGCCGGTAAGTTGGGCCTGCTGCGTGCTGTTGGGGCTCGGAATGGATCAATTCATGCGGAGATCCGGCGCGAACCCACGCCGATACGGCGCGGTCGCAATCGTCCTGTTTCTCTTGATCGATGCAGCACTTGTATCGGCCCGCAAGGACCCGATGCAGGCGGAGAGGGAACTTGTGGATTTTGTCGCAAGCCACGATGGAGCATTCCTGACTGACCTTGGAAAGGCTAGGTTCCTGATTGAGGAACGGGGACTGGCGAACCGTGTCGAGTTCGTGACCGAGGCTGATCCCAAGGCTCGAAAGGTCTATCTAGTGAGCACGGATAGCGCCGGACGTTGGGTGGCGCAAGGCGGCAAGGTCGTGAAACGATTGCCTCGCAGGCGTTCGGCAGTGGATGGCTTCTGGATCACCGTCGCTCCATCTGCCATTGCCGCAAAGCTGCGCGGGGACCGGGGCGTTGTGATGGTTCGTCGGGCCGCGACGCCTTCATGACACTTCGATCACGATCCATCCCTTATGCTGAACTCCTGCGCTATGGCGGGTCGGGCATGGTGGTCTGGGCACTGGATTTCCTGACCTACATCTCTGTGCTTCAGGTTGCATCCGATGAATATCTTCTTGCCAACCAGGCCGGGAAGTTTGTCGGGGCGATTTCCGGGTTCTTCCTTCACAAGTACGTGACCTTCGCCGGGCGGCAGCGTCTTGATCCGAGCGTACAGTTCCTCATCTATCTAGGCGTATTCACGATGAACATAATTGCTTCATCGTTGATGCTCTGGCTTCTGGTCGACGCGTTCGGCGCCGGTCACTACCATGCGAAAATTCTCGTCGATTTGGTCGTGATCAGCACATCGTTCCTTGCTGGAAAATATATCGTCTACCGTAAAAGGTAATTCCCTCAAATATCTACATCCAATTACCTGAAATGTTCTCATTCTCGAGGAGATTCTTGTAATATTCAAAATTGCCGGTGCTAAAGGCGTCTTGCACCATGTCGATGATCGTTGCCTCGCTATAGCCGTAGCTGATATCTTCGTCGCGAGAATTCAGAACAGCCGCAACGGCTTCGCGGGCGAGGGCCTGATAACCTCCTCCTGTCAAGCCCAGTGCCTGTTCGAAGCTCACGTCTGCTGCAGTTATCGCCTTTTTCCCGTTGGTGCCCAGCAGCCAGCTTGTCGCGTTCACGCCGAAGAACGTTTCAAATGAGCTCGCCTCACCCGTTGTCACATCCCAGTCATTTCGCGCGCCATCATCAGGACCGTGGTTCTTCCAATAGCCATGGGATAGGCCTTCACCGACTACGCCCCAATAATGGGCATCGTCGCTGTCGGTGACCTGCACCGCGTTGTAGTTGCCGGTCACCGTGGCAGTGTTGACGTGCTGGCCCACCGTGAACTGGGTCGCCTCGTCGAGCTGGAAGACGCGTTGCGCGGTTCCACCCGCAGCCAGCGCGCCGATGTTCCAGACGTCCCCGGCGCCGGGCTCGATATCGAAGTCGCTGTCGTCGACCGCGACGTTCGTCAGGGCCACGTTGCCGGTGTTGGTGACGGTGAAGCGGAACCGGATGTCATTGGTCGCCAGCGCGAAGGGTCCGGTCGCCGTATCGGCATCGGCCCAGGTCACGCCGCCATCAACCGAGACCTCCTTCTCGACGTCGATGTCGGGATCGGCGACGAATGGAACCGTCAGCGCACGCGCTTCCTCATACCCCGCCTGCGCCTCGTCAAACTTCCAGTAAAGGGTCAGATAGGTGCCCGCCGACACGATGTTGGTCGGTATGAGAACTTGATAATCGTCGCCGCCACTGCCCGAGGACAGATCCTTCATCAGGAGCGTATTGTCTCCGCCGGTATCGATATCGTAGAACTTGTTGAATCCGGCCCCGAGACCACCGTCGCCAACGCCATCCTGGTTGGCGACGAAGCTTCCGGACGTGGCGATGGTATTGGAGGAGTAGAGCTTGAACTCCAGCATCCTGAGGGGGGCGTCGTTGCCGGTGGCATTACCGGGCTCATTCATATCGAGGCGCAGGACGTAGTAGTTCGTGCCAGAGACGTTGACGACCTCCATCTGAGCGATCGCTAGGCTCTGCGTCTTTGAATTATCAGTATCCAGAACGGCGGTTCCGCCGGTCTCGTCGTGATTATATCCTTCTTCCGTCCCACCGTTGTTCTGCACAGCAAGGAATGTGAAGTATCCCCCCGTTCCAGAAACAATTGATTCATCGGCCGTGAACGTCACACCGTTAACAATGGCAGACGCATTTTCGAACGAGAGATCAACATTTGCCATATCAGCACCTCAATATACGCAAACCACCTGAAGGACATGCCATTCAAATGGAATATGACACCCATCGTATTTGTTATAATTTAATATAAATCTTGTTAATTATCTATCTACGCAAAGCAATTTGCGTCGGCATCAAAAGAATTGGATCTTCCGCCGAAGCTCGCGTGGTGCCGACTGCCGTTCACATAATCGTCGATCACGAAAGGCCTCGATCAGCCATTGCGACCCGCGCTTCCCAGGTCTGGAGCATTTCTGCATGGCGCCCGAAGCATTTTTTCGCGCCAACTGCTTCGCTGCCTGACACGCGCAACTGCTTGACAGTCCGGCGTACCGGAAAGCGTTCAAAATGTAATTAACAGCCAAGGGCAAGAGCGAGTTAACCGACTCGTCGTCTCACGAAACTTTAGAGGCTGCCAACCTATTTTCAACAAATTTACGAAATTGTTGGGAAAACTTAATGCCCTCAGATTTAGCGCGATGCACTCTTTTCGCCGGTGCTGAAGGAACGGCGTACCTTGATTACTGACCAGGCGTTAAGGTCAACGTGATTGTGTCCTTGTAGATTCCCGCGAGTTTTCCGGAGGGATAGCCGCCAAGCTCCAGCAGCAACGGATACGATATTCCGCCTAATCCGGCATTGAACTGGGTAACAGCAGTTTGCCCCGGACTTAACATGGTTCCGTTGAATCGTATCGAATATGGGATAACCGAATTTTGCGGCGGATTCGTCGGCGCGTTTTGCAGAAACCGGACGCCCGCTATGGTTCGTCTCGGCCGATATGTTGATCGTTGTGGTGCTTTGCACCGCGATCATTGCCGTGTCGGACAATGTGGTAAAATTGTCGAAATCCATGTTGGTCTTCAATGCCGTTACGATGTTGACAATCTTGGGGACCGTTACGCGCACCTTCACCGGTGAAAGCAGGACAGGTCGATGTCGTATTGCCTCTCAAACCAGCCTCACCCAGCTCTTGCTGCCCGCCATGATGTGACTGGCACAGGCTGTTGGCAGCGGTCGGAAGGCTTGAGCGAGACGCCCCTGTCAGCGCCATATCGCACATACGCACACTCGAGAGCTGGAGGCACTAACCAAAGGCCGGGACACATCCGCTTCGACTATGCCGTTGAGCCAAAGTTACTGCGGTTGCATGGCACTGGTCGGCGTCGCGGCACTCAAGACAGCCGGTCGCCGGCCAGGCGTTGTTCCCCTGGAGCCACATCTCACCCACGCCCACTTGCTTGCCGGCAGATTGGGTTGGACGACACCAAGGCGGAAAGCGCACGAAGCTTCGTGGGCGATCTAATATCCCGCAGAGATGCTCCGAATCCCTGAGCACCGCGAGCAGGATCATGACCAAATCCTTCGCAGTTTAATCACCACTGGGAGTCGTTCGACCGGTGCATCTTTGAGCCCCAAGGGATCTTCCCATCCCTTGGAAACGTCGCTGCGCCACTCGAATGCGACAAACCGACTCGAATGCACGACCAGTCACGGTTGGTGCCATTGCCCAATAGGATTCATACGCACTAGAGCACAAGAAATCGGGAGGGTTTTGACAGGTGGATTTTTGTCTTGCTGAGAAGTCCGGTGAGAGATTTCTCGGAACGAGTCGGAAGCGATGTTTCCTCGGGGGAGCAATGCTCCTCGCTCTAATGGCTTCAGGCGTTCAAGCGCATGCCGCATCGAAGGCGAGCCATGGGACCATTGCGGACATTGCCCTTGATAGGGCGGGCCGGCCGGGACAGCCTAACGTGTTCGATACGATTGCCGTCCCGGTCCGAGCGAGACCAACGAGTGCGCGCTGGACGAAAATCATGAGGGCGTCGCTCGATCAACCTAGATTGGCCCGTTTGATTGCAGATGCCAAGGCGCTTCCCCCGAAGGAACAGGCAGCGTTTGTTCAACTGATGGTAAGCCATGCGATCGACAACAGACCTACCACCATCGACTGCTCTGACGACGGGTACTGGGCTGCGGCGAGTGAGACCCTGATCCGTGGTGCGGGCGACTGCATCGACATTGCCGTTGCCAAGATGGAGGCGTTGCGCCTGCTGGGCATTGCGCAAAGCGATCTCTATTTGACGACAGGCTATGTCGGCAAGGGCACCGTGTCCGACAAGGGCCGTGAATCGGCTGCCCTGCTGGTCCGGATTGGCGACCAATTCTGGCTCTTGCCGGAGAAATCCGAGGGGATAGTCGAAGCGGGCAGTTCTGGCGCTTTTTCGAAATTTTCCCCCATGATTACTTACGGTGTCGGGATCACTTGGGTTCACGGACGCTTGGTGAAAACCGCCATGCTAGGCAATTGACGTTCGGCCAACGCGAGCCCCCTTTCCGGCCCTCGTCCACGCCGTCCCGCACGTTTCCCATTTCCAATGTGCGCGTTGTGTCCAGATCACAATTTTCGACGTGTAGTCACGACCTGGCCGGGCAAAGCCCTTGATCGGGATGATCGGCCGAGCAGGAGCGCACGCGTCTGCGATACATAAGGTCGGTTCCGAAATGGCCCCGTGACGGCAGCCCCTCCCTCACACCAGACACCGGGCATCGAACAGCCGCTCGGCGTCGGCCGGATGCTGCTGGAAGTAGATGAAGTCAGCGAGTTGGCCGGTAGTATCGGCATCGTCGGCCAGTTTCGCCGCAACGGTTTGGCACCATCGGGCAAGCAAGAGCCGTACGTCGATTGTCCACACGGCACCGATACTCCGGGCGATCGTCGGCCTAAACAACACGCTCGCCCGCGTGCTCGGCGGCGATCCAGTGCTCATACCGAAAAATTGGGAAGAACCAATTCGACCTTTGGCCTCGGCCAAGGAATATGAACCCCGGATTTTGGGGGATCACGGTGATGGATTGGCTGATTCACCCGCTGCGAAGCTGGCGAGCTCGTAGGCGGGTTTTGGAGAGGTTGGCCGAGATAAAGCATCTATAAGCCGGACGGGCATTTTTGGAACTTCTCAAACTCTCGGAGCGCGATCGCACCTTCAAGGTGCGCTCAAGAGCGCTGGCGGTCGACGGCAATGGCCATAAGATACATGTCGGCGGGCGCTGTCGTTCTAATACGAACCCGTCTCCACTTGGCGGAGCTATCGCTTTGACGGGCAAGCGTCAGGCCATGAGGTTTTGCCACTCAGCCAGCCCACCTGAGCGGTGTTCCTTGTAGGTAGTTCGGTCAACGAGATGACGTTCGAGTTGGAAGTGGTTGTGGACGTTGGCGTGGACGGAGGCGAACTTCTGTAGCGACTTCACTCGCTGGAACCTCAGCATCGCCCGCTCTCGTCGTCGGAACGACA
>DATEEP010000024.1:0-37339 GCA_035281095.1 Novosphingobium sp. | reverse complement strand
TCGGACGCGTTCTACCTCACCGGCTTCGAGCTGTTTCGCGATTTCTACGTGGTCGAGGGCCGCGGGACGGAAGGACACGGGGCCGGGCTCGATCGGATCGAGCTGCGTTATTATGACGACCCCGCAAGGATCGAGCCGGTCACGTTCCCGGAAGCGAGCTATTCGGCGGGGCTCGGCGACAATCCGGAATGGGCGATGGACAAGCTGCGGGTGTCTTACGAGAGCATGGTCAGCCCGGCCACGACCTTCGATTATCATGTCGCCGACAAGCGGTTGGAGACGCTGAAGGTCCAGGAGATCCCTTCGGGCTACGACGCCTCGCTCTACCGCACCGAGCGGCTGGAGATCGCCGCGCGCGACGGAACGATGATCCCGGTCAGCATTGTAATGCGGCGGGACCGCGAGCCGGCCTCTGGAGATGGGGCCGCCCCGCTCCATCTCTACGGCTACGGCGCTTACGGAATTTCCATCGACCCCGGCTTCTCGACCACGCGGCTGAGCCTCGTCGATCGCGGTTTCGCTTATGCCATCGCCCATATCCGGGGCGGCGACGATCTCGGCCGTGCGTGGTACAAGGCGGGCAAGCTGGAGCGGCGGACCAATACCTTCACCGATTTCGTCGATGTCGCGCGGGGCCTGATCGCGCTGGGCCACACCGCGCCCGGCCGGATCAGCATTTCCGGTGGATCGGCGGGCGGCGAACTGATGGGCGCGGTGGTCAATTCCGACCCGGACCTGTTCGGCGCGGTCGCCGCGCATGTGCCGTTCGTGGACGTGCTGGCGACGATGCTCGACGCCTCGCTGCCGCTGACGCCGGGCGAGTGGCCCGAATGGGGCAATCCGATCGAGGACGCGGCGGCGTTCGCGCTGATCCGATCGTACAGTCCCTATGACAACGTGCGCGGGCAGGAATACCCGCCGATCATGGTGACGGCGGGCCTCAACGATCCCCGCGTCACTTATTGGGAGCCCGCCAAGTGGGTGGCGAAGCTGCGGGAGCTGAAGACCGACGGCAACGAGCTGATCCTCAAGACCAACATGGGCGCGGGCCATGGCGGCAAATCGGGCCGGTTCGAAAGCTTGCGGGAGACGGCGGAGGAGTTCGCCTTCATCCTGTGGCAGCTTGGGTTGGCGGACTAGCCCCGACTTGCTTCGTCATTGCGCGACCTGCGGTCGCTCGCAATGACGAGTAGTGTGATTGGTTCCGTGGCGCTCAGGCCGCCACGCTGCCGCCGGGCCGCACGAAACGCTCCTGCTTCTCGCTGAGCACGCGGTTGCGGCCGGCGCGCTTGGCTTCGTAGAGCAGGCGGTCGCAATGAGCGTAGAGCGCGGTGAAATCGGGCGCGATCCGCTGGCGGGTGGCATGTTCGACCAGGCCCATGCTGGCCGTGACCATGCGGTCGAGCCCCGGCACGTCTTTGGTGATCCGCGCGGGAATCGCCTGCCGCCGCCGCTCGGCGCGCGAGACGGTCTCGTTGCCGCGCAGCAGCAGGGCGAACTCCTCGCCGCCCATGCGCACCGCCAGCGTGTTCTCGTCGGGCATCAGCGCCCGCGCCACCGTGCGCAGCACGTCGTCGCCGGCGGCATGGCCGTTGTTGTCGTTGACCTGCTTGAAATGATCGAGATCGATGACCGCCATCGTCCGGAAGCCGTCGGCGAACAAGCCGGGGAACCGCTCCTCGATGAAACTGCGGTTGTAGAGCCCGGTCAGCGGGTCGCGCTCGGCCTGCGCCGCCAGCACCTTGGTCTGGGCGAGCGCGCTGTCGCGCTGGCGGCGGATCGCCAGGAAGCGGTCGGCGACGCCCAGCGAGGTGATGCACACTTCCAGGGTGAGCGCGATGTGCTGCTCCAGCAGCAGGTCGATCGGCGTGTCCGTGGCGCCCAGCGACGAGGCGATCCGCACGATGCCGACCAGCATGATCGGGGTCCATGCGGCGATCTGGAAGTTGACGGCGCGGCTGCCGCGCAGCTTCGCCGCCGTCATCGTCCAGACGAACAGTCCCATGACCGGCACGTACGAGACGTTGTAGGCGGGCGAGGCCAGCGGACGGGAAAGGCCCTCCGCGAACAGATACCACGCGGTCCACAGCGGAACCCACAGCGCCACGCCGCGCAACATCAGCCGGTTGCCGCGGCTGAGCGTGCCGGGCTCGATCAGGCCCGACATGAACAGCGCCGCCGCGATGATCCCGCCACCCCAGCTCGTTGCCGACAGCATGCTCAGCTGCAAGATGGAAAGGGATGCGAAGCGGTTGATCAGCCCGGTCGTCGCAAGGGTGTGGAGGAGCATGCACAGCACCGCTCCCGCGTGCCACAGCAGGAAACGCTCGCGTAGCACGCGGTAGAACGCGAAGTTGAAGAACAGCGGCACCACCAGGATGCCGCACAGTCCCGCAAGCAGGATCTCCAGCCGGATGGAGGCGTTGTCCGGCGGCCGGTCGGGCACGACCTTCGCGTCGGTCAAGATCGCCAGGTTGCGCGGGTTGTCGACCTGAAGCACCAGCGCCGCGAGCGGCGTTTCGGTCGAACCCGGCCCGGTGAACACAGGCAGCGGAACGCTCATCACCCAGTCCGACGTGCCGGGGCGCACCGCGTCGGGCGTGACGTTCCTGACCGCCATCGCGCCGCCTTCGCCGATGGCGATCAGCCGCAATGCGTCGAAGCGGGAGAGGTTCGTCGTAAGGAGCTGCGCCGGGCCCCGATGACCGTGAAGGTCGATCCGCAGGTACGAGCGCGTCGCGTCGATCGACCATTCGCCCTGGCGGCAGTTCCATCTTCCGGGCCGGCGTTCGAGTTCGGCGAAGCTCTCGCCGGTGTTCGTCGAGGCGAGGCAGGCGGACCCGGCGGGAAAGCGCCCGGCCGCCATCGCGGTTCCGGTTCCGGCGAAGGACCACAGCCCTGCCGCCATGCACCACAGCATCAATAACCGGAAGAGTGCCCATCGCATCGCACCGGAATAGCGGCGCACGCTTCCAACGGAGTTAATCCGGATGATGAAATTTCAGGCGAGCAATTCTTCGGGGGCCCGGAAATCGTAGCCTAGCGCCTTGGCCACGGCTTCATGAGTTACCTGTCCGGCATGGACGTTGAGGCCGTGCAGCAGGTGCGAATCGGCCCTGAGCGCCGCTTGCCAGCCGCCGTCTCTGTCGAATGCATCCGCCAGGGCGAGCGCATGGGGGAGCGTGACGTTGTTCAGCGCATAAGTGCTGGTCCGGGCGACCGCGCCCGGCATGTTGGCGACGCAGTAGTGGACGATGGCATCGACCACGAATGTCGGGTCGGCATGCGTGGTGGGGTGGCTGGTCTCGAAGCAGCCGCCCTGATCGATGGCCACGTCGACCAGCACCGCGCCGGGCTTCATGGTGGCAAGCATCGCGCGGCTGACGAGCTTGGGCGCCGCCGCGCCCGGCACCAGGACCGCGCCGATCACGAGATCTGCCTCGGCGACGGTGGCGGCCAGGTTGGCACGGCTGGAGAAACGGGTCTTCGCGCGGCTCTCGAAATGGGTGCCGAGCTTTTCGAGCACTTCGGGGTTGCGATCAAGCACGGTCACGTCCGCGCCCATTCCCACCGCCATCAGCGCGGCATTGAAGCCGACCACGCCTCCGCCGATCACCGCCACCCTGGCCGGCAGCACGCCCGGTACGCCGCCCAGCAGCACGCCGCGGCCGCCGTGCTCCTTCTGCAACGCGGTCGCGCCGGCCTGGATCGACATGCGGCCCGCGACCTGGCTCATCGGCTTGAGCAGCGGCAGGATTCCGCCTGGCCCGGTCACCGTTTCGTAGGCGATGGCGCTGACGCCGGATTTCAGCAGATCGGCCGTCTGCTCGGGGTCGGGCGCGAGGTGGAGGTAGGTGAACAAGACCTGCCCTTCGCGCAGCATGGCGCGCTCGACCGGTTCCGGCTCCTTGACCTTCACGATCAGTTCGCAGCCGGCGAAGATCTCGGCCGCGGTTTGCCGGACCTGCCCGCCAGCGGCCTCGTAGTCGCGATCGGATGCGCCGATGCCGAGGCCCGCGCCTGTCTCTACCCAGACTTCGTGGCCGTGCGCCGCCAGTTCGTGCACGCTCTCCGGCGTCAGGCCGACGCGGTATTCGTGATTCTTGATCTCACGGACGGTTCCAACGCGCAACGGCAACTCCTCTGGGCTCTGGACTCGTTCCGGATTGAGCCGGAACGAGTCCAGACCGTGATGACTTTACATTGCTTCGTCATTGCGAGGGGCGGAGCCCCGCGGCAATCCAGGGCGGTGCAGCGCAGCTCTGGATTGCTTCCCCCGGATCAAGTCCGGGGTCGCAATGACGAAGTGATTCAAACCAAAGTTACCATGCTCTAGCTATTCTTTGTCTGCCGTGATTTCCGAGCCGGCAGGTGATTCCACCTGCCTTGAAATCACTATGTGGGCGGCGCCGGGTCCGCCCGCAAGCAACGCTCCGGAACGCAAAAAGGGCCCGCCTTTCGGCGAGCCCTTCGTGTTGCTTGAGCTGTCGGCCGATCAGAGCGCGACGACGCCGCCGTCGTTCTTGGTGATCGCGACGATCGCCGAACGCGGACGGACGGTTGCGCCGACCGTGCCACCGGCCTGGCTGTCGGGCCAGTGGCTCGACGGCGCGGCGGCGGTGCCGTTCTCGCCGGGGTGCTGGATGCCGACGAACAGCGTGCGGCCGTCCGGCGTCGTGTCGACGCCGGTGATCTCGCACTCGACCGGACCGACCAGGAAGCGCTTGAGCGTCGCGTCCGTGGCCGCAGCACCCACGCGGGTGGTCTGGGTGGCGGTCCCATTCGCGCCGACGTTGGTGATCGTCTTGGGCCCGCCGTCGCCCACGGTGCCCGGCATCGCCGCCAGCATCTGGTTGTTGGTCTTGTCGGTGAAGGCGCCGTCGTCGGTCTGGATCCACAGCACCGGCTTGACCAGGCCCGAAGCGTTCTGCGGCCGGGCGAACCACAGGCCGTCGGGGCTGGAGAAATCGTTGTTGGCGGTCAGGCCCGAGAGGTTGACGTTGGCCGGGTCCGCTTCCGCCGAATCCGCCCCGAACAGGTAGATGTCCCAGGCAAAGCCGGTCGCGGCCGGATCGTCGGCGTTTTCCTTCAGGCGCAGGATGTGCCCGTTGGGATTGCCGAACTGGTCGGTGGTGCCGCGCTTGTCGTTGTAGTGGCGCGGATTGGCGGCGTCGGTGCCGTTGAGCGGGCGCAGCGAGGCGTTGTTGTTGGTCAAGGTGAGATAGATCTCACCGTTGACGTTGTTGGTGGCGGTCCATTCCGGACGGTCCATCCTGGTGGCGCCGACAGCGTCGGCGGCCAGGCGGGCGTGCATCAGGATGTCGGCCTGATCCTGGAACGTGTAGGCCGCGTCGGAGGCGGTCGCCGCGCGCGCCGGCACCTGGCCGAACACCAGCGGCAGCCACGTGCCGGAACCGTCGGCGTTGAACTTGGCGACATAGAGCGTGCCGGCGTTGAGGTACTTGTCGCCCACCGCGATGCGGTTGGCGGCAGACGCGTCGGCGGCGTCCCAGGTGGCGTTGGAGACGTACTTGTAGAAGTATTCACCGCGCGAATCGTCGCCGAGATAGACGGCGAGCTTCTTGCCGGCGATGAACTTGCCGTACCAGGCGCCTTCGTGGCCCAGGCGGCCGAGCGCGGTGCGCTTGCGCGGAGCGATCGTCTTGTCGTACGGATCGATCTCGACCACCCAACCGAACTGGTTGGCTTCGTTGCGGAAGTCGCCGGTGCCGTCGGCGGCCTTGGTCGTATCGACGGTCACGTCCCAGCGGCGGAAACGGGTGTCGGCCGCGTTGGACGGCGTCACCGTCGCCCAAGCATAGCTGCCGCCCGCGCCCTGCGACACGCCATAGCGCGAAAGCTGCGTGATCTCGCGCGCCGAGCGGTTGGTGTTGTCCGCCGCGCCGCGCTTGAAGTAGCCAGCCCAGTTCTCTTCGCAGGTGAGGTTGGTGCCCCACAGGGTGTGGCCGTTGGCGCAGTTGTTGATCGTGCCGCGGCCTTGCGTGCCGTCGGTCGAGAACGCGGTCTTGAGCAGCGCGTTGCCCGCCACCGGACCGGTGAAGGTCATCGGCGTGTGCGGCGTGACGCGGCGGTTGAACGTGCTGTTCTGGACATAGCCCCAGGCGCGGTTGGCGCCTTCGGCATATTCGGTGACGGAAACGCCGTGCGCCTCGATCTCCTTGATCGCCTCGGCTTCGGGGCGCGGGCCGGTGCTGACGTTGGTCGGACCGTTGGGGTGGAGATACTGGACGTTGAGGTTCTCGTGGTTCTGCACCATCAGGCCGCGCACCGAGGCGTTGTCGTCGCGAGCGCCGCTGGCGTTGAGGCCGTACCAGTAGAGCGCGTCGCCATGGTCGCCGATGCGGCTGGCGAAGTCGGTGTCGGTGCCGTCGTTCTTATAGGCAGCGGCGCCTGCGATGATCGGATCGCCGAGGCGCGTCATGACGGTCACCTTGTAGCCATCGGGCACGGTGACGACGTCGTTCTTGTTCTTGGCGATCGAGGTGAAGCCCAGCGCGGCGGCCGAGACCGTCACGGTCGTGGTCGCCGAGGTGACCTTGCCCTTGTCGTCGGTCGCCTTGAATTCGAAGGTCAGCGGCGTGTCGGCCGAGACGCTGGGGGCGAGGAATGTCGCGCTGTTGGCGGTCGCGCCGGTCAGGGTCACGGTCGGGCCCGCGGTCTGGGTCCACTGGACGGAGGCGACGGCATCGTCGTCGGTCGCGGTGCCGGCGAGGGTGACGACGCGGCCCGAGCGGCTGGTGCCGTTCGCCCCGGCATTGACCACCGGCGCTTCGTTTTCATCGCCGCACGCCGCGAGCAGCGTGGTGCCGAACAGCGCCATGGCGGTGGCGCCCATGCCGCCGAGCAGCGTCTGACGGCGCGAATAGCGCTCGTTGATGATGCTGTTGAGATGCCGGTTGCCGGAATCGTTGGTGTCTACGTCGCCATCGGTATAACCGGTGGCGGTGAGCATTTTATCCATGTGGTAGTCCCCCGAGACTCGAGTTTGTCGGAGGGCTTCTATGATCGTCACATGACGGAATGTTGCCAGTTCGAAGTCGGTATCATGACATCGATCATTTTAGGCCTGTACTAATTCGCCCTTGCGGACGTTAGACCATGATGACTTCAGTTTGAATCACTTCTTGAATCACTTCGTCATGCGAGCGGCGAAGCCGCGTGGCAATCTAGGGCGCTGTGTCACTGTCCTGGATTGCTTCGCGCAGTTCATCCTGAGCGGCTGTTGCAAACAGCCAGCCGAAGGGCTCGCAATGACGAAGCAATGTAGAGTCATCATGCGCTACAGCGGGCCGCCGTTCTCGTCGCGGTAGATTTCGCGCTTGCCGACATGGTTGGCGGGGCCGACGAAGCCGTCCGCCTCCATCCGCTCCACCCACTTGGCGGCGGTGTTGTAGCCCACGCCCATCTGGCGCTGGATCCAGCTGGCGGAAACCTTCTGGCTTTCGAACACCAGCTGGCAGACCTGGCGATACTTGCGCTCTTCCGGGGCATCGGAGGCCGAATCGACATCCTCGAACCCGAAGCCGCCGTCCTCGGGCTCCTCGGTCACCGAATCGACGTAATCGGGCTTGCCCTGGCCGCGCCAGAACTCGGCCACGGCCTCGACCTCCTCGTCGCTGACGAAAGGTCCGTGGACGCGGCGGATCGGATCGGTGTTGGGCTTGTAGAGCATGTCGCCCTTGCCCAGCAGCTGCTCGGCGCCCTGCTCGCCCAGGATCGTGCGGCTATCGATGCGGCTGGTGACGGCGAAGCTGATGCGGGTCGGCAGGTTGGCCTTGATGACGCCGGTGATGACGTCCACCGAAGGCCGCTGCGTCGCCATGATAAGGTGGATGCCGGCGGCGCGGCTCTTTTGGGAAAGGCGCTGGATCAGCACCTCGATCTCCTTGCCCACGGTCACCATCAGGTCGGCCAGCTCGTCGACGATCAGCACGATCTGCGGCAGCACCGGGTAATCGAGCTGGTTCTCCTCGTGCAGTTCCTCGCCGGTGTCGGGATCGAAGCCGATCTGCACCCGGCGGCCCAGCGGCTTGCCCTTGGCGGCGGCGGTGCGCACCTTGTCGTTGAAGCTGGCGAGGTTGCGCACGCCGATCTCGCTCATCATGCGATAGCGCTTCTCCATTTCCTCGACCGCCCACTTGAGCGCGCGGACCGCCTTGGCGGGCTCGGTCACCACGGGGGAGAGCAGGTGCGGGATCTCGTCGTAGCTCTTCAGCTCCAGAACTTTCGGATCGATCAGGATCAGGCGGCACTGGGCGGGGGTCAGGCGGTACAGCAGCGACAGCAGGATGCAGTTGAGGCCGACCGACTTGCCCGATCCGGTGGTGCCGGCGACCAGCAGGTGCGGCATCGCGGCAAGGTCGGCGACGATCGGCTCTCCGGCGATGTCCTTGCCCAGGATGATCGGCAGCAGCGCCTTGCTGTGGGCGAAAGCCTCGCAGGCGATCAACTCCTTCAGCACCACCATCTGGCGGTCGGCGTTGGGCAGCTCGATCCCCATCACGGTGCGGCCGGGAATGGCCGAGACGCGCGCGGAGATGGCGCTCATGTTGCGGGCGATGTCGTCGGCGAGGCCGATCACCCGCGCCGCCTTGATGCCGGGGGCGGGCTCCAGCTCGTACATGGTGACCACCGGCCCGGTGCGCACCGCGGTGATCTCGCCTTTGACGTTGAAGTCGTCGAGCACCGTTTCGAGCAGGCGGGCATTGCGCTCCAGGCTGAGCTTGTCGATCTTCCGCTGCGAATTGGGCGCGGGGTCGGTCAGCAGTTCCAGCCCCGGCAGCTCGAACGTGTCGAACAGGTCCTTCTGCCGGCTGCCCGCGCCCAATTCGGCGGGCTTGGCGGCGGACTTTGGATCGACGATCGTCGGCGCCTTGCGCGGCGCTTCGAGCGGCACGGGCGCGCGCGGTTCCGGGCGAGGGCGCTCGGCCGCGGGCGTGCGTTGTCCGGAAACGGCGAATGGCACGTCGTGCGCGTCCGACGGGGCGCGATCCCCCCATAGCCGGCCCGGCAGCGTCAGCAGCGCCCCCCAGTCGAGCGCGAAGACCCGGCCGGCCAGGATCGCGCCGCCCGCGAGGCAGGCCAGCGCCATGGCGAAGATCGCCCAGCCTTCGCCGCTTTCGGGCAGCAGCGCGGCCACGCTTTTCACCGCCTTGGCGCCGAGCAGCCCGGTCACCCCGCCCATCGAGGCGGGCAGCGAGCCGCCCGGCCGGGTGAAGGTGAGCGACATCACGGTCGAAAGCAGCGCCATCGCGAACAGCAGCGCGCCGACCGGACGCCACCAGCGCTCATCGGTGTGCTCCGCCAGACCCTCTTCCTCTTCGGCGAGGTGCCACAGCTTGCGCGCGAAGACATAGAGCAAGGGCAGCAGCAGCATCGCCACCGGTCCGAACAGGAACAAGGCGCGTTCCGATACCCAGGCGCCGGCGGTGCCCATCCAGTTGCGCACGTCGCCGCCAGCGGCGGTCGAGGCGGAAGGATCGGTCTGATGGTACGTGGCGAGCGCGACGGCCAGGAACGCCATTGCCGCGAACAGCGCAACCGCTCCGCCCAGCTCGCCCGCGCGGCGCAAGCTGCGCTTCAGGACGGCGCGCCAGTCGGGCCTGGCCAGACGCCGTCCGGCTGGCGTCCCGGAATTGATCGGCCCGGAATTGATCGGCCTTGTCGCCATGTTCGCTTTAACCCCTGACAGGCGCGAATAATGCGCCCAACCATGACTCCGCGTCAAGAATCCTTGCGAATCCAATGGGTCAACCGAGTGCTAAATCCCGTCAATCGCTGCCCAATTTTTCCAGCGCATACTTCGGGCGCGGTGCCGGTTCATGCCGCCCAGCGCGATGACGGGCAATCCGGCGTGCCGCGCCAGCAGCCGAAAGCGTGCCGGACCCAGCGATCGCGCGCCGGGGTGCGAACGGGTGGGGAATACCGGCGAAAGCAGGATCGCATCGGCGCGGGCGCGGCGTGCATGGGCGATTTCCCGCAGCGAATGCGCGGTGACAAGGCGCGGCAGGGCGGGGCCCACGGCAAGCGGGCGAGCTGCGCCATAGACGCCGTGCGCGCCCAATGCCCGCGCCTCTCGGGCATTGCCCGACAGCACGATGCGGTGCCCAAGCCGTCGCGCAAGCCTCGCCAATTCCCGGAACCGCGCGAGCCGCCGGCCTGGCCCAAGCTGGTAATGTCGAAAGATCAGCCCGGACCCCCGTGGCAGGCGGGCCATTGCTTGGTGGAGCGTGTCGTCGTTGCGCTCGTCGCTGAGGAGCCATGTTTCGGGCCATGGGGCGGGAAGAGGTGGCTGGCGGATCGGCACGCGCCCGCTATAGCAGCGCGCCATGAACGAACCAGCCACCCTGCTTCATGACGTGAACGCCCGCATCGCCGCCGCCGCGAGGATCGCTGGGCGCAAGACGGCCGACGTCGAGCTGATCGCGATCTCGAAGACCCACCCGGCCGAGCGTATCGTGCCGCTGATCGAAGCGGGCCAGCGGGCGTTCGGTGAGAACCGGGTGCAGGAGGCGCAGGCCAAGTGGCCGGACCTGCTGGAATCGCTGGGCGAAGAATGGCCCGGCATTTCGCTGCATCTCGTCGGCCAGTTGCAATCGAACAAGGCGGCGGATGCGGTCGCGCTGTTCGACTGCATCCATTCGCTCGACCGGCCGTCGCTTGTCACCGCTCTGGCCGGCGCGATGGACAAGGCGGGGCGGCGGGTGCCCTGCTTCGTCCAGGTCGACATCGGCGAGGAGGAGCAGAAGGGCGGCTGCGCTATTGCCCGGGTGCCCGACTTGCTCAAAGCGGCGCGCGAGGCGGACGTGCCGGTGATCGGCCTGATGTGCGTGCCTCCGCTGGCCGTGGAGCCCGCGCCCTACTTCGCGCTGCTGGCGAAGATCGCCGGCGACAACGGAGTCGCGGCGCTCAGCATGGGCATGAGCGGCGATTACGAGACGGCGGTCATGCTCGGCGCGACGCACGTTCGCGTGGGGAGCGCGCTGTTCGGGGAGAGACGGTAGAGCGGGATGGCTTAGCATTGCTTCGTCATTGCAAAGGGCTCGCAATGACGAAGCAACCTGAAGTCATCCGGCTCCAGCCCCCTCCACCGTCCCGCGGACGGTCCCCCTCCGCTTGCAGGGGAGGATCAGGTCCGGTGCCGCTTCAGCTCGTCGCCCGTCAGCGTCACCACGTGCAGCAGGTTGGTCGATCCCGGCGTGCCGAAGGGGACGCCGGCCAGCGTCACCAGCCGCGATCCGGGGCCGCCGAAGCCGTGGCGCAGCGCCATGCGCTTGCCCTTGCCGATCATCTCCTCGAAGCTGCCGATGTCGCGGGTCGAGACCGGGTGCGCGCCCCATAGCAGCGCCAGCCGCCGCGCGGTCTTGCGCGAGGGGGTGAGCACCAGCGCGGGTGCCCGTGGCCGCTCCCGGGCGACGCGCCGGGCGGTGGAGCCGGACAGCGTGAAGACGATGATCCCGTCGATCGGCAGGGTGTCGACGATCCGCGCGCACGACAGCGCCAGCGCGTCCGCCATGGTCGGGTCGGGCGGCGTCTTGGCGATGTGGATGCGGTCGCGATAGGTGACGTCCGATTCCACCTGGCAGGCGATGCGATCCATGATCGTCACCGCCTCGACCGGCCAGGCTCCGGCCGCCGTCTCGGCCGAGAGCATCACCGCGTCGGCGCCGTCGTAGACCGCGTTGGCGACGTCGGAGACTTCGGCGCGGGTCGGCGTCGGCCGCTCGATCATCGATTCCAGCATCTGCGTCGCCACCACCACCGGCTTGCCGGTGGCGCGCGCGGTCTCGATCAGCCGCTTCTGCAGCGGCGGCACTTCCTCCGGGTTCAGTTCGACGCCCAGATCGCCGCGCGCCACCATGATCCCGTCCGAAAGCTCGACGATCTCGTCCAGCCGGTCGACCGCGGCGGGCTTCTCGATCTTGGCCATCAACGCGCCGTAGCCGCCCATCAAGCGCCGCGCCTCGGCCACGTCTTCCGGGCGCTGCACGAACGAGAGGCCGATCCAGTCGGTCCCGTGCTCGATCGCGAAGGCCAGGTCGCGGCGGTCCTTCTCGGTCAGGGCCGGAACGGGAACCACCGTGTCGGGCACGTTGACGCCCTTGCGGTTTGAGATCACGCCGCCGACTTCGGCGCTGCACAGCAGCTGGTCGGGTTCGGCGCGGATCACCTTCAGCCGCAGCTTGCCGTCGTCGATCAGCAGACGCTGGCCTTTTTGCAGGATGCCGAAGAGTTCGGGGTGGGGCAGGCAGACGCGGGTCTCGTCGCCGGGTTCGGGATTGCGGTCGAGCGTGAAGTGCGAGCCGTGACGCAGCACCACGCTGCCGTCCTTGAACTCGCCGACGCGCAGCTTGGGGCCTTGCAGGTCGCACAGGATCGCAATGGCGTGGCCAAGCTCGCTCTCGACCTCGCGGATCAGCGCGATCGTCGCCGCGTGCGTCGCATGCTCGCCATGGCTCATGTTGACGCGGAAGGCATCCGCGCCGGCGCGGACCAGCCGCGCGATCGTTTCCTTGTCGGAACTTGCGGGACCCAATGTCGCCAGGATCTTGACCTTGCGCGAACGGACGATGACGCCATCATTGCGGACCGTTCCGCCTTTTGGCCCGCCTTTTGGTGACTCAGTGGTGGCCAATGCGACTATTCCCCTTTGTGCAGGCGCGTCATATGGCAAAGCAGTCCGCAAAGACCAAGGATAATGCCATGAGTTGCTCCGAAGACGCCGCGCCGCTCGCCGCCGATCCGCTCGAAGCCCTGGACGATCGCGTCGCGGCCGCCGCGTTCCGCCGTCTTGTCCGCCATTTGCGGCACCGCCATGACGCCCAGAACATCGAGCTGATGGGCCTTGCGGGATTTTGCCGCAATTGCCTTTCCGACTGGATCAAGGATGCCGGTTTCGCGGGCGACAAGGCCCAGGCCCGCGCCCTGATCCACGGCATGCCGATGGATGAATGGAAGGCCCGGCACCAGACCGAGGCGACGCCCGAACAGCTCACGCGGATGGAAGAGAGCCTCAAGCTGAATGGCGGGACGCACTGAAGCAACGCGCCGGGAAGGCTATCCACAGCCCCCGGCTTCACCGCCGGGCGCTGTATCGTTATCAGCCCGGCGACTGATTCTAGACCGGAGTTCCCCCATGGCCGATGCCGAAACCACCGACGACCGCCTGCGCCTTCTGATCGAGCGCGTCGAGCGCCTGGAGGAAGAGAAGAAGGGGATCGCCGACGATATCCGTGACGTCTATGCCGAGGCCAAGGCGGTGGGTTACGACAGCAAGATCATGCGCCAGATCGTCCGCTTGCGGAAGATGAAGCCGGATGACCGCCGCGAAATGGAAATGGTGCTGGATACCTACAAGGCGGCCCTGGGCATCGGCTGAACGGGGGGCTGAACGGGGGGCTGAACGGATCGGCTGAATTTTCCAATGAAATCAGGGGCCGGGAACTCTCGGCCCCGTGAGGTGTTGTGTCTTCGAAACCCGAACCTTCAGTGAGGGGGTTCGAGCGAGGACCCCTGCCATGACCGTTCGTTCGCGATCCGCGAATTCAGACCCGATCCCTTCGATGCGGCGTCTTCCCTGCCAGCAGCACGGCGCGCAGCACTGTTCGCAACAGCCGCAACAGGACATGGGCAATCAGGCGCGGGTCGTCGACCAGATCCACGAAGACGCCCTGCCCGAACGAGGTCGCGCCCGCCTTCCTGTTCCTCGCCCGCGGGGACTCGAGCTATAAGTCGGGCCAGGTGCCGCATCCCGACGGCGGGACGATAGTCAACGGCTGACATTGCAGGCATTGCCGTGCTGAGCTAAGGGCCCGGGGTAAGGGACCTCTCATTTCCGGGGTCCCCGAAAAGTACCACTTTTTGGGGTTTCCATGGCCGGCCATTCCAAATTCAAGAACATCATGCATCGCAAGGGCGCGCAGGACAAGAAGCGCTCCGCCCAGTTCTCCAAGCTCAGCCGCGAAATCACCGTCGCCGCGAAGATGGGCATGCCCGATCCTGACATGAACCCGCGCCTGCGCGCCGCTGTCAACGCCGCCAAGGCGCAGTCGATGCCCAAGGACAACATCCAGCGCGCGATCGACAAGGCGAGCAAGGGCGACGGCGAGAACTACGAGGAAGTGCGCTATGAGGGTTATGGCCCCGGAGGCGTGGCCTTGATCGTCGAGGCGCTGACCGACAACCGCAACCGCACCGCCACCAACGTGCGCACCGCCTTCGCCAAGAACGGCGGCAACCTGGGCGCGTCCGGCGCGGTGAGCCACGGATTCGAGCGGCTCGGCCTGATCGAGTATCCCGAAAGCGCGGGCGACGACGAGAAGGTGCTCGAAGCCGCGATCGAAGCCGGCGCCGACGATGTCGAATCGGATGAAGGCCATTCGATCTGGACCAGCGTGGAGAACCTGCACCCGGTCGCGCGCGAGCTTGAGAAGGCGCTGGGCGAGGCCGAGGCGGTCAAGCTGGCGTGGAAGCCCAGCCTCAAGGCCGAAGTGGGCGAGGACGACGCCCGCACCCTGCTCAAGCTGATCGACGTGCTCGACGACGATGACGATGTGCAGACCGTCTGGGGCAATTACGACATCTCGGATGACGTGATGGAGAAGCTGGGGTGAATGGACTAAATCCGTTCGCTTCGAGCGAAGTCGAGAAGCTGTTACACTGACGTGTCTCGACGTCGCTCGACACAAACGGGTGTTTCGAGGTGATCGTCATCGGTCTCGACCCCGGCCTCGGCACGACCGGCTGGGGCGTGATCGCCAAGAGCGGCAACCGCCTGAGCCACGTCGCCAACGGGCAGATCCGTACCGATTCCGCCGCTCCGCTGGCCGAACGGCTGGTGGTGCTGGATCGAGCGTTGGCTGAGGTAATCGCCGCGCACCGCCCCGATCAAGGCGCGGTGGAGGAAGTCTTCGTCAACACCAACGCGCAATCGACGCTCAAGCTGGGGCAGGCGCGGGGCGTGTGCCTCCTTGCCCTCGCCCGCGCGGGCTTGCCGGTGAGCGAATACGCGACGCGGCTGGTGAAGAAAGCGCTGGTCGGCACCGGCGGCGCGGAGAAGGCGCAAGTTCAGGCAATGCTCAAGGTCTTGCTGCCCGGCGTGAAGCTCGCCGGCGCCGACGCGGCCGACGCGCTCGCCGTGGCGATCGCGCATGCGCACATGGTGCCATCCTCCTCGTCCCGGACTTGATCCGGGACCGCTGGCAGGCAAGCGCCATCGGCCAGCGATCCCGGCTTTCGCCGGGATGACGGATATGCCATAGAACAAAGCATGATCGCCAAGCTCACCGGCATGCTCGACGACTTCGGCCCCGATTGGGCGGTGATCGACGTTTCCGGCGTGGGCTATCTGGTGCAGTGCTCGGCCCGCACGCTCGACGCGCTGGGTATCCGGGGCGACGCGGTGACGGTCCACACCGACTTGCAGGTGTCCGAGAACGACATGCGCCTGATCGGCTTCGCCAGCGCGGGCGAGCGGGAATGGTTCCGCCTGCTCACCGGCGTGCAGGGCGTGGGCAGCAAGATGGCGCTGGCGGTGCTCTCGGCGCTGTCGGCCGAGGAACTGCAACGCGCCTGCGCCCAGGGCGACGCCGCGATGGTGACGCGCGCGCAAGGCGTGGGGCCGAAGCTGGCGGGGCGGATCGTCAACGAATTGAAGGACAAGGCGGGCGCGCTGCCCGCGGGGCCGGGAGCGGCTGTCGCCCCCGCGATCCCGCCCGGCTCGGCCAGCGCCGACGCGGTCTCGGCGCTCCAGAACCTGGGTTTCAAGCCGCCGGCGGCGACGGCGGCGGTGGCGCAGGCGGTCGAGGAACTCGGCGAGGGCGCGGGGCTGAACGACTTGGTCCGGGTGGCGCTGCGGAAAGCGACAGGGTGATTTTGCAGGAATGTTGCGCAAATTCCTATGGAAGAGTATGTTAAGGTATGTCTCAACTCAATGTCTCGATACCGTCCGCGCTGCGCAAGTGGATCGATCACCGCGTCGCCGAAGGCCGATATTCCAGCGCCAGCGATTATGTGCGCGACCTCGTCAGGCGCGACCAGGACGCGGCGGCGGATGAGACCGAGTGGCTGCGCGGTCTGATCGCGGAAGGTCTGGCTTCGCCGGTGATCGAAAAGGAGCCCGAGGACGTTATCGAGGAAATTATCGCCGAGCGCCCCGCGCGCCGTGGCTAGGGTCTTCCCGACTTCCGTCGCGCAGCCTGCTCCGTGCGCCATTGCCGCCGGGATTTATTCTTTTGGTGGCTTCGCCGCACCAGGCGGATGAGGGATACGGCGATCGATGACGGATAACCCCATCCTCTCCCCCATCCGCCAGAGCGAAGACGCCGACGCCGCCCTGCGTCCGAAGACGCTGGCCGAATTCGTCGGGCAGGCGGCGGCCAAGGACAACCTTCGCGTGTTCATCGAGTCCGCCAAATCCCGGCGCGAGGCGATGGATCATGTGCTGTTCTTCGGGCCGCCCGGCCTTGGCAAGACGACGCTGGCGCAGATCGTCGCGCGCGAGCTGGGCGTGGGGTTCCGCGCCACGTCCGGGCCGGTGATCGCCAAGTCGGGCGATCTGGCGGCGCTGCTCACCAATCTGGAGGAGGGTGACGTCCTCTTCATCGACGAGATCCACCGGCTCAATCCGGTGGTGGAGGAAGTGCTCTATCCGGCGATGGAGGACCGCGCCCTCGATCTCATCATCGGCGAAGGGCCCTCGGCGCGGTCGGTGCGGATCGACCTGCCGCCGTTCACGCTGGTGGGCGCGACCACCCGGCAGGGCCTGCTGACGACGCCGCTGCGCGACCGTTTCGGCATTCCGGTGCGGCTGCAGTTCTACACCGTGCCCGAGCTGGAACGGGTGGTGACGCGCGGCGCATCGCTGCTCGGCATCCACATGGAACCCGAGGGCGCGACC
Organism: Novosphingobium sp.; assembly: GCA_035281095.1. Taxonomy (GTDB): domain Bacteria; phylum Pseudomonadota; class Alphaproteobacteria; order Sphingomonadales; family Sphingomonadaceae; genus Novosphingobium. Next base: position 20,421 of record DATEEP010000024.1, on the reverse strand, counting down.
GAGATCGCCCGCCGCGCGCGCGGCACGCCGCGGGTCGCCGGGCGGCTGATGCGCCGGGTGCGCGATTTCGCGCATGTCGCCGGCAGCGGGACGGTCACGCGGGCGATCGCCGACGATGCGCTGACGCGGCTGGAAGTGGATGCGCTTGGCCTCGACGCCATGGACAGGCGCTATCTCACCATGATCGCGGACATCTACAGGGGCGGTCCGGTGGGGATCGAGACGCTTGCCGCCGGGCTCTCCGAACCGCGCGACACGGTGGAGGAAGTGATCGAGCCGTACCTGATCCAGCTCGGTCTCATCGCTCGTACCGCGCGCGGGCGGTGCCTCAACGAAGGTGGTTGGAAACACTTGGGAATCGCGCCGCCGACGGGGGGGCAGGGCGGCCTTTTCGATTCTTCATCGGACATCGGCGGCAAATGATTCCGGCGTCCGGATTCGTCGGCCCCGTTTACACTCGGCGAGCCCGATAGTCCCACTCTGGCACATGTCCTGAACGGCAGTGCGATATTAACCACAATTCTCACATCGGGACGGGCCAAACACGGTTAATCCCATTGTCCCGTTAAGAACTCTCTGCGTTTCTGGTGCCAGAGGGCGTCCGGGCATTGAAGGTATTCAACGCCATGAGCCGCCTCGGGAAAACGAAAAAAGAGAGCAACGCTTATGTCTGTTCGGATGGCCCTCGCGAAACTGTCTGCCTGTGCGGCAGGCTGCGCAATCGTCGGCGGCGGCGCGGTCCACGTTGCCGAGCCTCCGGCGAAGCAGAGCCAGTATCGCAAGATCAAGCAGGTCAAGGCGCCCCAAACGCGCAAGATCGAGCGCCGCGCTGAAGCACCGCGCCAGGTCAAGCGCACGCGCCGGGTGATCAAGCGCACCTGCTGCCAGCCGCAGATGGCGATGGTGCCGCTGCCCCCGCCGTACATTCCGCCCCCGCCTCAGCCGATGATCTCCGGTGGCGGCGGCGCCCCCGTGATCATCGGCGGCGGGGGCCTCGGCGGCTTCGGCGGCGGTTTCTTCGGCGGTTTCTTCGGCGGCGGCGGATCGAGCGGCGGCAACATCGTGATCTCGTCGACCTCGACCGGCGGTTCGACCTCGACCTCGTCGGGAGGCTCCGGGGGGTCTTCCACCTCGACGTCCTCGGGCGGCTCGGGCGGTTCCTCGACTTCGACCGGGGGCATCACCTCGACCGGCGGATCGACGTCCACCTCCACGGGCGGATCCTCGACGTCGACCGGCGGTTCGTCCACCTCGACCGGCGGGATCAGCTCCACGACCTCGACCAGCTCGGGCAACGTCTCGACCTCGACGGGTGGCGTGTCCACGTCGACGGGCGGCGTCTCGACTTCGACGGGCGGCGTCTCGACCAGTTCCGGCAATGTCTCGACCAGTTCGGGCAACGTCTCGACCAGTTCGGGTAACGTCTCGACCTCATCGTCCTCGTCGTCGAGCTCGTCCTCGTCCTCGAGCTCCTCGTCATCCTCCAGTTCCTCGTCTTCGGGCGGCGGCAGCACCGGCGGCAAACCGCCGCATGGCTGCCACAAGGGCAAGGATTGCGGACATGGCTCTTCGGGCTCTTCGGGCAGCTCCGGTTCGTCGGGCAGCTCGGGGTCGTCCAGCTCTTCGGGCGGATCGAGCAGCTCCAGCAGCTCGTCCTCCTCCTCAAGCTCGTCCTCCTCGTCGAGCTCTTCGGGCGGGACCAGCAGCGGCGCCACGTCCAGCGGATCGACCGGTTCGACTTCGTCGAGCAGCTCCAGCTCGTCGTCGTCGAGCTCCTCCAGCTCTTCGTCGAGCTCGTCCTCGTCATCCAGTTCGACCAGCAGCTCGACGGGCGGCACCACCAGCACCGGCGGCACCGAGGTTCCGGCTCCGCCGATGGTCATCTTGTTCGGCGCGGCCGCGGCAGCCATCGTCGGCCGCCGCCGCTTCGCCCAGAAAAAGGCCGCCTGACGCGGCCGCTCCTACCTGCGCCCCCAACATGGCAACAGGGGAAGGGCGGTGCTTCGGCGCCGCCCTTTTTGCGTGCGGCCCGCGAGTGTCGCCGACCTGTCACGATAGCCCTGGTTGAGGGCCGCCAAGCTAAGCCTCTTTGTCCGGAACGGCGACGCCTGATAGAGCGTTGACCCATCATGGCGACATCCCGAGAACGCGCTGATCAACAGCGAGCCGTCCGCGAGAAGGCTATCCGCGACTTTCGCCGGATGGTGACGTGGATCGCCGTGGCGGCGGTGCTGATGGTGATCGCGGCGCTGTCTTTCCTCGCCTCGCAAGGTTCGCTGACGATCCACATGGTGATCGCCACCATCGCCGGGACTTTCATCTCGGTCCTGCTCGGCTGCGGCCTCTTCGCGCTGGCCTTCTTCAGCGACAAGAGCGGCCATGACGACACCGTCACCAACGCGACCAGGCGGGACGACACGGACGCCGATACCCGCGCCTGATGCAAAAAGGCCCCGCCGAAGCAGGGCCTTTCCCGGTTTTCAGTAGCTTTCGAGCTTACGCCGCCAGCTTGCGCAGCACGAACTGAAGAATGCCGCCGTTCATGAAGTATTCGACTTCGTTGGCGGTATCGATGCGGCACAGCGCGGTGAAAGTGAAGGTCGATCCGTTGGCCTTGGTCACTTCGACCTCGACGTCCTGCTGCGGCTTGAGATCGGCGACGCCGCGGATGGTAAAGCTGTCGTCGCCGGTCAGGCCCAGCGTGGAGCGGGTCTCGCCGTTCTTGAACTGCAGCGGCAGCACGCCCATGCCGACGAGGTTGGAGCGGTGGATGCGCTCGAAGCTTTCGACGATCACCGCGCGCACGCCCAGCAGGTTGGTGCCCTTGGCCGCCCAGTCGCGGCTGGAGCCGGTGCCGTATTCCTTGCCGGCGATCACGACCATCGGCGTGCCCTCGGCCTTGTGCTTCATGGCGATGTCGTAGATCGCGCCCACTTCCTCGCCATAGCGGCTCATGCCGCCCTCGACGCCGGGAACCATCTCGTTCTTGATGCGGATGTTGGCGAAAGTGCCGCGCATCATCACTTCGTGGTGGCCACGGCGCGCACCGTAGGAGTTGAAGTCGGCGCGGGCGACCTGATGCTCCATCAGGTACTTGCCGGCGGGGCTGTCGGCCTTGATGTTGCCGGCCGGGCTGATGTGGTCGGTGGTGATCGAATCGCCCAGGATCGCCAGCGGCTTGGCGTCGAGGATGTCGGAGACCGGCGCCGGGGTCATCGTCATGCCTTCGAAATAGGGCGGATTGGCGATGTAGGTCGATCCGGCGCGCCACTGGTAGGTCTTGGAACCGGTGACGTCGATCGCCTGCCAGTGCTTGTCGCCCTTGTAGACGTCGGCATAGCGCGACTGGAACATGGTGCGGTCCATGCAGCCGGCCATGGTCGAGGCGATTTCGTCGTTGCTCGGCCAGATGTCCTTCAGGAACACGTCGGCGCCGTCACTGCCTTGGCCGATGGGCGTCTGGGTGAAATCCTCGATCACGGTGCCCTTCAGCGCGTAGGCGACCACGAGGGGCGGGCTGGCGAGGAAGTTGGCGCGCACGTCGGGGCTGACGCGCCCTTCGAAGTTGCGGTTGCCCGAGATGACCGATGCGGCGACGATGTTGTTGGCGTTGATGGCGGCGCTGATCGGCTCCGCCAAAGGCCCGGAATTGCCGATGCAGGTGGTGCAGCCATAGCCGACGAGATTGAAGCCGACCGCGTCGAGATGGTCCTGCAGGCCCGCCTTCTCGAGATAGTCGGTGACGACCTGCGATCCGGGCGCGAGGCTGGTCTTGACCCAGGGCTTGGGCTTGAGGCCGCGCTCGTTCGCCTTCTTGGCGACGAGGCCGGCGGCGACCAGCACGCTGGGGTTCGAGGTGTTGGTGCAGCTGGTGATCGCGGCGATGACGACGTCGCCGTCGCCGATATCGTGATCCTTCCCGCTCACCGGAACGCGCGCCTGCTCCTTCTGGTAGACGGAGGCGAGATCGGCGTTGAACACGTTGTCGACTTGCGTCAGGTCCACCTTGTCCTGCGGGCGCTTGGGTCCGGCGAGCGAGGGGACGACGGTGCTCATGTCGAGTTCGAGCGTGTCGGTGAAGATCGGTTCGATCGCCGGGTCGATCCAGAAGCCCTGCTCTTTGGCATAGGCTTCGGTCAGTTCGATCTGGCTTTCCTCGCGGCCGGTGAGGCGCATGTATTCCAGCGTCTTGTCGTCGATGCCGAAGAAGCCGCACGTCGCGCCGTATTCGGGCGCCATGTTGGCCAGCGTCGCGCGGTCGGCGAGGCTCAATGAGGCGAGGCCGGGGCCGAAGTACTCGACGAAGCGGCCCACCACGCCCTTGGCGCGCAGCATCTGCGTGGCGGTGAGGACGAGGTCGGTGGCGGTGACGCCTTCCTTGAGCTCGCCGGTCAGCTTGAAGCCGACGACTTCGGGGATGAGCATCGAGACCGGCTGGCCGAGCATCGCCGCCTCGGCCTCGATCCCGCCGACGCCCCAGCCCAGCACGCCCAGGCCGTTGATCATGGTGGTGTGGCTGTCGGTGCCGACGCACGTGTCGGGATAGGCGATCAGCGCGCCCGACTCATCCTCGCTCGACCACACGCCGCGGCCGATGTGCTCAAGGTTGACCTGATGGCAGATGCCGGTGCCGGGGGGGACGGCGTTGAAGTTGTCGAGGCTCTTCGATCCCCACTTGAGGAAATCGTAGCGCTCCATGTTGCGCTGGTATTCGATCTCGACGTTCTGCTCGAACGCCTTGGGGTGGCCGAATTCGTCGACCATGACCGAGTGGTCGATCACGAGGTGGACGGGAACCTGGGGATTGATCTTGGAGGTGTCGCCGCCCAGCTTGGCGATGGCGTCGCGCATCGCGGCGAGATCGACCACGCAGGGCACGCCGGTGAAGTCCTGCATCAGCACGCGCGCGGGGCGGTACTGGATTTCGGGCAGCGGAGCGGTCGGCTTCTTCTGCCAGTCGGCGATCGCCTGGATATCGCCGGTCGAGACGGTGAAGCCGCCGTCCTCGAAGCGCAGCAGGTTTTCAAGCAGGACCTTCATCGAGAACGGCAGCCGCGAGACATCGCCGATCTTGGCGGCGGCTTTCTTCAGCGAATAATAGGTGATGTCCTTGCCGCCCACCGACATGGTGCTGCGGGTGCCGAGCGTGTCCTGTCCGACCTGAGTCATGTGGCTCAATTCCCCTTCAAGATAGCGTTCCCTGCCCGCGCCGCGGCTGTTACCGGCGATGTTGCAGTGCGGAAACGGAGTCGTTGCGCCCGCCGATGCGCGATCCATGGGGCAAGGTCAAGATCAAGCCCTTAATGCGGGAGATTCGCAGCAGGTTGCCGCGCCGCCAGCAAGCAGCTTGCGACGATCAGGACCGCGCCGGCGATGGTTGCCCAGCCCACCGGTTCGGCGAAGAAGAGCCAGCCGAACAGGGCCGCCCAGAGAAACGCGGTATATTCGATCGGCAGCAGCTTCTGCGTCTCGGCGCGGGCGTAGCCCCAGGTCAACAGCAGCAGCGCTATGGTCGCCAGCAATGCGGCGAGGGCGATGTCGAACAGCGCGGCCGGCGCGGGCGGTGCGAACAGCAGCGGTGCCGGGAATGCGAGGATCACGGCGAGAAGTATCGTCTGGAAGAAGGCGACGTCTATCGGGCTGGCGATCTGCGCCTGCCGGCGCTGCAGCACGAGATTGACGGCATAGAGCACCGCTGAGACGAGGATGGCGGCGATGCCGGTCACCGACGAGGGCGCGGCGTCGTCCGCGCTGAGGCGTGCGGCGGCGATCAACGCCACTCCGGCAAGGCCGAGCAGCGATGCGGTGACGGCCCCCGGCCGAATTGCTTCGCCAAGCATCCAGGCCGCGAAGTAGAGTGCGATCAGCGGCGCGATGAACGACAGCGCCAGCGCCTCGGCCATCGGGAGGCGCACCAGGCCATAGAAGAACAGCGGGGCCATCGCCGCAACCACCAAGGCGCGCTGCAGGTAGCTCCTCCACATCGCCGGCGTCGGCAGCGACGGCTTCGCCAACAGCCAGAGCGGCAGCGTCATCAGCGTTGCCATGACATTGCGCACGAACACCGCAGTATAGACGCCCGCCGCGATCGAGGCGCTCTTCATTGCCGCGTCCATCGCGCTGAAGGCCGCGATGCCCAGCATCACGGCAAGAAAGGGCAGCGCTGCATGTCGGCGGGTCATGCCGGCGAGGTGACGCGGTCGCGCGCCTCGCGCAAGCGATTCATCGCAGCGAAAGCAGCGGTGCTTGATGATCGCGGACGAAAGGGCCAAATGGCGCTATACGCGTCCGGGCGGGGCCCAGGGCATTTCCTATCTCGCTGGAGGTTGACAGCTCGCATCATGAAACAGGGGTCTGTACGCGGTTATCTGTTGGCTTTGGCTGGAGGGCTTGCCGGAATTTCAGGAGCGGAGACGGTGGCGGAGGCATCCCAGGCGCCCGATCCGGTAGCAAGGATCATCGATGATTCTGTCGGCCAGCCGGTCGTGCAGCCGGTTCCGGTGAGCGAGCCGCTGATGCACTGGCCGGTCGAGGACGCCAAGCAGTTGCTCGCGGTGATCGAAGGCATCGGCGGCGAGGGCCTGCTTCCCGCCGACTACCAGCCCGCCGCGCTGCGCCGCGCGATCGCCGCCGGACCGGGTGACGCGCTCGACGCGCTCGGCAGCAAGGCATTTTCCTGGCTGGCGGAAGACTTGCGCGATGGCCGCACGCCGATGGAGGCGCGGATTCAGTGGTTCGCGGTCGATCCGGACCGCGAGGCGACGCCGACCGACAGCCTGATGTCCAAGGCGCTGCTGACCCACGATGTCGGCGGCGTGCTCGCTTCGCTGGTGCCGAGCCATCCCGACTATGCCGAGCTGAAGGCGGAGCTCGCCACGACGCCGTCCGGCGAAAAGGCGAGGCGTGCGGTGATCCGCGCCAACATGGACCGCTGGCGCTGGCTGCGGCGCGATCTGGGCGACGTCTATCTGCTGACCAACGTGCCCGAATTCCAGCTGCGGCTGACGGTGCGCAACAAGATCATCCGCTCCTATCGCACGGTCGTGGGCAAGCCCGGCAAGACCGCGACTCCGCAACTGGCCGAAACCGTGACCGCCGTCGTCTTCAACCCGACCTGGACGGTGCCGCAGTCGATCGTCAGGGGAGAGGGGCTTGGGCCGCAGCTGCTGGCCAATCCGGCCCGCGCGCGGCGCGAAGGCTACAAGGTCAGCCGCGCCGCCGACGGCAGCATCTCGGTGGTGCAGCAGCCCGGCGACGGCAATGCGCTGGGCCGGATGAAGATCGACATGCCCAACCCGCACGCGATCTATCTGCACGATACGCCCTCCAAGCAGTATTTCGCCCATCCCGTCCGGGCCTACAGCCACGGCTGCATCCGCACCGAGCGCGCGGTCGAACTGGGCATGACGATGGCGATCCTGGGCGCGCAGCTTTCAAAGGAGGAAGCGAGCGCGATCTCGACCTCGGGCGAATATACCAAGGTGCCGATGACCCGGACGTTCCCTGTCTATCTCACCTATTTCACGATGGCGCGCGACATCGACGGCGTAATGAAGAAGTTCGGCGACATCTACGGCCGCGACGCGCCGGTCCTGGCCAGCTTCGACAAGCCGCGCGAGGCCAAGACCACCCAGCGCATCAGCGACGAGCCGATCATCAAGCTGGATAATCCGCTGTAAGGTTCAAAGCGCGCGGATCACGCGCAGGAATGCCTCGCCATAGGCGTCGAGCTTGCGCGCGCCCACGCCGTCGATATCGCTCAGCGCCGCCAGGCTCGCGGGGCGCTGCGCCGTCATCGCGCGCAAAGTGGCGTCGTGGAAGATCACGTAAGGCGGAACCCCGGCTTCCTGCGCCAGATCGCGCCGCAGCGCGCGCAGCGCGTCGAACAACGGATCGCCCACCGGGTTGGCGCCGCCGCCTCGATCGCGCCGTCCCTTGCGCTCGCGCTTGGGCGGCACGACCATGGAAACCGCCGCTTCGCCGCGCAGGATCGCACGGGCGTCGCCGCCGAGCGCCAGCCCGCCGTGTTCGGTCGGGACCAGACTGCCCCTTGCCTGCAACGCGCGTGAGAGCGGGCGCAGGAGCGCTGCTTCCTCGGGACTGCCGACGATGCCGAACACGCTGAGCGCGTCATGCCCGCGCTGACGCACGCGCTCGTCGGTCTGGCCGGTCAGCACTTTCTCCAGATGGCCGAAACCGAAGCTCTGGCCGGTGCGGAACACCGCCGAGAGCAGCTTCTGCGCGACCACGGTGGCGTCGATCACCCCCGGCGCATCGAGGCAATTGTCGCAGTTGCCGCAACGCTCGGGCGGCTCTTCGCCGAAATGGCGCAGCAGTACCGCGCGGCGGCAGTCTCCCGTCTCGACCAGCACCGCCAGCGCGTTGAGCCGCGCGTTCTCGCTCTCGCGGCGGCTCTGCTCCACTTCGTCGAGCCGTGCGCGGGCCTGGGCGAAATCGCCCGCCGCCCAGAACATCACCGCCTGCGCCGCGTCGCCGTCGCGCCCGGCGCGGCCGGTTTCCTGGTAGTACGCCTCGATCGACTTGGGCAGGCCGGCATGCGCCACGAAGCGCACGTCGGGCTTGTCGATGCCCATGCCGAAGGCGATCGTGGCGATGATCACCATGTCCTCCGAAGCGACGAACGCGGCCTGGTTGGCCGCGCGCTCCTGCGGCGGCAGACCGGCGTGGTAGGGCAGCACCGGTCGCCCGGTCGCTGCCGCCAGTTGCCCGGCCAGCTTCTCGACCTTGGCGCGGGTCGGAGCATAGACGATGCCGGGGCCCGGCACCTCGGCCATGAGTTGCGCGATCTGCCGGATGCCGTTCTCGCGGTGGCGGATGGCGTAGCGGATGTTGGGCCGATCGAACCCGGCGACGATCAGGCCTTCCCCCGCGATGCCGAGCTGGACGAGGATGTCGCCGCGCGTATGCGCGTCCGCGGTGGCCGTGAGCGCGAGGCGCGGCACGTGCGGGAATGCGTCCATCAGCGGACGCAGCAGCCGGTAGTCGGGGCGGAAATCGTGACCCCATTCAGAGACGCAATGTGCTTCGTCGATGGCGAACAGGCAGACCGGGGCCGTGCCAAGCAACTCACGGAAGTGCGACTGACTGGCTCGTTCGGGCGCGACATAAAGCAAGTCCAGCCCGCCCGCGCGGAAGCGCTCGATAGTTCGTTCGCGGTCGGCGTCGGCGCTGGTCAGGGTCGCCGCGCGGATGCCGTTGGCCGTGGCGGAGCGTAGCTGATCGTGCATCAGTGCGATCAGCGGGCTGATGACCACGCACGTGCCCGGCAACATGACGGCGGGCAGCTGGTACGTCAGCGACTTGCCCGCGCCGGTGGGCATCACCGCCAGCGTCGAGCGCCGGTCCAGCACCCGGCGCACCACCTGCTCCTGCACCCCGCGAAAGGCGCTGAAGCCGAACGTGGCGTGCAGGGCGTCGGCGGCTTGGGGAAGAAGATCGGCGGGCACGCCTTCCTCTCGGCGGTCGGGCGCGCCGGATCAACCGTAATTGTTGCGCGACGACATCGAACCGCCTCCCTTCGTCAATTCGGGGAGTGTCGTGCGAAGGACGTGATCGTCTAGACCATGATGACTCTACATTGCTTCGTCATTGCGAGGGGCGAAGCCCCGCGGCAATCCAGGGCTACGCAGCGTTGCCCTGGATTGCTTCGCTTCGCTCGCAATGACGAAGTGTTTCAAACCCAAGTCATCAGGCTCTAATCGAGGTTGGGCCGCAGCCAGCGCTCCGCCACCGCCAAGTCCACGCCGCGCCGCGCCGCATAGTCCTCCAGCTGGTCGCGCCCGATGCGTGCAACGCCAAAGTATTGGCTTTCGGGGTGGCCGAAATAGAACCCGGAGACGGCGGCGGTTGGCAGCATCGCCTGGCTCTCGGTCAGGGTGATGCCCGCACTATCCTGCGCCTTGAGCAAGTCGAACAGGATCGGCTTGAGTGAATGGTCGGGGCAGGCGGGATAGCCCGGAGCGGGGCGGATGCCGCGATACTGCTCGCGGATCAGCGCCTCGTTGGTCAGCTGCTCGCCCGAGGCATAGCCCCACAGGTCGGCGCGAACGTGCTGGTGCAGGCGTTCGGCGAAAGCCTCGGCGAAGCGGTCGGCAAGGGCTTTGAGCAAGATGTCGTTGTAATCGTCGTGTGCCGCCTTGAAGCGCTCCAGATGCGGCTCGATGCCGTGGATGCCGACCGCGAAACCGCCGATCCAGTCACCCGCCGGGTCGATGAAGTCGGCCAGGCAGAAGTTGGCGCGGTCACGGCTCTTCTTGATCTGCTGGCGCAGGAAGGGAAGGCGGACCTGCTCCTCTTCAGGGCCGGGGGCGGGGGGGTGGTGGTGTTCCGGCGACACGCCGGTGGCTTCCCCCTCTCCCACCCCTCTCCCCTTCAGGGGAAAGGGCTTTTGAAGCAGCACATCGTCGCCTTCGCGCACGCACGGCCAGAATGCCGCGACGCCGCGCGCGGTGAGCCATTTCTCGGCGACGATCCGGTCGAGCATCGCCTGGGCATCGGCGAAGAGGCTCCGCGCGCTTTCGCCGACTACGGCGTCGTCCAGGATCGCGGGATAAGTCCCGGCCAGCTCCCAGGCGCGGAAGAACGGGGTCCAGTCGATATATTGGCGCAAGTCCACCAGATCCCAGTCGGCGAAGACATGCGGGCCGGGCTGGGCGGGCGCGGCGGGTTTCTGCGCGAAATCGGGCTTGTAAGAATTGGCGCGCGCGTTCTCCAATGTCTCCAGGTCCGACTTTCCCTTGCCTTCGCGGGCTTCCCGCACCTTGCGGTAATCGACCGCGACCGACGACACATACCCCTCCGCCTGCGTGTCCGACAGCAACTGCGAGGCGACGCCGACCGCGCGGCTGGCGTCGAGAACGTGGATCACCGGGCCTTCGTAGGCGGGATCGATCCGCAGCGCGGTGTGGACCTTGCTGGTGGTAGCCCCGCCGATCAGCAGCGGGATGTGCATGTCGGCCCGCTGCATCTCCTCGGCGACGGTGACCATCTCGTCGAGCGAGGGGGTGATGAGGCCGGACAGGCCGATGATGTCCGCCCCCTGATCGCGCGCGGTGTCGAGGATAGTCGACCACGGGACCATGACCCCGAGGTCGATCACCTCGTAGCCGTTGCACTGGAGCACGACGCCGACGATGTTCTTGCCGATGTCGTGGACGTCGCCCTTGACCGTCGCCATCACGATACGGCCCTTCGCCTTGGCGTTCTCGTCCTTCTCCGCCTCGATGAACGGAAACAGGTGCGCGACCGCTTTCTTCATCACACGCGCGGACTTGACCACTTGCGGCAGGAACATCTGGCCCGATCCGAACAGGTCGCCGACGACGTTCATGCCGTCCATCAGCGGGCCTTCGATCACCTCGATCGGGCGGCCGCCCCGTTCGGCGGTGAGGTTGCGCAGTTCCTCCGTGTCCTCGACCACATGCGCGTCGATGCCCTTGACCAGCGCGTGCTCGATCCGCTTCGCGACCGGCCAGCCGCGCCATTCCTCGGCCTGCTTCTCGGCGACCGCGTCCTTGCCCTTGTAGCTTTCGGCGATCTCGATCAGCCGCTCGGTCGGGGTCTGTTCGCTGCCGGCCGGCGCCGGGCGGTTGAGGATCACGTCCTCGCACGCCTCGCGCAGCACCGGATCGATCTGGTCGTAGATGTCGAGCTGGCCGGCATTGACGATCGCCATGTCGAGCCCCGCCGGGATGGCGTGGTAGAGGAACACCGAATGCATCGCCCGGCGCACCGTCTCGTTGCCGCGAAAGGAGAACGAGAGGTTGGAAAGCCCGCCCGAGAAGTGAACGTGCGGGCAGCGGACGCGGATTTCCTGCACCGCCTCGATGAAATCGACGCCGTAGTTGTCGTGCTCCTCGATCCCGGTCGCCACCGCGAAGACGTTGGCGTCGAAAATGATGTCTTCGGGCGGGAAGCCGATGCCGGTCAGCAGCTTGTAGGCGCGCTCGCAAATCTCGATCTTGCGGTTCCGTGTGTCGGCCTGCCCGGTCTCGTCGAAGGCCATCACGACCACCGCCGCGCCATAGGCCATGCATTTGCGCGCCTGCTCCAGGAACGGCGCTTCGCCTTCCTTCATGCTGATCGAATTGACGATGGGCTTGCCGGAAACGCATTTCAGCCCCGCCTCGATGACGTGCCACTTGGAGCTGTCGATCATCACCGGCACCCGGCTGATGTCGGGCTCGGCGGCGATGAGCTTGAGGAACGTGGTCATGGCGACGACCGCGTCGAGCAGCCCCTCGTCCATGTTGACGTCGATGACTTGCGCACCGTTTTCAACCTGCTGGCGCGCGACGTCGACGGCGGCGGCATAGTCGCCGGCCATGACCAGCTTCTTGAACTTCGCGGAGCCGGTGACATTGGTGCGCTCGCCGATGTTGACGAACATCGATCCGGCGGGGCGGGCAGGGGAGGAAGTCTGCGTCATTGTTTCAATAAGTCCGTTCGCTTCGAGCGAAGTCGAGAAGCGCTGTGCGAACGTGTCTCGACTTCGCTCGACACGAACGGGGTGTAACGATCAGGCCGCCATCACGAACGGTTCGAGCCCGGACAGTCGTGTCTTCGCCTCCAGTACCGGCAGCGCACGCGGCTCTCGGCCCTCCAGCGCCCCGGCGATGGCGGCGATGTGGGCGGGGGTGGTGCCGCAGCAGCCGCCGACGACGTTGACCAGATGCTCGTCGCACCACACGCGGATCAGCTCGGCGGTCTTCTCCGGCAGTTCGTCGTACTGGCCCAGCTCGTTGGGCAGGCCGGCGTTGGGGAAGGCCATGATGAGGGCGTCGGTGTCCTTGGCGAGTTCCGCAAGATAGGGCCGCAACTTGTCCGCGCCGAACGCGCAGTTGGCGCCGATGGTCAGCGGCTTCAGATGCCGCAGGGTGTACCAGAACGCCGTGATCGTGTGGCCGGACAGGTTGCGCCCGCTCATGTCGGTGATGGTGAAGCTGAGCATGACGGGAACCGGGCGCCCGGCGGCGGCTTCGGCCTCTTTCGCGGCCATGCCGGCGGCCTTGGCGTTCAGCGTGTCGAAGCAGGTCTCGATCAGCAGGAAGTCGGCCCCCACTCCTGGCCCGCCTTCGATCAGGGCGTCGCACTGCTCGCGGTAGTTGTCCTTGAGCGTGTCGTAATCGACTTCGCGGAACCCGGGATCGTTGACGTCCGGCGAGAGCGACAGCGTCTTGTTGGTGGGGCCGATCGACCCGGCGACGAAACGCCGCTTCCCGTCCTGCGCCTCCGCCGCCTCGCAAGCCTCGCGCGCCAGCTTCATGGCGGCGAGGTTGAGGTCGCGCACCAGATGCTGGGCGCCGTAGTCGGCCATGGCGATCCTGGTGGAACTGAAGGTGTTGGTCTCGATCATGTCCGCCCCGGCATCGAGGTAGGCGGCGTGGATCGCGCGGATCACGTCGGGCCGGGTCAGGCATAGCAGGTCGTTGTTGCCCTTCTGGTCGAGTGTGAGGTCGAGGTCGCCGCGATAGTCCGCCTCGGTCAACCCGTACTTCTGGATCGCGGTGCCGTAGGCCCCGTCGAACACCAGGATGCGCCGTGCCGCGCGGGCGCGGAATTCGGCTTCTGCGGTGATTGGGGAGGTCATCGTGCCGCCTCCTGTCTGACGCCGAGCATATGGCAGATCGCATAGGCCAGCTCGGCGCGGTTGAGGGTGTAGAAATGGAATTCGCGCACGCCGCCGGCATAGAGCCTGCGGCACAGTTCCGCCGCGATCGTCGCGGCGACGAGCTTGCGCGCCTCGGGATGATCGTCGAGCCCTTCGAACAGCTCGTCCATCCAGCGCGGGATTTGCGCCCCGCACAGTCCGGCGAACTTGCGCGCCTGCGCCACGTTGGAAATCGGCAGGATGCCCGGCACGATCTCCTGATGCACGCCTGCCGCCGCCGCCTCGTCGCGGAAACGGAAGAAGCTCTCGGGCGAGAAGAAGAACTGGGTGATCGCGCGGGTGGCGCCCGCGTCCAGCTTGCGCTTCAGGTTGTCGATGTCCGCCGCGCGGCTGCCCGAATCCGGGTGGATTTCGGGGTAGGCGGCAACCGAAATCTCGAACGGGTGCAGTTTCAGCAGGCCCGCCACCAGATCGGCGGCGTTTTCGTATCCGTCGGCATGAGGCACGAACTTCGCGCCCATTTGCGGCATGTCGCCGCGCAGCGCGACGATATGACGCACGCCCGCCTGCCAGTATTCCTCCGCGACTTCATGGATTTCCGCCTTCGACGCCTCGACGCAAGTCAGGTGCGCGGCGGCGCTGAGCGAGGTTTCCCGCTGGATGCGCGCGACGGTCTGGTGCGTGCGCTCCCGCGTCGATCCGCCCGCCCCGTATGTCACCGAGACGAAGCGCGGCGCCAGCGGCTCCAGCGTCTTGACGCTGTCCCACAAGGTTTCGGCCATCTTCTCGGTCTTGGGCGGAAAGAACTCGAACGAGACGGCGATGTCGCCGGGCAGCGAGGCGAACAGGGGCGTGTCGTGCGCCATGCGTTGCTCGTGCGCGGCATCGAGAAGGGCGGTCATCGGGTATTTCCAGTCGCGAATGGGATGTCGGCCCGCACATTCTTGCGCGCCGGAGTGGAGGAAGTCTTGCGCCCGGTCCAGATCTTCACCGTGAGCGGGCGGCCCGGCAGCGCCACCGCCGCCTCGCCGGTGAAGCCGGCCTCGCTCAGCAGTTCCAGCATCTGCTCGTCGGAGAAGCCGAGGCGGGCATGGGCATGACGTTCGCGCAGTTCCTCGCGGTCATGCGCCGCGAAGTCCACCACGGCGATGGAGCCGCCCGGCCGCGTCACTCGCGCCGCTTCGACGAGCACGGTTTCGGGATCGAACGCATAGTGCAGCACCTGGTGGAACAACACCGTATCGAACGCGTCTTCGCCGAATGGAAGCGCGGTGAAATCGCCTTGCACCAGGTTTACAAGGTCGGCGGGAAGGTGTTGCAAGCGGGCACGGGCGATCCGCAGCATCTCCGGGCTCTTGTCGAACGCGGTCACGTGGGTGGAGCTTTGCGCGAACAGCTCGGCCATGCGGCCGGTGCCGGTGCCGACGTCGAGCAGCGCGCCGAGGGAGCCGTTGCCCAGCGCCGCGGCGAGCGCCTTTTCCACCGGCTCGTCGGGCGAATGGAGGACGCGCAAAGTATCCCACTGGGCCGCGTGGCGGGCGAAGTAGGCTTCGGCGGTCTCTTCGCGCGTGGCGCGGATGGCGGCGAGGTGGCGGCGGTCTTCGGCGCAGCGTCCGGCGAAGGAGGCGTCGTCCTCCTCGGCCACCGCGAGCAGGCGGGCGGCTGCCGTGCCCAGCGGCGGCGCGCGACGCTCGCTGATCGCGCTGCTCAGGAACACCCAGCTGCCTTCCTTGCGCCGCGCGGCCAGCCCGGCATCGCACAGGATGCGGACGTGGCGGGAGACGCGAGGCTGGCTCTGGCCCAGCACTTGCGCCAGTTCGCCCACCGCCAGCTCCATATGCGCCAGCAGCCGCATGATCCGCAGCCGGGTGGGGTCCGCAAGGGCTTTCAGGAGAGGATCGACGCGCATTGCGCATATCATATAAAGAAATCTTTATATCCCGCAAGCCCTCGGAAATCCGGGAGCCGATGTGAATTCTTTCGCGTTGCGTTGTTTCCGCAGTCGTTTACAAATCCGCTGCACGCCAATGCACACGTCGGTGGCTGCGCCGATGGCGATGGCTTTGCAGGAAAAGGGGATTCGCATGAAGAAGTTCGCTTACGCCGCGTTCGCCTCGGCCGCCGTTCTGGCCCTTTCCGCTTGCGGCAAGTCCGAGGAAGCCACCGAGGAAGCACAGGCCGAAAACGTCGAGACGATGGCTGAAGAGCCCGTCGCCGACGAGACCCTCGCCGCCGAGCCGATGGCTACCGATGCGGCCACCGACGCTGCCGCGCTCCCCGCCGCCACCGATGCCGCGGCTCCGACGCCGGAAGCTTCGCCCAAGATGTGATCGCGAGCGGGACCCGGCCCCGGCGGTCGGGTCCCGCGATCCGATGCGGGCTTGTGCTTGCGATGAACCCTCCCTGGCGGAGGGTTTTTCTTTAGCTACACGGTTTTAATTGCAAGCCATCCGGCGAGTGGGCATCAAACGGACATGGCCGATACGCTCAAGATCACGCTCGCCCAGATGAATCAGTCTGTGGGCGATATCGCCGGGAATGCGGACGCGATGCTGAAAGTCCGCGGCCGGGCCGGGAAAGCGGATCTGGTGGTGTTCCCCGAACTCCATCTGATCGGTTATCCCCCCGAAGACCTGATCCTCAAGCCCGCGCTGATCGAGCGCGCGGCGGCGCAGCTCGACCAGCTCGCCAGGGCTACGGCGGACAGCGGCCCGGCGATGCTGGTCGGCTCTGCCTTTGTGCTGGACGGGGCGCTGCACAACGGCGTGGCGCTGCTCGATCAGGGCAAGGTCGCCGCCGTGCGCCTGAAGCACGAGCTGCCCAACTACGGCACTTTCGACGAGATGCGGCTGTTCCAGCCGGGCCCCCTGCCGGAGCCGGTGGTGCTGCGCGGCACGATGATCGGCGTGCCGATCTGCGAGGACATCTGGCAGCCCGAGGTTTGCCGCCACCTTGCCGATTTCGGCGCCGAGATGCTCGTCTGCATCAACGGCAGCCCATACGAGATCAACAAGGACGCGCTGCGGATAGAGGGCGTGGCCAAGCGCCGCGCGGTGGATACCGGCCTGCCGCTCGCCTACGTCAACCGCGTCGGTGGCCAGGACGAGCTGGTGTTCGACGGCGGCAGCTTCGTGGTCAACGGCGACGGCAGCCTCGCCATCCAGATGCGCGACTGGGAGGAGCAGGAGGCCGAGACCCGCTGGACCCGCACCGCGCAAGGCTGGCGCTGCGACCGGGGCGAGATCGCCGGGCTGACCACCGCGCCCGAGGAAATCTATTGCGCCATGGTGCTGGGCCTGCGCGACTATGTGAACCGCAACGGCTTTCCCGGCGTGGTGCTGGGCATGTCGGGCGGCATCGACAGCGCCGCCTGCGCCGCCATCGCGGTCGACGCGCTGGGGCCGGAGCGGGTCTGGGCGGTCATGCTGCCCTCGCGCTACACCAGCCGCGAAAGCCTGAACGATGCGGAGGAATGCGCCAGGGCGCTGGGCTGCCGCTATTCCACCATCGCCATCCCGCCGGCCGTCGCGGCCTTCGAGGAGATGCTGGCGGAAAGCTTCGAGGGCGCCGGGATCGACAGTACCGAGGAGAACATCCAGTCGCGCATTCGCGGCGTGACGCTGATGGCGCTGTCGAACAAGTTCGGCCCGATGCTGATGACCACCGGCAACAAGAGCGAGATGAGCGTCGGCTACGCCACGATCTACGGCGACATGGCGGGCGGCTACAATCCGCTCAAGGACGCCTACAAGACCACCGTGTTCGACATCTCCCGCTGGCGCAACGCCGCGCGCCCGCGCATCGGCCTGGGCCCGCAAGGCGAAGTGATCCCGCCCAGCATCATCGACAAGCCGCCCAGCGCCGAACTGCGCGAGGACCAGAAGGATTCGGACTCCCTGCCGCCTTACGACGTGCTCGACCCGATCCTGATGGGCCTCGTCGAGCATGAGAAGAGCGTCGACCAGCTCGTGACCGAAGGCTTCGACCACGAGACCGTGGCGCGGATCGAGCGGCTGCTGCACCTGGCCGAATACAAGCGCCGCCAGGCGCCTCCGGGCGTGAAACTGGGCAACCGCAACTTCGGCCGCGACCGGCGCTACCCGATCACGCATGCGTTCAGGAGTGCATAAGGGCCAGGTTGCATCGTGTATCGTTACACGATATAATCGCGCATGATCGTCGGTTTTCGGCACAAGGGCTTGCGATCGTTGTACGAAACCGGATCGACGAGGGGTGTGCAAGCCGATCACGGGGCCAAGCTGCTGAGTATCCTCGCGGCGCTTGACGCCGCCAGCGGACCCGACGAACTGGCGCTGCCGGCCTATCGCCTGCATCCGCTCAAAGGGAAGCTGAAGGGACATTGGTCGATCTGGGTGAATGGCAACTGGCGGGTGACGTTTCGTTTTATCGGCGCGGATGTCGAACTGGTGGACTATCAGGATTACCATTGAGGTTTTTTTCGATGATGAAATCGCCCCCCCATCCGGGGATCATGCTCAGGGACGAGGTGCTCGTTCCTCTGGAACTTGGCGTCACCGAGGCTGCTCGCAAGCTGGGAATGTCGCGAGTGGCCTTGTCGCGCGTCGTCAATGGCCGGGCCGGCATCAGTCCGGACCTTGCCATCCGTCTGGAAGAGGCCGGCGTCAGCACGGCGCGATTCTGGATGACCTTGCAAATCAACTACGAACTGGCGCAGGCGCGCGCCTCAAAGCACCCCGAAGTCCAAAGGCTGGCGGCGTGATCGAATCCGAGACGTTGCAAGTCCCCGGTGATGTGGAATTGGTGGAACAGTCCGTGTTCGAAGCGAACCTGGACTACTATCTGGACGCAGCCGAGACGGGGCAGGAGTTTTGGCTGGTTCGTGATGGAAAACCTGTATGTCGCCTCAGACCGGCGAGCACCTGACATGACCATCACCCGTTTCGCTCCGTCGCCCACCGGGCGGCTCCACGTCGGCAATATCCGCACGGCGCTGCACAATTGGCTGCTGGCCAGGAAGGCCGGCGGGCGCTTCCTGCTGCGCATCGACGACACCGATGCCGAGCGCAGCCGCGAGGAGCATGTCGAGGCGATCCGGGACGATCTCGCGTGGCTGGGGCTCGAGCCCGATGGCGAGGCGCGGCAGTCGGCGCGGTTCGATCTTTATGAGCGGGAGTTCGCGCGGCTGGTCGGGGCGGGGCGGGTCTATCCCTGCTGGGAGACGCCGCATGAACTGGAGCTCAAGCGCAAGGTCCTGCTGGGGCGCGGATTGCCGCCGATCTACGACCGGGCGGCGCTGAAGCTGACCGAGGCGGAGAAGGCGGCGAAGGATGCACCGCCGCACTGGCGCTTCCTGCTCGACCGCGACCAGGCGATCGCGTGGCACGACGGCATTCGGGGGCCGCAGCATTTCGACCCGGCGCAGATGTCCGACCCGGTGGTGCGGCGCGGCGACGGTTCGTGGCTCTACATGCTGCCATCCGTGATCGACGACGTGGCCATGGGCGTGACCGACGTGCTGCGGGGGGAGGATCACGTTTCCAACACCGCGACGCAACTCCAGATGTTCGGCGCGCTCGGGTCGGCGGCGCCCAGGTTCGCGCATGAGGCGCTGCTGGTCGGGGCGGAGGGCAAGCTGTCGAAGCGGCTGGGGTCGCTGGGGCTCGACGCCCTGCGCGATGCCGGGATCGAGCCGCGGGCGCTGGTCGCGCTGCTGGCGCGGCTGGGTACTTCGGACCCCGTGGACACCGCGCTCGATGCCGGGGCGCTGGCGCGCGGCTTCGACCTGTCGCGCTTCGGCCGCGCGCCCGCCCGGTTCGACGAGGCGGAACTGCATCGGCTCAACGCGGCGGTGGTGCACGCGCTCGATTTCGACGATGTGACGCATCGATTGCCCGAAGGCATGGGCCGCGAGGGCTGGGAGGCGATCCGCCCGAACCTGGCGCATGTGGGCGAAGCGGCGCAGTGGTGGCAGGTGGTGACGGGGCCGATCACGGGGCCGATCACGGGGCCCGGCACGGCGCCGGCCTTCGACGCCGAGGAGCAGGGCTATCTCCAGCTTGCCGCCGATACCGTGGCGGCGATGCAGTGGGGTGACCAGCCGTGGCAGGCGCTCACCGCGATGCTCAAGGAGGCCACCGGCCGCAAGGGCAAGCCGCTGTTCATGCCGCTGCGCCAGGCGCTGACGGGGCTGGAGCACGGACCGGACATGTCGGTGCTGCTGCCGCTGATCGGCCGCGACGCGGCGATCGAGCGATTGCGCGGCGCGGCGGCCGGTTAGAGCGTGATGACTTTACATTGCTTCGTCATTGCGAGGGGCGGAGCCCCGCGGCAATCCAGGGCTACGCAGCGTCGCCCTGGATTGCTTCCCCCGGATCAAGTCCGGGGTCGCAATGACGAAGTGATTCAAACCGAAGTCATCATGGACTAGGGGTGGGCCTTCCTCGTTTGCCTGGCCAATCGAGGGAAGCCCCTCGCAAATCTCGGACCACCCGAAATAGAGCGGATTTCGAACTGACCGATACAGCAGGCTTCCCAAGAGGGTTCACGTGCCAGATCCCGCTTTGACGGCACACCACAACGCCAGTCAGATTGCGGCACCTGTCATATGGGGCCAGGGCGAAATTCCCAGTCTGTCCACGATTGTGGCGGTTACATCCTCGGTCATGACCTCCGCCAGTTTGTGATCGGGGCGAAACGAATTCCCAACCCCAAGCACAAAGCCTTTGGTCGCATGCCCCCCCGCCCTGAAAAATGGCGCCGGTCCGACACGGCCAAGCGCGGGATGCTCCATCACATCGCTCACGATCTCG